>NZ_BLZO01000069.1 GCF_014132355.1 Okeania sp. KiyG1
AACGCTGCCAACTATTGGTATAAAAACCAGCAAATAGTGTTAACCCAACTACAGATAGAATTTTTAGACCTAGAGATTTTGCAGTTTCGGGTGAATTGTTAGAAGTATTAACTGTAGTAGACATTGTTGAGATTCTCCTTGTTGTTTTTTTGGCTTTGAGTGTAATAAATAAATTTTTGCTTTGAGACTAAATTTGAGAAAGGCTATTTAAGCTTCTCCAGTCTTTACTTGTAAGATTTTTAATTTACTTTGGTTGAGCACCAAAATTTTCAATTAGCAAATTCCGCAAAACAGGTTTGAGGTCTTCACAGGGAATACCTTTTGAACGCAATTGCCAAGTTTAGCATCTTTGCCAACTGTGCCTCCCATGTACAGGTCAACACCCTCAACCATTTTACCATCTTTGCGGGCTTTAGTTCCCATCAAACCGATATCTGCAACCTGTGGCTGTCCACAAGAGTTGGGGCAACCAGTCCAGTGAATCCGTACTGGTTTTGGCATGGATAGTTCAGCCTGAGTTCCTTGACCATTGCTACGGCACGACTTTTGGTTTCGATGAGAGCAAAGTTACAAAACTGTGCCCCTGTGCATGAAACTACGGCCCGAGTTAATGGTTGAGGATTAATGGAAAACTTTTCTAGCAGGGGTTCACCAAGGAACGCTTCGATTCTAGATTCTGGAATATTAGGAACTATAGCATTTTGTTCTACACTGAGCCTAATTTCTCCATTTCCATAAACCTCCGCTAGCCGCGCCAGCTCAAACATATCGTTAGCATACAGCCTACCAACCGGAATATGCAACCCTATATAGTTTAATCCTGGTTGTTTTTGTTTGTAAACCCCTATGTGGTCCCGTTTTTCCCAGATAATTTCGTCTTTGGGAGCTTCTGTTTCTAGAGTTTGCCCCATTTGTTGCTCGACTTTTGAGCGGAATTTGTCTAGACCTAATTCGTCAATTAACCACATTAGACGAGATTTCTGACGATTGGCTCGCGGTCCATTATCGCGAAATATTTCTAATATAGCTCGGCAGATGGCAACTACTTGATTTGGTTCTACCCAAGCATTTAGGGGGATAGCTGCTTCACAACGTTTGGCTGAGAAAAAGCCACCGACTAGAACATTAAAGCCAAACTTATCGTTTTTGTAAGCGGGAACAAAGGCAATATCATTGATTTCCGCATGAACAGAATTATCACGACATCCAGCGATCGCTATATTGAATTTCCGTGGTAGATTGGTAAATTCTGGGTTGCCTTTGCTGTTGCCAGTAATCATGTCTTGGACTTGCTGCACTAACTCACGAGTATCGTACAGTTCGTCTGCATCTATTCCTGCTACTGGGGAACCTGTAATGTTGCGTACATTATCCATACCTGATTGAACGGTGGTTAAACCTACTTGTTCAAATCGACTGAATATGTCTGGGATGTCTTCTATTCTAATTCCCCGCAGTTGCAAGTTTTGCCTGGTGGTAATATCCGCGCTACCATCTTCACCGTAGCGTTGGACTATTTCTGCCAAGACTCGCATTTGCTTACTGGTGATGACTCCATTCGGCATCCGCATCCGCAACATAAATTTGCCTGGAGTTACTGGTCGGAAGAATATACCTAACCATTTTAGTCTGTGGTCGCGGTCAGTTTTGTCTATTGCTTCCCAACCAATATTGGCAAATTGTTCTAGTTCTGTTTTCACTGCCAGACCATCTTTTTCTGCTTTAAATTTCTCAAATTTATTTAGTTTTTCTTGGCGTTCTACTGTGCCAGTCATTTCAGTTATCAGTTATCAGTTATCAGTTATCAGTACCTCCTGTAATAGGGAGGCTACGAGAATACGGAATTATCTTTCTTTTGGTCGATTAGATATGGCGAGGAGACCTTGCCATCTCTCGACCGCTTTTTATCTCCTTAAAAGGGCAGGAGGCTTTAGACCTTATGTTTAACAATTTCTGTATCTGTTGTTACCACCTAAGTCAAATTTTTATTAACTTGTTGTTGATTAATGTAAATGAGTTTCCAGGAAGTATTCGTATTCTTTGTTACAAAATATTTATTTTTATGAAGTTTATGTATATTAAAATGCGTTTATTGCATTTCAGATGCAAAAGAGATATAGGGACAAGGGCTATAGCACTGGGCAAATAGGGCGTGGACATTTATAGAACCCATTTGGGATCTATTGGGAGAGTGTGGGGAGTGTGGGAAGGGTGGGGAGTGTGGGAGGTGTGGGAGGTGTGGGGGTGTGGGAGGAGTTTGTGGGATGATTTTGTCAAAGAGCAGAAACGATAATCCCCGTGTCTCCGTGTCTCCGTGTCTCCCCGTCTCCGCCTCTCCGCCTCTCCGCTGCCTCCACGTCCGCGCCCGAGTTTCCACAATTCGCAGCTCCTCCGGAGGAGGCGTGCCCCCCGGCAAAAAAGCCGTAGTGTAGTATATCTGTTCAATTCACTTGCAAATAAAAAGTCGCCCTACAAGGGCGAGGCACCTACCCCAATTTTTTGGTAACTGTTCTATATTTTTTGTGCTGTAATCAAGATGTGGGTCATCTGAGAAATCAAGAAGCTACAAGTCAGTCGTCATTATTAAGGAGACAAAAAGTGAAATGGCCAAAATTTCAAGAATTTAGAATTTAGAATTTAGAATTTAGAATTTAGAATTAGGGCTTGCGCTCATAAAGCTAAAAGTCAGGATAGCTTACGGTAATGGAGCTTTTTATATTCAGTTTATCTCGTAGTTTATGGCTCTTATTGGCATCAATTTACTGAAATTTTCTGCTGAAATTCAAGAAAATTTCTTCACATAAAATGGCCGAAACCGTTGTCTGTTCCCCACACATCGACCCGTCCCCGCGTCTGGTGCGTCTCCGTGTCCTACCCCCACCAACCAATTTTTTCACCCGTACCCTAAATATAACTTTTGAGGGTGGTCAGGCGCAGTTTGAAACTAATATCTTTGTCCTTGTTTCTTTATCCCTATTGCCTTTCTTAAAAAATATGTTTGAATATAGACCTACTGGACAATGCTATCTCTGGAATCCTAGTTTAGTTAGCTTGCATTTAGTCTCAGATACTCTGATTACTATTGCTTACTTCTCTATCCCTCTAATATTGGTTTATTTTATCCAGCAAAGAAAAGATTTACCTTTTCCTTATATATTCTGGCTATTTAGTGCATTTATAGTTTCTTGTGGGACAAGCCATCTTCTAGATGTGTGGACCTTATGGCATCCCACTTACTGGGTTTCAGGAACTCTGAAGGCTATAACTGCCATAATTTCATTGTTGACAGCTTTTGAACTCAGTATTCTCATGCCTCAAGCTTTAGCATTGCCTAGTCCAGCAGAACTAGAAAAAGCAAATCAGGAACTACACAAACAAATAGTAGAACGGCAGGTTATAGAAACTCAATTACGAGAAAGTGAGGTTAAATTTCGTGCTGCTGCAGAAGCAAGCTTAGATAGTTTATTTATATTTAATACTCTGCGGGATGAAACTGGAGGTATTATCGATTTTATTTTTGCAGAGCTAAACTCCCGCGCCGAACAACTCATTTCTATGTCTAAATCTGAAGTATTGGGACAAAGACTGTCCGAACTAATTCCTATCAACCGTACCGAAGGTTTCTTGGAAAAATACGTTCAGGTTGTGGAAACGGGAAAAGTTCTCAAAGAAGAGTTTTGCACAAATGCCTTTACCCCCAACATTTCTTGGTTACAACACATGGTAGTTCCTCTAGCAGATGGTATTGCTATTACTACTAGAGATATCACTGAACGTAAACAGATGGAAAAAGTATTGCAAGAAAGAGAACAACGCTTCCGTCTAGCTTTTGACAATGCACCTATTGGTATTGCTCTAGTATCACTAGATGGAAAATTTATCCGGGTTAACCATGCTTTGTGCAAAATGCTGGATTACAGTGAAGTTGAATTGATCGAGTTAACTTTCCCAGAAATTACTTATCCTGACGATCTAGCTACCGATCTTGCCTTGATGCAGGAACTGTTAGAAGCAAAAAAAAGCAACTACAATATGGAGAAGCGCTATATTAGCAAGAAAGGTAATATTGTCTGGATAATTTTGAGTGTTTCTCTAGCAAAATATCCATCAGGCGAACCTCTGTATTTTATTGCTCAAATTCAAAATATTACTCCCCGCAAGCAAAATGAAGCTAGACAGCAAAAGCTCATTACTCAGCTAAAAATTAGTAATCAAGAACTAGAGGATTTTGCTTATGTCGCTTCCCACGACCTGCAGGAACCACTACGGAAAATTCAGACTTTTGGCGATCGCCTCAAAGCTAAATATGGGGATGTGTTAGATGAAAAAGGACTAGACTATCTACGAAGAATGCAGAGTGCTGCCAACAGGATGCAAACTCTCATTAGAGATTTATTAAACTTCTCCCGTATTACGACCAAAGCACAACCATATCTACCTGTAAGCCTTTCTCAAATAGTCGCAGAAGTTATTGACGACTTGGAAAACCGCATTGAACAAACAAAAGCTCAGGTGGAAGTAGGAGAGTTACTGACTATTCAGGCCGACTCAATACAAATGCGACAATTGTTCCAAAACTTAATTGGCAATGCACTTAAATTTCAATTACCAGAAAATCGTCCTATTGTCAAGGTAGAAGCAGTTTTACAGTGGAAAACTAATCAAGTTCAAATTATGGTATCCGACAATGGGATAGGTTTTGAGGAAAAATATTTAGACCGAATATTTACACCTTTTCAACGCCTGCATGGTAAGCAAAAATATCAAGGTACTGGCATGGGACTAGCAATATGTCGTAAAATAGTAGAGAGACATAACGGTAATATTACTGCTCGTAGTATCCCCAATCAAGGAACTACTTTTGTGGTTACTTTGCCTATTGAACAGACTGCAGATGAACAAAAGGAGCATATCTAAGTTGAATAAAACACCAGTACCAATTCTCATGGCTGAAGATGATGAGGACGACCGCCTCCTGACAATAGAAGCTTTTGAGGAAAGTAGATTACTTAATAAGCTATATATTGTTGAGGATGGGGAAGAATTATTAGATTTTTACATCATCAAGGTGCTTATGCAGACCCCGGAACTTCGCCTCGACCAGGACTAATTTTGTTAGACTTAAATATGCCTAAAAAAGATGGCAGAGAGGCTCTCAAAGAAATTAAATCTGACCCTAATTTATCTTTGATTCCTGTTATAGTTTTAACTACTTCTAAAGAAGAAGAAGATATCTATACTTCTTATCAATTAGGAATTAGTTCATTTATTGTCAAGCCAGTAACATTTGAGGGATTAATAACAGTAATTCAAGGTTTGAGTAGATATTGGTTTGAAATTGTTGAACTTCCTGCTAGAGAAGATTGAATCTGCTAGGGCAATTTTTAGGTTGATAATTTCCTGGGAAAATTATTGGAAAAATTATTGGGAAAATTATATTTATAATAAATTATTTTATGTTGGTGGCGATGCTAATTGTTTACCTAAATATAACTATAGTTAGTTGATAATATATAAAATCAAGCAGGCTGCTATGCAAAAATACACTATTAATATTCTCCTGATAGAAGATGATGAAGATGATTTTATTGTCATTGATGATATATTGTCAGAAGTAGAGTCACCAAAAATCTCCCTGGTGTGGGAAAAGACCTATGAAGGGGGGTTAGCTGCAATACAAACAGGAGAATATGATGTTTGTTTGCTTGACTATCGTCTAGGAGAAAAAGACGGCATAGATTTACTCAAAGCAGCAATAGAACTTAATTGTCAGACACCAATTATATTCATCACAGGTCAAGGCGATCGAGAATTAGACCTACTGGCAATGAAAATTGGGGCAGCAGATTATTTGAATAAATTAGAAATTCGAGAATATACATTAGAGCGAGTAATTCGCTATGTGATTGAAAGAAATAAAAATTTAATTGCCCTCAAAGAAACTCAAGCCAAACTACAAGAAGCACAAAAAATACCTCATTTGGGTAACTGGGTATTAGACCTCAAAACACAGAAAATTACTTGGTCTGATGAAGTACTGAGGATTTTGGGTCTGAGTGGTACTCAAAAGCCACCAACTTGTACAGAATTCCTCCAAATGTTCCTTCCCGAAAGTAGAAAATTATGGGAAAAAAATATGGCTTTAATCTTAGAGAAAAGCCAAAAGTGTGAGTGTGAATATGAAATAATTCGCCCAGATGGAACAGCGAAATATCTTTATACGAAGACGAGTTTAATTACAAATAGTAACTTAGAACCAATCAAAATCTTTGGCACAATTCTAGATATTACCAAGCGCCAACTAGCCGAATTAGAACTCAAAAAATTAGAAAACAAGAGAACTTATTAAGTTTAGTGATAGACAAAATTAATCAGTCTTTAAACTTAGAGGAAATATTAGAAACTACAGTAGAGTCAGTGCGAGAGTTTTTGCAATGCGACCGCGTAATAATTTATCGTTTATTAGCAAATGGTCATGGTGTTGTAGAAAAAGAATCTTTAGCACCAAATTATCTTTCACTGTTAGGCATGACAATTTTCGATCCATGTTTTCCCAACAGCAATATTTTAGAACGTTATAAACAAGGTCATTTTAGTATTATTAGTAATATTAATCGACCGGATATACAAGAATGTTATGCAGAGATGCTGAGAAAATTTCAGGTGAAAGCAAATCTAGTACTACCCATCTTAATTACAGAGGAAACTGAAAATAAAAATCAGATTGACAATTCAGAAATTAATGTATGGGGGTTATTAATAGCTCATCAATGTCGAGAAAATAGACAGTGGGAAATATCAGAAACTGATTTATTAAGGCGCTTGGCAGCTCAGACAGCGATCGCTATTCAACAAGCTCAACTTTATCAATATGTAGAAAGCTTAAACCAAGAATTAATAGATAATAATTTATTTTTACAACAAGAAATTACAGAAAGAAAAAGAGCTGAAGCCGAAATCAGGTTTTTATTAGAAACTACTCAATCTATTAATAATACAGATGATTTTCATTCTGCATTAACAATTATGCTTCAGTCTTGTTGTCAATTAATTGATTGGGATTTTAGTGAAGCCTGGATTCCTAATCAAGATACTAATTTCCTCGAATGTAGTCAAGGTTGGTGCCCTCAAAAACCAGATTTATTTGAGTGTAGAGACCAGATTATGAAACTAATTTTTAGTCATAATAATGGTTTGCCTGGTAGAATTTTTGCATCCAAAAAATCAGAGTGGGTTGAAGATTTTTCAACTGAGTCAAAATTAGCTGCTGTAGCAGATTTAAAAACAGCTTTTGGCGTACCAATTATTGTCGAAAATAAAGTGTTGGCAATCTTGATTTTCTTTAACAAAAAGGTACTACATGAACAGTTACATATAATGCAATTAATTGAGGCAGTAGCTACTCAATTAGGCTCTCTAGTCCAACGTAAGCAAGCAGAAGAATCTCTGATAATTGCAGAACAACGATATCACGAGATAGTAGAAAATGCTGTTGATGGTATTTTTCAGACTACTCCTTCTGGGCGTTTTATTAGTGCAAATATGGCATTAGCAAGAATGTATGGTTATAGTTTGCCAGAAGAGTTAATCAAGAATACTCAAGATATTTCTCGCCAGCTTTATGTTGAAGCAAACCGACGGCAAGAATTTATATCGGCAATAGAAGTGGATAATGCAGTGTATAATTTTGAGTCCTTAGTATATCGCAAAGATGGTAATACAATGTGGATTTCTGAAAATGCTCGTGCTGTCCATGATTCTCAGGGAAAATTATTGTATTATGAGGGTACTGTTTCCAATATTAGCGAGCGGAAAATAGCACAGGAAGCTTTGAAGCTTCAGAAACAACAAATGCAAGAATTATTGCTAAATATTTTGCCAGCTAAAATTGCTCAACGTTTGCAAAAAGGAGCAAGAGCGATCGCTGATAGTTTTGATGATGTGAGCGTGTTATTTGCTGACTTGGTAGGGTTTACTGAATTTTCCTCAAATGTTTCTCCCATAGAACTTGTAGAACTTCTGAATTTGATTTTTTCGGAGTTTGACCAACTAACTCAAAAACATCGTTTAGAGAAAATCAAAACTATTGGAGATGCTTATATGGTAGTTGGTGGTTTGCTAATAAAACAAGAAGAGCATTTACAGGCGATCACTAATATGGCGCTAGAGATGCAAGCTTGTTTAGATCGTATTTGCATTCAACAACAAACATCTCTAACTCTACGAATTGGTATCCATGTTGGACCTGTGGTTGCTGGAGTTATAGGTCAAACTAAATTTATCTACGATCTGTGGGGTGATACTGTAAATACTGCATCTCGAATGGAGTCTAGTGGTATTGATGGTAAAATTCAAGTTACCTCTGTTGTATATCAGCGGCTCAAAGAAAAATTTGTATTTGAAGAGCGAGGGGAGGTTTCAATTAAAGGAAAGGGAAATATGACTACCTATCTACTTTCAACAATTAATAATTAATAATTAATAATTAATAATTATATCATGTCCGGATAATTAGTTATAAAAAAACTTTCTCCTTCAACTCCAGTTGTTCTTCTTTCTTCCCCTCCACCGGAGGGGAGGGGCGAGGTGGGTTGACTCCTGAGGACTCCGTAGTTATTTATTTATCACTGTTTAACCGGACATGATATTAATCATCCTTTAAAATGGATAGGATTGAATCAAAGGAAAATCTTGATTTTTATCCCCTTAAAATGGGAGGCTTTAAACCACAATTTTTCGGTAAATAAAAAGTAAACTAAGATCTAATATCAAGTTGCCGATAGACCAGAATATAAAAAGATGAAAAAGATGGCATACTCCTCAAGAGTCATCAAAAGGAGACTTAAACTATTAGCCAATAAAATCCTTGGCGAGCTTGGCGAGCCATGTCATACGCTCTTGAAAATCTATCCAATTTCCTCCTACTCTCTAATAAATATAAATATCCAAAAAATAAAAAATTATCAATAATAATTGATAAATTATCAATTTATTACTGCTTATAACCTATTATATATTCCCTATTTTAATGTTTTTTTGGATCTTTTAAAGAGGTATGATATAATAGTTAAATACTTACAAATAAATGTATAGTTAGATGATACATGAAAAAACTGTGGTCGCGATCAAATAAATATATAGGCAAAATTGTTTTTATATTGACTGTTGAGTTATATTTCTCTCCCAGAGATAACTTAAGTAAATTTATTTTAGTAAAAAATGCATCGCTCATTTTTTGTTAGTACTTATAGAAGTTTTCATAAAGGTAGACTACATTCAAGAATTTAGAATTTAGAATTTAGAATTTAGAATTACCTCTCCTTTATAAAGAAGAGGATTGACTCAAAGGAAAATTTTTCTTCTCTTGGTCTCATGGATATGGCGAGGAGACCTAGCCATCCCACCCTACGGGAAGCTCCGCTACGACCACTTTTTATCCTCTTAAAAGAGGAGGCTTTCAAACACAATTTTTCGGTAAAAATTGTACATATACCTAAAGTTTAATAAGTTGCATAAATAGTTGTATTCTATGAAACATGAAAACCGCTGTAAATATTATTCTCAAAGTAAAATTTAGTCAATAAATATTTATATCATGGAAAAGCAGACTATTAATATTCTCCTCATAGAAGATGATGAAGATGATTTTATTGCCATTGATGACATCTTGTCAGAAGTAGGATTGCCAAAAATATCCCTGGTGTGGAAAAATACTTATGAAGGAGGTTTGGCTGCAATACAAACAGGAGAATATGATGTTTGTTTGCTTGACTATCGTCTAGGAGAAAAAGACGGCATAGAACTACTCAAAGCAGCAATAGAACTTAATTGTCAGACACCAATTATATTCATCACAGGTCAAGGCGATCAAGAATTATACCTACTGGCGATGAAAATAGGAGCAGCAGATTATTTGAATAAATTAGAAATTCGAGAATATACATTAGAGCGAGTAATTCGCTATGTGATTGAAAGAAATAAAAATTTAATTGCCCTCAAAGAAACTCAAGCCAAACTACAAGAAGCACAAAAAATACCCCATTTAGGTAACTGGGAATTAGACCTCAAAACACAGGAAATAACTTGGTCTGATGAAGTACTGAAGATTTTTGGTCTGAGTGGGACTCAAAAGCCACCAACTTATACAGAATTCCTCCAAATGTTCGCCCCCGAAAGTAGAAAATTATGGTCGGAAAATATGGCTTTAATCTTAAAGAAAACCCAAAAGTGTGAGTGTGAATATGAAATAATTCGCCCAGACGGAACAGTGAAATATCTTTATACAAAGACGAGTTTAATTACAAATAGTAACTTAGAATCAATCAAAATCTTTGGCACAATTCTAGATATTACCAAGCGCCAACTAGCCGAATTAGAACTCAAAAAAATTAGAAAACAAGAGCATTTATTAAGTCTGGTAATAGACAGAATTAATCAGTCTTTAGACTTAGAGGAAATATTAGAAACTACAGTAGAGTCAGTGCGAGAGTTTTTGCAGTGCGACCGCGTAATAATTTACCGTTTCTTACCAAATAGTCATGGTATTGTAGAAAAAGAATCTTTAGCGCCAAATTGTATGTCACTGTTAGGCATGACAATTGTCGATCCATGTTTTCCCAACAGCAATATTTTAGAACGTTACAAACAAGGTTATTTTAATATAATTAATAATATCGATCGATCAGGGAAACAACAATGTCATGTCGATATGCTCAGGGATTTTCAGGTGAAAGCAAATATAGTGCTACCTATCTTAATTCCAAACGAAACCGAAAACAAAAATCAGATTGACAATTCAGAAATTAATGTATGGGGGTTATTAATAGCTCATCATTGTCGAGAAAATAGACAGTGGGAAATATCAGAAACCAACTTATTAAGGCGCTTGGCAGCTCAGACAGCGATCGCTATTCAACAAGCTCAATTTTATCAACGTTTAGAAAAACTAAATCAAGAATTAAAAGCAATTGCATATATTGATGATTTAACAGGAGTGTTTAACCGTCGTCATTTTGAGCAAAAATTTAAACAAGAATGGAGAAGGTTGGCACGGGAGGAAGCTGTCATATCAATTATTATGTTAGATATAGACTACTTTAAACCTTATAACGATACCTACGGTCATCAGCAGGGAGATAAATGTTTGCAACAAATAGCTATAGCTATTCAAGCTGTGGTGAAACGGCCAGGAGATTTTGTCGCTCGATATGGTGGAGAAGAGTTTGTAGTTGTGTTGCCAAATACCCCCATTGAAGGAGCACTTAAGGTTGCAGAAAATATCAGAATAGAAATTGAAGCTTTAAAAATTCCTCATCAAGCTTCAGCAACAAGTCAATGGGTGACAAGTAGCTTAGGAGTTGCAGATAGCAATTGTGCAAAAACATCTAATCCAGAGAGATTGCTAAAAGCAGCAGATACAGCCCTCTACAATGCTAAAACTTCTGGCAGAAACCGCATAGAGATTTATTATATATGTATGGAAACTTTAGAGAAACAAAAACAAGAAATTAATTTAGTTACACAACTACGAGATGCTTTAAGAGAAAACGGTTTTTGTCTGTTTTCACAAGCAATTGTTCCATTGCATGAAGGCGTACAAACAAAACTTTATGAAGTTTTGCTCAGATTTAGATATCCTTCAGGTAAAATTATTTCACCCGCTACTTTCCTGCCAGTAGCGGAGCGCTATCATCTAATGCCAAGAATTGACCGTTGGGTGGTAAAAAATCTACTATATTTGCTGTCTTTGCAGAAAATCGATCATTTAGACCAAGATTGTATTTTTACTGTTAATCTTTCTGGTGCTAGCATCAACGATAACCACTTTCTAGAATTTATCGAACATCAATTTACCTGTTTCCAAGTGCCCCCCCAAAAAATTTGTTTTGAGATTACTGAGACTATAGCTATTACGAATTTAGATAAAGCAGCAAAATTTATTCAGTCTCTCAAACAAATTGGTTGTAGTTTTGCTTTGGATGATTTTGGCAAAGGAATGTCTTCTCTTTCTTATCTTACAAACTTGCCAGTAGATTATCTCAAGATTGACGGGATGTTTATTAAGAAGATGGAAAAAGATACTGTCACTCAAGGAATAGTAGAAGGTATTCATCACATTGGCAGGGCAATGAATTTAAAAGTAGTAGCTGAATATATAGAAACAGAGTCAATGCTCAACAAAGTCAGTAGTTTAGGAATAGATTATGGTCAAGGATTTTATCTTGATAAACCAAGTCCACTTTTGTCTTCTGTTTGAGGGTAGGGAGTAGGGAGTAGGGAGTAGGGGAGTGGGGAGTGGGGAGTGGGGAGTAGGCAGTAGGGAGTGGGGGAGTAGGGGAGATTACAACAGTTTCGGAGTTAGTGAGGTACAACATTTTAGGACTTTAGGCAACAGGCAAAAGAGAATTAATCAGCAAAAGAGAATTAATAAACTTTACCTCACTATCCTAAAAAGTGCTGTAAATATTGAAGTATAGTTATCAATGGATAATGGATAATGGATAATTGCTTAATTTGGTCTAATACCAATGTGATAAATTTTTGTTACAAATAGTAGCAATAAGGAAGAGGGAAGAAAGAGGAAGGAGCAGGGAGAAAGAATTGATGAATCAGAGTGGGATAATTGATTTGATTTTTTGGCGTTGGTAATTTGAGGTATGATATCGTGTCCGGATAAGAGCGCGATAGAAGTGCATGACCTTTACGCTCCCCGAAAAACTTTATCCTTCTACTCCTCCTTCTTCTTCTTTCTCCCCTCCTGGGAGGGGTTGGGGGTGGGTTGACTCCTGACTCGGTCCTCCTGAGTTCCCTCCTGGGAGGGGTTAGGGTGGGTTGACTCCTAAGTAGTTAAGATTAATATCATGCACGCGCTTTACCAACGCCGATTTTTTTTATTATTGGAAATGTCTATTGTATTTTATCAAGATTTATGCTACTGATATCAAATCAGCTTAAATACTTATTATTGGGAATAGGGGAGTAGGGGATATTGAATATTGAAGTAATTATAGAATTATCAACATATATTAATAACCGGATTCTATATGAATTATCAAATACAATAAAATAGAAAATTCAAGCATAGTTCTCAGCAGACGAGGATTTGAAGGATAAAAGTATTCTTTTAGACTTTAGCTAAATTAGAAAAAAAGTAGTGTAAAAATGAGAATAGGGAAAAAATACTATGAGCAAGCAACACTGGTTAGACATAAGTGAATATGTTTGCCTGGCAGGTTCAGTTTTAGGAACCATTGCTTCAGCCACTTCTGGGCAGGCAATATATGCAGCAGCACCTTTAACTTTGGCCTTATCTGCAAGTGTAGCTAATAGAAAACGGCTAGATAAATTGCAACAACAAGAACAAAGAGTGGCGCTTACAGATGTTCAGAAAACCTTCCTAGAAGATTTAGACAGAGTTGATAGTCAAACATCTAAATTGCAAGAACAATTGAATCTTCAAACTGAGGAACAAAAAAAGAAATTAGAAGTAATAACAGAAGAGCTGAATCAAAAATTAGTCACCGAAAAGGAAACTTTAGAGTGGCAAACTCAGCAACAAAGGAATAAATTACAAGAAGTTATAGAGTTAATACCAACTGAGCTACAACAACTCATTCAACGTTTAGAACCATTAGAACGTCAGCAGAAAGAAATCATCACTCAACGCTTACCTTGGGCAGTTTCAGCGATTGAGGAATTACAAGATAGAACTGCTGCCATAGCATCCTTAGAAAGTAACTTTGGTCATATTAGCAGAAATCTGCAAATTTTGAATAAGCGTGTTGAGAGTCTGCCTCAACCAGAGTTTTTTGGTAAAATTGAAACAGCTATTACTTCAGTAGAGAAGCGACTTGATTTAAATCCTATCAATCTTCAAGGTGCAGTGCTGACAGATGCAGATTTCAGTGATATTTATCTTAAGAATGCAAAACTAACAGATGCTAACCTCAGTGGTGTTAACTTGGGTGGTGCTTGTTTAAATAATGCTAATCTCACAGATGTTAACCTCAGCAATGCTAATTTAACAGGTGCAGACTTAGCAGTTGCTAATCTATCCTACGCAAACTTGAATCATGCTGAACTTGGTCAAGTAGATTTGTCTGGTGCTAACCTCAGTGGAGTAGATTTATCCTCAGCTAACCTAAGTGGTGTTAATCTTTCGTCTGCTAATCTCACAGATGCAGATTTAAGTAATGCTAACCTCAGTGGTGCTAACCTCAGTAATGCTAATCTCAGTGGGGTTATTCTCAGTCATGCAGATTTAAGTAATGCTAACCTCAGTGGTGCTAACTTGTCCCATGCAGGTTTAAATAATACTAATCTCAGTAATGCAAATCTTTGTGCTGCACAATTGTGGTGTGTTGATATCAGTGATGCTGACTTAACTGGTACATTAATAGATCGAAACACTAAATTAGACAAAGAAACTCTAGAGAAATTGCAAAGAGCAAGTCATAAAACAAAGAATCAAAATTTTAATGGTTTTGGTAGGAAAGTAACTAATAATGGTGTTCATCTAATGAGTCCTAACTTCTTGGAAGGAAAATCAAATGATAGCGTTGTTGTTCAATCTTCAATTATTGATACAAATTAGACATATCCAGAAAAGAGGGAGTAGTCAGTAGGGAGTAGGGAGTAGGGAACCCACCCTCGCCCCTCCCCTCCCAGGAGGGGAAAGAATTGATAATTTATGTGCGATTATTGGTTTTCTTTTTTATTATTAGAGATGTCTATTCGTAAGGTACACCAGTCGCGGGCAAGATGCCCGCACTTGCATTCACTTTAGACTTCTATTCTGATATTTTCTGTTCCCTTTTTCCTTATTATTCATATTATGTCCGGTTGAATAGTTATAAATAACGAGAGAGGAGTCAGGAGTAGGGGGACCTGCGGAGTATGCGAAGCAAACGGCCGTTTGCTTCGCATAACTATCGTTACACTACTTCCTACTCCCTACCTCAACAAAAAGACTTTTTCAGCAAACCCTAGTGGACTGACACAGCTAAAACTGTGCAGAGCGATTATATCAAATCCGGTAGCATCGGTGTAATTAGATGGGGAGATGGGGGGATGGGGGGATGGGGACCCACCCCTAACCCCTCCCTGGAGGGGAGAAATATTTGGTAATCGTTGAAGATGGAACATTTTTTACGTGCCGAATTAAACGGATTTGATATTATTGGTGCGGGGGCGGGTTTACCAGCTCCTGGGTAAAACCATTAACTTCACGCGGAACCCGCCGGGGGCGGGTTTACCAGCTCCTGGGTAAAACCATTAACTTCACGCGGAACCCGCCGGGGGCGGGTTTACCAGCTCCTGGGTAAAACCATTAACTTCACGCGGAACCCGCCGGGGGCGGGTTTACCAGCTCCTGGGTAAAACCATTAACTTCACGCGGAACCCGCCGGGGGCGGGTTTACCAGCTCCTGGGTAAAACCATTAACTTCACGCGGAACCCGCCGGGGGCGGGTTTACCAGCTCCTGGGTAAAACCATTAACTTCACGCGGAACCCGCCGGGGCGGGTTTACCAGCTCCTGGGTAAAACCATTAACTTCACGCGGAACCCGCCGGGGGCGGGTTTACCAGCTCCTGGGTAAAACCATTAACTTCACGCGGAACCCGCCGGGGCGGGTTTACCAGCTCCTGGGTAAAACCATTAACTTCACGCGGAACCCGCCCCTACTATTGCACCATTTTAGGCGTGTCACGCCACTAGATATTAATGCTCTGGGGAATTCTCGAAGGCAGTAAATATCTATAAAGTGGACGGTTTAAGTTACGCTGCTCAATAGTAGCTTCAATCTGAGTTAAATTCTCTTGAAACTTCTCTAACAAAGGTTTCACCTGCGGGTTTGTGAAATGCTCTATGGGATATTCACCCAATCTGTTGTAATAGACAGACCCCAATAAATATGTGAGATTCAGTTGGGTTTGTGCTTGCTCCAGAGGAGGTAGTAAATTCAGATAGTCTTGTTCACTCACCTCACCTCTGAGAGTTGAAGCTGGAGAATAACCTGCTAATGGTACCGCCGCAGCATAAGACATAATATTTTTTTGCGGGAAGTTAACTGCAGCGTGTTGAGCACTAGCAGTAAAAATAATCAACGTCACTGCATCAATTAAATACTGTCGCGTCTTAATACCTCCATCTTCACCAAAATCAGGTACGCGACCACCATCATAAGCGATCGCTTCCGCTGCCCAAGCTTGTAGTCGTTTATCCGCCTGAATTTCTTCATCAGAAGAATAGTAAACTTTCACATAATCTGAAACCCATTGATGAATAGCATCCCAAACTAACAAAGCATCATCCCGGTAAGGATAGACAGGAAGTAAATTCGGGTCGTCAACTCCCCGTTGTTTGAGTTGGTTGGGTAACATAGCTTGATTAAAGCTATAGCTTTGTAACCCGATCGCTGCTAATACACGGGAGTTATCAATAGTGGATGAAAGTAATTTGTCTACTCCACCTCCAGGAGCAATTAACATTTCCTGAGCTGCATTATTAATTGCCAAAGTGCCTTCAAAGTGAGGACGTAGTAGTATACTTAGACAATGAGTTTTTGGGAGTTGTCGATGAGTAGGCAGGATAAAAGCACCCACAAATAGATGAGTTCGACCCAAGTGACTCACAGCTTCATGGAAATTTGCATCCGCTATCTGTACGACTGTTTTGGCAAATAACCAAGCATATTTGGAAGAGTTAGGAATGAAAATTGGATTATCTGCTCCAGGAGTTTGACCGCACTGAATAGCTACGGGGCGTAATTTGCGATTGGGATCTGAACCTCTTGGCACTGCAAACAGAGCTAGAGGAGCATAACTATACTTTTGTTCTTTGGGAAAAGTGCCATTGAGAGCGCCTGCCAAAATTCCATAGTCTACTAGGTAAAGACGACCTTCTGCTCCTGCTGCTTCTAATGAATCTTCATTTCCCATGACTTGCTGATATGGAGCATCTGTAACAGGAAAGCGATCGTCTAAAGTTGATACCCGCTCAAGCATAACAGGGTTATAACCTGCCACTCGCATATAGGCAAATACTTCGTCTTCTTGAAAGGTATTAGCGATCGCTGGTATTCCACCAGTTTCAGGGAACAACTCCTGATAGGGCAACAACTTCTTGTAATCTTGCAAATTAGTCACATGGCCTTTTGGAGCATTTTCATACAGAAGTTTGACTGCTCGCCCTAAAATACCCTGGAAGACTGACAGATCGCTTTTTTTTAAGAGAGAATACAATAGCTCGTCAATTTCGTGAAAGTCCCTAGATATTCCTTTAATCAATAATTTGATTAAAACTTGCACTACTTGAGTCATGACGCTGATTTTTGTGGCTATCCCCTCTTGAGAAATCACTTCAATGATAAATTTTTTGATATCGTCTCTCACTCCTTGGTTGCCATAATTACCCCGGTTTGTGATTAGAGTATTCACAAAAAGAAGGCGGATAGTAGTGGCCAATAAGAAATACCATTGCGGGGAAGGCTGTTCTTGAGGGGGTAACTTATCCACCATTGCCAGAGGAGGAATATGAGCGTAGTTGTATTGATATTCTTGTTTGGCTATTTCTAGACTTTCATTCACTGGGGAACTTGCGATCGTAATATTTTCTGATGAAGTAGTCATTTCAGTTATCAGTTATCAGTTATCAGTTTACCTCTGCAATAAGGAGGCTTGATACATGGAATATTCTCTTTCTCTTGGTCTCATGGATATGGCTAGGAGACCTTGCCATCCCACCCTACGGGAAACTGCGCTAAGGACCGCTTTTTATCCCCTTAAAAAGGAAGGATTAAGACCAAAATTTTTCGGTTATTAACATAATTTACCGAATAGTTAAGGTAAAAATCCTCTCCTTTTAAGGAGAAATAAGAAAAAATTTTCCTTTGATTCAATTCTCTTCCTTTTAGGGAGAGGTAATTATCAATTATCCATTATCAACAGGACTTACGCAGAGACTCTACATATAGAGAGGGCGCAATTCGGAGCTTGGCGTTAGCCAATACCATTCGCCCCTACATATAGTGGTTTAAAAGTCAATTTGCGTAAGTCCCGATCAATTATTGAAAGCATAAATATTACAACTCAGAGCTGATTTATAAAGTAAATATTAAGAGGCTGAATTTCTTACAGGACAAAGGTTTTGCCGATTTTGGGCCAGTAAACCATAAATTCCTGAGACCTAGATAGCATAAGAGTTTTAGCTCAGTTTATCAATCAGCTCTTAAATAGGATTGCTATATATACTTTTGCAATAATAATTCCAATTTCTCCTTAGTCTTAGCAGGTGCTTGGTCCAAAGAAGTTAAGATGGCATTTTTCAAGGCAGAATGGGAATCAGAAACAAACTGATTTTCGCTCAACCTCCGCACCGTTTCCTGAATAACTTTTTGGGCATTCACCGCATTCTTGCGTAGATTATTAATCACCATGTCCACAGTTACGCTCTCATGTTCTTCATGCCAACAATCATAATCTGTAGATAGCGCTAAAGTTGCATAAGCTATTTCTGCTTCCCTTGCCAACTTCGCTTCTGGTAAATTTGTCATCCCAATAACTGTTGCGCCCCAACTACGATATAAATTTGATTCTGCTTTGGTAGAAAAAGCAGGTCCTTCCATACATAAATAAGTGCCACTGCGATGCACATTGATATCTGATAAATTCAAACTTTCTGCAGCATCCGCCAACATTTTCGCTAGTTGAGGACAAGTAGGATTTTCAAAAGTAATGTGTGCTGCTATTCCTTCACCGAAAAAAGTAGATATCCGACCTTTTGTCCGGTCAATGAACTGGTCTACTACTACTAAGTCTAGTGGTTTGATTTCTTCTTTGAGAGAACCAACTGCAGAAGCAGAGATTAAATATTCCACACCTAGACTTTTCATACCATAGATATTGGCACGAAATGGTAATTCAGATGGTAATAAAGCGTGATTGCGATCATGTCTGGGGAGAAATGCTACTTGTGTTCCTTCTAAAGTACCAACAATAAAAGCATCAGAGGGAGACCCAAACGGAGTATCTACCCGTATCTCCTCCACATCTGTGAGTGCTTCCATTTTGTACAGACCACTGCCGCCAATAATTCCTATTTTTACTTTGGTCATCCTGAGATTAGCTAATATGGATTTTTCAGGTATTCTACCGGATTTCTGGTGAAATTATTTGAGATTGTATCCGTTTAAATACTTATTTAAGAAAGCGATCGATAATACGGCCTATGGGGTGTCTCACCCTACAAATGGTATGGACATCGCTGGTGATATAGAATCCGGGGCGTTGCTGAATTGAAGTATGAATGTGCGATTGTTTGGTTCTCGCCTTCGCCCCCGCTGGTCCCCCATTCAACAAAAAGCGCAGCATCCTCTGGCTTCCCCCTCCTCACACTCCCCACACCTCCCACACTCCCCACACCTCCCACACCTCTCACACTCCCCACACTCTCCCTATATTTTTAAATAGATCCACTCAGGGGTTCTATATGTCGCGGAGCAAAACGCTCGTACAGGAGTCAGGAGAAATGGAAATTACAGAGAATGTAGTTGAAAGAACTGTCCCTTAATTTTTCTGCCCTTGTCTGCACAAAATGCGCTCCATGGATGAGCTTTCTTGATCGAAAAGCTGACACTTTTTTCAACCTAAGAAGTCTAAAACTTTTATATGTCAATGCTTTGATATTTGATCGGTAAGCCCTAACTAGCAATAGGGCACTATAGAGAACATAGCATAGAGTCAAGTAAGTGTTTATAATTAATACATAAGTATTAGACATACTGCAGATCTAAGTATTTTTCATCGCTGAATGTATAAAAAAAATTAATTTTTCAAAATCTTCAATGTTTATGCTGAATCTTTATCAAAATTTTACAAAACAAACTATACTTTTGTAATACTCTAGAAAAATAAGAACTACTCAATTTTGTGTCGTGCCCTTTCTTTATGATTCTCCTACCCAAATAGTTTTTCAATTTTCTGCGGGTAGTCAGTATTTTAGGAATATTTCTCTTTTGTCGGACAATTATCTGATTTACTAGAAAAAATGAACAATTCCCAAGCTCAATCTAAAACAACTTCCCTAGAATTAGTTATCAGTAATATTTTTGCTGCTCGTAAAATTTCGGCTAGCGATCGCCAGCTTTTAAGAACGGTGTTACTTTTACCTAATCTTTTAAGTATCACACAACAAAACCAGATTAAACAAATTTATGAAGAATTAATGGCTGGACGAATTAGTATTGTTAAATAGTCAGCATCCCGCTCTAAAGAGATGGGGCTTAGTGCCTCGTTAATTTAGATAGCTGACCAGCCTAAGTCCTACGAGGGCTACGTTGCATTTAAGAGCCAAAGTTCTCACCTTGGGATGCTTGCCAGTTCCATGCTCTGAAATCAAACAGTTAAAAGTTTACGAGGGGTAAAGCGGTGCTATCTGAATGTGCCGGAATGCAACAAAGGAAATTCTCGAAACTACTTTGATACAACTGAGTTTTCTATTGAAGTTACCAAAGCTAAAACTAAACGGACTCGCTTTCTTTAGGGGAACAGAGGGAGAACAACTAAGTTGATTTTAAGAGTAACGGCGATTAAAATCCCCTGAATCGAACTTCCTCCCCGAACTAAAGTATCGCGGCTCCCGTTCTCCCATAATTTTTCCGTGGAATTTAGTGAACATTCTTCTTCCTTCTGCTATAAATAGGGCGTGACCGATCTAATCTAAAAGTATTTACAGATAAAGGTAAGTGCCTTTTTGGGGTCAAATTGCAGTGCCTGGTATCACGTCTAAAACCCTCATGCATGGATCGTATTTTAGGCTCATAGTTGGGCAGAAAAATAATTCTTACAATTCTTACTCCTACCTCCTCGCTCGTACCCATTTCTCCTGTCTCCTGTCTCCTGTCTTCCCCTCCAGGGAGGGGTTAGGGGTGGGTTGTCTCCTACCCTCACCCATAAGACTTTTTGCCGCAAACCCTAAATAATTTTTTTTCTACTGTAAAAGCCAAAATCCACTGTAAGTCATCCCAGAATCATCTGGTTGTACTAACAGAAAATGTAACCCCTGACTATGTTGTTTTCTCTGTTCATAAACTTGAGCTGCTGATGAAACTTCTCGGTCTGAAAAAGTAGCAACTACCCATCGATCTACTAATCCCGCCTCTAAAATTAACCCATCAGGATCACCAGAAACATACTTTAAAAAGTATGGTTGCGCTGCTTCTAACCATTTAGCTAATCTCATAGACTGACGACCTCCGTCTATAACAACCCCTGGTATAGGAAGTGTTGAAGACAATCCTAAATTTAAGGGTAAAAGAAATTCAGATACTGTCAAAATAGGAATTGGGCGTTCAATAATATCCTTAATATTACCCGCAGGTAATGTAGCAAATCTCCAGCGATCGCCCCAAAGATTTTCAGCTAATGGTACGGGTGGAGGAGAATCTAATTTTAAGGGATCGTAAAATTCCCCAGTATATGTTTCCATCCCCTGATATTCTTGCGCCCTATCTAGTAACCATTGTTTTAAAGCAGTAGTACGTCTAGTCGCTTCCACTTTTACCCCCAATATTTGAGCTGCGGTTTCAATTAAACCCAAAGATTGAGGTCGAAATACTTGAATTGTATCTGGTATCTCCTGGCCTTGACCCACTGTTCTCAGTTGCTCCACTACCCAATGGGCATTAACTTCTGGTTGGGGACAAATAGCCGTAAATTCTAGGCTACGAGTGGGAGTACAAATTAATAATTCCCATAACTGTTGGCCTTGTTTATCCTGGAGTGGACGACGATAAAAATCTGCTTGCCAAATACTATTGTTCATTTATTTTTGAAGGAAGAAGGAAGAAGGAAGAAGGAAGAAGGAAAATTGGCTGGTTGAATTACCGAAAAATTTAGGTATAAAGATTTGATTTATGGAGAAAAAAGCGGTCGTTTTGCTAGCGCAAAGCTCCGCTAACGGCTGTCGCCGATATGTTTGCGTAGCATTCCGCACCGAAAAGCGGAGCTTCCCGTAGGGTGGGATGGCGTTTGCTATCGCAAAGCTGCGCTAAAAGCGGAGCGGCTCTGATAAGAGCGGGTCTCAGAGCCATATCCAATCGACCAAAATCCTTTTAACCAATCCTCTTAGTTTATAAGAAGAGGTAATTCTAAATTCTAAATTCTAAATTCTAAATTCTGGAATCTTGGCTACAATAAAAAATTGTCAATCTATTTATATTTTATTAGATGCTATGGTTAATCCGGCCCTGAGTGAATTTGGTACAACTATGTCCCGCCTCACAGGTGTGCGGGCAATTATGGCAGATATTATTGCTACTCTACGAGCAGGCCAGGGACAGGAGTTTCTCAACTTCAGTTCAGGAAATCCCCTGGTTTTGCCAGAAGTAGAAAAGTTGTGGCGGGATTGTACCACAAAATTATTGGCAAGTCCAGAATATGGGGAAGTTGTGGGGCGTTACGGTTCATCTCAGGGTTATCAACCGTTTATTGATGCAATTGTTAATGATTTTAACCGCCGCTATGGCCTGAATTTAAGCGATCGCAATATTTTAATTACCCCAGGTTCTCAGTCTATATATTTCTATGCTGCTAATGCTTTTGCTGGATATACTAACAGTCAAACTCTGAAAAAAATTGTTCTACCTCTGAGTCCAGATTATACAGGTTATGGCGGAGTGAGTTTATTCCCTGAAGCAGTGGTAGCTTATAAACCTACTCTGGAAATAGATGCTGAATCTCATCGCTTCAAATATTGTCCAGATTTTAGTCAGTTGGTCATTGATGAAAATACTGGTTGTGTCATTTTCTCACGCCCCTGCAATCCTACTGGTAATGTGATTAGTGCTGATGAGGTTAAGAAAATTGCAGATCGGGCTGCTGTTTATGATGTGCCAGTATTTGTGGATGCTGCTTATGCTCCCCCATATCCAGGATTAAATTTTGTGGAGATGGAGCCAATATTTGGGGACAATATTTGTCATTGTATGAGTTTATCGAAAGCTGGACTTCCTGGAGAAAGAATCGGCATTGCTATTGGGGACGAACGAATAATTGAGGTTTTGCAGGCTTTCCAGACTAATATGTGTATTCATTCTCCTCGTTATGGACAAGCGATCGCTACTGATGCAATTAATTCTGGCGCTCTGGCAGAAATTTCTACTGGAGTAATTCGGCCTTTTTATCAAAATAAGTTTTCGATTTTAGAATCTACTTTATCAAAAGCTTTACCAAAAAGTTTGCCTTGGTTTCTCCATCGTTTTGAAGGAGCAATTTTTGCTTGGTTATGGTTGAAAGATTTACCGATGACTGACTGGGAACTTTATCAAAAGTTGAAGGAAGTGGGGGTTATTGTTGTGCCTGGCAGCTCTTTTTTCCCTGGTTTGCGCGAAGAGTGGCCTCATAAGCAAGAGTGTATTCGGATTAGTTTAACGGCTTCTGATGAGGATATTCAAGAAGGAATGGAACGTTTAGCGAAGATGGTGGTTTCTATTTTTTCAAGCACATCAACTAACTTTATTTAATATAGCTATTATCCAAGTTAGAGTTAACAATAATGTTACAGTTGGAGAGATTATTTCTAGTAGTCTGATTCTTCCTAATAAGATTTAGTTGAAAGCTTCTGCTATCCCTCTAGGTTTACCAAAAACTTATTAGTTTGTTAAACGTATTAAGCAATTTTTAATAGCATAGACTTCAAAAAAATACATATAAATAAAAGGAGTATAAAATATATGAATGCCTCAATTTATAGTATTGCAATTGAACCCACTGCTGGAATTGCTAGACATTATTTTATTTCGTCTGACGGAACATTTGAAAATTAAATTGGGTGGGGGCCTCAAGGAATTGAATATCGGGGAAAAGGGGCAGAATTAACAGTTGAACAAGAACAACGAGCTTGTGAATATTTACACAAGTTTGGCAAGTACAATATTCATACTAATAATTGTGAAATGTTTGCTTGGTATGTCATTACTGGAAGACATTATTCTGGGCAAATTCAAGAAAAAATTCACACTGCAATTGGAGCTAAAATGGTTTCTCTTGTACAACCTGTTTTGACCACTAGAGAAATAGTTAATTATCAGTATGAAAAAGCAATAGTTTGTAAATTTAATGAAGACCTAGAAAAAGCAAAACTTGCTAGGTTAAAATCAGAGCAAGCAATGCGTGATGATTTTTGGAAAAAAAGAGATGCTAAGGAAAATTAGATTTGAGAGTAATACCAAATTCAAGAAAGATTGTTACAGTAAAATCCGGGGGTCAAAGGATTGGAAAATTGGCACTTGTTCTCTCTCATAACTAACACCTAACACCTAGAAATCAACCACTGTAGCAATATTTTATGAAAATGGTATAAATTAAGTTCCTTACCTAATAATGAAGGTTTAAAGCCTCTCCTTTAAAGGAGAAAAAAGTGGTCGTTAGTGTAGCTTCCCGTAGGGTGAGATGGCGAGGTCTCAGAGCTATATCCAATCGACCAAGAGAAGAAAAAATTTTCCCTTTTGCGTCAATCCTCTCCTTTTCAAGGAGAGGTAATTAGGGCTTGCTGATTAAATCTAAAAGTATTTACAGATAAAGGTAAGTGCCTTTTTGGGGCCTTTAAAAAGTGCCTGGTTTTCAGCTCTTCATGCTCATGCATGGAGCGTATTTTAGGCGCATAGTTGGGCAGAAAAATCACTGTATCCAAAACTTAGCTCCTACCTCCTCGCTCCCGACCCTTTTCTCCTGTCTCCTGTCTCCTGTCTCCTACCCTCACCCATAAGAATTTTTCAGCAAACCCTAATTATTAATTATTAATTATTAATTGTTGAAGCATCCTAATTGTGCTTTCAGGATTTAATTTTTGAAGTTCACAGATTATTCTCCTGTAGAATCTGCTAAAAATATAAAGATACTAATATTTGAAAAAAAGCCACTGTAACAATGATAACTGTCAAAGAAGCTAGAGAACAAGCATTATCTTTTCTTAGTCAACAAGGACTTGAAAGAGAATTTATTGAAAATGCCTCAGTCAAACTTGATGATGCAGAAAAATTGATTAATATCAGCCGTCAAAAAAATCATCAGAAAATATTAGAAATTGGCACATTTGTCGGAGTTTCCACTGCTGTATTAGGATTGTGCCTACCAGAGTCAAAAATTGTTTGTGTCGATGCCGATCTTCCTGTAGAACTTCTCAATCTTCTTTGTGTTAAACAATTTGAAATTAAAAATCAACAAACTCATTTATATTTTGTTGAAAAAGTGCTTAAACACTTTGAAATTTTGACAAGATTTACCTTAAAACGAGGTTTTTTTTCTTGCGGTTTTCCCAACAAAGAAGATTTAGATAAAGTTGTAAATTATGGGATTAACCTTGAAGATAGAGAAATTATTGGTCGAGAAATATGTGAAGAATATGGACCATTCGATCTAGCATTTCTGGATGCAGACCATCGAACAGAAGCGGTCAAACAAGACCTAACATTACTTTCTAGTTACATTAAACCAGAAGGAACAATTATTCTTCATGATGTTGGCTTAGATTATTGGGGACAACAAGTACGACAAGGTGTGGAATTGTTCTTAAAAGAACATCCTCAAAAAAAATTTAATATTGAAGGTGAAATTGGCTTGATATCTTAAGGTTTTGTCAGCAACGAATGATTCTTAAAACTTAAAATTGGGTCATAAATTCCAGATACCGAGTTTCTAGCACTGCCTTATACCAATTTAATCAAAGAATGTTACAAATGAGTGACTGGAAATCCTTGCCAGATATACATTTTTCCATACATCCATTTTTAAAATTGGTATTAGTCAGAGACTCGGTTAATTTTTTGGTGTTGCTGATTCTGGGTATGATTTGATGATTTGATGATTTTGGATTTTGGATTTTGGATTTTGGATGGTTTGAACTACTTGTTAATATTAACTGTTCCCTGTTCTATGTTAAATGTTCCCTCCATACCTATAAACCTACTTTCATACCTTAATTCAGCAATGCCAATTTTTTATATCTTAATATTTATAAATATCAAATTTTATAAGCTACATATATTTGAAATTCATATTTAATAAAAATAAATTTTATAGTGAATTAAACTTTCAATAAATTATTTTTATTTGTAACTCAAATAAAGTCATAATCAAAAATTGTAAATCTTATACCAAATCCGGTCCTGAATGCACCACGTTTTTCGTTCTTCCTCTCTAACTTTTCTGCCTCCAGCATAGCTGCCTTACCCTTGTAAACCGGACATGATATTAGTTATCAATACAAAGCGAAAATTCCCCTGCTCAAAGTGAAGTTCTAAAGAAGAAATGAAAATTCTCCCGATCAAAGCAAAGTTCTCAAGAATAAGCTATAAGTAGTAAAAGAATGAGGGGTCTTACCCCTCAATGTAGTTACAGCTTTATCAAGGATGTCCAATGCTAAAGACTTTTCCGATTGATACAACGCGAAATATCAATCCTCTAACCAATAACTTCAGGGTCAACAATTTCAACAGATATACCGTAGCCATTCCTGACAATGAAATGACTAAATCAGAACTCTTACAACTCCCAACAATGTCTAGTTGTATTCGCCTTGGCCTAGAAAATTTAAAATCCTTTGAAGTAGTAGACCATCAGTTTAGAAATTGGGGCCTAACTTTCTCTAATGCAATTGCGATCGAACCCTCAAACCCTGCTTTTGCAATTCCTCCAGGTGTAAAAGTATTAATGGGAGCGCCAAAAAGTGGCCTAATAGAAATTCACTTTAAATTTCCAGTCAAGTTTGTCAGTGGAGTGGTTACCAGTTCTCGCCGAACAATCTTGTCAGCTTACGATCAAAATGAAGAACTTCTGGCCAAAGATGAAACGTCCGCCTCAAACTTGCTTAACTCTAATTCACATATTTCCCCAAATGCTCAATTAACTGTGAATGCCGAGAACATTCACAAAGTTAGTTTCTACGCTTTTGAGGGTCAACTAATAGTTGTTGATTTGAAGTTTGGCTTCTGAAACTCCCCAAAAGTTCCATCGAGCTTCAAGATTTGATACCAATTTGAAAAAAGAATGTTACAAATAGTTTCAAACTTTAGATATCGAATAATTTGCTGAAATTACTGCAAAATAAAAGTTTTGAGCTATAAAATCTGACTTTTGACTTTTGAGTTTTGACTTTTGAATTCCGTGAAACGGTATGAGAACTTATCCTAACTTTTCTTAATAGTGCTATAAGTAATAAATCCATGAATAGTTTAGTACCAGGAAGAGTGTCAGAAAGTGTCAAATCCCAATCCTCTGTCTATATTTGTCCCCTGGTTACATTTTCATCAACCTCCGATTTGGAATAATGGTCAACTACAGGGCAACTTAGAAAAAATGCTTGGTGGTGAAGAAAACTCTGAAGAGCATTGGAATGCTCAATGGTTTGCTCAAGCATACAAAAATCCTGCCCGTTATGCGAAACAACTCACACAAGAAGGCCATAAACCTCGGATGATGGTAGATTACTCTGGGGTATTGCTCGAAGAAATGGCCAAGCTTTCTACCAATGGTATTTTTTCTCATCTTCACGTTGATAATGAACCAGTAGGAGATGTAATTAGTCTCTGGCGAGAAGTTCTCACAGAATATTCAGACACAATAGAATTTACTGGTAGTGCATATAGTCATTGTTATTTTCCGGCCACTCCCGAACGAGACCATGAAGGTCAAATTATGGAATGGCGACGAGTCTTTAGGGATTTATTTGGGACAGAGGCATTATCGCGAGTAAGGGGGTTTTGGCCACCAGAGATGGGCATGACAGGAGACCCTGCTGAAGCATTAAGATTTATACGTCTGTTGAAGAAGTGCGGTTATGAATGGATTATTTTACCCAATGCAGCATTGGAACATCCTGAAGGTTGGAGTACGCCAGAGTTAGAAAACCGAGTGCATTGGTTGGTGGTAGAATCAGATGGTGAGTCGGAACGTATTCTCTGTGTGGTTAGAGATACGGATATGGGTATTCGACAACAAAGTGGTCAAAATGCTGAGGGTTGTATTAGTGATGTGCGATATCGTGGGCAAGAAGTGGGAATGAAACCCCCTGCTTTGGTAGTGCCGACTTCTGATGGGGAAAATGGTAATGTGATGATGTTTGAATATTTTAAGAATTCTTTTGTTCCTCTGTTTCGGGAGAGCGATCGTTGGTCTGATGTGGGTTTTTTGACTGTAAGTCAATATATCGATACATATTTATCAGAGGGTTCAGCGACAGAGGTAAGACTTAAGTCAACTGGGGGTTCGTGGATAGGGGGACACCAGCAATGGCAAGAAGGAGACTTAAGACAAGAGGTATTGGCAGCAGTTGAAAAGTTGAGTCAAGATTATGCCAAGGTTGTAGAGTCTGGTAAGGGGTCTGCTGAAAAAACTAGGGCGTTATTGTTGTGTGAAACCAGTTGTTTTGTTTATTGGGGTTCTGATTTTTGGGCGGAACAGGCAAAGTTATGTATTGAGTGGGCAACAGAGATGTTATAGAACCTGTTTGAGATCTATTTAGGGTTTGCGCTCAAAAGTCTTATGGGTGAGGGTAGGAGTCAGGAGTCATAATTCAGGAGAAATGGGAATCACACAGGAGACCAGGAAAGGATGTTTCATACAAGTATTGTGAAACATCCCTATACTCTTTTTCATAAATCTTCAAAGATTCTGATGATATAGTAGTCGAAGCAAAGGGTGCTAACATTTCTAAATTATCAAACTCACTCAAAGAGTATTTTTGACTTTTGACTTTTGCCTTGCACGTAGCGCTATACTTTCTGTTTCTGCTTTTGTATATCTTTCTGTTTGAAAGCTGACATTCCCAGGAAACTTAAACCTAATCCCAACAAACTCAATGTAGAACTAGCTTCAGGAACAGCTTGATTATATTCAGGAACAGCTTGATTATATTCAGAGTTCAAAGCAGATATAGCTTCATTTGCTACTAACTTATGAAATGCTTTTGTAGGATGAAGGTAATCCCAGAATAAGTATCTATCTGGATCTGCAAGATCGACATCACAGTCAAAAGCGTTGTTGCAAGCAGAAGGATCGAGAACTGTCTCTAACCAATTGTCTGTTACATTGGTAAAACCTAACTGACTGGGATTATCAAGTATTTCATTGAAAATAGAGTCAACATCTAATAATGTGATGGTAACTTCAGATAACTCTTCCTCCAACTCAGCGATCTTTAACTCCAATTTTTGGTTATGATCGTCTGTTAATTGATTCAATCTCTCAGATGCACTTTCACTTCTGGATGTAGCAAGAGGTGAGAAACCGAATAATGGCAAGTTAGGGATAAGGAAGTCCTCAGCACCTTCACCATGTAAATTTCTAATAGCATCAGCAATATTCTCAACAACAATATCAGGATTTCCATCAGATTCTGCATCTGAACCCAACAATGTCTCCTTAATATAATCATTTGCACCTATCCACACAGTATACAGTGCATTAGAGTTAGCTGACTGACCTTCATCTAAAAAATCATTGATAAAATCGTCAATTTGTTCACCGAATTTCTCTCCACTATCATTTCCACCTCTAGCAAAGTTAGCTCCATCTGAAGACACACCACCACGACGAGGACGATAATAAGTTACAGGATCTAAATCTAAACACGATTCTGCTAGAATATCTGCAAAAACATTTCCGTTAGAAGCTCTACGCTCAAAATAACGACGGCCGTTTCTAGTTCCGTTTGTATTTCCTGGATCTGAAAGGCTATCCCCAAAAACAAACATTTGAGAAAAGTCTAAATTGCAATTTGTAGCATAAGCTGGTGCAGTGCCTATAGTTAGAGTAGATGCAGTTACAGCAAAGCTGAGTGACACAAATTTATTCATTGATTTAAGCTGTATTATTATTATTGTTATTATAAATCTATTCTTTAAATAATAAATTAAATTTCTAAAAATGTCAAGTAAGAATTGTTAGTGTTTTATGAAAATTCAGTAAAGATTTGGCAGTATTTCACTGGTTACATGAATATTTGATGAAGTTGATATAGTAATATTATGTCCGCTTAATCAGTGATAATACAGTTTGTAGGTTGTAGGTGGCTCGGTGGTAGGTGTAAATTCAAAAGGGAAGACTTGAAACGGAGTGGAAATTTGGGATATTTCTTCAATATTGAGAGTCAAACATTTTTATTATACTTAATCATCCGGACATGATATAATTTACATTTATAGATGAAGATTTGATGAACTTGGCCTTTTTGTTTTTGACATGAGCGGGTAAGAATTCATAATCCGAAAATAAAAATAGGCATTGGTAAAATAAGTAAGCATTTCCTGCGGAATGCTGACTAAAATAAGGTATTAAATTTGGATTAAATAAAGATTGATAGTAAGGAAAAAAAGCTGTTTTAAATATTTGGCTACGAAAAATCATACCATCATTTACCAACGCCTCTTATTCATAGCTCTTCAAAGATATTGATTATATTTTCTGTTTCTGCTTTTGTTTATCTTTCTGTTTGAAAGCTGATATAGCTAACGAACTGACACCTAATCCCAATAAACCAAATGTAGAAGTAGGTTCTGGAACGGTTTTAAATTCTGATTTGAGAGCAGATAAAGCTTCATCGGCGACTATCTGATTAGATACTTCTGTAGGATGAACTATATCCCAGAATAAGTATTCATCTGAATTAGGAACATCGATATCGCAGGACTCTACTGAACCATCTGCTCCTAAAAAAGCATCTGGACAAAAAGCTAATACTGTATCTGACCAACTGTCTGTTGTATTCGTAACATTAAACTGACTGGGATTTTCAATTATCTCATTTACTATAGAGTTAACATCTAATAGAATGATTTTTGCTCCAACTAAAGATTGATTTAATTGGGCGATCGCATCCTCTAATTTTTGGTTATGCTCATCAGTTAACTCGTTCAAAATATTAGATGTATTTGTTAATGTAGCTAAAGGACTAATACCTAATGATGGCAAGTTAGGGATGAGGAAGTTGCGAGCGCCTATGTTATATAAAGATGCGATCGCGTTGGAAATATTATTAATAGTTGTATCTGTATTAGGTGGTGCATCTGGTTGTGATGTAAAACCTAATGTAAATAGAGGGTCTAAAAGATAATCATTTGCACCAGTCCAAATGGTATATAGTGCTTCGGAGTTAGCTGAACTATCTGTTGCTAACAGAGGACTAATAAAACTCTCAAGTTGTTGCTGTAAACCTAGAGGAAAATCATCAAAAATATTCTGGTCTCCGCTGAGAGAACCACCCGTGGCATAGTTTGCTCCATCCGGCGAAACAGAAAAATTAGTAAAAAAAGCTGTAGGATTTAAGTTTAAAGATGATGCTAGAGATTCTATCCAAATAGAGCTATTAGAAAATCTACCTTCAAACGAGAGGGAGTTTCCTGGAAATGCTCCACCTGTTTGAGTAAAAGCATTTCCTGTATCAGAAAGACTATCTCCAAAAATAAACATTTGAGAAAAATCTAAACTGGAATTATCGGTGTTGAAATTTGCAGCAGACACAGGGAATGTCCCCATAGTTAGAGCAGATACGCTTAAGGCAATGCTTATGGAAAAAACATGATTCATTTTTGCACCCCGTTCGATGTAATAACTACCGAATATTTGCATATTGGCAAAATTTTTTAGGGATGTCAATTATGAAATAAAAGTTAAAAATTTTTATCATTCATGCTTCATAAAATACTTTTTTGTTAGTTATAAAATCAATAAATACTCACAAATTTAATCATTAGAAATCTCTGGAAAAGAGGGAGTAGGGAGTAGGGGAAAATAATTGATTATTTATGTACAATAATTGATTTTATTTTTTATTATTGGAGATATCTATTAGTTTACAGAAAAATCTATGTCAAAATCTGAATTTTGACTATTAGTATATTACTATGAAAGACTACCGAATAATTTACAAATTTACTCAAAAGCCAAATTTTAATTTGACAAAATAGCAAAGCTCTAGTAAAATATAATACTTATAATATTTCCTAACTTTTAATATCAAGTCTCATTTAATTAGCCATAATAAAAATGTTCAACTCTAGAGAGAGAATATTTTTTCCGTTTGTCATGGGGAACAAACAAATTTCCTCTTGTTCCCTACTCCCTACTCCCTAAATTTTTTATCAAAATAATTGGGTCGCGCAACCCCGCCTTTTAAGGCGAAATATTTTTGGAGAGTTGCTCAAATCCCTTACTTCCCCTCCTGGGAGGGGCGGGGGTGGGTTGGGTTAAGGGTTGGTTAACTTCTGTACAGATGGTTCGCGTGTAGGGGTGCTTCGCGAACCACCCCTACTGTAAGGACGCCCTTGCGAAGCCCATGCCGTCAGGCTATATGGCCATTTGCGCTCTGCAAAGCTCCGAATGGCGCCTCTACTGACTTCTGACTTCGTTAATGGGGTTATTTAAAGAGACACGATATTATATCATGTCCGGATAAGAGCGCGATAGAACTCCGTTCCGCTCGGCGTTAACGCAGTTGTGCGCCAGCAAACAAAAAAACTTTCTCCTTTTCCTCCTCTTATTTCTTGCTTCTTTCTTCCCTCCTGACTCCTGACTTCCCCTCCCCTCCACGGTCGGGGTTAGGGGTGGGTTGACTCCTGAGGACTCCGTCATTTTATTTATAAGTAATCAACCGTACATAATATAAGATATTTTCTGCACAATTCAAATAGGACTGCTAGGGATAGAAAAATATATTTAAATCATTAATATTAACCTGTAGAGTAAAACTATGTATCATCAGAAATGGAAAAAAAGAATTATTTTTTGTTTATTATTTATCTTAATTTTTTTAGTACCATTATCTTAAACATTCTATGGCTCAAACAATCAGCGATCGCTGTAAAAGACGAGGACTGGGATAGATTTTTAGAACAGAAAGATTTTATTGAAGCAGTAAATCAAGTTGAGCAACATTGGGAAAGAGACTATGAAAATTACTTTGATGAAAATCTAGCTGACTTTTCAGTAACTGCTGAAGGTATAGCTGAAACTCTTTCAAATATATCTCAACAAACTGGTACAAAACCTGCAGTTATTTGGATTTGGTCACGAGCAGAGCAAATGCAGCTAATATTAATAACTCCAGGCAAAAAACCAGAAATTTATAGTGTTACTGATGCAGATAGGCCACAGTTAATTAATACAGTCAGAAGGCTAAATGTAGAAATTACAAATCCTAGAAAACGCAATACAAAATCATATTTAGAGTCAGCACAAAAATTACATGAATGGATGGTAAAACCATTAGAAAAAACTTTAAAACGGGAAAAAATAGATACTATTATGTTCTGCTTAGGTATGGGTTTACGAACTTTACCATTAGCAGCATTACATGATGGAGAAAATTTTTTGATAGAAAAGTATGCTCTTACTAGAATTCCAGCATTTAATCTGATAGATACTAACTACAATAAAATTAAAAATGCTGAAATATTAGCAATGGGAGCATCAGAATTTAAAGAACTAGAACCTTTACCAGCAGTACCAGTAGAAATCAACAAAATCACGCGATTTGTGTGGCAAGGTAATGCTTTGATAAATCAAGATTTTACAGTGAAAAATTTACAAGCTCAACGACAGAAAAAATCTTATGAAATAGTTCATTTGGCTACCCATGCAGAGTTTAGACCAGGAAAACCAGAACGGTCTTATATACAGTTTTGGAATGATGAACAAATCGGATTAGATGAAATAGAAAAATTAAAACTGAATGACCCCCCAGTAGAATTATTAGTTTTAAGTGCTTGTCGCACTGCTTTGGGGGATAGACAAGCAGAATTGGGTTTTGCGGGGTTAACGGTAAAGTCAGGAGTTAGATCGGCATTAGCAAGTTTATGGAATGTCAGCGATATCGGAACATTAGCATTAATGACAGAATTTTATCAACACTTGCAAAAAACACTACTGAGAGCAGAAGCACTCCGACAAGCTCAAATTGCAATGATACGAGGGGAAGTAGGTATAAATATGGGTGAGTTAAGTGGAACTAGGGGAGAGTTACAACTACCTCCAGAATTGTCAGAGTTTGGCGATGAAATTTTTTCCCACCCTTATTATTGGTCAGCTTTTACATTAATTGGTAATCCTTGGTAAGTCTTCTGGGCGTTGTTAATTTAGACCCTAGATCGATCATCTTCTCGACCTTTCTATTTTCGGCGTTGCTGAATTAGTGTATAATATTAGTCTTAATTACTTAGGAGTCAACCCACCCCTCGCCCCTCCCCCGATCGTGGAGGGAAGTAAACCCACCCCTAACCCCTCCTGGGAGGGGAAGGACTGAGTCAGGAAGGAAGAAAGAAGAAGAAAAAAGAATAGAAGGAGAAAGTTTTTTGTTTAGCTACGCCATATGTAACGCGGAGCGCAGAACTCCGTTCTATCCCTAATTATTGGGACATGAAATCATACCTCAAATCACCAATGCCCTATTTTCTATATGTAATAATATATATGATGATCTAACTCTAACAGTAAACAAATATTCCATTGCACTGAACTGAGCAAAGCAGGAAGCAAGGAGTAGCAGTGCCACCCCACGAAGTGCGACAGACATATCTGGTAGCGCATCAACAGAGGGAGTAGGGAGAGTCCAAAAATTGGATAATTTATTTTTTGCTATTAGACATCTCCAATAATAAAAAATCAAATCAATTATCGCACTCTTATTTATCAATTCTTTCCCCCTACTGCCTACTTTCTACTGCCTACTCCCTCTTTTGGTGGAGATGTCTATTCCTAAATTTTAAAAGTAAACAAATAAATTGGGAGATACCAAAACCATCCAAACAATGACTCAAATATATCATCCTCGCCAAAAGCAACTTCAATCTCTAATCAAAAAATTATCTATACCTCAACAAGCAGCAATAAAATGGAATTTACTAGATTTGGCTTTAACCCATTCTACAGTTTCCTCAACACATAACTATGAACAATTAGAGTTTGTAGGTGATGCAGTAGTACGACTGGTAGCTGCCGAGTTACTATTTGAAAAATATTCAAATTACCCAGTAGGAGAATTTGCTGCCATTCGTTCTATTTTGGTGAGCGATCGCTCTCTAGCACAAATTGCCAATAAGTATGGGTGGAGTCGTTATTTACTGGTATCTAAAAGTGCGGCAGGGGATCGAGCTGGAGAAGAATCACGAATAGCAGATTCTTTTGAAGCTGTTTTAGCTGCTCTTTATTTAAGCACTAATAGCTTAGAATTAATTCGCCCCTGGTTAGACTCTCACTTTGAAATCTTAATCGCAGAAATTCGCAGTGACCCAGCTAGGCAAAATTATAAAGCAGCTCTCCAAGAATGGACTCAAGGTCATTACAAAACACTGCCAAATTATCAAGTTGAGGAAACAAATAAGATTCATGGCGATCGTGGACGTTTCTTTGCAGAAGTTTGGTTTAAAGATAAGAAACTTGGCATGGGTAAGGGACCATCAATTAAAGCTGCGGAACAAGCTGCAGCTAAATCTGCTTTGAATAAATTGAAAGCTCACAGTTTTGAACAGTTAGATGATCTACTTTAGTACCTGACAGATAAAATTTTTCATAGTAGTTAATACTTACCAGTTTTGAAAACCAGGTGAATAATAACACTGATAGGTTTTGACTTGTTATTAGCAGTCAAATCAAATCTATCAAAAATGGAGCTTTAATGAATAGATAGGTAGATGTATTCTGTATAGATAGGATCGGCTTTTTAATCGCTAAATTATCGGGACTCGATCTCAATCAAGTTGCATAAAGCTAACGCACATTGAATCTAGTATAACTACTACTCATGCCACTTGGATGAATATTTGCTATAAATCTTGATTCTGTCTGTAATATCATGTCCGGATAATTAACCATAGAACTCCGTTCCGCTTACGCGACCAAAAAACTTCCTATTTCTTCTTCTTTACTGGCGTTGCTGAATTAAGGTATGATTATAGAAAAGTAGCGATCGCGCTCACTATAAAATAATTTGTATTATTTGAATAAGGAGTTGGCACATCTCTAAATTTTAGAAGCGTGAATTAATAATTGAATAGAATATTTGAGCATTTATTCAGATTTAGAATAGCAAAGAGTTTGACAATGTAACCTTGCTAAATAATGTTTTAATCTAGTATTTCCGGCATTGCATAATTGCGGGATGATTTTGTCACCAGAGCAGAAACCATAATCCCCGTGTCCCCGTGGAGCGCCGAAATCATCCCAGTATTCAGCAACGCCTCTTTACTTCCGTTCTTAGAAACCCACGATTATCTATATAAATCTATGATTTTCTCTAATTAACCATAATCCCCAATTCCAAGCGTGACGAGCTACACCTGCGTGTTTAGCCAGTAATGTTTTTTGCTGCTTATTTGGGTGTAATTCAGTATGATATCCAAGTAGCATAAACAGATCATACCAGATTTTTATAGATAATACCAGATTTTAGCCAACAGTTACAAGCCCTCCTGACTCCTGACTCCTTAGTCGTTTATTTATAACTGTTCAACGGGACATGATATAAATCAACGCAATGCAAAATCAGAGCGTAATCTCAAGTCTAAATCTTCTTCTGGACGAATCACGACAACCTCAGCTTTTTCCCGACCCAATAATACTCCAGCTAAAGCACCCAAACCAGCACCAGCTAATACTCTTTCTGTAGCAATTACTTTATCCCCAGTAATACCAGATAGTAAAGTAGCAGCAGCACCACCCACAGCGGCACCCTTCAAAATATCTCCAGCATCAGCACCCTTTCTAATTTGTTCAGTATCGGTAACTACCCTAGAAATAGCGTCAAAACGAAACCTTCTGCGACCGCTGATAATTAACTGTTCGGCCAAAAATTGAGTACCATCTGAAACAGGTTGTAGTTGACCTTCTATGAGACTGCCAGAGGGTATGATTACTCTTCCTTGAACATCTCGAATATCTTGTGCTACTGTTAGCCTTAATCTCATAGATTCATCTGGACTCAGAACTATTTTTTCTGCTTCCTCATATTCGACAGGTATAAGTGTTCCTGCTGGTATTCGTGCTACAGAAAACTGTCTTTGTTGGTTATTAGAAAACTGTCTTTGTTGGTTATTAGGAAATTGCCTTTGTTGGTTCCCAATAAATGTTCTTCGCCGATAAAATTGAGCCATAGCAGGATTTGAAATTAGGGGTGTTGCTGTGGCTAATGTCATACCTAAAGTTAATAATAAAGATGTTCCGAAATGCCATTTTTTTGAATTAAACATAGGTAATATTCTCCAAATAGAAAATTTTCAGTAGTGTAATAAATATCTGGTTAGATATATAGTAGGGAACAAGGAACAGTTAGAAAAACATTTCCTAGTATTCGATTCATTATCAGTAATTCTCCTAACCAATTCTTTCTTAGCTATAGCAGTGCAACCTCAGCTATTTAAATTTTTAAGGTCAGGGAAAATTACTAAACTTTTTGTATTACAAGATTTTTGATTCCCTGTTATTTGCCTACATAGTAATAGCTTTCAAGGCTAAAATTCCTGCACCATAAGCAGGTTGATGTCGAGGCCAGATAATTTTCGCAGCAGGAGCGATCGCTATGATGGAGTCTTCAAATTTACCGCGAAAATTAATTATGCTCTTCCAGATATTTCCAATAGTAACAACCTCAAAAGTTTCGTGAGGCTGAAATAAGGTAGATATCACAATTTTTGTAGCTACGCTTAACTCCTCTACAGCATCGTGGATAATTTTTTTAGCCACCTTATCTCCCTTATCTGCGGCTGTGGAGACAATAGGAGCAAGTGCTGCTATCTGTGTTGGACCCCATCCACGACGATAGACTACTTCTATTAGACCTTCAATATTACTCAGGCCCAGATATGCTTGAAAATCTGTAATTAGAGTTGTGGGTAATTCACGTCCATCATCAGCTTTCAATACTGCTTGTAAACCCCGAATAGCTATATTATAACCACTACCTTCGTCTCCTAACAGATAGCCCCAACCACCAACTCGTTTAGTTAACCCCTGACTATTTTGGCCGAATACTTGAGAACCTGTACCTGCCATAGCCACAATACCTACAGAATGGCCAATACCACCGACCAGAGCGATCGGGCTATCGCTACAAATAATTATTGTATTTGGCTGTAATGCCCATTTTATCGGAATATTAGTAATAATTTCTTGGAGGAAATTTTTTACTACTCGAATATCTCCAGGTCTTCCTACTCCTGCTAAACCAAGACAAATTCCAGAAATTGGTTGATGGTTATTACTATTACTAACTGCTTGAGTAATAGCGGTTTGAATCGAATTTTTTGCTACTTCAATTCCTACGCTCTGATAATTTGAAGGACCGCTTTTACTACTACCAAGAATTTGATAATTTTCATCCATTAAAACGGCTTCTGTTTTGGTACCACCGCCATCAATTCCTAAAACATTCACTTTTTTCATGTTCTTCTATATATTATAATTACTATTATTATTAGACATATATATAAAATAGGGAACAGGAAACAATAATATAGTATATAGTGGTATTAATTGATAATTTATACCAATTTGATAAGTGTTTGTTACAGATAGTAGAAGTAAGAAAGAAGGAAGAAGGAAGAAGGAAGAAGGAAGAAGGAAGAAGGAAGAAGGAAGAAGAAGAAAATATTTAAAAAAGGTAAAAAATAGATAGAACTATCTCTAATGAAGGATCGCCACTATTTTTAAACATATTTTATCGAGAGGCACTTTTTATAGAATTATTTTTTCAAATTGAATTGGTATTATAGATAATAATTTATTTTTTAAAATTTTTGGAGAAGTCTATTTATCTAATTTGGAGGCAGGAAAAACTTTAAAATCAAATTATTATAATCAGACAAAAATTATCACAAGTAGTCATTTCAGTTATCAGTTACCAGTTATCAGTACCTCTGCCTGTTTGCACAGCATGACCTAGGAAAGTCAGAGGCTTGAAATACTGAACTTTATTTTTTTAATCCCCTTGTAGAGCGGTAGCTCGCGGCGCAGCCAAGGGGAGGTTTGAAACCTTATTTTTTGGTCAAAATAAATTTATTTTTTATTCAGCTTGACAGGAATGAAATGTAAAAGTTAGTATCAAAAGTGATGAAGCAGGTGATATAGGGTTTCTCAGCCTAATGAGGTACACCTATTTTTATTTGTATTCTGTTCCCTATTTCCTGTGCCTTAAAACCAACGAATAACAGTACATCACCAGCATGGGAATTGCTATATGACTAATAGTTGCATAGTTAAAAGTAACATGAATATTTATTTTGGACAAGATCGAACCTTCTGCATTTCAACCATAGATGAAATTAATTTGTACCTCAAAATTCCTATTCTAGAAGGGCGATCGATTATTCATTACTCTAGCAAATTAGGAAAAAAATACAGCGAGCAAGGCTTTCATCTGCTACAAACAAAATCACAACTAATAGGCGCTTCCACTGTACCGATAACATATCCTCTAAACGAATTTGTATACAAAACATATTTAAGTTTGCTAGAGCTGACCCAAGACTGGAATTTATGTCGAATTTGGAATTATGTTCCCTACATTAATGATGAAAGTAGGGGTGATTAACTGTTAAACTTAAACCGTAGAAAATAGTTGTAAAATTTACACTCATTGTTGTAATATTAAATAGGTAACAATAAATTATCAAGCGTTAGCGAGTGAATGCAACTTGTTGATAGACATATTATTAACCGAACACATAACTTTTGGCGAGTTTGTGATGAATTAGCCAATAAGATCGAAAAACTTGTATAATTTGGCTAATTATTATTGTCGTCAGCATTTTTTCCAGTCCTCAAAAAGCCTGGATTTAACTAAGCTGTACCACGCCACCAAAGATAGCGATGCTTATAGAGCATTACCAACTAAAGTATCAAAACAAATAATCAAATGCTTGGTTGCCACTTGGCGTAGTTATTTTCAGGCAATGGACATGAGTCTCTGGGCAAAGGCAATATTGACAAACAGTTTGAGGTAACTCTAGATAACATGAAACTGGTGTTTGAACGTATGGGGTTTAATCCAGGACTTCCAGACCCAATACTTTACGATCGTACCTTCACCATTTACCTCCGCCATCCTTCTGATTTGCCTGTTGTTCAACAGATGGTTAAGAAAAATTTCCCTGCTGCTGATAGACTTATCTATTTGCATTCGGATATATGCCGCTCAGAACTAGACATTGAAATTGAAGCCATCATTACTGAAAAATAGCAGACCATAACTATCCTGCAATTGAGCTACCCGATTTTATCCTTTATCAACTCTAAAAACAAAATAGAATTTGGTTTACAGTTTTTTCCCGATGTTAGCCCTCAACAGAAGTCAGGATCACAGTATTTTAACGAAGCTCTCCATCTGGTAAGTCTGTGCGACAAACTTAATTATACTAATGTTCGGATTGTCGAACACTACTCCCCTACTCCCCCACTCCCCCACTCCCAACTATACAATAACTATTCAACCGGATTCTATATTAGGAGTGGGTTGACTCCTACCCTCACCCATAAGACTTTTTTAGCAAATCCTAATTATTATCTACCCACTTTGGAGGCAGAAAAAATTTTGGTATTACAAACAAACTATTCCTACCAGACAAAAATTATCACAAATAGTCAGGATGAGCCGTATCTAACTCCAGAATTTCAATATGTTCTATCTGGCTTAATTATGAAGCTGAAAAATTCTCAATTAAGAGACTTTCTGATTGATAAAATCCTTGGGGATACAAAGCAAAATATTAAATCTGATGTAACCAAGCTAGAAATATTTGAAAAATCTCGACCTCCCCGTTTAGGAGCATTCTATACTTCTGAGAATTACGAATGAAAATTTTATGGCAAATAATAGTTTATATGCATTAACTCCTATTTATTCTAATTTTCAAAAGGAAAACTGGGAAAATATTTTAATTTACACGGAACGCTTACTCAACTCGAAATTATATTTATGTCTAGCGTATCAGATGAATATTATTAGAAAAATCCCAAGCAGCAACCTCAAATCAAAGTTAGTGATTTAAAAAGATTACCTTTTTGGCTGGATAAAAAAGTTTATTTTTTGAAAAAATTATTAGTCTCAATCCTATAGCCTACATTTCGCACGACAAAATGTAGTACATAAAGAGGAGAAAACTTGAATAAGTATTTAGACTCAAGAAAAAAACACCTCAAACTGTAATTCTAGATCGGGAGGTGAAGATACAAAAGAGGAGAAAATGTCAATAGAAGTGACTAATGTAGACCCAGATCGGATTGGTAGCAGGAATTATTGATGAAATTGGTATAGAAAAGAAAATTAATCTATTACCTAAATAACACGGGAGCATGAAAGCCATCGTCTTTTAAGCGATGGATGAAAGGCAACTCGTCGGATTTTAATCCGAAGTATTTTATTTTACCGAAAAGCGACGTTTAAGCTCCCCCGTGTTTGAACCGGGATATGAAAACAAGGGAGTTGTTTGGACTAGACAATTTTAGCTGCCCTCTGTTACTATAATAGACAATAACTTTTCAGTCTGCCCGTTTCCAATGTACTCTTGCCAGAAAGTTTTAGTAAATAAAAATTCTGAATTAATTGCTATCTTAAAATTCTTGTGCGAAGAATCTCACAAGCTAACTAACATGGGAATATATTATGGCAGACAATTATATTTTAAGTCTCACAAAACCTTGGGTAAGTATGACTTGGAAAAAGTCTATAAAAACAACTATCACTATAAAGTTTTATATTCACTCTTCAGCACAACAAATATTGAGAACTGTAGCTGAATCATTTAGGTCTTATTATAGTATAATTAAAGCTTATAGTTCAGGTAAAATCTCAGATAAACCAAGGATTCCTAACTACAGAAAAAAAGGGGGAATGGCTACAGTAAGTTACCCCAAGCAAGCATTAAAACTTAAAGATAATCAAATTAGAGTACCATTAGGCAATACCTGTAAACGCTGGTTTGGAATAGATTGCTTTTTAATTCCAATGCCTAGTATAAGAGCATTTTCTACTCTCAAGGAACTGAGAATATTACCCATAAATAGATGCTTTACCCAAGAATTTGTCTATGAAAAAGAAGTAGTAGTTAAACCTCAATTAAATCAAGACAATGTATTAGGAATAGACCATGGTGTAAATAATTGGTTAGCCTGTGTATCTAATGTTGGTACTAGCTTAATCCTAGATGGTAAACATCTCAAATCAATGAATCGTTGGTACAACAAACAAGTATCAACCATTAAAGAAAATCAACCTTTAGGATTTTGGTCAAATAGGCTAGCTTCTATTACTGAAAAACGTAACCGCCAAATGCGATTTGGGTATAAATAAAGCAGCAAGAATAGTAATTAATCATTGCTTAAAAATTCTATTGGTACAATTGTATTTGGTTGGAATAAATGTCAGAAAAATCAAATAGAATTAGGAAAGAAAAGTAATTCAGAATTTGTACCAATTCCCACAGCTAGACTCTTTGAAAGAATAGCTCAGTTGTGCGATGAATATGGAATAATATTTATAGAAACCGAAGAAAGTTATACTTGTAGGGGCGAATGGCATTCGCCCCTTCATTTTTAGATGGTGACTATCTACCTAATTATGGTGAGAAACCCAATGATTGGAAACCTAAGTCTTTCAGACAAGCTTCGCTAACAGGAAAAAGAATAAAGCGTGGTTTGTATAGAACAGGTGATAATTTGTGTGTGAATGCAGACTGTAATGGAGCTGCAAATATCATCACAAAAGTAAGCAGAAAGTTAAGTTTAGACGCTATGCCGACTGTGTAGGGGCACTTTGACTTGTCCCCAGAGAGCGTATCTTTGGTCAGCTAAGAAGAAACGGAGCAACAGAGATTTATCCTGTTGCGTAGTATCTGCGCTTGTTTCCCCTCGGCTTCAGCCAGGGGAGTAGTCAATTGGAGAACAGTTACCAGAAAAAATTACAGGGAGTCAAGCAGTCAAAGGAATACTTTTAAATGGGTTAGGTAAGGTTTCATCTCCATTATACTTATTTAGTCGATTTTTTCAGAGGAAAGCAATAGAACATTTAATTGCCCAAGGGGTGAAAGCAGAGTATTTTAACAACGATGATAGATTATTGTTGAGTATTAGACCAACTTTATCGCACAGGATTAAATCAGATTTTCATGTCTGTGGTGGAGCGAAGCAGTGAAAATTTATCAACTAGAAACAAGCACAGTCCACCTAGATTCCGGTTCCCGATCATGTTCATGGAGATTATCAAAGACTTGAAGATGAATCCACAGAAGATATAGAACCAAAAACTGTGAAAATCACTTATGGATATTCGAGAGATAAAGGACCTGACTTAAAACAATTTCTGATGGATTTAATTTGTACGAACGACGGAGATGTGCCATTCTGGATGAGAATTGGGTCGGGAAATGAATCTCGACCAAAAACAATTTGTAAAAGCCATGAAAGAGTTTAAAAGTCAGTTAAATTTTTTTATCCCCTCAGTTCAAACACGGGGGCCTTCAACGTTGCTTTTCGGTCAAATAAAATACATCGGATTATAACAAGATTCTCAAATAATAACTTATATATTTCAACAGAAAAATATTAATTTTCTGACAACTTATAACTGATAACCGAAATAACTCCTTCTTCTTTTTTATAAGACTATAAAATACTTTGACATTAATTAAACTTATAATTAATTGATTAACATATTTATAATTTAAACTAATTTTGGCAAAAAAGTTCAAATGAGCTATCGAAGACCATATTTTAGGGAAAAATCACGATTTTGCCCCTGTATGAGCAATCTTTTCATAAACGCTACAAGTATTGATATGCAATAAATACAGGATTTTTGCTTATCGCTCAATTTTGATCTATATTGATAACAAGTCTGTCGCTCTGCGTAGGTGCTTATTAAAATGAAAAAGGGCATTAGCGAGTGGGAGTGCGATCGCGTACTATCACAAAATGGTATTGATAAGATTGATAACTTTTTCTACCATTTCATATTGATAAAAATTTCGACCATAAAAACTGCTGAATAAGTGCCAAAACCTATTCAGCCATCCTGAAAAGTAATAGAAAAATTACACCTATAGCTAAGAAAAAATTGGTGAGAACTTATGCAGATGATAAACCTTAGACTAGGAAATATTTTTCCGACTATTCCCTATTCCCTGGTAAGCATTAAGCTATTAGCTGTCAGCTCGAGCGCAACAAGAGTCTCTCCTCAAAAACAGTGTTTAAATTAACAACTGACTTTAAGGGCAAGGGAGCCAACTTTTGTAGTAAGAAAATTAATAAAGCTTTTATCCTAAACTAGAAGCAATAGCTGATAGCTGAAGTCCGCAGTTACGACCATAGAAGGCTGGCTGACGGCTGTTTGCGCAGCATTCCGTAGGAAATGCTTACATTCCCTGCTACTGTAATTGAGGTAAAGCCTTTCTTGCCCTTTCTGCACGAGCATCTGCCGACTCCATCACTTCATCAATTTTTTCCAACATTTCCCCTGGATAATTTTCTAGCACCTTAGTAGAAAGAGAAATTCGCTTTCGGCCTTCATCTAAATCAACAATCATCGCCCTAACCAAATTACCCTGGGCAAAAATAGTTGATAAAGAATCAACCCGTTTTTGACTAACTTGGGTAATATGCAGCAAACCAGTTAAACCCTCTAAATCGACAAAAACCCCAAAAGGTTTCACTCCAGCAACCTTTCCTTCAACCAACTGACCAACTATTAACTTACTAAAACCAGCAGATTGAGCAGCCAAACGCTGAGACATCACAATTTTCTTCTTTTCTTGGTCTAATTCCAAAAAATTGACCGTCAATACTTGGTCAATCAATGACTCTAAATTATCCTTTGCCAGAAGATGGGAGCGCGGAATAAAACCCCGCAAAGATTGTACATCCACCGTCACCCCACCCTTATTAGTACCAATTACTCGAACTTGGAAAGACTGACCACCTTCTTGTAATTCAATCAAATTCTCCCAAATTTGATTAATTTCTAGCTGCTTGATAGAAAGAAGCACTTCTCCTTCTGCATTTTGCTCGCGGATAATTAGGAAGTCCCGTTCTAGCTGTAATGGTAGTGCTTCCGATAAATCTTGTGTTACTCCCAAGAAAGCTTCTTGAATGGGTAAAAGAGCTAAAGACTTACCCCCTATATCAATGTATATACCTTCAGATTCATAACTATATACTTTTCCAGTAACTATTTGTCCTTTTTGAAATTCATAATTATATTGAGGTTGTTCGAGAGCTTTAGCAAAATCGTCCATGGAAAAGGACTGTTTACTTTCTTGAGAGCTGCTTGATTCGGGATTCATCATAAACTTTCGGTAAGTGGGAAACCAGCCAGTTTTTAACGGCTGGATGGAAACGATGCGACGGGTTTTAACCCGTAGTCACGCACATTGCCAATTTTGAATATTTTCGCTACTAAGATGTATTATAAGTGCGAAAGTTAATTATGTATCTTACCCAAAAGAACAAAATTATAAACCTGTATGGCCAGAAGTTTAGAGCCTTAAAGCAATTGTGCAGATTATCTAAAAATATTTACAATGTAGGACTTTACTCTGGGTGATAGTTTTATTTTGCTGAGGGCGGATATCTCAGATACGAGTCAAATTACCATTACTGCAAGGATAACGAAAGCGTTTGCGTAGCATTCCGTAGGAAAGCTCCTCTGTAAGAGGCAAATTATCAACTACTTCAAACCTATATTGCACAGCAAACTTTAAAAGTTGTAGATAGGTCTTTTAATAATTAATAATTAATAATTAATAATTAATAATTAACAATTACCTCAGACCTGGGGTTAGACAATAAGCGCAACTTGTGTATCAAATATTGGGTCATCGTTTATTTTAGACGGTAGAAAACTTAGATCAATCAACCAGTTGTACAACAAGGAAAATTCGCTTATTACAGTCATTAAAGGATAAACAAGGCATTAAAGGTTTAACCAAAAAACAAGGCGCGCATTACAGTAAATCGGAACAATAAAGTTAGAGATTACCTAAATAAAGCAGCTAGATATTTAATTAACTGGTGTAGAGAAAACAAAATATCTACTATTTTTTTTGGTGTTAATCCAGGGATGAAACAAAATCTCAATTTAGGTAAAAAAAACAATCAAAAGTTGGTGCAAATATCACACAACATTTTTAGATTCAAACTAAAAGCCATGTGTGATAGGTATGGGTTAACTTACATGGAGCAAGATAAGTCTTATACTTCCAAGGCTAGTTTTTTAGATAGCGATCCAATACCTGTTTACCGAATAATTAATAATTAGGGTTTGCACTTCACTAGTCTTTTAGTAGGGGTAGGAGACAGGAGACAGGAGAAATTGGAATTTATAGCAGGTAGGAGTAAGAATTGTTCCTTGATTTTTCTGCCCAAGTCTTGCCTAAAATACTAACTTTTTGAGCATAAAGAGCTGAAAAATTTGCATTTTATTCTACCCCAAAAAAGCTAAAGCCTTTATATGTCAATGCTTTGATATTTAATCAGCAAGCCCTAATTAATAATTAAATAATTTTGGTTTAAAGCCTCCCCTTTAAAGGGAAAAAAGCGGTCGAGATATGGGAGGAAACCTGCGCCATATCCAATCGACCAAGAGAAGAAATAATATTTCCTGATATTCAATTCCGTAAAGGTTAAAACCAGAGGTAATTATCAATTATCAATTATCCATTATCCATTAATGAAAATTCTTGACTAAACAGTTGCTTTGTCTTAACCCAAGCATCAGTAGCAGCTTCAGCATTATAACTACTACGATGGTCACAAAAGAAACCATGGTCTGCCGGATAACGAAATACCTGGTGCTTAATTTGATACTTCTGTAATTCTGCCTCTATTTGGTCTACTTGTTCTACGGGAATTAAAGGATCTTCTGTGCCAAAAAAGCAGTAGATAGTACCACTAATTTTCGGAGTTAGAGTAATAGTAGGTTCACCACCACCGGGAGTACCAGTGGCAATACCAGCTCCATAGAAAGAGGCAGTTGCTTGAATTTCTGGTAAAGTTGCTGCCAGATAACTCACATGGCCTCCAAAACAGAAACCAATACAACCAAACTTATCTGCTTTAATAGTAGGTAGGGTTTTGAGATAGTTTATAGTAGCTTGAACATCACTTAGTAGTTCTGAGGCTTTGGTTTGTTCTTTATATTTGCGGCCCAGTTTTAAATCTTCCTCACTATAGCCAACTTCAAAACCGGGAGCTTGACGTTGGTAGATTGAGGGAGCGATCGCTACATAACCTTGTTTGGCAATTTTTTCTGTTACTTCTCGAATATGGGCATTGACCCCAAATATTTCTTGAATTACTACTACTGCTGGAAATAGATTTTCTTCTACTGGTTGTGCTAGATAGGAAGCTATTTCTAGGTCTCCGTTGGGGACTTGAATATGGCCTGTACGAATTTTTAATTCTGTCATATAGTTTCTACACTCCGAAGGTATTAGGTAGGAGGTTGTAAGTATTTAGGGCTTGCTGATTAAATCTAAAAGCATTGACAAGTAAAGGTTTGAGCCTTCTTTAATTCCCAAGTCGTGCGCTGGGAGTAGTCTAAAACCCTCAAAAAGTTAGCATAAAAGGCAAACCTTCGGACAGAAAAATTGAGGGACAAAACGCCCGCTCCTACCTCCTCGCTCCCGACCCATGTCTCCTGTCTCCTGTCTCCTGTCTCCCCTCCTGGGAGGGAGGGGCGAGGGGTGGGTTGGGAGGGGAGGGGCGAGGGGTGGGTTGTCTCCTACCCTTACCCATAAGACTTTTTCAGCAAACCCTATTTAGATGGGAAAAGTTTACTTAAATCCTTATTCAAAACTAGATGCTATCTAGTTGATTGTTCAGAATACATAATAATTGTTCAAGTAATTAAGATCAATTTAATTAAAAGATTTAATATGAGTGAGTTCTTGACGAAGCAAAAACTAAAATTAGAGGATGAAAATTTATTTCTGAGCAGCAGTTTTTTCTACTATGGTTAATTTTCAGATTAAAGCAGATAGTGATATTCCTGCATCAAACCAATTATTTAATCAAATTCGGTTTGCCATTGCTTCTCGACAATTTCCCCCTGGCCATCGACTACCTAGTACTCGACAACTTGCGATGCAAACTGGTTTACATCGCAACACGATAAGTAAGGTATATCGTCAACTTGAAGATATCGATCTTGTGGAAGCTCAAGCAGGTTCAGGTATTTATGTCAGAGCGCAGGGAAATGAGAGAGGGCCAAGGTTAAATTCTCCCTTTTATGACAAGTATCCCCATGCCAGTAATATAGTCAAGGGTGGCTTGGATGAATTACTGTCCCAAGGTTGTAGTTTGAATGAAGCTAGAGAAATGTTTCTCTCTGAGATTGATTGGCGACTGCGTTGTAGTGCCAGGGTATTAGTTACAGCTCCCTCTAATGATATTGGTATTGGACAGTTAATGGCTAAAGAGTTGGAACAAGCTCTTAATATTTCTGTCCAAGTAGTTCCTCTGGAAGAACTAGGTAGAGTTATAGAGGAAATATCTTCTGGAACGGTTGTCACAAGTCGATATTTCATTGGACGAGCTGAAAAAATAGCTGCTCCTCAATCTGTACGAGTGATTCCAATTGATATATATGATTATGCTCAAGAATTTAAGTTGGTCAATAATTTATCTCAGGGAAGTTACTTTGGTATTGTTAGTCTCAGTTCTGGTCTACTAAAAGCTGCAGAAGTAATTATTTACAGCTTGCGTGGAAATGACATAAATGTAATGACTGCCCAACAGGAAGAAACCCACAAAGTTGATGCTATGGTGCGGGTAGCTAAAATAATTATTTGTGACAGATTTAGTGATGCTAAAGTTAAAGCTGCCGTACAAAAAAACAGAGCAGATATTATTCGCCCGCCACAAATTATCTGTTTTGAAAATTACATTGGTACAGAGTCAATTAATTTATTGAAACGAGAGTTGGGTTTGGTATAGTTACTTCTTAAGATTATGCAAGATGAAGAACAATTAGATAAAATTAATATTAATTTATTCCCTATTTCCAATGTTTATGCTGCTATAACTTTATATGGTATTTTCAAATATTGTGAAGCCTAATAGTAAGCATTTCCGTTTGTCATGCTGCGCAAACAGCAGTCAGCTATTAGCTATCAGTTATTAACTTATTATCTGAGAAGGAGAATTCAAAATTATGTTTATACAGCATTCCGCAGGAAATAAAAAGGTAACAAGTTAACCTTAGTAAGTCCTGTGTATTCATGCATCTTTTTGCGTAGCATTACAAACGGAAATTCTTACTCCTAATAATTGCTGAATATAGCAGCACTAAAAAATCTCTATCTATTATTTCCTCTTATTCCATTTTTCTATCAATCTTAGTTTCACACCTTAAAATAGAAAAATTATAGTTCAATCAGAAATAAAAAAATCCAACTATAAATTATATTTTGATTTTATGGAACCAAGCATTAATTTAAAGCAAGCTATTGAAAAACGTCGTTCTGCTCGTGCATTTAGTAAAGATTTAATTCCTAATGTAATCCTAGAAGAAATTTTACGTCTGGGTATGATGGCTCCTTCTAGTTTTAATTTACAACCTTGGCGTTTTATTGTGGTTAAGAAACAAGATAATAAAGAACGACTTAAGGCTTGTGCTTTTAATCAACGCCAGGTAGGAGAAGCTCCAGTAGTTTTAATTTGTTGTGGCGATCGCCATGTATCTAAACCAGAATATATAGAATCTATAATTGAGTTGCGCAAAGAGCATGAAGCTATCAATGATACTTATGCAGATTATATGAAAAATTCAATTCCTAAAATGTTTGAAAATCCTCATTCTTTTGAGTCTATGGAAGCTTGGATAAATAGGCAAATAATGTTAGCAGTAGCTCAAATTATGCTCATTTCTAGTAGTTTTGGGGTTGATAGTTGTCCTCTCGAAGGATTTATTACATCTCAAGTTAAAGCAGCATTTAATATTCCTGAGCAAGTAGATGTTTGTTGTCTATTAGCTATGGGTTATGCTGCTGAACCATTTAAAAAATACGGTGGACGTCTTTCTGTTCGTCAGGTCTGCTTTCAAGAAACCTATGGACAGGATTTTGTCTGATTGACCAATCCTACTAATTTGACCAAAAAATGTGACAAAACTGTGTTTGTATGTAACAAAAATTTATCGCAAATATTTATCCAAATTTTATTATTAATAGCTTTACGTTTAGGGTTATTAATTTAGTGACAAAATTCAAAAGATTAATTCCTAAAATAATTAGGGTTTGCGTATGGAAAGTCTTTTTGCTCTTTGTAGGAGACAGGAGAAAACCCACCCCTCGCCCCTCCCCTCCCAGGAGGGGAGAAATGGGAATGTAGAGGAGGTAGGAGCGGGCGTTTTGTCTCTCAATTTTTCTGCCATAATCGTCCCAAAAAACTAGCTTTATGCAGCTCTTGCCACCGAAAAGCTGGTACTTTTTTCAACTATAAAACGCTAAAATCAATATCTGTCAATACTTTTAGAATTAATCAGCAAGCCCTAATTAATACCAATTTGTTTGATAAATGTTTGCTACAAATTTCTGTTGCCTGTTCCTTATAACTAGAGTTTTGTAACATTATTTATTTTCACGCTTAGTATTGAACCCACAAAGAAAAGATAATAAAATTATTAACTAGAAAATGAAAACAGCAATCAGAAATATTAATACTCAGATATTAGAGGATAATTTACAAAAAAGCTGGCAATCTTTGAGAGATTTCAATGATGCTTGTAAAATTAAATGTGACTTAAAAGCTGGAACATTATTAGTGATTTGTGAACATCCAGCAAATTTAGTGATAGATCGAGAGAAAACAATTTCTGAGTTAAAAGATATAGTTCAAAAACAACCACTAGAATCTATTGAGAAAATAGGTATTTGTTTAAATGTGATTGGTCATATACATCCTTATGCTTATCATTCATTTTTTACCAAGAGTCGGCAAGAAGAGTCTACATTAACTTTTATGCCGAGATGGGTAGATAGAGATATGGATTATCAAGTAAAAATTACATCAGAATTTTTAGATTCTTTAGATAATCCATTTGATTTAAAAATTTAGAACAGATATCTATTAGGTTAGAGTCTGAGCTAAACACTAATGTCGAGAAAGAGGATATTCCTGGAAATAAAAGTCAAAACTCAGAGATTAAAATTACTTCAAAATTGCTGGATGATTTAGATAACCCCTTTGATGCGGAAGGATTAGATCTATCTCTAAAAATCAAGAATAAAAGCAAAAATTCTAATTATGTAGAACAAAAATCAACTGTTAACTTCAGTACCTTCTCTAAAGTAGAATTTCTCAGTGCCAGTTTAAGTTTGACCATTTTAATAGGCTGTTTTTATGCAATAACTCAACCCTGTGTTATAGGAAAATGTATGATCGTACCCACAGCAAGAGAGTTAAATCAACAATCATTAGAAACAATTAAAAATTTTCAAAACTCTCTAGCTCCAAAGCAAGCAAAAGAAAAGTTACAAAAAGCAGTTCAAGATTTAAACAAAATTCCATTTTGGTCAATACATTATCTAGAGTCACAACATTTAAAATCTACTTACAAAGTAGAAATTCAACATTTGGAAAATATTGAACAAGCTTTAGCTAAAGGTCAACAAGCAGCTCAAAATAGTAAAACTTTGCCACTCAAAGTAGAAGATTGGATAGAAACTCAATCACTTTGGCAAAATGCAATTTTCTTACTAGAAAAAGTACCAGAAGATAGTACTGCTTATCCTTTTGCTAAGAATAAACTACAGCAATATCGTAAATATTTAGTGGCGATTAAAGGTAGATTAACAACAGAAGAAGCAGCAGATAAAAAATTAATTGCTGCTAAAAAATCAGCTCAGTTAGCAAATACAAGAGAAGTCGTAGCTCAGTTTCCTGAAAGCTGGAAAAGTGTATATTCAAGTTGGGCGGATGCCTTAGATAAAATATCTTCTATTCCACCACAAACAACTGCCTATTTAGAAGCTAAAAATTTACTCCCTCAGTATGAACAAAAACTTCAGTTAGCTGAGGAACGTAGGATTATAGAACAAATTGGTGAAGAATATTATAATCAAGCTATTAGTTATGCGAAACAAGCTGAAGTTTTTGAGACAAAAGATAATTGGCAAGAGGCTGTGGAATATTGGCAAAATGCTCTAAATTCTGCTGAGGAAGTACCTACCAATTCTAGTTATTTTTCTAAGGCAAAACCTCTGATTAAATCTTATGACACTATTCTCAAAATAGCACAAGCTAACCAGAGATTTTTAGATACTATAGCTAAAGCTCGTCAAGATTTAAGTAAGACTTGTAAGGGAACACCCAAAATTTGTGAATATAGTATTACTAAGGATTTAATTACTGTACGCTTAACTTCTGATTATGTGGATAAAATTAAGAAAACAGCTAAGGAGTTACAGGGGAATAAAGATCAAAAGAGTTTGAATCAACTAGAAAAACATTTGAAAACTTTACAGATAGCTTTGAAGGCTATTAGTAATAATGCCAATATTCCTTTAGAGGTTTATAACCCACAAGGTTTAAAAATTGCTGCTCATATTCCTAATAGTTGAAGTAATTTCAGTTATCAGTTATCAGTTATCAGTTAACAGTACCTCTACAATAAAGAGGCTTGAAATCTGTAATATTCTCGATTTTTACCCTTGGTATGATACTAATTTTTAAAAGAAAGCGATCATGGAGAATTAGCAGACATAGTTGACCGTTAAATAATACTTTTAGAGTGAGGTATTGAATTAAGATGAAATTTGAGCATACCTTCTATATTTAAATATGAGAAAATTGCTACTTTTTGAAAGTAGAAATAGGCTTCTCTATTTATGAAGCGATCGCTCAATTGGCAATTGGATAACTTTTCTAAATTGTAGAGGTACTGATAACTGATAACTGAAATTACCTTCAGCTACTTACCATGACATTTGAGCAACTGCTAGACAAGGATTTGGCCACAGATACACGGATGATTAATCTGCATTCTGTGCAGCTCCAAAAAACAGCAAGGCTTTTCCCCTGGCATCCCTAAAAAAATCGTGATAGTATGTAATTATTGGGTGTTTATCGCCCCTACGCATGACTTTTTATTCAACGCAAAAACAGCATTTCGTTACTGAATACATATAGAAGGCATACTCACATAACCAAAGCACCAGAAAATCATCATCCTGTGAAGCACTACGAACAGAATTTCGGAAAAATTTTCTACCATTAACAGTATCGATATAGGTCAACATATCAATATAGGCGTTGCTGAGGGGCGGGATGAAACTTTTGACAGAAGGTAAATCCCATGTTTTGTTTTTTATACGGACTGTGTTCGAGAGCCTAAAATTCATCCTGCACTCTATGCAACGCCATATATATACTCATATAGAGGGGATGTAGCTACTGCTATGCGATCGCTATTATTCACAACCAAAGAAAAATTATCATCCTGTGAAGCTCCAAAAAAACGGCAAGGTATTTCCTCTGGCATTCTCAAAAAAATTATGATAGTATGTAAACATTGGCTTCTACTCGCCCCTACGCATGACTTTTTATTCAACGCAAAAACAGCATTTCGTTACTGAATACATATAGAAGAGATACTCACATAACCAAAGCACCAGAAAATCATCATCCTGTGAAACTCTAAAAAATTAAGTGGCGACACCGAAAAATTTTCACCCCATCAACACATCCATATATTTACTCATGTAAAGGCGATGTCGCTACCGCACAGCAAGTGCGGTAGCTATTATTCACTTTTGAATCAAATTATCATTCTGTGAAGCTTCAAAAAAACGGCAAGGTATTTCCTCTTGCATCCCTAAAAAAATCGTGATAGTATGTAATCGTTGGGTTCTACTCGCACCTACGCATGACTTTTTATTCAACGCAAAAACAGCATTTCGTTACTGAATACATATAGAAGAGATACTCACATAACCAAAGCAGAGAAAATTCATCATCCTGTGAAGCACTACGAACAGAATTTCGGAAAAATTTTCTACCATTAACAGTATCGATATAGGTCAACATATCAATATAGGCGTTGCTGAGGGGCGGGATGAAACTTTTGGCAGAAGGTAAATCCCATGTTTTGTTTTTTATGCTTCCTGTGTTCGAGAGCCTAAAATTCCCGAACGCACTCTATCTATGCAACGCCATATATATACTCATATAGAGGGGATGTAGCTACTGCTATGCGATCGCTATATTCACTTTTCAATCAAATCATCATTCTGTGAAGCTCCAAAAAAACAGCAAGGTATTTCCTCTTGCATCCCCAAAAAAATCGTGATACTATGTAATCATTGGGTGTTACTCGCCCCTACGCATGACTTTTTATTCAACGCAAAAACAGCATTTCGTTACTGAATACATATAGAAGGAATACTCACATAACCAAAGCAGAGAAAAATTATCATCCTGTGAAGCACTAAGAAAAGAAGTGGTGACACCGAAAAATTTTCACCCCATCAACACATCCATACATATACTCATATAAAAGGAATGTAGCTACTGCTATGCGATCGCTATTATTCACTTTTCAATCAAATTATCATCCTGTGAAGCTCAAAAAAAAAGCGGCAAGGTATTTCCCCTTGCATCCCCAAAAAAATCGTGATACTATGTAATTATTGGGAGTTACTCGCCCCTACGCATGACTTTTTATTCAACGCAAAAACAGCATTTCGTTACTGAATACATATAGAAGGAATACTCACATAACCAAAGCAGAGAAAAATTATCATCCTGTGAAGCACTAAGAAAAGAAGTGGTGACACCGAAAAATTTTCACCCCATCAACATATCCATATATTTACTCATATAAAAGGAATGTAGCTACTGCTATGCGATCGCTATTATTCACTTTTCAATCAAATTATCATCCTGTGAAGCTCAAAAAAAAACGGCAAGGTATTTTCCCTTGCATCCCCAAAAAAATCGTGATAGTATGTAATCATTGGGTGTTGTTCGCCCCTGCACATGACTTTTTATTCAACCAAAGAAAAACTTATATTTTGCGTTCATACTTAATCTCAAAATCATTACCACTGAACAACGCCGAGAATTTAGTTAAGATAAAAGTCTGAAATATCAGAAAAATGCTACTTTTTGAAAGTCGAAACAGAGTTCAGTATTTTTGAAGCGATTCAGCTTTAGCAAAGTTTATATTATAGTCATTTAACTTTAGATTGAGACAAAGCTTTCTTGCTCTGAGGAAGTTTCAGACGAAAAAACGTCTCATTTTTAAGTTAAACAACTATAAGTAGTCGTGCTTTTAGGAATTTCCTAGTTGAGATAGGGAACAAGGAATAGTAAACAGGGAGTGAATTAGGATGTGTAATTAATTTTGCATAGGAACTTATTATAAAAATAAGAAAAACTTTTCTACCAGTGAGATAACCTACGACTGAATCATAAAATCTCTAGCTCTAAGTAGTGGAATATCTGTAAAAGTAGCAAACTTTCCACCGTTGCCAAAACCATTAGTTCTACCATTAGGATTGTAATATAAATCTCCACTGGAAAAATCATAAACAATTTCTGCGCGACTTCTAGCAACTGCATCCCTACTATCAACAACTGCAAATTCTCTTGCCACATTAAAACCTCTACCGATACGACTATTTAAACTGGTAAAAGTGGTTTTATCTAGAACAATTTTGTCCTGACCTAATACAAAATCTACGATAGTATCTATTCCCACATCATTCCGACGAAAACGTCTGTCTGTTTCATAAATAAATTTATCTTTTCCTCGACCACCAATTAAATTATCGTTTCCTGAACCACCATTAATATTATCATTTCCTGAACCACCATTAAGTCTATCATTACCCGCTCCACCAATTAAATTATCGTTTCCTGAACCACCATTAATATTATCATTTCCACCTTCACCTATTAATAAATCTCTCCCAGCACCACCGTTGATTCTATCGTTTCCTGAACCGCCATTAATTTCATCATTGCCACCTCTACCATTGAGAGTATCTCTGCCGCCTCTACCTGCAATAATTTCATTTTGGTTAGTTCCTGAAAGTTTGTCATTTCCAGAACTACCTTGAAGTAAATTTTCTGAATTTTCTACTAAAGCTTCCAAACGAATATTATCAAAAAAAACATCCCCAGTTACTCCACCTGAACCTGACCAGTCTTCAAATATAAGGTGAACTTCTTCATCGGTTGTGAATATAATTTCAACAGATTCCCATCTTCCAGTATCCTGTAAATCAGTAAAATCTTCAGCTAGGGTATTCGTATCTCGAATTGTTCCAGCAACCCATGCATCTGCGTTGGTCAGTTCACTGCCATACCCTACATATCCACCAAAATTACCTACTATACTTCCTGGTAATCCTAAACCTAAATAGTCAAAAGATAAACGATATATACCAATATTACTATTATTAAACAGAACCCTGAAGGACTCTTGTGTGAAAATATCTCCTCCACTTCCGAAACCACTAAATGAAACAACTTGGTCATTTTGTAGTGGGTCATTAGTAATAAATCCTGTAAAAGAACCTCCAAACCTTCCAGTCCAACGAGATAAGTTTGACTCAAAATCTTCAAAAAATATTGTTTCAAAGGTAAAAGTTTCTGCCATAAAGTTTTCCTTAAATTAACAAGATTATCTGAAGCATGATGTTAATCCATTTCTGTCATTTTGCGAAAAAAATTTATTATTGCTTAATTGTCGTCGCTACACTCTGAATGTATTTACCTTCTTGCCTTCCTTTTTGAGTAGCATTCTCTAAACGTTCTAAATAAAGCGGTGATAATTCCATAATTAATTCCCTATCCTCTGGTTCTAGACCTCGATTTAGTTCCAACATTGTCAGCAAGTTGTAAACTAATTCCAACACATTGAAACGTAATGGATTTTCAACAGATAAATTTCTTAATTCCTCAATAACTTCTTTTTGCACTTGTCCTCTACCTAAAATTCTCAACCACAAAGTTTCCCCACTTTTTTGTAATTGATGAACTGCGATTATTTTGGTTCTCAAAATTTTTCCTAGGGTGTAAATACCTGGGGAACTACATTCTGTATCATTCACAGCACTAACTCCCGAAATTATTGCCTGTGAAATAGTTAGTGTAATTATCCATAATAGAGGTAAGTCTGTTTTAGTAGTTTTCTGATTTTTTCGATTAATTTATCTTTCTAAACCTGCACAAATATCAAATAAATTTTCCAAACAACTACGAATTTTTCTAGGAGTAACTTAATTACGAAATGGTTCGATAGTACAGACATTGACAGCAATTTTTTCTAGTATACCTAAGTTGAATAAATTCTCAGGAGTCTGAGTATATAGGATAAAATAAACGTCAGCTTGTCTGATTTATCCAGATATATCTTTACTTACTTCTACTTAACCAAAAAATAAGGTCTCAAGCCTTCCCTTGGCTGCGCCGCGAGCTGCCGCTCTACAACTCTACAAGAGGAGGAAAAAAAATAAAGTTCAATATTTCAAGCCTCTGAATTTCCTGCGGAATGCTGCGCAAACAGGCAAAAGTACTGATAACTGATAACTGATAACTGATAACTTATAACTGATAACTTATAACTTAAATGACCTCTGTTAGATAATAATTCTGTTAAATACTGTTTGGCAAATTGGTCATGGATAAATCTTGTCATTGATTAATTTTAAGTTGTACTAACTTTAATAAATACTTCTACATTTCTATTACGGTTCAGATAAGACCAAAACTCATAAAGTATAGTTCTATAGACTCATATAATTTCCTTCTTTCTTCTTTCTTCTTTATTATTCCTTCTTCCCTCTTCCCTCTTCCTTCTTCCTTCTTACTTCTTACTTTCTTATAAATTTTTGAGTTGTGCATCCTGATTAAAAAATTGTCTACATAAACCATAGGTAATTAATAAACTTGTCACCAAGTTTGTAAAAGCCAAAAGAAACATAATTAAAATCTGATATGCTACAGCATTCAAAGGATTAACACCAGTTAATAACTGACCAGTAAAAATACCAGGAAGCGTAACTATTCCAACTACCATCATTAAATTTAAAGTAGGTATTAATGCAGCACGAACAGCATCTTTTCTATATTTAGCAACTGCCTGTTGAGAAGTAGCTCCTAAACTTAAATAAGTTTCAATTTCTACTGGACTAGAATTAATTGTACTGACAAGTCTTTCGCCAGCGAGCGCTGCTGTATTCATGGCATTTCCTAATACTATTCCTACTAAGGGAATTAAGTATTGAGGTTCGTACCAAGTTTCAGGTTGAATAACTAATAAGTTGGTATAACTGATACTTAAAACTGTACTTGTTAAAATCGAAACCCAAACTAAAGGTAATAATCGAGGTATTTTTTTACTAATTCTATTCCTAGCAACAACAGAAGCAACTGTTAACATAATAGTAATCATAGCGACCACCAACCAAGGTTGTTTATTATCAAATACTATTTCTAATACATAGCCAACAAATATTAACTGCACAATAGTACGAATTGTCGCTATTAATAATTGCCATTCTAATCCTAATTTTTGCCAAGCTGACAAACCAATAGCTATAGCAATAAGTCCTAAAGCCATAGCTATATCTATAATTGTTAATTGAATCATATTTGTTACTTATACCAAATTAATAATAAGTTCCATAGAATAATATTTTAATCAGAGTTGACTGTAGATTAAAATATACAGGTTAATAAATTTCATATTTTAGCAACAACAGAAGCAACTGTTAACATAACAGTAATCATAGCAACTACTAACCAAGGTTGTTTATAATCGAATACTATTTCTAATACATAGCCAACAAATATTAACTGTACAATAGTACGAGTTGTTGCTATTAATAATTGCCATTCTAATCCTAATTTTTGCCAAGCTGACAAACCAATAGCTATAGCAATAAGTCCTAAAGCCATAGCTATATCTATAATTGTTAATTGAATCATATTTGTTACTTATACCAAATTAATAATAAGTTCCATAGAATAATATTTTAATCAGAGTTGACTGTAGATTAAAATATACAGGTTAATAAATTTCATAATTCTGTGCAACTTCACATAAAATTGGTATAAAGTTTAATTTTATATTAGTTAGGGCTTACCGATCTAATCTCAAAGCATTGACAGATAAAGCCAAGTTTCTTTTAGGTCGAAAAAAGTGTCAGCTTTTCAGTCCAAAAAGCTCAAAAAATCAGTACAAAAAATCAGTATTTTAGGCATACAAGAGCAGAAAAATTACTCTGGCAACTTTTCCTCCTACCTCCTATATAATTCTCCCTCTCTCCTGACTCCTACCCTCACCAAAATACTTTTTCAGCCAACTCTAGTTAGTAAAAATCATAATTAACCTCACCAAAAGCATTATGCTTTCTAGTTAGGTATGACTAATTTATATTAATGTATATTCTGAAATTCTAATTTTTAGAAGACTTAGCTAGGAATAGTTAAGTTAATTAGAATTACAGATATGAGGATTCTTTAAATGTAAGCATTTCCTGCGGAATGCTGCGCAAACAGCTTTTAGCGGTTAGCTATGCGGTTAGCTATTGCGTTTGTCATGCTGCGCAAACAGCTTTTAAATAGACATCTCCTTCATGGATAGGGAGTAGGGAATAGGGGGAAAGAATTGATAATTGCTGTGCAATAATTGATTGGATTTTTTATGATTGGAGATGTCTAATCAATAAAGCAAGCATTCATTTAATTTCTACTACATTATCAACCAGATATTCGTACTCTAAAGCTTTGATAAAATTGCTTTTTTCTCCTTTAAAAGTAATAAAGCTAATAGGTCATAGCTGACTGCTTAATTCTTACCTTTGAATTAACTTTAAAGATACTTGGAATTAACTTTAATATTAGCTAATAGCCTCACTCAAGTCATCATAATCTATAGCTGGTTCAGGAGGATTTTCAAGACCTGACTTATGAGTATCAGTTAGTACTTGCCAAACTAAACCACCAAAGCGTTCGGCACATCTCTTTTGTATACTCTCTATTAACTTTTCACCATAGTAATATTTTTCTTCATTCCAATACACATTCTCTTTTTTTCCAGTTTCTTTGTTATCAACTGTTATCACAGAATATTTTGACATTGTATTCTCCTAATATATGTTAAGTAATAGGCACCTCTAATTACTCTTAGAAAAATTAAAAATTTACTTGTATTAGCAATAAATTAAAGCATTTATTCTAGATGCAAATATATCAAATATAAAAAGAAATATACTACTACCTAAAGTTATAGATTAGGTAAATTTTTGATTGAGTTAATACTAGAAAATATCTATCCTTAGATTGTAGCTAAAATTGTATTTTAGCAATCTTATTTGAGTTGTGAGATATTGTAGATTTTAGGAAATAGGGAATAGGGAACAGGTATGGGAAAAACACCGAAGCAATAAAATTATCACAAATGATTTAGGATTGCTATTACAAGACTCACGTTAACAGTAGCTTGATTTTCTAAGTCAGTTATCATATCAATAAATTTTACTAGCCTTTTATTCTTTAATTTCTCACTCTAAATATGACTAATATTCCTCCCCTAGATTTAACACAACAGTATAAATCAATCGCTGAAGAAATAAACACCAGAGTCCAAGAAGTACTCAGCTCTGGTCGCTATATTGGTGGCTCTATTGTTGATGAATTTGAACAACAATTTGCTAACTATATAGATGTATCTCATTGTGTATCCTGTAACTCTGGCACTGATGCTCTATTTCTAGCTTTACGAGCTGTAAATATTGGCCCTGGTGATGAAGTAATTACTACTCCTTTTACTTTTTTCGCTACCGCTGAAGTAATAAGTGCTGTCGGAGCAACACCAGTTTTTATTGATATTGACCCCCAGACTTTTAACCTAGATATTGAACAACTCCAATCAGCAATTACTGAAAAAACAAAGGCTATTTTGCCAGTACATTTATTTGGTCAACCAGTAGATATGACCCGGTTAATGGCGATCGCTCGTTCCCATAATTTAATAGTTATAGAAGATTGTGCCCAAGCTACAGGGGCTGAATGGTCAGGAAAAAAAGTAGGAAGTTTTGGTGATATCGGTTGTTTTAGTTTTTTTCCTACTAAAAATTTGGGAGCTTTTGGAGATGGGGGTGCTTTAACTACTAATAACTCGGCGATCGCTGACCAAGTACGGATGCTCAAAAATCATGGACAGTCTGCTAAATATTTTTATGAACATATCGGTATTAATAGTCGGTTGGACACCATACAAGCTGCAATTCTACAAGTTAAGTTGCGTTATCTAGATAGTTGGAACGAGCAACGTCGGGATTTAGCAGATCGTTACCTTGAATTTATGAGTGGAATAAATGCTGTAGTTCCTCCTCAAGAGTTGACTGGTAGTAGATGTGTTTGGAATCAATACACGATTAGGCTCAAAAGTCAAGATTTAGAAGCTACAGTAAAGTCTCGTTTTTCTAATTCTCTGCGTAATTGGATTCGTATTCAGTTACAAAACAAAGGAATAGGTTCAATGGTTTACTATCCTACTCCTTTACATTTACAGCCAGTTTACAAATTTTTGGCATTCCGTCAGTTGCCAGTGGTAGAACAAGTTTGTCATCAGGTTTTGTCCTTGCCTATATTTCCGGAACTTTCTACTCCACAACAAGAACAAGTTATATTTGCTTTGAAGGATTGTTTACAGGAACTTTGATAGTCAGGAATTACGGCAAGGCACTACATATAGCAGATAAAAACTATAGCACTATGGTATATATAGTGTTTTTGTTGGAAAAATGCTTCAATAATTTAGAATTTAGAATTTAGAATTTAGAATTACCTCTTCTTGAAAAGAAGAGGATTGGGTTACAGCGCTTTTCATTCGAGTAGACCACAAAGTCAGCCATCTATTGTGGAATTTGCAGTCCTCGTTTCGCTGACCACCGCTTCACCTACCACCTAACTTTTTAACTGTGGTTTACCGATTTAAAAACTGCTGTAAAAGGAATTTTTTTCTTCTCTTGGTCGATTGGATATGGCGAGGAGACCTCGCCATCCCTCGACCGCTTTTTTCTCCATGAATGGAGAGGCTTTATACCTTAATTTTTCGGTAAGTTCTGATAGTGTTGACTTTAATATTTCTTTAAAATTTATTTTTGAAATTTGTAGTTTTGTATACTATACTTAATAAAAAGAAAAATAATTTAATTTAAGACAGCAGGGATAAATTTTTTTTATACCTTTTGAATCACTCAAAATCTGCCATTAGTTAAGAAGAAAAAAGGTACAACAAACAACAAAAAGATGAAGGAAAAATTTCAGCTCTAAGCTCTAGAAATATAGCTAAATACAGATAAAGTAACAATTGCCCGTTACTTAGAAACTGTCAATATCCTTGACTTATTTTTGTTGTGAAATACCACCCCCTTTTTTCAGACGACTTACACAAAAACTCTATATATAGTCAAAAAACTATAGTGCCACACTATATATAGCGATTTGCCAGAAAAAGCCAAGGTGAAATACCACCCCTTTTTTCAAATGACTTACACAAAAACCCTATATATAGTCAAAAACTATAGTGCCACACTATATATATGATTTGCCAGAAAAAGCCAAGGTGAAATACCACCCCCTTTTTCAGACGACTTACACAAAAACTCTATATATAGTCAAAAACTATAGTGCCACACTATATATAGCGATTTGCCAGAAAAAAGCCAAGGTGAAATACCACCCCCTTTTTTCAGACGACTTACACAAAAACTCTATATATAGTCAAAAAAAACTATAGTGCCACACTATATATAGCGATTTGCCAGAAAAAAGCCAAGGAGAAATACCACCTCCTTTTTTCAGATGACTTACACAAAAACTCTATATATAGTCAAAAAAAACTATAGTGCCACACTATATATAGCGATTTGCCAGAAAAAAGCCAAGGAGAAATACCACCCCCTTTTTTCAAATGACTTACACAAAAACCCTATATATAGTCAAAAACTATAGTACCACACTATATATAGCGATTTGCCAGAAAAAGCCAAGGAGAAATACCACCCCCTTTTTCAAATGACTTACACAAAAACTCTATATATAGTCAAAAACTATAGTACCACACTATATATAGCGATTTGCCAGAAAAAGCCAAGGAGAAATACCACCCCTTTTTTCAAATGACTTACACAAAAACCCTATATATAGTAAACAAAAACTATAGTGCCACACTATATATAGCGATTTACCAGAAAAAAGCTAAACATACCTAAGTCATGTGTAACTAGCTATCAGCTTTTAGCAGCTTTGGTTAAAATTCCCGACAACCACAAGCGATAGTTTAGGAGGAGTAGTGTATCCCCTTCTCCCACGTTAAAAAAATGAACAAAGCTGAGTGCTGAGTGCTGAGTGCTTCTTTAACTCAACTCAATAAATAAAAATATAAAATTTAAGAGGAAAATATTAAAAGTGGATGACAATCACTTTAATTCAACAAGACGATACGACCCAGAAGCGATCGCTAAATATTACCGTTACCGTCCCTGGTTAGTAATTTGGAGATTTCTCGTTATACTTTTGTCCTTTGCTAGTTTTCTACTAGGAGTTTTATGGGATAAATGGCAATATGACAAAGTTGAAGATACTCCCGAACGAGCTACCCAACTGCGAAAAATTCTAACTCGCTTAGGACCAACATTTATTAAAGTAGGCCAAGCATTATCCACAAGACCCGATTTAATTCGTAAAGACTTTTTAGAAGAACTAACAAAATTACAAGACCAGTTACCACCTTTTGATAATCAGAAAGCCATCTCAATTATAGAAACAGAGTTAGGCCAAAACATCAACAACATATACAGCGAAATTTCTCCCAGACCAGTTGCAGCAGCTAGTCTGGGTCAAGTTTATCAGGCACGTCTTCAGAGCGGAGAAGTAGTAGCAGTAAAAGTTCAACGACCAAACTTATTGCCCATTATTACTCTCGATTTATTCTTAATGCGGTGGTCAGCAACTTGGTTAGCTCCCTGGTTGCCTCTGAATCTTGGCCACGATTTATCTCTGATTGTAGATGAATTTGGCACAAAGCTATTTGAAGAGATTGACTATATCAATGAAGGACGAAATGCAGAAAGATTTGCGACCTATTTTGCCGATGACCCAAGCGTGAAAGTACCATCAATATTTTGGCGTTATACTACCATCCATGTTTTGACCCTGGAATGGATTGATGGTCTGAAATTATTAGATACCGAACAAATTAAAGCAGCAGGTCTTGATACTGATACTTTGATTACTGTAGGTGTTACTAGCGGTCTACGTCAATTACTAGAATTTGGCTTTTTTCATGCAGACCCTCATCCCGGTAACTTATTTGCCTTAAAAGATGGTCGAATGGCCTACATTGATTTTGGCATGATGGATCAATTGGAGCAGGATACTAAAGAAAATTTGGTTGATTCAGTCATTCATTTGATTAATAAAGATTATCAAGAGTTGGCTAAAGATTTTGTCAAACTTGGGTTTTTGGCACCTGATGTAGATATTCAGCCAATTGTACCAGCTTTAGAAATAGTGCTGGGAAATATTATGGGTGAGAAAGTTAAGGATTTTAACTTTAAGACAATTACAGATAAGTTCTCGGAGTTAATGTTTGAATATCCATTCCGAGTTCCGGCTAAGTTTGCCTTAATTATTCGTTCTTTAGTTACCGAGGAAGGTTTAGCTCTTTCTCTAAATCCAAATTTCAGAATAGTTGATATTGCTTATCCTTATGTGGCAAGAAGATTATTAAAAGGTGAGTCCCCAGCATTACGTCGTAGGTTAATTGAGGTATTGTTTAAAGATGGAAAATTCCAGTGGCAAAGGTTAGAAAATTTGATTGGCATAGCTCAAACAGACCAAAATTTTGATATACTACCTACTGCTCAATTAGGTTTACAATATCTCTTGAGTGAAGAAGGCGAATTTCTCCGAAAAAAATTGATACTAGCAATGGTAGAAGACGACCGAATTCACACCGAAGAAGTTAGTCGTTTGTGGGGTTTAATTCAAGATGACTTTCAACCAAGTCGTTTGTTTGATATTGCTTTAGGTGCTCTAGCTGAATTTTCTACACAGAGAGCTACTGCAATTTTACCTTCTGTAATGGCCATGACAAATTCTCAAGCAAGGAGTCAGGAGTCAGGAGTTAGGAGTCAGAATTGAAGAGTTTATTTTACAGATTAATCATCAGGAAAATCAGGAATAAGTAGTCATAATTTTCCCCTAAAATATTCTGTTAATTTGTAATTAAATGACTCTTATACTTGAATTATTATTGCTCAAAAAGAGAATCAATTAATTGATGTATTGATATTACTGCATTACAGATAAAAATTAATTTTTAAATTCTTGTAAAGTAAGATTTTGAGTGCCAAGAAAACACTTTTCTAATAAGTAGTTCTGTAATTCAGTAGTATCTATTACTAAATAGATAATTGAAATTAGTATAAATCAATGAATTATTTGTGTATGACACAATGCTTTTGCTTTAAGATTAGGATATTCTTTTTTTACCTGTTGTCTGTTGCTTTTCCTACCGGAATGCTGCGCAAACAACCCAGATTTATTGTCCTAATCAAAGAAGGTACTGCTATATAATCTGCTTTATTTAAGTATTAAAAAAACACAAAAACAATGAAAGATAATGAAAAATCTTAAGAACATAGCTAAACAAAACTTATTTGTTAGTAAAATTCGGAGTAAAATAAGAATTGTTCAAAAAATTCAGCATTTAATTAATCGTAATAAAATACTTAGTCATCAACTGATATTTTGTATTAATTCTGGGCGTTCTGGTTCTAATTATTTATCAGCACTTTTAGGAACTGCTGAAGAGGTTGTTAGTTATCACGAACCAAAACCTTCTATGACGCACCAGTATTTAAAGATGATTAATAAATCTAACTATACAACTTCTTTTTAAAAAGAAAGTTGAAAAATGCTGCTATTAAAGATCAACTATTACAACTTCCTGATGACAAGATATACTGTGAAACCAACCATATGTTTATTAAAACTTTTTTTGATGTTGTTGTTCAGGAATTTCCCAAAGTAAAAGTTATTATTTTGCGTCGCTATTTACCAAGGGTGTTGAAAAGTTTTATTGAACTAGGATATTTTTCTGAGAGAAATCGACATTGGAAGTCTTGGATGTCTAGTCCTAATGCTGCTACTGCAGCTATTCCCTGTATTGATGTCGATCAAAACTTAGACCAGTGGGATTTATCTATAGCCTATTTAATTGATATAGAAGCTAGAGCAAAGAGGTTTCAGCAAGAATATCCAGAGATAAATACCTATGAAGTACGTTTAGAAACTTTAAATAATTTTACTAATGTTGAATCACTTTTTGAGCAACTAAATATTACTCTAACTGATGCAACCAAGAACATGTATAGTCAAAAAATTAATCAAAGAAAAAGCATAAAGAAAATATACTAGCGAACAAGATATTAGTTTATCATATTGCCAAGAACGAATAGAAAAGTATATTCAAAAAGACCATGATTTGAATATCCCCATACCTGTTAATACTTTAGCACTAGATGATTATATATAAAAAAATACTTCTTCGATAAATAATTCTATAATTAAGTAGTATATATCCCTCAAATAATTAATTAATATAAATCAAGGAAATATTTGTGTATAATCTCCCTCAACCTCCCTATTTTTTAATCGCAGTTGGTTTATTCATGAGTTTATCTTCAGGAATAGTATTTGCCAAATTAATTAAGCAACTGGTTCAAGATTGGTCAGCAAATCCTTCTACTTGTAATATAGTTAGTATAAGAGGATTAACATTACAGCTTCCATATATAGGTATTGCTATTGGTGCATTAATATTTTTATCCTCAAGTTTACAATTATTTGGATTTACTAACTTAGTTGCCTATTCTATTTGTTTGCCTTTAACTGTCGCAACTGGGGTAGTTCTCTGGATTCAGTTTACTAAAATTTTAGATAAGATGGAACGGAGCATAACAGAAGAGAGTTGATTTTTTTCAACATCAGGATAAATTGACTCCCGTTTTCAGTAAAAAATAGCCACTTGAATATAGGAAAAAATGAGTAATATTATCGTAACAGGAGTAGGTGGGTTTATTGGGTCTCATTTAGCGGAAACTCTTTTAAATCAAGGAGAAAAAGTAATAGGTATCGATCAATTTAATGATTACTATGATCCTGTTTTAAAACGTCAGAATATTTCTCAATTTAAAGACAATTCCGCTTTCCAACTAATAGAAAATGATATTCAATCTTTAAATTGGTCAGAGTTATTAGCAGATGTAGATATAGTTTATCATCAAGCGGCTCAAGCAGGTGTTCGTGCTAGTTGGGGTGAAGGTTTTCGTGCTTATACAGAACGTAATATAAATGCTACTCAAATAATTTTAGAAGCGGCTAAAGATGCTCCTAATTTGAAAAGATTGGTTTATGCTTCTACTTCTTCTGTATATGGTAATGCTGAAACTTTTCCCACTCCTGAGACTATTTGTCCTCAACCAGTATCCCCTTATGGAATTACTAAGTTAGCAGCAGAACAATTAGGTAAGTTGTATCATCAGAATTTTGGCGTACCCTGCGTATATTTACGCTACTTTACAGTATACGGTCCCCGGCAACGACCTGATATGGCCTTTCATAAATTTTTTAAGTGGATTTTGCAAGATGAACCAATTTCTATTTATGGAGATGGTCAGCAAACTAGAGACTTTACTTTTGTTAGTGATGCAGTAGCAGCTAACTTATTAGCAGGTACAGTACCGGAAGCAGTGGGTGAAGTATTTAATATTGGTGGGGGTAGTCGGGTTGTATTAGCAGAAGTTATTAATATGATGGAGGAAATAGTTGGGCGTCCAATTAAGAAAAATTTTGTGGAAAAAGCGAGGGGAGATGCTCGTCATACAAGTGCTGATGTTTCTAAAGCACAGAAAATTTTGGGTTATCAACCTCAAGTTTCTTTGAAAGAGGGGTTGCAGAGAGAGTGGGAATGGGTAAAGTCTCTCTATTAGTTAGATTTTTTTGGCAAACAAGATTGTTTTTTGTTAGTGCTAAAAAGTAGTGATTTTTGGCGTTTACTTGGTATTTTGTTTCACAGAAATGTACAAACTACTATGATGATAATTTTTGGGAATTAAGGCAAAAAAAAGTAGCTATAACTGTCATAGCTTATATAAGTTAAAGGTGTTCGTGTTTTTTGAACCCCAAAAACTTAAATGCTTATCTGGTAAGTATTTGAAAAGTTTTACTTTTTGTTTCCCAACTACCCTATTACTTCTATAGGACTTAGTATGGTAAAAATAACTTGAATAATTTAAGTTTCTGTACTGTCTGTGCAATTTCTATGAGCAATTCTTTCCAGGAGCAATCAATAAATTAATTTCCTTGTAGCCCTACTAAACTACTTTTACCTTTTTTAATGTTCAATAAATTTTTACCTGCACCTACGGTATCTAAAACATTATTTACTGTTTAGATATGCCTATTTTTGACCTGGCTATCGGACTCACAAATTGGGAATATAACTATTTAATGATACACCAATCAAAAAGTTAAAGTTTATCTATCTATCAATAATTAGATTGTTAATGAGTACCTAAGTTTTTAACCAGTGAGATAAGTCAATATCAATAATATCTTGTGTTTTTAAAATATCTTCACGATAATAGTCTATTAAATTAGACTTCAATTGATTAGGTGATTTTCTTTTGACAACAAAAAGATTGCTTAATTTCTTGCCCAACATATACCTCTGTTTTTCGTTAGTAAAAGGTTTTATTATTGTCTTGGCAGTGGTTCTCAGAAAATTGTTTGATAAAAATATTTTTTGGAGTTTACCACCTTTTTTTTGACCTCCTTTACGGACAATATATGATGTATCTGGAATAAAATTTTGATTGACTCCAACAAAGTTAAATAACTTGAAAAAAAACTTTTTCTGATCTCCAACAAAACTATCGAAAAGTAAAACACATATTTCCTTGTCTTTAAACTCATCTAAATATAATTTTAAACGATTATAATACAGTCCGTTTGTTAATATTCTATTGGTATTAAAATTTTGAGGATTTTGACAAATATCTTCCCATTTAACTTGACATTTTCCTTGGTCAGGAAGCACTTGATAATGGGAGAAAGCTCTATCGACGGGATTTCGTAACATAGCTAATAATTTAACATTGGGAAAATATTTTTTTATTGACAAGCAAGCTGTTTCAGACTTCCAATAAGTACTAGAAACTTCACCAAAAGTTTTCTGATTGATAATTTGATGAGTATCATATGAAGCTTTATAATCCTCAATATCTAATTTAGAACGGCCTAATATGTCCAGTCCTTTATCTATAGGCATGATAATTTCTGGATGTTGCTTTAGATAAGAGTGTAATGAGGAAGTTCCACACTTATGTCCTCCTAAAACAATAAACCGATTTGCATGGAGAAAGTCACTTAAATTCATCTGCCCAATTTATAGAATCCATAGATCGATAATTAGTTATCTAATATAGTGGCTTGGAAGAAATTTATAGCTCATTTAATACTAGATTGTAATTGTTTTGCGAGATAAGAGACTGTTTGTAAAAGGAATATTAAATCCAGTCATAGGGTAGGTTAGGCGACAATACTTATGTTGACTCACCAAAATCTTAACTATCCGCCGTAACCGACTAATATTAAGCACTCTAGATGTCTTAATCTTTGGTTTACAAACACTCTCTAACAGGCACAGTCTTCTAAATCTCTTTTAGTTTCATCAAACTAACGTTAATTTAAATAGCTACCTGCAATAATTATAAAGTTTTATAACAGAGAAATTATCGATCTTTACAACAATCTATAATACCTCATTTATCATGTTTGCAGTAGTTTCGGAGTTGATGAGGCACACACTTAGAATACTTGAGGGATAAGGAAATAGAAATTATTATTAAACTGTACCCCACCCATAAAAGTTCTGTAAAAGCTATAAATTTTTTATAAAACTACCATTCAAAATCCTTGGTCATGTTAATTACTGTAAATTTTTTTTATTTGCCCCGCTATCTTTTTGACTTTATCAATAAATTTTCGCCCTAAACTTTTTTTCCTATCTGTTTTTTGAGGATAGTAATTAGGTTTAGCTTCACCCAGATATCGATAATGCTCCCAAATATCCCAATAAGGACACCCTGGTTGAATCCGAATTCCTGCCCAATGTAGATACTCTAAAGGTTGATTCACATTTGGGTCTATCAGCTTATCACCTTCTCGATGAAAATGTGATGTACCTGCCCAACTTCCTGGTGCTTTTCCTGGTCTACGAACAATATTGAAACGCCTTTTAATTCGCTTCAACATCATATAATTAATAATTGGTTGATCGGAAGTTTTATGAGAGAAATCAAAGTATTCTAGGTGAGCTGCACATTCAGCAAATACATCATACAAATCCTGTTCTGAAATTAGACCTTTTTTAGATGCCCACCATCCTCCATTAAAAATATCCTTAAGTTCATCTTGACTAAAAACTTGATAAATTTCTGGAGTGAATACATTTTTCATTCCGCCTAAATGTTGATAATCAAAACACAAGAAATCATATTCATTTAGATAGTTTAGATTTTCAATAATTTTATCAAAAACAACAATATCTGTATCTATGTATAAAAATTATCAAATTCTCCAAACCAACAAGCTTGCTTATGAAACTGATTTGGTCTGGCAAAAAATTATTACCAAAAATTTGTTTTACTTTGTTTGATAATCTTTTAATCAATTCTAAATATTGATAAATTTTGACCCCATAATCTCTCGAAAAACGTTCTGCGACTGTTTGATAATTATCATCATAGGGAATCAAAATAATTGGTGTATCACTATCATACTTACGGATACTTTTTAATAGAGCAATACCTTGTTCTATCATTTTGTTATTTGCAGTGATATATATACCACGAGTCATGATATTTTCCTGTGTATACTAATTTCATCAACTTATGCTACACCACCTAAGTCTTACTGAAAAGTCCTCACCGATAATAAAATTCAAAATCTCTTAAAGCCATTATCCTAGTTTTATTAAGACGATAATGATAACCCATTCTCTTTTGTAGTTTATTCCAAAAAGTTGCTTTTGGTTTACTCCGAGAAGCATCCCAGTGCTGAGTCACTCCAGTAATTTTTTCCCACGCTTCACTATTAATAACCCATCCTACTTTTGCAGCAGCTAACCCCATTAAACTACCTTCTCCAGCGTGCATTCCTTTTAATTCTGCATACCGAGAAACTTTCCCCCAAGTTTCCAAAAATGCTATTTCCTTACCATTATCTCTAAAAATAATAAATAAAGATTCCCCTATCCAACTAGAATTATTAAATGAATCATCAGAAATATTTAGCTTATCTGCCAATTTTTTCAATATTGGTAAACTAGAAGCTCGATATTTTGAAACGTGTTCTACTAAGTTTTTATGGCGTCCAGTTAACCCAGGTTTCCATTCAATATCTTCTGGTAATGATTCTAAAATTCTAGTATCGGCATCTATATATATAGCTACTGGAAATAATGATATTGCTTTCTGGCAGAGAAATCTTTTATCGTTATAACAATGTAGAATTCCTTGCTGATAATGTTTAAAAGCCATTACATTTTTATAGCTACTAAAATCATCAGGTTTCTCTGTATAAATTACCAGTGAAGTTCCTGGAGCATTAGTTTCCAAATCTTTAGCTAACTCCTTGGCTATATCGCGATATCTTTGCCCTAGTGCCAAAGTACAAAAACAAAATTTTTTTTGTTCGGCGGTCATATTTTCACCTAGAAATTTTAACGATAAAAAATGCTGAAAATTATTTGATTTGAAGAAGTGACAAAATTAGGAAATAATTTTGAATATAACAAGGATACTAACTCAAAAATATCTTGAATAAATCCTAGAATAGAAATTTATATACCAATTCCCATCTCATCTCTGAGTGAGGTACAAAATTTCTTTGTTTGAGGAAGTAATGAGTAGTAAATCTGGTTCCAGGGAATATAAAATCAACTAACAAAACAGTACTTAAGTAACTTGAAAAATGGTTTATATACCAATTGTTATTAAAAGTAAGGGGCAAAAAAATATAGGTTTTAGGAAATAGCTCATCTAGGAAAAGGTAACAGGGAAAAAATACAAGTGTAAATCATGTTTCTAGATAAACTCTATATTTTTAATCTTTCAAGTTTTTCTAAATCTGAATTATCAATATATCCCTGTTGAAAAAAAATTTTGTGCCTTCTTTATTTAACTTTTTTGATTTACTACTCTATATCTTTAAGGGGAAATTTATTTTAGGGATGGTTTTTTTCTGACTCCAAATCATCTGAAATATATTAAAAATTATTCTTCTGTCTTTATGACCAAGAAATAAGGTCTCAAGCTTCCCCTTTGAAAGGAATAAAAAAGGAATTTTCAGATTTCAACCTTCGCCTTGAGTCGGAAGTACTGTTTCGCTTCGCGACATGAATGCGGAGCATTCTGTAGGATACCTCCTCTAAGAGAGGCAACTCCTAGGTCGGAGGCTAACTGATAACTGAAATGACCCTAACTTTTCTTAATTTGCCGAACTATATTTTTGACTCGATCAATAAATTTTTCTCTTGGACTTTTTTCCTTTTCAGTTTTCTGAGGATAGTAAGTAGGTTTAGCTTCGCCCAGATATCGATAATGCTCCCAAATATCCCAATAAGGGCATCCTGGTTCAATCCGAAAACCTGCCCAATGTAAATATTGTACGGGTTTACCTACTTTAGGGTCAATCAAGCGATCGCCTTCCTGTTGAAAATGGGGACTACCTGCCCAACTTCCGGGACCTTTGCCTTCTGGCCGTCTAACTAGATTCAATCGCCGAGAAATATGTTTTAATACTATATAGTTAAAAATGGGCTGGTCTGTGGTTTTTTCAGAAAAGTCGAAATACTCGGTATGAGCAGCACATTCGGCAAAGGTTTCATATAGTTCATTTTCTGTAAATAGGTTTTTCTTTGACGCCCACCACCCACTATTAAATACATCTTTAAGTTGTTCTTCAGTGAAGATTTTATTTTCTAGAACTTTGGATGTAAAGACATTTTTTATTCCACTTAAATATTGATAGTCGCAACACAGAAAGTCATTATCTTCCAGATATTTGAGATTGTCAGCAATTTTTTCAAAGACAACAATATCAACATCAATATAGAGAAATTCATCGAAAGGTCCGAACCAACAAGCTTGTTTTTTTTGTTTGTTAGGAGTATTGAAAAAACCTTGACCAAAAATGTTATATAAATTGTTGCAGAGATTATCTACAAATTCTAAATCTGGATAAATTTCTACACCATATTTACTCGTAACTATTTCTTCTACCTGCTGATAATTTTCATCAAAAGGTATCATGATAATTGGAGTATCAGTGTCATATAATCGGATACTTTTCAGCAGAGCGATCGTATTATCAAGCACTTTATCATTGGCGACAATATAAATTCCTTTCATGATTTTTTCCTTAGTTATTTCTCTCCAATTTTTGGCAGATTTTAGTGATTATATTTACTGGGAAATTCTCTGATTTTTATTTTCCTACAAATTTTGATTTTTTGGGGAAAGAATCATCAAAAATTCCTTTCATATTGTTTATCTGGATTTTTACCTAGTTTTTGGCAAATTTTAGTGATTATATTTACTGCCAGATTATCGAATTTTAGTCTCCCTATAAATTTGGTTTGTTCGGGAAATCATCATCAGAAATTGAAGACTTTTCCACAAATGGATAGTTTGAGCGATCGCCCAGTAGTTGACGACCATATAAATGCTTTTTATCTTTTTTTCCTTAGTTATTTCTCTCCAATTTTTGGCAGATTTTCATCATTATATTTACTGGCAGATTCTCAAATTTTAACTAACCAGTATATTTTAGTAATTTTCTGAAATAAATTATCAGAAATATCAGACTTTTCTAAAAATGGATTGCTTGAGCGGTTGCCCAATAGTTAGCAATAATATAAATGCCTTTCATCTTTTTTCCTTAGCTATTTTAACTCTGTTTTTGGCAGATTTTAGTCATTACATTTACTGGCGGATTATCGGATTCTAGTTCCCCTGTATATTTTAGTGATTTTCGGGAATCAATTATCAGAAATTGAACATCCACAAATGGATAATTTTAGCGATCGCCCTGTAGTTTACGACAACATAAATAGATGCTTTTTATCTTTTTTTCCTTAGTTATTTCTCTCCAATTTTTGGCAGATTTTCATCATTATATTTACTGGCATATTCTCAAATTTTAACTAACCAGTAAATTTTAGTAATTTTCGGGAATAAATCATCAGAAATTGAACAGTTTTCCACAAATGGATAGTTTGAGCATTCCCCCTGTAGTTAGCAATAATATAAATGCCTTTCGTCTTTTTCCCTTAGCTATTTTAATCCTGTTTTTGGCAGATTTTAGTCATTACATTTACTGGCGGATTATCGGATTCTAGTTGCCCTGTATATTTTAGCGATTTTCGGGAAATCATCATCAGAAATTTAACATTCACAAATGGATAATTTTAGCGATCGCCCTGTAGTTTACGACAACATAAATAGATGCTTTTTATCTTTTTTTTCCTTAGTTATTTCTCTCCATTTTTTGGCAGATTTCAATCATTATATTTACTGGCATATTTTCAAATTTTAACTAACCAGTGAATTTGAGTAATTTTCGGGAATAAATTATCAGAAATTGAACAGTTTTCCACAAATGGATAGTTTGACCGTCTCCCTGTTTCTTATCTACCATATAAATTTATTTTATCTTTTTTATTTAACTATTTAAACCCAGTTTTTTGAAGATTTTAGTCATTATGTTTACTGGCGGATTATAAGGTTCTGGTTTGCCAGTAAATTTTGGTCTTTTATCTGGTTCATGGAGATAACGATAGTGGAGAAAAATATCTCGATAAGGAAAATCTAAATTTTCTCCCTGACAAAGCCTAGCAAACCTTTTAGAAGAAACTCCAATATAATGAAGATATGTCAGTCTTTCTCCTTTATCATATAATACATTGTCCCTTTCTTCAAAATGAGGCGATGTTACAGAACAACCTGTTCTTTTTTCTGGTGGTAAATCAAGACCAAAATTATAAACAGGAATATCCAATCGCATTTTCATATAGTTGAGTAAAGATTGGTTTGGAGCGGATGTATATAAAACTTCTCCTTCTCCAGAGTTAAGCTTTTCTACTAGAAACTGTCTTTGAGTTTCCGAGAATAAACCTCTTTTTCCTGCATAAAATCCCGCACAAAAAATTTCAGACTTAATCCGTGACTCTGGAAAAACATCAAACAGTTTAGACGACTCTAAATTAAAAATATGGGAGGGGTCTTTATACTGAAAATCATAGACAACAAAATCATCCTTATCCAACTGTTCAAAAATATATTCAACAGAATTAAGTACCAGAATATCTGCATCAAAATACATAAACTTTTCAAAAGGAGCTTGAGAGTCAAAGCCACAATATCTACGATTCATGCCAATTCGATTTACTCCCTTAATCCCTTTTTCTGCCCACATACTCAAAGCATTTGGATGACCTTTCCAAGCTTGGTAAGAAAATTCTTCCCAGGGGGCAAATATTTCTGGATTGTCTAAAAATTGGACATTATTTCGCTTTTCTATATCAGCTTGGACTTTTCCCGTGCGATCGTCATAAGCAATAACACAAACTGGAGTATCAGTACCAACATTGACCTCAATACTATTGAGTAGAGCTACCAGTTGATCGAAGACAACATCATTTGCTACAGTGTATATACCGTTAGTCATAGAAGTTAAATTGAATCACTGCTTTTGATTATATCAAGTTCAACACTCATCACAAACTATTGTTATTTATTTTTGTGTTTATAGGAATAATTATTTATGCAGAAAAAGTCATATTTATCATGTCAAGTGGGCATTCTGGTTCTAGTCTTTTATCACTAATTTTAGGAAGTCATCCAGACTGTTTTTCCGCAGGTGAATTAGTCGGTCTTCCCAATCGTTATCGTCAGCAAAAACCTATTGATTGTGTGAATAAGACATCTGAATTTTGGGAAAAAACTTTTGGAGAAAAAGGACTATATGAGTTGGCTAGTGTTCTAGGAAATACTCGTTTAAATAAGAATATTCCTTTAAAGTTTGAGAAAAAATTAGACAAATATTCAACAAAGATGAGATTTTTAATCCTTATTCTTTTATGTTTTCCAAGTTAGAGAATAAAAGCGTTATTATTGATGCTAGTAAAGCTTATCCTTGGATTGGAGAAAAAATTCAAGCTGAAGAATTTACATCAGGAAAAGTAGAAGCATATTTAATTCATTTAGTTCGTGATGGTAGAGCTGTTGTTAACTCTTACTCCAGAAAATATCCTCATTGGGATATGGCTAAGGTAGCAACAGAATGGGTAGAAAAAAGTAAACTAAGGAATGATTTTTTTGAAAAATTTAATCCTGAGAAAAGAATTGAGATTGCTTATGAAAAATTAGCGAGTAATCCTCATCAAACTGTTGAAAGGATTTGTGATTTTGTAGGTATAAATTTTGTTCCTTCCATGATAGAGTATTGGCAATACGATCATTATGATATTTCTGGTAATGAAGGTACTTATTCTCTAATTCGTCGCTATCGAGAGCAGGTAATAGAAAATAAAGTAGAGAAAATCAATGACGATTACTATAGCAATGTAGATATAGCTATAAAGTTAGATTTACGCTGGCAAAGAGAGCTAGCACCAGAAAAACTAGAAATATTTGAGCGTATTGCCGGAGAAGCTAACAAACCTTTTGAGTGGAATTAAAAGTCAAAATATTTTTTGTTACTTAAACAATAATAATTAAATAACCTCATAACTAAGAAACAATCAAAATGCTAATATCTCACAAACATAAATTTATTTTTGTTCATGTACAAAAAACAGCAGGACAAAGTGTCACAGAGACTTTAAAAAAAAATGTACCTGACTTAGAAAAACTTGTTACTCAGCATAAACATGGTTCTGCCATAACAGGTAGAGATATATTGGGAGTTGATAAATGGAATGAATACTATAAATTTGCTTTTGTGAGAAATCCTTGGGATAGATTAGTATCTTGGTACAGCATGATTTTAGGAATTTGTTTAGACGAAAAAATGAGCCAAAATTACTCCAATTATAATTTATGGCACAAAGTTGTTAGAAACTACAGAAAATACCGATATCTTAATCGTCCACATAACAGTAAATTTTATTCTTATGTCTTGAAAAACTGCAATAGCTTTGAAGATTTTATCAAAAATAGTCATAGAGACAATATGAAAAATATGAGGAATCAATTAGACTATTTAGTAGATGAAGAGGGCAATATAATAGTAGATTTTATTGGTAAGTTTGAATCTTTAGGGGATGATTTTAATCAACTTAAGAGTAACTTAAATTTGCCACATATGGAATTACCTCATGTTACACATAAATCCAAACACAGGAATTATCAAGAATATTATAATGATGAAATTCGTGAAATAGTTCAAGAAAGATATCATCAAGATATTAAGTATTTTAATTACAATTTTTAAGTTTTTGTTTCATTATAAAAAGTCAGGAAATGAATGAGGAGTAAATGACTAAAAAAGTTGTATCTATTATAGGTAGTGGTAGAACAGGTTCAACATTATTGATGTTGATTTTGGGCAGTCACCCTGAATGTTTTGCACTAGGAGAAATTAGTAAATTATATCGATATTATAAAAAAAAGCAAGCTCTTTGTGGTATATGTTTGGGTACTTGCTCATTCTGGGAACAACAATTTACTAAAACAGAACTAGACAGATTAACTGCGGTTTTAGGTAAAACCCGATTAAATCCATTAATTCCTCTTCAGCTAGAAAAAAAAGTTAGAGAAATATTCCATCTAGATGGAGTATTTAATGCTTACTCATCAATTTTTGAGAAACTATCTAAAACAGTTTTAATCGATTCGAGTAAAGAAGTTGATTGGGTGAAAGAACGATATAAAGCTAAAGAGTTTACTGCGGGAAAAATTCAAAATTATCTCATTCACATGGTTCGTGATGGTAGAGCTACTATGAGTTCAAAATTGAGAATTACTCCTGGACTTACAGCTACGGAATTTAGTCATCAGTGGGCTAAAAGAATTAAAGAAACTAATGAATTTTTTGATAAGTTTCCTTCTGAACGGAAAATGGTTATTCGTTATGAAAAATTTATCACAGAAAATCAGGAAACTTTACAAAGTTTATGTCAGCTTTTACAGATAAAATATGTGCCAGAAATGGCTCAATATTGGAAACATGACCACCATCCTATTGCTGGAAATACAGGAACTCGTTCCTTGATTTTAAAGTATAGAAATGAAGAAGCTACCGCAGTTCAAAATCAGGTGCAACAACGTCAGGGAAACTATTATGACAATATGGGTTTGAAGTTAAAGTTAGATTTACGATGGAAGAACGAGTTATCATCAGAAAAACTAGAAGTATTTCAGCGTATTGCGGGGGAATTTAACAAACCTTTTGAGTGGAATAAATAATTATCAAAGGAGATTTAATTTTATGTACTCTGCGTTAAAATATGAACAAGGTAAATCCAGTGGTGGAACTGTAAATGTTGGAGACATGATTCAAACATTGGCCGCAGTACAGTATCTGCCTAAAATTGATTATTATCTTGAAAGGCGACAAGGAAAAAATATATCTAATGATTTACCAGATTCTTTTTGTATTATGAATGGGTGGTATAGTTTAGGAATGCTACCTCCACCACCTAACATTACTCCTTTTTACATTTCAATTCACATTAAGACTCCAGAAATGTTAACGGATGAAGTTGTTAAGCATTTAAAAGAACATCAACCTATTGGTTGTCGCGATCGCTCAACATTAAATTTACTAAAGTCTTATGATATAGATTCATATTATTCTGGATGTTTAACTTTAAGTTTTCCAACTATCAAAGAAAAAACTACAGGCAAAATTTATATAGTTAATCTTGATGAAAGAGGATTAAAGCTTTTACCTGAAGAGATCAAAGAAAAAGCCATCCATGTTGATTATATAACTTATCGAGATTTATTGACTCTAATGAAAGTAAAAAAGGGTAAGATTTTACGTCCAATTGAAGGTGGAATTGAGCGTTTCCAAGAAATTTTAGAAATACCACAAATTTTTATCAACTCAGAATTTAGTTCTCTTTTCCCTAAAATTTGGACGGATAAAGAGCTGGAAAATCTTATTCATCTTTTTAAAGCTCGTTCACTTCTAAAAATGTACAGTAAAGCTAGTTTAGTAATTACTAATAGATTACATTGTGCATCTCCATGTCTTGCTCTGGGAACACCAGTAGTATTTATACCAAGAAAAAAACATCTATCAGGTGATTCTCGCTTTGAAACTGTTGGCCGTTATATTCCATTGAATATGGAAGCAGAAAAATCCTCTAATATAGACTGGAACCCTCAACCAGTTAATGTTGAAAATCACAAACTATTTTTAAGAATGCTTTGCCAAAAAGCAGTGGAGATGGGTGAAAATCCCCTGAAGAAAATTCCTTTAACTCAATTTTATGAAGATAGCGGTTGGAAGAGTTAGTTTGAAGTTTGAGAATGCTATTTTTGAGGTATAAAAATAACTGTTACTACAATTGTTTTTTGTCCTACTTAAAAAAGGAATAAATACGGTTATAAGTAGCATCTACTTTTATTTGGAAATAACAAACCTGTAAATATAATTGTTGCCTCCACAGATAGGAACTACACCATTCCTGATACTTAGGTATAGCCGCATCAGTTAGAAAACTACGCCATTGCCTAACAACATTTTGAGGTTCAATTTCTTGCCCACGAACTTTACCATTTTCTCTAACTTTTTCACACAACTTAGGATTATCCCTCAGACGCTTCAAAACATTAATAGCATCTTCAACTGAACTAACTTCAAAATAGTCAAACTCGCTTTTCCGTTCTGAGTGAAAAGCTGATTCTTTTCCTAAAATTGCAGGTACTCCAGCTTGCCAAGCATTATAAAGTTTAGTCGCTGGTTTTTGAGTATAATCTTGCTGTTGAAAATTACGAACAGCCACAACAGCATCAATATTACTATAATCATACCAGCGATTTCTGGGAATAATTTGCCAATTCAATCCTAATTCTTCTAATTGTTTCGACCAAGAAGCAGCTTTTAATTCTGGCGCTAAATTAGAATTAATACCAAAATAACCAATATTCTCAAAGCGATCGCCCCTTTCAGGATGACGAGGAATTAATCCTGGTTGTCTCCATAGAGGAATATAGTAACTATTTCTGAAATTTTTGGCATCTTGAGGATTTTGAACTACTTGCAACTGAGCATAAGGATGAGGATTTCGATCTGGTTTAATACAGACCATTAAAACCTTTGACGTTGGTCTTAGTTCATAGTCAAAAGAATCTCGATGAGCTATTACAATTCCTTCGTCTGGCATAGTTCCTACTAAGGTACAAGGAAAACCATCTGCTTTAAGGTAAAGATAGGTTTGTAAAGTCCAACAGTATATCCCTCTGCCAAATTCTTCCCAATAAACATCTGGTTTATTTGGCATATCATTCCGCCAGTTTTCTTGGGGAAGATAAAAATATATTGGGGGTAAATCTGTCATTTCAGTTATCAGTTATCAGTTATCAGTTATCAGTTATAACTACCTCTAACAAGTAGGCAGCTTTGAGACTTTATTTATTTGGTCATATTAAAAAATTCATCTTTGATTTACCGAAAAATCAAGGTATAAAGCCTCTCCATTCATGGATAAAAAAGCGGTCGAGGGATGGCGAGGAAACCTGCGCCATATCCAATTGACCAAGAGAAGAAAAAAAATCCTTTTAGTCAATCCTCTTCTCAGAAAGAATAGGTAATTATTAATTATTAATTATTAATTATTAATTATTGAACTAAACTTCTAACCATTTTGACAAATCTCTGCCGATTAAATCCTGAAGTTTTAATATATCTTCCCGATAATCAGCAATTAATTGCTTTCTGATTTTTGGAGATAATTTTGGTTTACCTAAATTCTTCTTTTTGAGAACCCCTGCTATTTTTTCCGCATTCCCATTGGCATAAATAATTTCAAACTATCTTTAATTGGATTCGGACGATTTAGTAAAGTATTAAGAGTTTGATTTTTGGCTACATTCGTAGGATTATGTACTTTAGCCACATTTAAAATAAAAGTATCATCTACTCCCAAAAATTTAAAGATATCTTGAGTTAAAGCAATAGGGTCTTTTCTAATATCCTCATACAGACAAACCTTAATTTGATTAGCAGGAAAAAGATCGAAATAACGCTTGAGTTGGAGATAATAAAAACCTCGACGTTTATGATGCCATTGAAAACTCCAATTATTCTCTACTCGCCAATCTTCTTGTTCTAATGTTTTCTTAAAATCAGGTTCCGGTTCTCTACCATTACTTAGGGAAAATAAAAAGTGAGAAAAAGCTCTTTCTGCTGGGTCTCTAAGAATAGCAATTATTTTAGCATCAGGTATATAGTTATGTATTCGTTGTGGTGCTTTTTCACTATATATATATGAAGTAGAAGCTTCCCCAATTGCTATTTCATCTGTCACTTCAGCAAACAACTCTTGGTAGCTTTCTAAATCTGTAATTGCATTCCCCATAAAATGAATACCATTAGGACCAATTCGCTCTTTACTTTCTCCTTCTAAAGTAAAAAAATCTGGTTCTTTTTGGTCTCTAGAAGCTGGCATATAAATTTGAGGATGTTGCTTCAGATAATAATAAAGAGAAGAAGTACCAGACTTAGCAGCACCGATTAATAAAAAATTTGGCATTGTCATTTCAGTTATCAGTTATCAGTTATCAGTTATCAGTTATCAGTTATCAGTTATCAGTTATCAGTTATCAGTTATCAGTTATCAGTTATTAGTTATTAGTTATTAGTTATTACTACCAACCTTTGAAGCATAAAGCTTGAAATACCTATGGCGAATATTTTTTTCATCCCCTATCGAAGGCTATAGTTTATAAACATCTTTACTTAACATAAAAGTTGAGAGAGAAAAGTAGAGAAGTTTTGTATTTGCCATTCAATTGATATTTCAGGAGAGTAAACGTATTTAATTAAAAACTTTTCTCCCCCACCTCCCCATCACCCCATCACCCCATCTATTTTTAATACCTCCCTATGATATTTCAGCTAACCACAATTTAGCTACATTTTCCCAGGTTTCATCTTTCACTAACTCAACATTTTTTTCTCGGAGTTCTTGAATTTGTTCTGGGTTTCTGAGCAATTCTACTATTTTATAAGCCAGTGCTTCTTGAGTTTCTTTTTCGTAAGGATGACCGGGGACTTTAACACAATAATTTTTGTCTGTTAATCCTGCATAATCGGTTGTTACTGGTACAGATCCTACTAGGGCAGATTCTCTAACTGTATTACAATCTAATTCTTGAAAAGTACAACCATAATAATGAATAGATGAAGTAGATTTTTCTTGCATTAGTTGTTCTCGCCCTATTTTCCCTCGTTCAGTTACTCCTGGTTGTGCCATTAATTTCAACATTTTTTCTTTCCAATCTGCCTCGACTTTACTACTCCAACCATAGTAAATATTCAACTCTGCTGACGGAATTTCTTTGTTAATAATCGGCCAGCCAAACTCTAACATTCTTTCTAACCCTCTAATATAATTAGAAGCGTAAATAATTTTGTTAGAGTCTTTAGAATTTTCATAGAGCGAGGAGAAAGATGGTTCTATTCCATTTGGGATAATAGCAATTTTATTGTCAGGTATTTCTGGAAGTAATGAACGGTGATAATTGTTCTTGCAGAAAATTTTATCGTAGTGTTTTAATTTTTCATAAGTTACTTCTCTAGGCAACAATACCGAACCTAAATCTAACCATACTCTTTTAGATTTAATGGGAAACTTAATTCTCCAGGCAAATTGCCACATAATTAGAGTATCAAAACTATCGTAAGGATTAAATTTTGAATAGTGATGATATTCTACTCCATCATAGACACCTTCTTTTTTACCACAGTTATTATAGACAGCAACTTTATAACCTAACTTTACCCATTCTCTGCCTAGAAAAACAATTCTGGCATCAGCACCTCCTAGTCCTGTTTTTAAACTTTCTGGAGACCATTCATAAGGAGTTTCACCAGTGTAGTAAACAATAGAATTTTCTGACCATACTTTAGGTGTTATTCTTTGTTTTAAAGTAGTTAATTTAGAATTAAAACTATAGAGTAGTTTCTTAGTCGCCACAGTTGAATTACTCCCAGTATATTTTTGATTTTCCTTGTTACTAGACAGTGCAAAGTTCTAGGAATAACTATTGCTAGCTAAGGCTTTCAGCTATCTAAAGGTTAGAAACTTTCTATTCAGACTTGTAGGTGCTGTAAGCCTTTTCCAGTAATACTTTTAGTCTTGAAAGCTAATCATTCTTTAGAAGAACTTTGTACTCTCCAGCTTGTTATTTTAACTATAAATATTTTCTCGAATCGGGATGATATTTAGTATTAGTAGTATTCAGAGGTTTCTGGCGATCGCCAAGACATCTCCCCAATTCATATAATTAAAAATCATTTCTTCTATTGATGATAGTCTCTGTTATTTTTCACTAAACATCTACAACAGAAGCAATCAACTATTAACTATAATAGACTCTCCCAAAGTAAATTTATTAACATTATTAATACCTCAAATATTTCTTTCCTTGTTGTCTATTACTTCAAATTCAAAATAATTATTGACATACACATTATACTATCTTAGCAAACTTAGAGTAAACCTTGATAACTAGATAATTTGTCTTAGAACTTAATTCATCTATATTGTCGTCGCACAAATCCCTCTTTTAAAGTAGCTAAACTTTCTATTTTATTAGCATATTTTTCTTAATTACTGTATATCAAAAATCAGGTATGCCTCTGTATCTTGGATAATTTCCTCTTGAACATTTCGCTATAAGTCTTGTGTTTGTGCAGCAGTCCGCAGGAAAATTAAAGATTCTATTCTTAAATAATGATTAAGTAGGTAGGCACGAAAAATTTTAACTATCAGGACTTAAGCAGAGACCCTACAGATAGGGAGGGTGAATGCCATTATACCCTACAGATAGTACTTTCAAGGTTAATTTGCGTAAGTCCTGACTATATTAATATTAATAATTGTAAACTCACTCCCAGCTCCTCCAACTCCTACAAACAGTTGAGTTGAGGGTTATTTACATATTTTACATAGGGACAAGTTTTAACGCCTACTTAATATGTTATAGTTCTGTCTAAGTAATTTCCACATTAGTTATAGTACAATTTGCGCAAAAAATAAGTAAATATTGGTATGGAATTAATATCAATAGTAAAAAACTGATACCTTGGAGGTAAAAAAAAGATGCAGTTAATAGATAAACCACAAGTAATTGAACGTGGTAGTAAGGAATCATTAAAGCTATCTAACACCTGTTCTTTCTCGATGTTGGTAGCAAGAACAGACATACCTTTTATGATGCATACAATTCCTCATCTAGTTAGAATGAGTAATTTTAATTTTACTCAAAAAGTGCTGTTTATGGATACAGCACCTCTATCTGGAGATAAAGTTATGCGTCCTGGTGTTGGTACTCTAAGTGAACTTAGAGATTGCTGCAGGAAACTGATAAGTGAAGGTATTGTAGATCGAGTTGTGGAGATGAACTATGACCAAAATCATCAAAAACAAATGTACCAAAAGCATTTTGGTCATCGGATTAAACCCACCCATAACTATAAGGGTTATCCGATCTTGGGGTCAATTTCTCACATAGAATCTGTACCAGGAGATTATATGTTGCACTATGACAGTGATATGCTTCTACATCAACAACCAGATTATAATTGGATAGATGAAGGTATCAAGTTAATGGAGCAAAATCCGGAGATAATGGCAATTCGACCATTGACAGGGCCACCAACTGAAGATGGTACTATATACCAAAAAAATAATTCCCTAAAACCAGGAGTAGAAGGCTTCTATAAACTCAAATTTTTCAGCAGTAGGGTGTATCTGATTAACCGTAAACGCTTTGACAAGTTACTGCCATTGCCTATTTTGTGGCGTTCTTATAACAAAAAATCTCTTAATCGACTCCCACTAAACTTAAAAACCCTTTTAAATTACTATACTGGCAAAGGCAAGTTGGATTCTTGGGAAGTTATGGTATCCATGCAGTTAGAGAAAAGTGACTATGTACGAGCAACTATGAGTTCCCCCAAGGCGTGGACCATTCATCCTAAAGACCGAAGTCCAGAATTTATCAGAGCTTTGCCAAATATTATCGAAAAAATAGAGCAAGGATGGTACCCACCTGAGCAAGCTGGACACTATGATTTTATTTCCAAATATTGGCTCTGATTTAAGGGACTTGCGTTTAAATAAATTACCAATTAAATTAGGTGAGGCAAAACTAACAGATAAACTCAATTAAAAATTCTGAAAGAATATTTTGCCCACCTAGAAAACTCAACATTGGTACATTATTTTTTTGCTAATCCCTATGGAGCGATCGCTACTAGATAGGATAAATGGGTAATATTATAGAGGTTCCTGGAGGTCATCAATACATATCCTCCCATACATACAGCTAAAAATTATTTCTTCTATTGATGATAGTCTCTGTTGTTTTTCACTAAACATCTACAGATACAATCAATTATTAACTATACAGACTCTCCTAAAGTACATTTATCCAAATGTTGGCATTTATACCCGCGCTCTCCCGTAGGGGAGCGCCGTATGGGAATGCCAATCAATGTTGCGGCTTCACACAATCTGTTAAAATGTAAATGTTGAAAAATTTGGCAGCAGATGGTTGAAAAAGCGTACAAATTTAGATTTTACCCAACTCCGGAGCAGGAAAATCTGTTGCGGAGGACTTTGGGTTGTGTGCGCCTAATCTACAATAAGGCTTTAGCTGCTAGAACTCAAGCCTGGTATGAGAAAAAAGAGCAAGTAAGTTACAAGCAAACTTCAACCATGCTTACGAATTGGAAAAAGCAGGAAGATTTAGATTTTCTTGACAGAGTAAGTAGTGTGCCATTACAGCAAGGCTTAAGACATCTACAGACTGCTTTTACCAACTTTTTTAGTGGACGAGCTAAATATCCTAACTTCAAGAAAAAGCGTATGGGGTGGCAGTGCAGAATTTACAAAGTCTGCATTTAAGTGGAAAGATGGTCAAGTCTCAGATCGCTAAATGTGCTGAACCATTACCTATTAGATGGAGTAGGCAACTACCACTTGGTTGTGTACCAACTACAATTACAGTCAAACTTGACCCCAGTAGCAGATGGTCTATATCCTTGAGAGTCAACGACACTAGAAATTTATTACTCAAGCCAGTCAAAAAGCAAATAGGTATTGACGCGCGGAATTACCAGTTTAGTTACTACCAGTAATGGAGAAAAAATTTCTAACCCTAAGAATATAAACAAATTACACAAAAAGCTGAGATTAGCGGGAAGTCTCTATCGAGAAAAACCAAGGGATCTAATAACTATCAAAAGGCCAGACTGAAAGTAGCCAGGATACACGCCAAGATTAAAGATTCAAGAGGAGACTATACGCACAAACTGACAACCCAACTAATTAGAGAAAACCAAACGATAGTAGTTGAGGACTTGGCAGTAAAAATATGGTGAAAAATCACAAATTAGCTAGAGTAATATCAGATGCCAATTGGGGAGAATTAGTTAGGCAATTAGATTACAAAGCTGAGTGGTATGGTCGTCAATTAATCAAGATTGATAGATATTTTCCCAGTGCCTCTTTCAGAGGAGCTTTCCTATCGGAATGCTTCGCAAACGCTAACAAAGCGTTGTTCTAATTGTGGGCATTATAGTAGAAAAATTACCTTTAAATATTAGAGAGTGGGATTGCCCAGAGTGTGCAGCTCACCATGACCGGGACATAAACGCTTCGCTAAATATTTTTGCTGCGGGACTCGCAGTGTCAGTCTGTGGAGCGCGCCTTTAGACCCGAGGGGAGTAAATCCCGGAAGGCGGGTGCTAAGAAACAGAAAGTCTCTAACAGTGATGCTAGGGAATCCCGGGCTGTCTCCTAGAGCAGCGTCGGGAGAATGTCAAAGTTGATACTAGAGCATATTATGTTAACACCTATAAAAAAGTGGATTAAATCTCAAGTTCCCTTTGCTAATGACTTAACAAAAAAACTAACTGCTAAAAAATGGCCAGAAAAGTCAATTGTATATTATCTAGGAAAGCGTTTTTTAGTACTAGAATCCGATCTTAAAACTAAGGGTGCTAGTGGTTCGGATAGTGCAGTTTTCTTTTTGACTAGAGAATGGGTCAAGCAAGGCTATGATGTTACAGTTTTTACTAATTGTGAAGATAAAGAGGGTATTTATGGAGGAGTTAAGTATGTTAATTATGACAAAATTAACTGGTACGATACCTTTGATACTTTGATTATGTGGCGACATCCTAAGATGTTACCTACTTATGCTAAAGCTCAAAGAACCTGGTTTGATTGGCACGATATAATTACATTTGAACCTATATATTTAAAGCCGTATAATAAAATTTTTGTCAAAGTTATTACCAACGTAATTTATTACCAGACATACCTGATGATAAGTTCGTAGTTATTAATAATGGTGCAGATTCTACTGTTTCAGAACTTAGTAACAATCAAAAACAACCATATAGATTAGTATATGCTTCGAGGTATTATCGAGGTTTAGAATTCATGTTGATGTGGGGATGGCCGATTATTAAAAGAGAAATTCCAGAGGCAGAACTACATATTTATTATGGGTGGACGAAGCGTGACTATAGTGAAAAGTTAATACCTTGGAGGCAAAAAATGATGGAATTAATGGAGCAGCCAGGAGTAATTGAACATGGTATTGTAGGTCATAATCAATTAATGCATGAAAAATCTACTTCAGCTATTCATTATTATGGGTGTGCTTATGAAGAAATAGACTGTATTTCATTGCGGGAGTCGGCGATGGTAGGATGTGTTCCTGTCACTACTAATTATGCAGCAATTAAGGAGAAAGATTACTGTATAAAAGTGGATGGCGACCCCCAGGTAAAGGAAACTCAAGAGGCTTTAGCTTATAGAGTAGTTGAACTTTTAAAAAATCCTCAAGAGTTAGGGGAGATTAGGGGAAAAATCCAAGAATCTGTCAAGAATGAAATTTGGGAGCAGGTAGCACCATTGTGGTTGCAAAATATTGATTAAGTATGACTCAAATAAACTCTAGCGCCGCTACGCGGAAGTTAAAGGTTAAAAGTCAAAAGTTAAAAGTATTTATTTGTAGTTGGGTGTATCTCATATTTGCAAAAATACTTTTTTCTTATTTATTCCCTGTTGCCTATTGCCTTCCGAAGCTGTTGCCTAAAAGCGATAAATTTTTTGCTTTATTCAAAATTTAGATGCACCCTTGTAGTTGTTTTAGGATTTTGTAAC
>NZ_BLZO01000070.1 GCF_014132355.1 Okeania sp. KiyG1
CTTCTATAGAACCCCTGAGTGGATCTATTTAAAAATATAGGGAGAGTGTGGGGAGTGTGGGGACCCACCCCTAACCCCTCCCTGGAGGGGAATGTGGGACTGTGGGGACCCACCCTAACCTCCCTGGAGGGGAATGTGGGGACTGTGAGGAGATGGAAGCAAATTTCAACTTGCTAGGGTTGCCAGCAGATGCGACTCACGTCGTCGACGTGAGTCGCATCTGCTTGCCTCCTCTATTCTCGTTCCTGAATTTCGGTCTTCACTCCTCAGTCGTCGGGTCGGACTTCTGCCAAAAGCACATACCGCCTATAAAGATACGATCGGGGATTCTATACGTTTACTGCTGAGTGCTGAGTGCTGACCGTTTTTTTAACGTCGTACCTTACCTAAAGCGATCGTGACATCCACAAGCATATTCAATGCTACATCTTTACCAGGACAGATGCGTCCAGCACTACGATCGCCTACGGAATGGAAACCCATGTGGAAAGGGCAAAGATTTTCTCGGTTGGCATCAAATTGATAGGTTGTCGGACCCCAAAAGTTCTCGTCTAATAATCCTAAGCTGATAGGAATTAATATTTTTGTACCAGTAGGAAAAGTTCGATATCTGCCAGCTATTGTCACTGTAAAAGCATCGGTTGCTATTTTATGGGAGGCGATAACGGGTGCCCAGAGACGGGAACATTCTAAGATATATAGTCGCACAGACTCTCGGTTGTCGAGGTCAAGTTCATCCCAATAATGAGTAGGGTTAATTTCAGATGTATTTCTACCTTTGTAGGCAGGAAGAGGTCGATCGCCCATGGCGGTTTGACCAAGATGTAGAGGACCTTGTAAAGCTGCTATACTCATAATAGATGTCATCATTTTGGCTAATTCTCGTCTTGTCATGCCATTATACTGATCGCTCTGTTCGTTAAAGTTAGCTAAGACAGGAGAATTTTCATATATGGTTGCTGCTTGTTCGATCATCTCTGAAATTTTTCCATGCCCAAATATGTTGAACTTTTCTAAGATACTACTAACACCTGCAAAGTAGCGCAGTGTACCCTGACGTGTATAGTGTAAATCTGTGAGGAAGTCCATTGTACTCTTATCATTAGGGTCTAGCTTAAATAAAACATAGTGAAGATATTCAATCAGAAACCGTTTCCAACCCCGCTTATCCTCGCTAAAGAAAGCTTCACCATGACCGTGAGACATATCTATATAATCTGCTGCTAACTTTTCAATAAGTTGTCTGGCGATCGCATCTTGCTGACGTGTTATTGAGGAGTCATTGAGAATATAATCCTGTAAACATCTGCGGAAAGCTTCATGGTCATTACTACCTGTTGCTTCTTCGTCTGAAAGTGCCAGTAGGAAAACGTTTCTGCCGCCTACATCTTGATTAGGCAAATGATTTGCTTCTAGTAGGATGGTGGCTAGGCGGGATGTTCGAGCTTGTGGAGAAGTCAGTGCTGTTTCTATAGCTTCAAATTCTCCCATGACTACCTGGCCAGCACAACAAAAGTTGGGTCCTAAAACTAGGCGTTTCTGGTCTAGGTATGTAGGAAGATTTGCTGCTAAACCTTCTATCAAGATAATTATTGGCAGCAAGACTTTGCTAAAGATATTTTCTGGATGTTGAAGTGCCCAGATTTGAAAATTATTCAGCCCAATATCTATCAATGATGCTGTATAGGTTGGTTGTTGTTTTGGTGGGGTAGTTGAAGTCATATTATTTCTCTGTGTGGTTGTTGAAAAAATGGGGGCATAAGTCGTAAGTAGTCTAACATTTGATGCGAATTTTATCACCTACATTTCGCAGATAAAATACAGTACTTACGACTATATATAGCGTATATATAATAGACATCTCCAAAAATACTCAAACGCCTATCTTAACTATTTTTAGTGGGGCAATGTAGCTGCCACACTTGCTCTACCAAAGCCACTCATTAAGATATTTAACTTATATAGTTTTATAGGTATAAGAGATACTTCGTGTTACTAATATAAATATTTATTGTACTTTGCCTTATTATTTTTTATCTCAATTTTTCAGGATTTATACCAATAAAAATTACCTAATTATTAGTCTGATTAAATGGTTGCATCTGAATGCAAGAATAAAGTCAAAAATTTATCGCTTTTAGGCAACAGCTCCGAAAGGCAACAGGTAACAGGGAATAGATAAGAAAAAAGTGTTTTTGCTTGCTATGAGATGCACCCGATTAAATCACATATTATTAGGATTACTTTTTCATAATTATTATCTTTTAAATCGAACTTAAAAATGTAAGATATATATTTAGTGTGCCTGTGTAAACCCTGAACCAAAGAAATCTTTCGTATTTTCAGCATAATATTAAAGATATGACGAAAAATCCCAATCTAGAGATGACTACACTGCTTTTGCTGAGGCCGAAGGCAGAGGAAAATCAAGCCGAGCCACTAATAGGAAAGCGCCCGGAGTGGTGGTGGACTGGGCCCCGTCCTACAGAAGTCCTGCACGCCCTGCCAATGCCAAATCTGGCAACCTGCACGCGACATCAGGTTCTAGACTACTTCAATAACGGCTGGCTGATGACGGAGGTTTTGCTGTCGGCACTACAGGGCGAACAAGCGTTCCTAGACCCTCCCTATCACCAACTGCGTCATCCTCTAATCTTCTACCTGTGTCACCCAGCTGTACTTTACATCAACAAGCTGCGGCTGGCTGGACTGATCGGCGAGGCGATCGATCCATACTTCGAGCAATTGTTTGAAACTGGGGTTGACGAGATGTCCTGGGACGATATGTCCAAGAACGAAATGGATTGGCCATCAGTCCGTGAGGTGGTCGAGTACAGGCGACGGGCCTACAAGATTGTCCGAGAATTGATCGAAACCATGCCAGCCCTGGAAGAAGGCCACGAACCCATCACCATGGAGAATCCCGCCTGGGCACTGTTCCTGGGATTTGAACACGAACGCATCCACATCGAAACCTCCAGCGTCCTCCTGCGAGAGTTGCCACTGTCAGTTTTGCGTCAGCCAGAAGCATGGCCTACTCCCCACCCTTCAGCTTTTGCAGAAAGTCAGGCGATCGAGAACCAGTTAATTCCTGTTCCTGCTAGAACAGTTACGGTTGGCAAGCCTTGGGCAGAGCCGTTATTTGGCTGGGACAACGAATATGGTAAGCGACAGGTAAGAGTTCGGAGTTTCCAAGCTAGTAAATACCTGGTGACTAATCAGGAATTTTATCAGTTCGTTGTTGCTGGTGGATACCAGGAGTCGAAATACTGGACAGAACATGGCTGGGCCTGGCGACAAAACTGCAACGCTAAATGGCCTACCTTCTGGGTAGCTGACGGGCCTGCCGGGCTGCACCAGTACCGACTACGGACCATCTTCCAGGTGGTGGATATGCCCTGGTCCTGGCCTGTAGCAGTCAATTGGTACGAGGCCAAGGCTTATTGTGCTTGGAAGACCGAGCAGGACAACAGCCCCATGCCTTATAGGCTGTTGACAGAAAATGAACATCACCGCCTGCGCGAGGACGATGAGGCAGTGCCTCAGTCAGCAAATTTGCATCTGACCTGGGGGTCGGAAACCCCGGTCAACGCCCTACCTCCCAACACAAATGGATTTTACGATGTCTTCGGCAACCTCTGGCATTGGTGCGAGGATGACTTTCATCCCCTGGAGGTTCCGAGTACACCGGATCTACGACGACTTCAGCACTCCTTGCTTCGATGGCGAGCATAAGATGATCCTGGGCGGGTCTTTTATCAGTACTGGCGATGAAGCTACCCGCTGGGCTAGGTTTCATTTCCGACCGCACTTCTTCCAGCACGCAGGATTCCGGCTAGCTTGCTCAGAGGAGGGCGATGCCACCTGTGACGCCGTACTGATTCGCAAGAGCAGCGGGGTCGAAGCCTATGAAGGGGATAAAATTCTGGGAGAGAACCTGATGCTGCATTATGGGTCGGCAGATGAGGCAATGCCCTACAACTTTGGCCCCAAAGATGCGGTGGGATTTCCCCAACAGATCGCTGCCCTGACCCTGGAGACTTGCTTGAGTCTGGGCATTGAGATGGGGCAAGCCCTGGATGTCGGCTGCGCGGTGGGTGGCTCAACTTTCGCCCTGGCGCGGGAATTCCAGTCAGTGTTAGGGATCGACCTCAGTGCTACCTTTATAGAAGCTGCCGAGACCCTCCGTCGTGAAGGCCAACTGACCTATCGCCGACGGGAGGAGGGGGAAAATACTAGCGTTGCTGAAGCCCAACTTCCTGCAGGTCTGGATCGGGGCCGTGTTACTTTTCGCCGTGCCGATGCCTGTGCCTTACCACCGGAGTTAGTTGGGTTCGATGCCGTACTAGCTGCTAACCTTCTCTGTCGTTTAGCTAGCCCTCGGGCGTTTCTAGGGCGGTTGTGTGGTGTCCGTGGGCTGGTACGATCGGGTGGAGTACTGGTGCTGGCAACTCCATTCACCTGGGACGAGCGCTTCACACCACGGGATGCCTGGCTTGGCGGGCGTGATGGAGAGTCTTCTTTCGCTGCATTACAGGCAGAGTTAGACGGGGATTTTGAACTTCTGGAAACGCGGGATATGCCGTTTCTCATCCGGGAGCATGGCCGCAAGTTTCAGTATGTAGTAACCCTGGTCAGTATGTGGAAACGGCGTGGTGCCTAATGGTACTTAGACATTTTTTGGCAGAAAAACTGCTTGAAAGCCAGTCTAGACAAGGGAATTACGTCAAAACCCTAAAAATGGCTAAAAGCCTCGATCATAAAGGATTTATACATTTTAGACGTAAAAACCTCTCCTTGTCTATATTTGAGCCTATTTTTTGCTGCTATTTTGTGTAAGTCCTGCTAAGGCCTTATTAGTACAATTCTAGCAAAGATTTAAAGCAACGCTGGCTCTTCTCAATTTAGTATGCTAAAGTGATGGCTAATTTTTCTGAAAGCCTTTCCCCATAAGACTTTTATAGGTTGAGCTTGCAGATTCAGTCCGTAAGTAGCGGGAAAGCAATTTTAAATAGTCCTTAACATGGAAGTTAAGTCATGATAGAGATTTTTAAACAGGTTGTCTACGTTTTAGCCTTTGCGTCATTAGGCATAATAGCGGTAAAATTATACCTTCTTGCGAATAAAATTTGGACGCGAAAACACGAACGAGCAGTTGCTGAAAGTGTCTCGGTCACTGGATATCTTATGGGTTTGGTGCCAGACGTAATATTGGCGTTGAACTTTTTAATTGATGGACAGTGGCAGGGTCTGTTCTCCTATGTTTTATTTATTGGTTTTGCAGTCATGTCCATCCTGATCGGGTTAAAACTATGGGTTGAAGCAGAGAGAAAAAAAGGATTATGGACGCTCTTAAAACAAGCGTTTCAGCAGGACAAAGAAGAAGCGGGAAATTTGGCTAAGTCATTTCTGAAGCCATCTGGGGCAAAAACAATTATCAAGATTCTCGGTCAGATTGCTCTGATTGATGAAGTTCTAGAACCGCGAGAAAAAGAGTTTGTCCAGACTTTTGCCAACAATTGGAACATCAATTTTGACTGGGACGAGTTAACAAGTAACAGAGCAGGTAGCAACAAGGTAAACTATGTTAAGTTGCGTCAAGACTTTTCTGACTATCTAGCTACTAGTCCACCGGACAAGCAGGTATCCCAATTAAAAGATGTGATCACTGCCTTAATAAACGTTGATGAGGAAGTTTCTGAACAGGAGCAGTTAATTTTAGGGGAATTGAATGGTCTATTTTCCCGCTATTTGGATCAACACGATAATTTGGAAGTGTATCATGTAGTCGTTGCTCCACAGAGCGATCGCCAGGAGGAAGTAATAGCAAATTCATTCCCAGAGCTATCGCGGTATTCTGTAGGTGAAGGTCATGCTTATAATAACGGACCATTTTACTCCAAGCAATACGCCCAGATAATCTGCGAGCAGTATCGGAGTCTGAATCTTTTCAGCATTGTGGCAGCAAGTTTGCCAGCGTAGCTGCAAAGAAAGGCAACACTTGACAGAGTGCGATAACCTCCCACTCGACGAGCAATAATCTCCCCGAGTGGGAGCATAAAGTTAAAGACCTACTCTTGGTAGTGCCAATTTCTCGATGAACCGTGTGGGTGAAAACCTCTGAAGTTGCTGGAACGTAATGAAAATGAAGAAACAAAATCACAAAGATTTCAATTCTCAAACTTCTATACACTATGCCAATGTGAGCACTTCTTACAACGAATCCTTTTTCACTGAAGATGGTTCTGACTATCAAAGGTGGCAATTAGATCGTGTGTTGCATCATCTGCGCTTGCAACCAACAGACCAAGCTATAGACCTGGGATGCGGTACTGGGGTATTTACCAGTGCGCTCTACACCAAAGCGGGGTTAACTAAAAACATCCTCGCTGTCGAGCCAAGTCAATCTATGTTAAATTTAGCTCAAACTTTGCCCGGTATCGCGATGCATTGCTCTGACGCGCAGAGTTTCGTGCAAGATCGCACCATCCGATATAATAAGATACTGATGAACGGAGTTATACACCATATCCCTCCAGCAGACTTACCTGAATTATACAGTGGAATATATCGGCAATTGCACCAAGGTGGCATCCTGCTAACGGTAACAAGACCTGAGATCGTCCACTACCCATTTTTTCAAGCAGCATTGGAACAGTGGCTAAAACAAACACGGGCACATACAGTAGATATTTTAGCCAAATATATGGAAGAAACTGGCTTCTCAGTTTCTTATCAAACCTACTACTACCCCGTCCAAATTGCTAAAAATAAATGGTTGGAAATGATCCGAAACCGCTTTTGGTCCACTTTTAGCTATTTTAATGATGAGGAACTGGAAGCGGGCATAACTAAATTGACAACTAAGTATGCTCAAACCGATGTTCTCAAGTTTGAAGAGGCTTTAATATTTATTGAAGCTGTGAAGAATTAGAGTTATAGCAGTTCTCATTCTTTGTGTGATCTGCTGTCGGAGATTGCTAGCCCGACTGCGTTGGGTTGCTCGCTAACGGGGAGGGGTAACTCTATTTCGCCTAAGTTACTTGCTAGTCTACCCTCCACGCTGTGCGAAAAATCGCTCCGGACAAATAGGCGATTGTGCTATACCACATAAATTTGAGAAATGCTATATCCTCTTGTAAAATTTCTCAGTAAAATTGCGCGCGATTGAGCAAACTAAGAAGAGTAAACCCATGCAAGAAATTCCCTATAGCAAAATTAGACAATGGTTTCAGGAGGATCGTTACCAAGAGCAGTCTGAGTCTGCCTACGGAGATCCTCAAGAACAGCTTCTCAAGTTCTATAATATGCTTGAATCCTGTGGCGATCTGACTACAGTCTTAGACCTAGGATGTGGCGATGGTAGGAATACCATTGCTTTAGCTCGGAGAGGATATCATGTTACCGGAATTGATGTTGCCGGAGAACAAGCATTACTTTACCGTGCTCGCCAAGAATCTCTGGAAAATGTCAGATTTATCACTGGCGATCTAACCCTGTATCCTTTTGACAAGGAATCCTATGACTGTGTGTTATGTGCATGTGTTTTACATCTCCTAAGTGCGGAACAGATTGAAGTCGTGGCCTGTAAGGCTAAAAAAGCTCTCAGACAGGGTGGACTGATTTACCTTGATGTTCTTACCAACATCAAACGAACTTTCAGGGATTCAGGGGAAGAATTTACCTATACTGGATTGGTAAATTGGTCTGATCGCCAAGCCCAGGATTTTTTCACTAGGCTGTTCTCAAACTGGTCTGTTTTAGATATGTTCTCGTTTCATGAAGAAGGAGATTGGCCTGTTCAACCGGGGAATGATCCCATTCCTCCCTATCATTATAGTGAAGACTATGTTTGCGTAATTGCCCAAAACACTGCAGATGAGTGAAAATAACGCAAAGCGATTAATTGCTAATAGCGCTAATGTTAATCTTGTCAAAAACAAACAGGGCGCTCCTCTGTTGCATTAAGTTATAGAGTGTCGCCAGACAGAGGTCGCCCAACTGTTAATTTTTAACGGTGCTAATGTTAATGCTAGAGACTAAAGCGATCGCTCTGTTTTGCATACAGCAGTAAAATCTAACTTGAAGGAGCTTGTGAAATTTTTGCTAGACTGGGGTTATTAACTGTTGAATGAAAATTGTAAAAGCGTAGTTGCTATTATAAGAAAAGTGTTGTTACCTTAAACAGGTAATAACTCTAATAAATTATAGCGGGTGAATGCGACTGGTTGACAGACATATTATTAACCGAACACATCAATATTGGCGGGTGTGTGATGAGTTAGCCTTTAAATCAAAAAACTTGTACAACCTGGCTAACTATTATTGTCGTCAGCATTTTTTCAAGTGCGGAAAAAGTCTGGATTTAACCAAGCTATATCACGCTACCAAAGATAGCGATGCCTATAGAGTATTACCAACGTTCCATTTACGCGAGCGAAAAACTTTCTCTTCTTCTTCCTTCTTCCCTCTTGCTTCTTCCTTCTTCCTTAACAATCAAATCCCACTCCACTCCCTTAAAATTGGTAAAACAAAAGTAATAGGCGCTCTTTCTTCTACTCGTACTCGTGTTGTTGTGGTTGTACCAGCAGTTAATTTTTGTTGGGGTCCTTTTGAAGAAGACCATTGATAACCACTAAAGGTATTGGGGTCTAATTTTAGTTGAGCGATCGCTTCAATTTTTCCCCCACTTTCGCCGATAATATTTTCTACTATTTCGGGATTTCCTACTACAAAGTTTGCACCTTCTTTTGTTACTGGAAAATCAGATACAGAAATAATTTTGCCGATAATTCCGCCAAATCTTTCCCGTTTTACGGTATCGGGAGTGATTAAAATTTCCATCTCTGGTGTGATGCGTTTGCCATCTGAAATAGCAAAATAACTGACTGCTTGTAGTTCTCCTGATTTTCCTTTGATATTAATTTTACCTAGAGTAGTACCTGGATTTACAAATTGTCCGAGAGTAGTTTGTATTTCCAAAATACATCCATCTACAGGACTAAGAATTTTGCTATTATCAGCAATTTGTTTTTCTAATTGAGCAATTTCTCGTTTAACTTCTTCTATTTGATTTTGGCGTGTATTAACTGCTTCTAAATTTTCTTGTTCTAAACGTTTTCTCTGAGTATCTAAATCTTGTAAATCTGCTTTTATTTGAGTTATTGTATTCTGATTTTCTAAAAATTTTTGCTTTGTTTCTGTTTCTCGTAGTTTGAGTTCTTGTAATTCTGCTTTAATTTCATTAATTCTGTTGAGATTATCTAAAAATTGTTCGTCTGTTTCGGTTGTTTGTAAATCTAATTCTTGGATTTGAGTTTCAATTTCTCTAATAGTATTGAGGTTGTCTAAATATTGTTGATTAACTTGTGCTTCCTGCACTTTTAATTCTGCTAATTCAGTCTCAATTTCTTTGATATTATTGAGGTTTTGTGCATATTTTTCTATAGCTTCTGTTCGCTCTACTTCTAGTTGTTTTAGCTCTGCTTCTATTTCTGTAATATTTTGCAGATTTTGTTGATATTCTTGTTTGCTTTGCAGTAGAGTATCTTCAGAAATGGCTCCCTGTTCATATAAGTCTTGACGTCTTTTTAGTCTCTCTTCAAAAGTAGGAGCTAACTCTCGTGCATCTTGTAAACGTTGCAGTAGACTTTCTCGTTTCTGTTGCAATGCTATTTCATTTTGATTAAGCAAAATAGGGGTTAAAGCTTTGGTATTTTCTAACTTTTGTTCCAGGGCAATTTTTTGTTCGGCAAGTGCTGCTAGTTGTTTTTCTTGTAGCTCGGGAGTTAGTGCTTTAGTATCTTGTAAACGCTGTTGTAAGCTAGTTTTTTGTTTGGCGATCGCTTCTAATTTTTTCTCTTTTAATGCGGGAGTTACTGTTTCTAGGTCTGACAAACGTTTTTCTAAAGTCTGACGTTGTTCTCGGATGGCATTTAATGTATCGTTTTGCAGTATTGGCGCTATTGCCTGAGTATCTTTCAAGCGTTGTTCTAAACTGTTTTTTTTCCCTGCTAAAGCTTCTATTTCGAGTTGAGTTCGTTGATTTTGTAATTGTTGAGTATTTTGAGCTTGAGATTCTAGTTGAGTTAGTTTATTTTGTTGTAATTCTAATTGTTTTTTGAGCTGAGATGGATCGATAGTTGCCAGTACATAATTTTTTTTTATGCACTGCCCATCTTGTATATTTAAAGATTGTAATCTACCAGCGATCGCTGACTGAAATTCTATTACTTGTCGGGGGCGAATTAATACTCCTTTTCCACTAATAGTAATAGGTATTTTGCCGAAAATACTCCATAATAAACCCAGAATTACTAGACTACCTAATGTTGCTAAAGGTAGCCAATCTTTGAGAGTAACTACTTGCATTAATTGGTCTAGTCGTTCTGGGGAAGAAAGCCGTTCTAAAGATTCTTTGCGGAATATACGGCGCTGTTTTTCAGACATTAATAACTTTAGATGAACTTCCCATGACTTTTTTTACATGAGCTGAGATATTATTCAAAAAGTAAATAAGTAAAAAGAGAAATCCATTTATTGTACCTCATAACAACGGGAAGCGCTTTCAATAATTAATTATTAATAATTAATAATTAATAATTAATTAGGGCTTGCTGATTAAATATAAAAGTCTTTACATATAAAGGTTTTAGCCTTTTTAAGTATCAAAAAGTGCGAGGTTTTAGGTGGTAATGGTTCAAAAATTTAGGATTTTGGTCAAGAGTTGGACAGAAAAATCAAGGAACGATTCTTCCTACTATCTCCTCTATAATTCCCATTTATCCTGAGTCCTGAGTCCTCCCCTGACCAAAAGACTTCCATAAGCAAACCCTAATTATTACCGAATAATTAATAATTAATAATTAGGGCTTGCTGATTAAATATCAAAGCATTGACTGATATTGGTTTTAGGTTTTTTATGTCTATTAAAAGCATGAGCTTAGAAGAAGCGGTAGTTACAAAAGTGAGGATTTTCACCGAACCAAAAGCCGAAAAATCACTCTTACTATTGTTTTGGCCACTGACTATGTAATTCCCATTTATTCTTTTTTCTCCTTTAAAGTAGAGGCTTTAAACCTTAATTATTAGGTAAATCTTCAATTATTTATTTTCAATTAAATTTTGACTTCTTAAAAGTGTCTCTGTCATAGTTGCCAATTTCTGCAAACTAGATTCTAATTCATCAGCACGTTGTTGATGTTTTTTCTTACGCATTAGAGCAGCACGAGCTAAATCTTCCCGGTCTTGTTTTACTGCGGCATGTGCTACTTTTTGCCAGGTATTTATTTCCTGTCTAACTTGTTTATATTCTGGTTGAATATTTTCCCAAGCTATTTTTATATCCGCTAAAGCTTTGTTGACCAATTCAGCAGTATCTACGTCAGTTTTTACTCCTAAAATTGCTTGCTTAATTGGTTCTGATATTTGTTCAACATTAATGTTATAAAGCAGAGGAATAAAGTTTTTTACCTGTTGACTGTGACTAACTCCAGTTATGCACCAAGTCGCAAAATGTTCGCAATTATTTTTAATAATATTATATTTTCTTTCTCCTAATCTACTTTCTGCTCTTTGAATGACTGTATCAGCAATATAACGAACTGGGTAACGTTTCACATAAACTTTTCTTCTATCAGTAAAATATTCTTTAGAAGTTCTTTCAATAGTTTCTGTACCTTTGCGATAATGAATAACTGTTCCATCACCACAGTCAATGCCATGATGTTCGTAAACACCATCTATATTTAGAAACTCTCTAAGAGTATATATTTGGTCTCCTCTTGCCATATTATTTTTTCAAATTTTACTTAATTTAACTAGCTATCAGCTATTAGCTATTAGCTTAAAAAGGTAGTACATAGATAATGGTATCTGTTTATCGAATTATTAATTATTAATTATTAATTATTAAATCATTCTGGTTTAAAGCCTCCCTTTTAAGGGGAAAAAGCGGTCGTAGCGCAGCTTCCCGTAGGGTGGGATGGCGAAGTCTCCTCGCCATATCCAATCGACCAAGAGAAGAAAAATATTTCCTTATATTCAATCCTCTCGGTTTTAACCAGAGGTAATTATCAATTATCCATTATCCATTATCCATTAATAAAGGAGCATTCCGTCAGGAAACGCTTTTTCACCTAATTTTATTTTAATCTAATTGAGACAAGTTTTACACAAACTAAAACCACTAACCCTAAAGCTAAAATTCCAGCAGTAACTGCAATTACTGGCATATCTAAATGACGAATTACAATAGCTATAAGTGCCCAAACAAATACCAGAGGATAAGCAATATCTTGCTTTTGTATATTAATAATTGCTGCAATAATTGCTCCAATTATTAACATAACTATTGTCCAAACTATGGCAACTTGTCCTGTACTATTCCAGCCTAAATAATGGAGGGCGCTTGCTATATTCACAATCGTTGCGACACTAATCCAAGCAAAATATATACTGATGGGATAATGAACTAACCATTTATCTTTTTTTGACACTCTTTCATAACTAATTCCTAAATTTAGATATAGGCAAATTAAACAGCCTAAAATTCCTAACATTGCCAAAACGGAAAGAGTAAATAATTCAAATTGAAATAAAAATACCCAAACTATTTGTGCCAGACTTGCACCCACTAAAAAATATCCACATCTCTGTAAAATTGGATTTTCTCTTTGTACTGGTAATACTTGATAAATTCCAAAACTAATTAAACCTAAATAAATTAATCCCCAAATTGCAAAAGCATAACTAGCCGGAATAATCAAAACATCCTGAAATACAGTATTAGAAATTTCGCCAATAGTTTTGCCACCAGGAGGAGCAAGATTAACATAAACATTCAGAAAAAAGCAGCAATAATCCCTATTAAATTAGCCCACTGCCGAATAATGTTTGAATTAAATTTGTTAGTATTAGTTTCCATAATTATCTTTACTCTTATTAATAAATCCGATTAAAAAGCGTTTCCTGACGGAATGCTCCGCAAACAGATACCTAATTATATGCGCAAATTTTTAGGCTCATAGATAATAGCTGATAGCTAGTTAAGCCAAATTATAACTTAGCCCGGAAGTTGTTACCTCTACAACTAACCGGGCTACTTGTTTAAATAATTAGTTAATCTTAATCAAATTATAACATCTATATTTGTAGAATTAATCTCTAATTACTTCTAGTCCACAAGCTTCTGCCAGTTGTTGTGCTATACTCTTATATTGACGGGGTGGAGTGTGAGTATCTAAATCTAAATTAAAACCTTCAATAACACGCTGAATTAATTTTGAACGCCATATAGCTTCTATTTCATAATCAGAACTTAGGCTACCTTCAGATAAAGCTAACCTCAATTTATCTAATATTTGAAATTGTCCCACTAAAATTGCTGCTTTAGTAACATCATTAGAATCAGTATCAAGAGCATCTAGTTGCCTACTAACTCGATTCCATTCACCATCAATTATCTCGATTAGAACTGCAGCAAGTTTAGCATTACGTTGTTGTGTCAATATCTTAAATTCGTCCTTAGTCATCATTATTAACTCCTAAATATATGATTATCGACTGTCTAATTTTATATATCACATCTACACTGTTGACTCCCATGAATATAATCTTAAATTTTGAATAATTTATTTCTTACCGAATAATTAAGGTTTAAAGCCTCTCCTTTAAAGGAGAAACAATGAATTAATTTTCCCTTTTGCGTCAATCCTCTTCTTTTCAAGGAGAGGTAATTGTTAATTATTAATTATTAATTATTAATTATTAATTGTAGAAATGGCCTATTGATTTGACATCAAATAATCAGTTAATCAATTAATAGATAATGGCTTAGATTTACATATTTCATAAATTGCTGATTATTAAGCTAAAAATCAACAATTTCAACAAAGAAAAACATGGAATTTAGTTTTTTTATTGCATTAATAAATCACAAATTAAGATGTAACTATCTTTTTTGAATTTTGTATTACAATTTTGGCACCAACTGTTAAGTAGGTAGGTCATTTCAGTTATCAGTACCGACCTCTGGAGCAAGAGGCTTGAAAATACTGAATCGAATATTTTTTTCATCCTCTTAAAAGGGGAAGTTTTAGACCCTATTTTTTGGTAAAATTAAATCTAAAGCGTCGGCAGAGATTTACGTTTGCGGAGCATGACCTAGGAAAACAATCCCATAGTAACGACTGCTTTCCTCGCAATTTGTTCCCAAACTTTCCTGAATTTTTCTGATAATAACTGATTAACCTGAGTATAATAATCTATCAGCAATAAAATTCTCTTAAAGGAATCTAAATAATGACAAAATTACGAGTAGGTTTATTATTTGGTGGTTGTTCCGGGGAACATGAAGTATCCCTTAATTCGGCAAAAGCGATCGCTACTGCTTTAACTCAAGGTCAAAATACAGACAAATACGAACTGATGCCAATTTACATTCAAAAAGATGGTCGTTGGCAACCAACTGATTTTTCTCAACAAGTGTTGGAGTCTGGCAACCTACCATCATTGCCGCTTATAGATGGAAATCAGAATGATAATTCCGAGACTGAAACAACCTCCTCTATTGCTTCTCAAAGCTCGTCTAACCTCTGGCAAACTCCTCCTCAAGCAGCTCAGATAGATGTGTGGTTTCCAGTGCTTCACGGTCCCAATGGCGAAGATGGTACCATACAGGGTCTACTGAAGTTAATGCAGGTTCCGTTTGTGGGGTCTGGGGTTTTGGGGTCAGCAATGGGTATGGATAAGATCGCGATGAAAATGGCTTTTGCTCAAGTAGGTTTGCCCCAGGTAAAATATCAGGCAGTGACACGATCGCAGATTTGGTCTAATCCTTGTGTGTTTCCCAAATTGTGTGATGATATTGAGGCAGCTTTAGAATATCCCTGTTTTGTTAAACCTGCAAATTTAGGCTCATCAGTGGGTATTGCTAAGGTGCGGTCGCGCTCGGAATTGGAAACTGCCTTGGATAATGCCGCTAGTTATGACCGTCGAATTATTGTTGAAGCAGGTGTGGAAGCTAGAGAGTTGGAATGTGCGGTGCTGGGAAATGATGTCCCGAAAGCTTCTGTGGTGGGAGAGATTACTTTTGACAGTGATTTTTATGATTATGAAACTAAGTATACAGAAGGAAAAGCAGATTTATTTATTCCAGCGCGAGTCAGTGAAGCGATCGCTACTCAAATTCAAGAAATGGCAACTCAAGCATTTTTAGCTGTGGATGCTGCGGGTTTAGCTAGGGTAGATTTTTTCTATGTAGAGAAAACAGGGGAAATTTTGATTAATGAAATTAATACAATGCCTGGTTTTACTGCGACAAGTATGTATCCTATGCTCTGGAAAGCTAGTGGAATTCCTTTTTCTGAGTTAGTAGACTGTTTAATTCAGTTAGCATTAGAAAGACATTCTCATTGAAGAAGGCAGAAGGCAGAAGGGAAAATTGCTTATAGATAGTTAACACTTTGATGTAGGTTGGGTTGAGCGAAAGCGAAACCCAACATTTATCTTTAAATATCTTTCTCAGTCTTAATTAAGTGGAAAGAAAGAAACTCCTTAATAATTGGTATTAGCAGTTCTTCAAACTTAAGAAAATCATCTTTTTCACGTCTTGTTTGACAGATATATTCACAGAATTCCCCCTTGTTAAATATTTCACCTTTATCCTCACCATAACCACCTGTGTTTGGATTTTTTTTGTAAAACCTCTCTTCAAACAATTCGGCTGGGAAAAGATTTTCAATACCTTTTTTTACTTTGCCATTCTCAGTATTCTCAGGTATACAACGAATGAATATAGAATCAAAATTTTCACCTTTTTTTTCTGTATCACAGTCATAAAGAAGCAATACCTTTCTAGTAAAATGACTTTGATTATTCACCAGAATTTTTTTTGCAGCATTCAAGTTTGTGTCTCCACCATCTTTTCCTTCCTTGCCAACTTCATCAATTTCTAATTGCTCTAATAAATCTTGATTTCCTAACAATTCCAAGGCTGTTTTTATATATTCAACATCTGTTTTTCCTTCTGTTAATACTAAAGGTTTAGAGTCTTCTAAAACCTTCTCTTCAACTGCATCCTCAAAACTCTTTGTCTGACTATAGAACTCAAAAGATTTCTGAAACTCCTCAAATCTTTCGGTAGTAATTTGTTTACCTGTAGGCATTTCCAAAATTTGAATACCATCAGCGCCAAACTCACGCTCCATACCAAGTAGAAAAAGTGGCGAATGTGAAGTGACAATAAATTGTACTTTTGGAAATAATTTAACTAGCTGAGGAAGAACTTTGTATTGTAAATCTGTATGTAGATGAGCATCAATTTCATCTATTAAAATAATTCCCTTAATTTCACTTAGACTAATACTTTTTTGAATATCTGCCATATCTGCATAGCGGATAATTGTCGCAAAGAGATTGAAGAGTAAAGCTTGTCCTCCTGAAAGGTGGTTCAATGATGGAACTATTACTCCATTTCCCAAACTAATTGCAATTCGTCCATATTCATAATTTCGATGGTTCAACACTAATGTAGCTTTTTCATCCTCAATAACTTTACGAAGCAGTTGCTCAACATTCTGTATTCCCATTTTAAGTTCCTTTTTTGAATGGCTAGAATGCAGATGTCGTTTCACTGAAGTTAGGAGGGGAGTATCTGTTTGCTCAACAAACTCTAAGTCTACAAGCGAGTCAAGTAATACATCCATCAACCACTGTTGATTATTCTTTGCGGATCGTTCAACAATTAATGGTTTTCTAAGTTCTCCTGATATCTTTTCATAGTTGCTAAACAGAAGTCGATCTTCTACTGCTTTATAATTTAACCAATGAGGACGCTCATGGCGAGATGATGGGAAAAAACAAACTGCTCCAGTTTGGAAAAAAGTTTCAATTTGCTTTTCATCTCCTTCAACTCCTTTCTCATCGGATTCATTAATTGAAATTGAATGTACTAGCTTCAATTTATTTTTTACCTTCTCGGAATATCGATTTATATCTACTCCACCAAGTTTTTCTACATAATAAAACTTATTATCTGCGTCCGAGAATTCTAGAAAACTAAGACTTCCACCAGATAAAGAGTATATATCTCCATCACTAACTACTTTTAAAAAGTAACTGTACTTAAAGTGCTGTCCTATGACGATGTCGCGAAACTTCTTCTTTGCTAACTCTGCTAGTGCATCAAGAATATAAGCTAATAAAATGGTTTTTCCCGTTCCATTTTTACCTACCAAAATTAACGGTTTTGGATTTCCCGAATCATCTAAGCTTAAGGAAATATCTAGCTTACTAATCGGTCCGACATTTTCAATAAAACACTCGCGCAGATACATCTATAGATCTTTAAAATTTAGGTTATGTTATATTATACCTTTATTTTCATACCTCTTTACTAAAAAATTAAGGAAATTTTGCTAATTGAATAAACTGCTATAAACTTGGTATGTACTATATTTCCCAGAAATATTAGGAGCCATTAATTATGGATACAGATATTATTGTTAGCATTACAGCAGATGGTCAACTAGAACTGCCACCAAAAATTAAACACCAGATTAAACCAGGGGATAGATATAAAGTTTCCATTGCAGAAGACTCAATAATATTCCAAAAAATTCAGCAACCCCAAGACTTAAATGATTGGTTTCGGCACATTGAAGAATTAGGACCAGACCCAAATCAACCTTCTCTCCAGGAAATTAGTGAAATCGTAAAAGAAGTGCGACAGGAAGATAAGTTTAAGAAATGAGAGTTGTTTTAGATGTGAATGTTTGGATTTCAGCTTGGCTCTGGGGTGGTGTTCCTGGTCAGATTCTATGCATAAAAGGCAGGGGGGATTACAGAAAAATCAAGGGATAAATATATCCGACTACCTCCTCTATAAATTCTATTCTCCCCTACTCCCCTACTCCCCCGCTCCCCTACTCCTAAAAAAGACTTTTTCAGCAAACCCTACTTAACTTCTCCAACTTCGCCACCTCAACCCGAGTCTTCAACACAGAATCAGGATTCAAACTAATAGAATCAATCCCCAACTCCACCAACAACTTCGCAAACTCAGGATAATCACTCGGCGCCTGACCACAAATACCAATCTTACGCCCACACTCATGAGCAATAGTAATCGCAATCTTAATCATTCGCCTCACAGCATCATGGCGTTCATCAAAAATATCTGCTACCAATGCCGAATCTCGGTCTAAACCCAACACCAACTGAGTCAAATCATTCGACCCAATAGAAAATCCATCAAACACTTCAGCAAACTGTTCCATTAAAATCACATTACTCGGTAACTCACACATCACATAAACCTGCAAACCATTCTCACCCCTCTCCAAACCATACTTAGCCATCTCCCCTAAAACCTTCATTCCTTCTTGAGGAGTACGACAAAACGGAATCATCGGAATTACATTTGCCAATCCCATTTTATCCCGCACTCGCTTCAGCGCCAGACATTCCAAACCAAAAGCATCCCGATATTTAGGATGATAATAACGAGACGCACCCCGCCAACCAATCATCGGATTTTCCTCATCAGGTTCAAACTGTTTCCCTCCCAATAAATTAGCATATTCATTACTCTTAAAATCGCTCATCCGCACAATAACAGGTTTCGGATAAAAAGCAGCAGCGATCGCTCCCATTCCATAAGCTAGGCGATCGACGAAGAAATCTGCCTTATTTTCATATCCCATAGTCAACTCAGCAATTTCTGCTTTTTCCCCCTCATCTTCCACTTCGTCAAAATGCAACAATGCTAAAGGATGCACCCCAATCTGATTAGCAATTATAAACTCCAATCTAGCCAAACCCACACCATCAACAGGAAGTGCCGATAACCGAAAAGCCTCCTCTGGGTTGCCCACATTCATCAAAATCTGAGTGCGAGTTTCTGGCAAATCATCCAATACCGTTTCCACAACCTCAAACGGCAACAACCCATCATAAACTATCCCCACTTCTCCCTCAGCACAGTCAACAGTAACCGCCTTACTATTGTACAATAGTTTCGTAGCATTTTCGCAACCAACAATCGCCGGAATACCCATCTCCCGTGCAATAATTGCAGCATGACAAGTACGCCCACCTTGGTTCGTAACTATAGCGCTAGCCTTTTTCATAATGGGTTCCCAGTCAGGGTCAGTTTTGTTGGTTACTAATACCTCCCCTGGTTGAAATTCATAAATGTTATCCTTATCCAGAATTATGCGTACTTTACCTTCACCGATCGCCTGACCCACAGAACGACCTGTTAACAACACTTTCCCTTTCTCCTGCAACTGATAACTACGCAGCAGATTACCAGATTTTTGAGATTGCACTGTTTCTGGTCGCGCCTGAACTATATATAAACTCTCGGTGATGCCATCTTTTGCCCACTCAATATCCATCGGCGTGTAACTACCGCGCACTTGGGAATAATGGTCTTCAATAATTATCGCCCAATGGGCAAGTTGCAGAATTTCATCATCACTCAGAGCAAACTGTTGTTGCTGTCGCTCTGGTACAGGTACGTTTTTAATGGAATTACCGCCATCATAAACCATTTTCAGAGCTTTAGTGCCCAGGCGTTTGTTGAGAATAGTACGGAAACCTTCCCTAAGAGTTGGTTTAAATACTAAGTATTCATCGGGGTTAACTGCACCTTGTACCACATTTTCCCCTAAACCATAAGCTGCTGTAATTAGGGCAGCATTTTTGAACCCAGTTTCGGTATCTATGGAAAACATCACACCAGAGGTAGCAAGGTCGGAACGCACCATTTTTTGAATGCCAACTGAGAGAGCGACATCGAAGTGGTCGAAACCTTTGATAGTGCGATAAGAAATGGCGCGGTCGGTGAATATTGATGCGAAACACTTATGAGCCGCTTTGAGTACACTTTTGACCCCGTGAATATGGAGGTAAGTTTCCTGTTGTCCGGCAAAACTGGCATCTGGTAAGTCTTCAGCAGTGGCACTGGAACGCACAGCAACATCTGTGTCTTGACCGTAGAGATAACAAAGAGTTTCGTAGCTAAGAGCGATCACTTTTTCGAGTTCTGCTGAAAAGGGTGTATTCATTATCAATGCTCGTGCTTTTTTGCCCCGTTGTTGCAAATTTTTCATATCTTCAACATCAAGGTCGGCAAATAGTTGGCGTAGTTTGACTTCTAAACCAGCAGATTTGATGAAGTAACGATAAGCGTAAGCAGTGGTAGCGAAACCATTAGGAATATTGATATTTTTGGGGGTAAGTTGTTGCATCATTTCTCCTAAAGATGCGTTTTTACCTCCTACTAAAGAAATGTCATTAATACTAACTTCATCAAACCACAATACTAAGCTTTTCTCTTTAGCAGTAAAAGTCTTGTTTTTAATTGTTAATGTTTTTAGCATTGCTTTTATTTCCCCTAAAATTAAGCTGTTTCATCACGTTACGGTACAGCTTGGATACAATTTTTGTCACAAATTTATATTCAAGGCAAATCACTATATTTTTCCCTTGAAAAAGTTATTTATTGTTAATGATCGACAATCTATATCACATCGATTGCTAACAATTATTTCTTGATTTATAGTTGTGTATTATCCATCTATCTTATTAGAGAAATTTTGTTAAAAACTTTTTCTCTATATTTATATATTAATTAAATTCTGTATAACCGACAACTTTTCTGAGGTATGCACCTTAGTTACCAAAAGTAAAAAATTGTTGATAGGAGTAGTGTAGAGGTACTTATTACAAAAGATTAAGTGCTTTAATGATTCGGCGTTGCTGAATTGAAGTATGAATGCGCGGTTGTTTGGCTCTGGTCAAGCACCCGCGCATCCCCCGTTCAACAAAAAGCGCAGCAACATCTGGCTTCCCCCTTTTCAAGGGGGACGGGAGGGGGATCAAGGGGGACTTTTAGAGTTTTATTCCCCCCAAAATTGGGGGGCTAGGGGGGCTTGCATCATACCCAGAATCAGCAACGCCAATAATTCTTATAGAGGGGGTTTGACTACGACTCATCTGAGGTAGATACATTACTGAGACCTATAATTAAGCTTAAATAGAAATCAAATAACGATGGTTAATCCCTTTTTTTTAATCCCAACTATAGTTAAGTTCATATATAGCAGAAGGAAGAAGAAAGAAGCGGTGCGACCCCGCGTCCGCGTCAGACGCAAGCGGTCAGACCCCGCGACGACGACAGCTCGCTTGCGGAACGCTGACCAACAGAGGGAATGCGCACCAAGAGAGGAAGAGGGAAGAAGGAAAAATATTGCTTTGTCTGGGTTTTAAGTTGTCGATCTGTCCTAACCTTTCCTTCGACTGCTATATTAAGTTTTTTTGGCGTTTTTACTTACATAAAAGGTATTAAATAACCTTTATATATCTGTAAAAATATTGATTTTAATCTCAAAAATATAGCAACCGTCATTTCAGTTATCAGTTATCAGTTATCAGTTATCAGTACCTCTCTCTGCCTATTTGCGCAGCATTCCGCAGGAAAGTTAGAGGCTTGAAATATTGAACTTGATTTTTTTTCATCCCCTTGAAAAGGGAGTCTTGAGACCTTATTTTTTGGTCAGGTTAGTTAGAACAATTAGTGCGAGCATCTTGCTCGCGTTATAAATCATCATAATTAGGGTTTGCGGAAAAAGTCTTATGGGTAAGGGTAGGAGTGCGGTGAAAATATCAGGAACGCGAACGGACAAGATGCCCATTCCACAAAACTATTAAAATAATCCCGCATTTATGCAACGCCGGAAATTCAGAAATAGAATAGAGAAAAAAGTAGAAAAATGCTCCCCACTCCCCTACTCCCCTACTCCCCTACTCCCCTACTCCCCTACTCCTGGATAATCAAGAATCTAATTTGCCGCCGCCTCTGCTACAGTCGTAATTACTTCCTGGAATATCACCTCATCTTTACGAGGGTCCGCATGAGCAACCTTCACCTCTATGCGATCGCCCACATTGACAGACCGACCAAACCGCATCGCCAACTCTAACCCCAACTCTTCCAATAACACCAACCCTAAATTAATTTCTTCTTTCAACCACCTAATTATCAACGCTTGCCAAACCTCATCAGAATTACGTCGCAAATATTCCAGTCCCCAGTAACGGTTAGTACACCTTTCCACACTAGAAGCTTCTTTCACAGCAGGAACTAAACTCATTACTATTTCTTGCATCTGGTCTCGACTAAAAGGTAACTCCTCTCCTCGTAAATGAGCTTTAATTTGAAAGTGAGCCAATAGATCGCTATAACGCCGAATCGGAGAAGTAATCTGAACGTAAGTTTCTAAGGCCAAACTAGCGTGACGAGCTGGTATAATGCCCATTTCACTTTTAGGCATACATCTACGCATCGCACAAGACCGAACTGGTCCAGCAGGCAATAATATTAGTTCAGCCTCTGGTGGAAGTTCCGGTTGAGGTTGACTGCGATAAGGAAGTGGAATATCATGCTTTTGACCATATTTTGCCCCAACCTCTCCTGCCATAATCATCATCTCTGCCACTAGCTGTCTTGATGGTGAGTCGTCCAATACCTCTACTTTTACTTCCTCACCTTCAACTTTAATCACTGACTCTGGCATATAGATACTAATAGAACCTTGTGACTGTCGCCACTGAAATCTTTGTTTAGCCCACTGGTCGAGGGCGTGAATTTCTGGCTCTAGCTGAATCTTTAACTGTAACATCTCATCTACATCATCATAAGTCAGGCGGTAGGTTGGTTTGATTAAGCTAGCATGAATGCTGTAGTCTACAACTCCTCCACTTTCATCTAAAATAATGCCAAAACTCAAGGCGCTGCAAATTTGTCCCTGAATCAGACTCATTGGCCCTGTGGCCAACTCTGACGGGAACATCGGAATCATACCAGTGGGTAAATATAATGTAGTAGTTCTTCGCCTTGCGTCTAGGTCTAACTCATCACCAGGAGTAAGTAAACGAGTGGGGTCGGCAATATGTACCCATATCTTTTGTCGATCATCTTCTAAAAATTCGATACTGAGGCCATCATCTATTTCTTTTGTGCTTTCATCGTCTATGGTATAGACCTTTAGATGAGTTAAATCCAAACGGTTTGTATCTGGATCTGGCGGGGGAAATTGCAGGCAGCTTTGAGCCACTTCTAGTACCTTGGTAGAAAAATGTTTTGGAATCTGACTACGTCGCAGAAATAGATTTTCATGTTCGCTCCATATACCTAGATCCATTAATAGTTGAAATGCTGCTTCTGGAGTTTCTGGTAATTCTAAGAGTCCCAAAGTATCCATTGCCTGGGTACGATTAGAAGCTTCTTCTCCATAAGTCGCCAATTTTTCTATTACATCTAGGCGGTTATAATCGCTTGGTTGCCACTCTACCTCTTCTCCTGCTAGTCGGTTACGCACCCGGAGTAAAAAGTTTTCTAGTTCTTGTTGTTTTTGTTTTTGGACTTCTTGCTGATGTTTGATTTCTCCTACTTGAGCTACAGGTCGGGGTTCGTAGCGATCGCCTTTTTGCTTAAAGTAGAGTTTATCGTCTGATAGTAATATATACGCTGCATAACATTGGGCTGGTGTTTGTTCTGAAAATAGCAGTAAGGCCATTTCTTCTGGATTTACTGTTTCTGATTCTTCTACCAGTAGTTCCCATGCTAATTCTATACTTGAAGGGTCTATATAAGTTTCTACTTCCTGAAGAAATTTGGGAATTTCTGATGATTTGTAACCTTCTCCTGCTACTTCATAACTGATTTGTTTTGGAGGTATGCTGTGAGATTGACCATTTTCTTCGACCACGACCCAGTTTTTTTTACCGTCTGGACGTTCTGTGATAGCTAGTCGCCGTTCTCCATGCAATCTAAATTCAATTAATTTTCCCTTCTCCACATTTATATATCCCTATAAATTTTCAACTGCCTTTGACTAGGTTGTGGTATTTTTTAGTTTGAGATTTTTTGACTTTGGCTTTTATAAGCATTTCCTGACGGAATGCTTTTTAACTTTTTCAGATTTTCCCAAAATCTCAAATCTCAAACATTTTATCTTCAAGTTTCCCGATTAACGTAGGGTAATAAAGCTACTAATCTAGCTCTTTTAATACTTTTCGTTAAATCTCTTTGCTGTTTTGAAGTTAAACCAGTTATTCTTCTTGGCAGAATTTTACCTCTTTCTGTAATATATTTCTTGAGTAGTTCCACATCTTTATAGTCGATTGGATCTCCTGGTTTAATTGGTGATACTCTTTTGCGGAAGTAATTCGCCATTTCTAATTATTTGTTAGTTATTTTTTGTTTACGTTTTAACTATTTACTTACTATTTTTAATACTCACTGAATTTTTACTTAATTTCTTTGTGAACTGTATGTTTATTACAGTGAGTACAGAATTTCTTCAATTCTAATCTTGAGGTTGTATTCCTACGGTTTTTAGTTGTTGTATACCTAGACACACCTTGTGAACGTTTACTAGAATTAGTTCTACATTCTGTGCATTCTAGTGTAATAACAATTCTGACTCCTTTAGCCATTTTTCAGTTTCCATGAATGTTAGACACAAATTACTATCTTCTCACATAGCGCTTGGCTTCGTCAACTAGCCATCTTACCTTAATATCTAGGGAGTAACCACGCATTGTCCCTACTACTATTGTCTGAGCTATTCTGTCATGGAAAGCTTGTTGATACCTTTCAATATCTACCAAAGCTACTGTAAAGTCCAAAAATAAAGGCATTATTAGTAGTAATACAGCAGCATTTCCTGATGTTAAATTACTAATGCCTAACATGGCCAATGCACCAGATAATGCTAAAATTCCTTCTCGCTTTGATAGCTCTAGGATACCTGGATTTCTTTGGTATCTAGTATCTAAAACTTTCATATCTAGAGCATAGTGCCCTATACTCTGACCATGGTTTTTATGGACAACTAGCACTCGTGTTATTATCCAAAGTACCATAAAAAATAAAATAAACGTGAACCAATTATTGCTAATTATGGTACTCAAAAACCAAACTACTACAGCATCTATACTGAATGCTGCTGCACGACGGGATAGAGGTGCTTTTGGTAATTGGGGTATAATATTATCGCTCATAAGATAGACCTTAATTATTTTTTGGTCTGGTTAGGAGAATATGTAACTGTTTTATTGGTTTTTGTTACTGTTCTATAATTTTATCATGCTTTTTATTTGTCAATTTTTCCGGGTTTTTCAGATAGAAGCTAATATACATAAGTTATTACTGGTAGCTATGGGTAGGGCTAATTTGATGGCTAAGTTAATAACTACTTAATAACTTGAATATGAAATTCAATCTAATTCAATCTAAATTTTTACCGAAAAATTATGGTCTAAAGCATCCCCTTTTAAGGGGGTAAAAAAAAGAGCATATTCCATATTTCAATTCACTTTGCTTTCCTAGGTCATGCTGCGCAAACAGCTAGAGGTACTGATAACTGATAACTGACCTATAACTGAAATTACCGAAATATTGTGGGTATGCGCCTCCCCTTTTAAGGGGATAATAAATAAAAGTTTTCATGATTAGTCAATCCTCTTCTTTTCAAGGAGAGGTAATTCTAAATTCGCGCATTCTAAATTCTAAATTCTTGAACTCTTATTTTGTGATCTCAACGTTGGTTGAAGACCCGCGCTCTCCCGAAGGGGAGCTAGGCCATGAAAACCAATCAATTTTGCGGCGCATGCCAATAGTGTGTTAATCTTAAGTAAGGCTGCTGGGCTAGCAGTGTCAGTCTGTGGAGCGACCGTAAGACCAGAAAGAGGTTTGGCCTCGGAGGCAGGTGCTAGGAAGCAGAAAGTCCTGAACCGCGAGGTTTAGGAATCCCCCGCTGTCTCGTGAGAGCAGCGTCGGGAGGATGTCAATATGTATAGTCACGATCTTGAAAAAGGTTGTAGAAGATAGGTTAATGCTTCTATTTTATGGGAATTAAACTCCAATAATTGCGGATAACGTAGGTAAAATGTGGATTTTTCAACCCTATTGTTTCATTAATGGATAATGGATAATGGATAATGGATAATGGATAATTATCTCTCCCTAAAAGGAAGAGGATTGACCTACTCCGAAAAAATTTATTTTTTTCCCTTGAAAGGGGAGGCGTTTAACCTAAATGGTTGAATTATTTAATTATTAATTATTCGGTAAATATTACAAATAATAGATTTTAAGTAAATTTTTTTCACCCACAAGTTAAAGCTTAAAACCTAACATCTACTACCGAAAAGCTAATATAAATCTCCAAACATCAAAAATCAAATCAATTATTATCCATAAATTATCAATTATTTCTCCTTCCTGTTCCCTGTTTCCTCTTTTGTGGAGATGTCTAATAGAAACATAGCAAAACAAAAATAATATCGGAACAGAAAAACTAATAGTTAATGCTAATCTTGTTTTATCTAAAAAAACACAACTGATTCCAAATTTCTAAGAAGTTGCATAGAAGAATATACTAATCACAATTGAGTGTAGCTCCAGATAGAAAAGTTCAGAACTTACTTATCAATTATTGAAGCATTTTTCCAACAAAACCACTATATATACCATAGTGCTATAGTTTTAATCTACTATATGTAGTGCCTTTGCATAAGTGCTGAAGTTAGTAAATTTCATAATTATCAAACAGGATTGGGCCACGCAACCATGCCTTTTAAGGCGAAATATTTTTGGAGGGTTGCTCAAAATACCCGCTACAAAAATAACTTCAGTAGGGGCGAATGGCCATTCGCCCCTACTTCCCTCCAGGGAGGGGTTAGGGGTGGGTTGACTTCTGACTTCTGACTTCATTAAGTGCCACCTAAGACAAAATAAAATTGGTATAACACTCAACACCTAATTTTGTGCCACTTTACATAAAATTGGTATAAGACCTAACACCTACGACCTACGACCTACGACCTAACACCCAATTCTGTGCAGCCTCACATAAAATTGGTTTAATTTATTGACTTCTCCCCTGGCTGAAACCGAGGGGATTCTAAGTTGATACTATACAACAGGATAAATCCTTGTTGCTTCGTTTCTCATGATTCTGACCAAAGATATATTCTTTGGGGACAAGTCAAGATGCCCCTACACAGTCAGCTTAAGTAGGGGCGAACGGCCGTTTGCTTCGCATAACTATCGTTAACGCCCCTACAGCTTTCTGCTTACTTTTGTCTAAACATTTGTATATCCAGATAATAGCAAAGGACAACTAAAGTTGTCTAGTCTAAACGACTCGCTTGTTTTCATCCTCCGGTTAAAACACGCTTGCTCTCAACGTCGCTTTTCGGTAAAAAATATCTTTAATTTATTATCAATAGACATCTCCAGAAAATAAACTTGCCCTTGATTTGCTATAAACTAGAGTTGTAAAAGTAAGTAAAAAAATCATTTTCCATGTTTTTTTCCTAAAAAAATCTTCCCTATTCCCTATTCCCTACTTTTACAAAAAGTCTATATATTTTTCGGAGATGTCTAATGAAAGTCAACTTTAATATTGTTCGTCAGCATCAAAATACTACTCCTAGAATTCAAACTTACACCTTAGAAGTTGAACCAGGCAATACAATTTTAGAATGCCTTAATCGGATTAAATGGGAACAAGATGGTAGTTTAGCTTTTCGTAAAAATTGCCGTAATACTATCTGCGGTAGTTGTGGAATGAAAATAAATGGTCGTTCAGCTTTAGCTTGTAAAGAAAATATTAGAAATGAAGTAGATAGACTAGAACAAATAGCTAATAATAGTAACAATAATTCTACTAATACTACTGCAAAATCTATTCCAGAAATAACTATTGCCCCTATGGGAAATATGCCAGTAATTAAAGATTTGGTAGTAGATATGAACAGTTTTTGGCAAAATCTAGAAACAGTTGAACCTTATATCAGCACAAAAGCACGACAAATTCCAGAACGAGAATTTTTACAGACTCCCACTGAACGAGATAAACTAAATCAAACAGGTAATTGTATTCTTTGTGGAGCCTGTTATTCTGAATGTAATGCTCGTGAAGTTAATCCAGATTTTGTTGGTCCACACGCTTTGGCCAAAGCTTATAGAATGGTCGCTGATTCTCGTGACAGTCAAATAGATAAAAGATTAGAAGAATATAATCTTGACACAGCAGGAGTCTGGGGTTGTACCCGTTGTTATTATTGTAATTCTGTTTGTCCAATGGAAGTAGCACCTATGGATCAAATAGGTAAAATTAAACAAGAAATTCTCGACCGTAAAGATCAACAAGCTAGTCGTTCTATTCGCCATCGAAAAGTATTAATTGATTTGGTTAAAGATGGGGGTTGGATTGATGAACGAAAATTTGGTATTCAAGTAGTGGGTAACTATTTTAGAGATATTCAAGGATTATTGAGTTTGGGTCCATTAGGATTAAGGATGTTGGCAAAAGGTAAGTTTCCTTTGACTTTTGAACCTTCTGAGGGGACGGAAACTGTGCGATCGCTGATTGAATCAGTAAAAAATTGGACAATAAATCTACTGAAATAATTCAGTAATTTTATCTCCACTAAAAATCTTAAAAGCTAATCAAATTTATCAATATTATGTCTGAAAATTTGACTTCTCAATCTACATCAGAATCTACTAAAAAAGTTGAAGCTACCAAGTCTAATGAACCTGCTTTTGGTTGGAATACTTACGCAGAAAAAATCAATGGTAGATTTGCGATGGTAGGATTTTTCATTTTGTTATTACTGGAATTATTTACTCATCAAGATTTTTTTCTTGGTTAGGTTTACGGTAAAAAATAAAGTTTAATATATGCTAATAGCTAATCTTTGAGTGACATTTAGCTATTAGCTATTAGCTATTAAACAGTCAAAAAATTAGTATTTACAAATCTGATGTTTGACCTGATTCAATTACTTGGAGATTATACTGACCCCTACCTGTTTTATCGTAAGAATTAACTATTACACGATATTTACCTGTAACAGTTAGAGTAATTGTTAGTTGAGAATTTGTATTTTTCTGACTAACATCATCATGTTCTCCCAGTAATTCACCAGTAGGACTAAATACTGCTAAATAAGTATCAAAGTCAGGACTTTCTAAGATTACAGTTACTACTTGACCTGTTGTTCCTTCAAAAGTATGTTCATCATAAATACTTTCATCAGATGGAAGTACTAAGTCTCCATCACTAAGGGTTCCTTCTAGCTGTAATATTTCTTTTCCAACTTCTTGTTCTTGGGTAGAAGGAGTAGTTTCTTCTGGAGTTGGAGTAGTTTCTTCCTGGGTAGAGGGGGTAGTTTCTTCTGGAGTTGGAGTCTCTTCTAGAGTTGGAGTAGTTTCTTCTTGGGTAGAGGGGGTAGTTTCTTCTTGGGTAGAAGGGGTAGTTTCTTCTGGAGTTGGAGTAGTTTCTTCTGGAGTTGGAGTCTCTTCTGGAGTTGGAGTAGTTTCTTCTTGGGTTGGAGTATCCTGAACTAAAATTTCATTAGCATAACTAGAATTGACAACCAACGGATGAAATATAAGGATAGGGAAAAGTAAAGTTTTTCCCATAATACTTAGTAGACCAAAAGCAGCGATCGCCCAAAATCTTCCTTGACGCATTAATCACCTCAAATAAATATACTACTTAAATTCTCATTCCTAGCCTACTAGCATAGTCGGAAATAATCACAAATAATTATTAATTGAAAAAGTTTAGGGTAAATTTTAGTGAGTAATTACAGAGTTTCAGTGTTTCAGTATAATCATCTTTTTTTATTTCAAAATCAATACTTGTACTGAATTTATTAACTGTTTGATTTTGCTGTAATACAATTTGTTTAACTTGCTATAAATTTCTATTCCTATAAACCCGATAAACCCTATAAATAAGTAGATAAAATTTCAGACAATTTATCTACTATAGTTGTTCCTTTCACGCTCAAAGAAAGGTCTAATTCTAGGTGAAACAGACTCAATTTTCAACTTATATTCTCCTGACTCTCCTGCTTCATAAGAATTTGCCAATAACTTGTAAGTTCCATTTTCTGGTAACGTAATCACAATTCTGGCATTTTTCTCTCCACCACTATCATCATCTTGAGCTAATTCTTGACCATTTGAACTTAACAAAATTAAGTAAGAATCTATTTTATTGCTGCTCATATCAATAGAAATCTTTTGACCTGCAACACCCTCAAAAGCGTAAAGGTCATAGTAACTATTGTCTACAGGCAATACATTAGATTCACTGTCCAAATTACCCTTGATTTCTATTAAACCATTAAGGTCTAACTTTTCAGCCTGCTTCTCATCAAACATTCCTGTTTGCTGTTGAGCTACTAAAGGCGCTCTTCCTTCTCGAACCGCTCTGAGAAACTCTGGGACTCTATCTATAGATATAGCAAAACCAATGCCAATATTACCCCCTAATTGACCACGAGTAAATATAGCAGTATTCACACCAATAAGTTCTCCAGAACTGTTCAATAGTGGCCCGCCAGAATTTCCAGGGTTAATAGCTGCATCTGTTTGGATTAATCCTCTTTCTCGGTCTATACGACTAACTATTCCTACAGTAAGAGTACCTTGAAATCTGCCAAAAGGATTCCCGATGGCAAAAGCTCGCTGACCTACTTTTGTCGAACCTGGACGAGCTATTCTAATGGTGGGCAGGTTTCTTTCTCCTCGAATTTTGAGAACTGCTAAATCTAAATCTTCTTCACCAAAACCTATGACATCTGCTGTAACTTTTCTACCATCCGCTAAGGTCATTTTAACCACACCGCCTTGAGATACAACATGGGCATTTGTTAATACCATTCCGTCGGCACTAATAATGGCACCACTACCATTAGTTTTATCTGTATCTATGGAAACTACTGCTTGACTAGCTTGTTCATAAACACGAATATTAGTTTTTTCTTCTACACTTAGAGAAAGTAGTGTTTCTTTTTGGTTTTTATTCAGGGGTCTGGGAATTGTATCTACTTTTATTTGAGCCTTAACTGGAGGAAAATTAGTTAAATTTACACCAACTGCTACTGCTACAATAAGTATTCTCGATGTGGTTTTTTGCAAAAATTTGGCATTCATTTGTTGCTTGTCAAGTCTAGTTTATATTTAATATTATTACGCAGTATTTTTTGAAAAAAGAGTTATATAGCAGAAGGAAGAAGAAAGATGGAATTGTATTACATTGTCTGAACTTTAAACTTTTGAGCTGTCTTAATCTTTCCTTCGACTGCTATACCAATTTGACAAATGTTTGCTACAAATAGTTATGTGTCTACTTAGGGCTTACCGATCTAAATCTCAAAGCATTGTTCAATAATGGATAATTGATAATTTATAATTTATAATTACCTCTCCCTAAAAGGAAGAGGATTGAATCAAAGGAAAATTAATTCATTGTTTCTCCACGGCGAGTGAGAGGATTTTTACCTTAATTATTCGGTAAATAAAGGTATTGGCCTTTTGAGAATCGAAAAAAGTGCGCCTATTTCAATTCACTTACCCTCAAAAAGTGAGAATTTTGGGGTGAGGGGGACAGAAAAATCTCTCGAACAATTATTCCTCCTACTTTCCCCTCCTGGGAGGGGTTAGGGGTGGGTCCCCACATTCCCCTCCTGGGAGGGGTTAGGGGTGGGTCTCTACACTTTGCTTTTTTCAGCAAACCCTACTTAGGAGTCAGAACTCAGAACTCAGATAGGGGAACCGTCAGTAGGGCGACGTACAAATCACTATATCAATATATTAAGTATCATCTCTGAGCTAAAATACATCTTCCTTCTTCCTTCTTCCTTCTTCCTTATTCCTTCTTCCTTCTTCCTTCTTCCTTCTTCCTTTTTCCTTATTCCTTATTCCTTCTTCCTTCTTCCTTCTTCCTTTTTCCTTCTTCCTTTTTCCTTCTCCAAATAGTTATGTGATAGTTTAAGATTAATAAATTGGTATTTTATTGGAATTAGGCGATCGTGACTATGCAGCTTCGTGTTTATGTCCCACCCCATCCTTTAATAAAACATTGGTTAGGTGTAGCTCGTGACATAAATACACCCTCTGCTTTATTTCGTTCTGCAATGACAGAATTAGGTCGATGGTTAACCTATGAAGCAATTCGAGATTGGTTACCTATAGTAGAAACAACAGTACAAACTCCTTTAGCTGAATGTCCTGCTACTTTTGTTAATCCTCAAGTCCCTGTCGTAGTCATACCCATTCTTCGAGCTGGTCTAGGATTATTAGAAGGGGCACAAACTGTTTTACCTTTGGCATCCATCTATCATCTGGGAATAGTTAGAAATGAAGAAACTCTCGAACCTAGCTGTTATTTGAATAAACTGCCTCCCCAGTTGGCCCCTAATGCTCGGGTTTTGATTTGCGACCCAATGTTAGCTACTGGTGGCACAATTATGCAGGCCATGACTGAATTAACTGAGCGTGGGGTTGATGTTGCTTCAATCAGAATTATTTCTGTAGTAGCTGCTCCTCCTGCTCTACAAAAGTTGAGTGTTACTTATCCTGACTTGGTTGTTTACACAGCAACTATTGATGAGGTTGTTAATGATGTCGGCTACATTATACCAGGTCTTGGCGATGCTGGCGATCGAACTTTTGGTACTTAAGTTATATCAAATCCGGTGGGGTTGTACATAGAATCTGGTTATATACATAGATATCTCCAATATTAATGAACTCAGAAGTCAGAAGTTATTTTTGTAACGGTTATTTGAGCAACTCTCCAAAAATATTTCCCCTTACCTTAAAAGGCGGGGTTTTAAACCCAATTATGTAGATAAAAATCAAATCAATTATCCCACTCTTATTTATCAATTCTTTCCCTCTACTCCCTACTCCCCTACTCCCCTACTCCCAATTAAAAGGCGGGGTTTTAAACCCAATTATGTAGATAAAAAATCAAATCAATTATCCCACTCTTATTTATCAATTCTTTCTCTCTATTCCCTAATCCCTTTTTTGGAGGCTAATTAACTATTGTTGATTTACTAATATTTATTAACATAAGTTCATATAAAATGATACAGCTATACCAATCTAGTTGTATAGATTATGCTAATATCTGGCAAATAGAGTAGTTTGTGGTGCAAAACCAGGCCACTAAGTAACCGCTATCCTGATAAGTTGCCGCGCTTCATGGTCAAGTAATTAAAACTTCTGTTGAGCCGATAACCAAGGCGAAGTAAGTGTTTAAAAGCGTCTACAGGTTTTCTTGTAGACATTGGGAGATACCTCCTCAGTAATCTAATTACTGTGCATTGTTAGCATTTGTTAGCAAAATCGTATCGGAGATGTTTAATATCTGTTGATAATTCTATAATTACTTCAAGATTTCATCTCCCCCACTCCCCTACTCCCTACTCCCCTACTCCCCTACTCCCAACTATATAATTCAACTGGATTTGATATTACTGGCCACTTGAAATAAATCAAAATTAATTTATTTTTAACATTCCATTAAGAATATGCTATAGTTGGAGGATAAAGATTAATATAAACAATTAGCTATTTGCTAAATATGAGTAATAGAGATGGTTTTGCAAGTGGTTTGATTGCAGGAGCAGCAGTCGGTGGCTTGGTAGGTGGATTGTTGGGAATTTTAGTAGGAGCAAGGGTTTCTAATGATGCAGATGAGGCCGAAAATTTATTAGAGACTCAAGATACTGAAACACAAAAAGCTACAAAAGAATCAGAAAGTATACAGGAGACTCGTCAAAGCTTGGAAGGTAAAATAGCACAGTTAAATCAAGCAATTGATGAAGTGCGCCAACAAATAAATGGTGTTAATGGCAGCTTGGCTAATACTGGGCGATCGCTCTCTGAAGAATCCTCAAATTATTAAGAATAAGTCTAGATTTTATGAAATAGATTTTAGAGATGGCTCAGGATGAAAGATGAATAAGACAAAGCTATGCTAAAATATACTTTAAAATCTATTAATTGTTTGTAGTTTCAGAATAATAAAACTTATGAATGCCTCTATAGGACTGTTAGCGGAAACTTTAGGAACATTTGTACAAATATATTTAGTTTTAATGTTCATTAGGATTTTATTAAGTTGGTTCCCCAACATTAACTGGTACGATCCACCATTCTCTGTATTGAGTCAGTTGACAGACCCTTATCTAAATATATTTCGTTCTATCATTCCGCCCTTGGGAGGTATAGACTTTTCTCCAATAATTGCTATATTTGCTCTCCAGTTTGTAGCTCAAATTTTGACAGGATTACTAAGTGGCTTGGCGGCTTATTAGTGTTTATCAAATAGTTTTCTCTCATTTGAAATAACTTTAAGGCAGATTGAAAAAAGATATTAATTCTTCAAACTCAACCTGCCTTTAAGAATTAAAAGCCATCAAATTCTTCTATAGTTTGCCACCGAACTTTATGAGAAAAGCCAGATGATTTAAACTGTTTAAGTCTCAATGGAGTAGGTAGATTTGCGGGTATAGAAACTCTGATTTCAAAATCAGTGACACCTGGGGGGACTTCTTCAATTGACCCAAGTCTTGTACGATTTTCCATAACATTATTATTATCAGCGTCATAAATACGCCCATATACATCAGCATCATACAAAGTTTTATCAGAAGTATTTTTAGCTTTACCACCGATAATAAAACAATTAGCTGTCATACTAGAACCACTAGAAATCATTCCTTTTTCTAAACTTGGGGGGCATTCTTTGTAATCTAGATCGTATAGCTTAACTGGAATTGCTGCCCAAGCAGGGCTAGTCCAGAGCCAAGTGACTATGGCAACAAGGGTAGATATAATAATTTTGGCAAAAAATGGCGCTCTCATATAATATAAATTTAGATTGAGAATTATAAATAACTCTAGCTTATTTTTTTAAAGGTTATCGGCGTTGGTAAATTATTGCATGATATTAATCTTAACTACTTAGGAGTAAACCCACCCCCAACCCCGACCGTGGAGGGGAGGGGAAGTCAGGAGTAAACCCACCCCCAACCCCTCCCAGGAGGAGGGAGTCAGGAGTAAACCCACCCCCAACCCCTCCCAGGAGGGAGAAAGAAGAAGAAAGAGGAGTAGAAGGATAAAGTTTTTTCGGGGAGCGTAAAGGTCATGGACTTCTATCGCGTTCTTATCCGGACATGATATCATACCTCAAATTACCAACCCCAGGTTATCAAAAAAAATTGAGTCTAGTAATACTAAGCATCTCAAGTAACCTTTGAGTATATTAAACATCTGGCGAGCGTAAAAAATCAGATCGATTATCTATAGCACTATGTAAATCAATTCTTTCAGCCTACTGCCTGCTCCCTACTCACCTATTCCCTCTTTTCTAGAGATGTATATTGGGTATAGTCAGTCTTAATAATATAATTTGCATTCGCGTAACGTTGCGTAGTAAAAAAATCCGCAGCAGACTATTGCTATTTTTTTTATGCCTTCTGCCAGTCAGGTCTCAATTTTTTTGCCCCTCGCAAATAGGTATGAACAATTTTTTGAGCCTGAGTTTCTGGCATATTCACATGAATCAAAAATCTGATACAACGCTCTAAACTACCTTCAACGTGCATCTGCTGCACATCTAATAAAGGTACATTATTCCAGTTTGGACGTTGGCGGGCGATCGCAGCCGGAAAAATAGCATCTAAGTCACGAGTTACAGAGAAAGTCGTACTAATAATTTGGCCTGGATCTATTTGATTATGGTTTTCTAGTTCATCTAGTAGTTCCGTTACTGCCTCTTGAATGGCTTCTTTTGAGTTTTCTGAGGCAGTAGTTGCCCCACAATTGCTTGAACTCGCCACACCACGCCAAAGTCCTCCAAATCAATAACTTTATTATTTTAAATTAAGGTCGATACAGCCACAAAGGTAAACCATTGGTAGAGACTTCAAATTCTACCCAGCTTTGAGCTGCCGACAGTTTTGATGATACCTGATTATTACCCAAAACTCGACTTACTAAAGATTTTGGTTTTTCAAGGGTACAACTTTCGGTCTTCTCTGGGTCTAATTTGATCAGTTCACAAAGCCATTTACGGGCATCTTCTTCAGTACCTAAACGGTCAACCACACCTAATTCTAGTGCTTGTTCCCCTGTGAATATTCGGCCATCTGCAAAACTTCTGACAGTTTCTACAGCTAAATTCCGCGCCTCAGCCACTATTTTGACAAACTGCTGATAACTATTATCAATCAAGTCTTGGAGAATTTGCTTTTCTGGTTCTGTCATTTCTCGGTCGAAGGCTAATATATCTTTATATGGGCCAGACTTTACTACTTTAAAAGAAACTCCTACTCTTTCTAAAAGGCGTTCTACATTGTTGCCGCGCAAAATCACCCCAATACTACCTGTAATTGTCCCAGGATTAGACACAATATGTTGAGAACCCATGCCAATATACACACCCCCAGAGGCTGAGATATTGCCGAAACTAGACACAATTTTGACTTTATCTTGCAAATTTTTCAGGGCATTGTAAATTTCGTGAGAGTCAGCAACAGTGCCTCCGGGACTATCTATTCTCAGTAACAGACCAGGGAATTTTCTTTCTTCTACGGTTTTCAGTGCTTCTAAAACTCTTTTTCTGGTGTCGCTCGCGATAACACCACTAATTTCAATTCGGGCAATTTGTTTACGATACCGAGGCTTAAATGGCCAAATCATACTTTGTATTCAGTCAAAAGTCAAATTTAATTATAGCACAAATTATTTGAATTACTTTTAATAACATATTAAATTAAAATTGTCAATCAAGATAAGATTTAATGAATATTGTGAAATTTTGCCTTATTATTAGTTAAACAAAATTAATCGTACATATTTTTACGAAAAATTGTTACAATTTGTAAATAAAGTTTTAATATTAATATTTAAAATAATGACCAAAAAATAGGGTCAATAATCTCTCCTTGGCTGGGCCACGAGCTGTAGCTCTACAAGGGGATGGAAAAGCGGTCGTAGCACAGCTTCCCGTAGGGTGGGATGGCGCCATTCGGAGCGGCTCTGATAAGAGCGGGTTTCCTCGCCATATCCATGAGACCAAGAGAAAGTAAACTTCAGTATTTCGTCAGCAAGAGGTACTGATAGCGTAGCTCCGACCATAGGAGGCTAACTGATAACTGATAACTGATAACTGATAACTGATAACTGATAACTGATAACTGATAACTGAAATGACTATGCAGCTAAAACTGACTAACTCAAAACTCCCCTTTGCACCACTGTTATTAATTGCTCCCTTTTTCTTCTGGGGAACTGCAATGGTGGCGATGAAAGGTGTTATTCCTCAGACAACACCATTCTTTATGGCAGCAATGCGTATATTGCCAGCAGGTATATTATTGTTACTGGTAGGAATGATTCAGGGAAGACCTCAACCACAAGGAAAAATAGCTTGGTTGTGGATTTTATTATTTGCCTTGGTAGATGGTGCTTTGTTTCAGGGGTTTTTGGCTCAAGGGTTAGTCAGAACAGGTGCTGGTTTGGGTTCGGTGATGATTGACTCCCAACCTCTGGCAGTAGCTATTTTATCATTGTGGTTATTTCAAGAGAGAATTAGATTTTGGGGTTGGTTAGGGTTAGGTATTGGTGTTTTTGGTATTAGTTTAATTGGTTTACCTGATGAATGGATCGGGAGTTTGCTGCATCCAGAAACAATAGAAGCGTCTCTGGGAATAGATGCACTGTTTCAAAGTGGAGAATGGTTAATGTTATTAGCGTCTCTATCTATGGCAGTAGGAACAGTTTTAGTACGTTGGGTTTGCAAATATAATGACCCAGTTATGGCAACTGGTTGGCATTTGATTTTAGGTGGTGTTCCATTACTTGCTATTTCCGCAGGGTTTGAGTCTGGACAGTGGGTAAATATTGATGGGTATGGTTGGATAGCTATGGGTTATGCGACTATTTTTGGCAGTGCGATCGCTTATGGTTTATTCTTTTATTTTGCTTCTTCTGGAAATCTTACCAGTTTAAGTGCTTTAACTTTTCTAACTCCAATTTTTGCTTTATTGTTTGGCAATTTCTTTTTAGGAGAAGTTTTGAGTTCGCTACAGTCAGTAGGAGTGGGCTTGACTTTAGTTAGTATTTATCTGATTAATCAACGAGATGTATTAGCCGAGAAGTTGAATTTTAGTAGTTCAAAACAAGAAGATATTTCAAATACTAATTCTGGCAAAATATTGATACAATCTCAACAAGAACCAACGGAAGTTTAAGTGCAAGTTGGAGTTTAAATATCAGAGAAAATTTAACTAAAGTGCTTTTCATTTGGGTAGACCATAGTAGGGATTATTTCCTAGGTTATGCTCGGCAAAAGCGAATCATCCCTACAAAATTTTAGTTTTGACTTGAGGTCATCAATATGAAAACCGCTGTAAGCAGATGATAATTAAGTTCTTGTTTGTAGTTGGACTTTAGCCCTAAGATAACTATCTCAGGACTTACCCATAGGGGAGTAGGGGAGTAGGGAAAATAGAAAGATTTACTGTTTACGGTCTATGACCGTAAACAGTTTAGTAAATTTTTTTGCTTACTTGATTATTCAAAATTTTTCTCCTTCCTGAAATTTATAGTAGCTTGACTTTTAGTAATTTAAAAATCTGTGGTTTATATAGTTACCGAATAATTAATAATTAATAATTAATAATTAAATAATTCGCGCCTTGAAGCCTCCCTTTAAGGGGAAATAAGCGGTTGAGGGATGGCGAGGTCCCCTCGCCATATCCAATCAACCAAGAGAAGAAATAATATTTCCTTATATTCAATTCCGTAACGGTTAAAACCCGAGGTAATTATCAATTATCAATTAATGAAATAGACATTACCTAAATAACAAGGGTTTATTCATAACTTTACTGAATCTTTAAATAAGCACCTACTAACTCTGAATTACTTGATAGAATATTCATAAAAATGCCCGTAAATACCATGATTTTTTCTTCAATTCAAATACTTATCAAATACTTATAAGTAATTTTACTGAATATTTCAAATCCCAGAGTTCTGCCAGAGCAAGGAGAAGATTAAGAGGAGGAGACCTCGCCATATCCATCAGACCAAGAGAGAAAAATGTTTCCTTTGAGTCAATCCTCTTCTTTTCAAGGAGAGATAATTATTAATTATTAATTATTAATTATTAATTGTTGAAGACTATGAATCCAATCCAATTGAAGTAAGCGATACGGCTGATTTTTTTAACCAAAGCACTTTTTATTTATTACTTATTATATTCTTTAGAAGATGAGTAGAGTTAGATTTCGATCAATTTAATTATGGCAACTATTGTTGGTACAAGTGCTGGTGAAACCCTTCGCGGAACTGCTGTTGGTGATGAAATTTTAGGCAGAGGTGGAAATGACAATATCAGAGGCCGAGCAGGTGATGATCTGATTAGAGGAAATGGCGGCAATGACTCCTTAGATGGGAACGGAGGAAGTGATACCCTGCGAGGTGGAAACGGCAACGACCAGCTTGATGGAGGGGGCGGACAAGATTTACTCCGAGGTGGTAATGGAAATGATGACCTGATTGGGAGTCGTGGAAACGATACTGTCAATGGTGGAGATGGCATTGACACCGCTAACTACGCAGATTTAGGGGAAATCATTACCCTGCAAGCCGTTGGCGTGGTTGACAAAGGCAATGCGGGAACAGACCAAATTGAGAATATTGAGGTCATTGTTGGTGCTACAGGCCAAGATAACGTTATTGATGGTACTGTTTCCGGTGGCGCAACATCTGCCTTTGATATTGATTTATCGGCACAAAGTCTCACCGTGACAGGTATTCCCGGTTTAGGAAATGTTAATTTCACGGTGGAAAACTTTGTTAACGTCATTGGCACTTCCAACACCGATACCATTGTCGGAAACAGTAGTGACAACCTCTTCAGTGGAAGCCAAGGAAATGATACCCTTGATGGGGGAAGTGGTAACGATACCGCAGATTATAGCAATTTAGGTCAAGCTATTACCCTGGAACGCGCAGGCATAATAAATAAAGGAACGGCAGGAACTGACCAAATTCTCAATCTCGAAACTATTATTGGTGCAACTGGACAAGAAAACGCCATTGACGGTTCGACGGGAACCAGTGGAGTCACCTCTTTTGATATTGACTTATCTCAGGAAACTTTTACCGTTGAGAATATTCCGCAATTGGGTAATCAAACCTTTGAGATTATCAACTTTGTGAATGCCACTGGAACTTCCAACGATGATAATATTGTTGGAAATGAGAGTAATAACGTCTTTGGAGGCAGCCAGGGAGATGATACCTTTGATGGTCAAGGCGGTGATGATACCGTTGATTATAGCGATTTAGGTCAAGCTGTCACCCTAGAACGCGGAGGTGTCATCAACAAAGGTAGTGCAGGTACAGACAATATTCTAGAAATAGAAACTATTATTGGGGCGCAAGGACAAGATAACGCCATTGATGGTTCGACTGGAATTAGCGGTCAAACTTCTTTTGTGGCTAACTTGGCGAACGAAACCTTCACTGTTCAAAATCTTCCTGGACTAGGAAATCTTGACTTTAATGTTGTTAACTTTGTCGATATTACTGGAACCTCTCAAGGTGATGACTTAGTCGGTGATGCCGAAGAGAACGAACTCCGGGGTGAAGGCGGAAGGGATACTCTTGTTGGTGGTGCTGGAAATGACCGCATTTTCGGTGGTCGAGGTCGAGACCGTTTAACAGGGGTCGATCTAAACAGTGCTAACCCCGGTGCAGGTGAGATTGATATCATCAACGGAAATAATGGTCGAGATACTATTGTTCTAGGTGATGGAAGCAATGTTTTCTACTCCTTCAATGGTAGTAGCGACTTTGCAGATATCCAAGATTTTGAAACGGGTCAAGATACTATTGAACTGACTGGTAATTCGGGAGACTACTTCTTCAACTCCGATAACACCGCAATATTCTTAAGTGCTAATAATGACTTAATTGCTGAGTTTACAAATGGATCATTTAATCAGGGTGACCTCATCTTTGTATAATCTTACAGCAGTCTTCTAGTGGATGAGGTACAAAGTTTTATTGCTATAGGCAACAGGCAACAGCTCATCTGGCAACAGGCAACAGGGAATATAGGAATAAATAGGACTTGCTGATTAAACATCAAAGCATTAACTGATATTGGTTGTAGCTTTTTTTTATCTGAAAAAGTGTCAGCTTTTCAGTGGAAAAAGCTCATGCATGCTAGTATTTTGGGAGGATTATGGCAGACAAATCAAGGGACAATTTTTCCGACTACCTCCTCTATAATTCCCCGTTCCTCCTGTCTTCCGCTCCTGGGAGGGGAGGGGCGAGGGTGGGTTGTCTCCTGTCTCCTGTCTCCTACCCTAACCCATAAGACTTTTGAGCGCAAACCCTAGTTAGGGAAATGCGATCGCCATGAAGCCACAAATTCAAATTATGGCTTTTTTTGACTACTCCCCGCAGCTGTTGCCGAGGGGATTCTAAGTTGATACTACGCAACAGGATAAATCCATGTTGCTTCGTTTTTTCGAGCGCTGACCAAAGATATACTCTTTGGGGACAATTTCCGCGGTGCCCCTACACAGTCGACTTAAGTTTAACCCATGCTTTGCTGCTTACTTTTGTCTAAACTTTTGTATATCCAGATAATAGCACAGGACAACTAAAGAAGTCTTGTCTAAACGACTCGCTTGTTTTCATCCCCCGGTTAAAACACGCTTGCTCTCAACGTTGCTTTTCGGTAATATAGTATCTGCAACTCTCAGAGCATTAGCTGCAATAGTCAGAGCTGGACTAACACCCAAAGCATTCGGCATAAAACCACCATCTACAACAAAGACATTTTCATGGTCATGTAAACGACAGTCTTGGTCAAGCACAGATGTATTTGGATCTTTACCAAAGCGAGTTGTACCTACTTGGTGGGACGTATGAATATCATCCTTATGACCCATTGCCCCAAAACATAATACCGCTCCTGCTGACCGAAAAACCCGTTTTAACTTGGTCATGTAATACCGAGAACGGAAAACATCATAGGAATGAAATTTGTGGAACAGACGAATTTTCCCATCCTTACCAACTTCTATCCGATTTTCCTGTTGGGGTAAATCTTCCACAATACCAGTTATTACCAACATCCGCTTCAACAGAAATTCGGCGATAGGTTGAGGTATTGGCACGGGAAAATTTTCTTGTAGAGAAAGAAGTCCGGGAATAGGTACAGTTTGAGCTAACCCTAATTTATGTGGAAATTCTTTGGAACCAAGATAGAGGTCTGTAAACCCTAACTGTTTAATAAATTTATCCGCCCCACCAGTAGATTGTTTGAATAATCCCGCCACTAAAGCACCACAATGATACATATAATTCCGCCCTACTTGTCCGCTACGCCCTGTTAAACCAGATTTCATCAGAATAACTGGACTACCCAATGCTCCAGCAGACAGAATATAAGTTTTAGCTGTGAGTTCTTCAACTGTGCCAGTTTTGCGACAACGAAGGCGAATAGCAGTAACTTTTTGCCTGGTATTAGTAACTAAATATTCTGCCTCTGTCAGAGTTTGAACTTTGAGGTTATAATTAGTAACTGCCTTATCAATAGTACGCATCACTGTAGAAGCACGAGATTCATTGGGACAGTAGAAACCAGGACATTTAGAACAACGTAGACAAGTATCGAAGTTTATACCGAAGGCAAGATGAAATGGAGTTAGTCCCGCAGCTTTTATACCTTTTTCTAATTGTTGGTTAATTGGTTCGAGTGCTGGAACAGTGGCCGGATAACCATTACTTGGCGTACCAATATTTAACATTTTGTGTGGTTTATCCCCGGCGACATTAAATAAAGCTTCTGCCTGGTCGAAGTAGGGAGCCATATCATCATAGGCGATCGGCCAATCCCAGAGATGACGGGGTAGCCATTTGTCATAAAATTTACCTGGATGGAAATCGTAGGGACTTGGGCGCATGAGTACTCCTCCATATAGGGATGTACCACCACCTAATATTCCTGCGATGTGAAGTTGGGCGTTACGTCCATTGACTTGAATTTGGCGATCGTCAAAAGCTTCTTTATTAATCAGCATTCGTTGCTCATCTTGAAAAGCTTCAACATCACTAAATCTAGGGCCACGTTCCACTAGGAGAACTTGTTTACCAGCTTTTGCTAGAGTATGGGCAATTGTTCCTCCTCCTGCACCACTGCCAATAATTATTGCGTCAAAATCGTAACCCACTACTCTCTCCAAATATATTTTTTTAGTTTTGTTTTTGATTAAATCAGGATTTAGGCAAATTATTAGACAATACGCTATCAGTAGGGGCGAATGCCATTCGCCCCTACTATATATGGCGCTACTATAGTTAGGACATCGGGTGATTATGATGATTTATGACGCGAGCAATATCCTCGCACTAATTGTCCTAACCGCCTTGGCGGTTGCTATATATATGGCGCTTGGTGCGTAAGTCCCCGTCTCACTTGACGCGAGCAAGATGCTCGCACTAATATATATGAATAATTTCTAATAAATTGTTTGTTATTTGAGATACAAAAAATTTTATACCTAGCAGGACTTACACAAATTTACTTTTAAAGTACCATTTGTAGGGGCGAATGGTATTCGCCCTCCCCATTTCTAGAGTCTGGTGCGTAAGTCCTTTCTAGAACAAAAAGGGGAGTAAATATTATCAATATAAAAAAGCTGAAAATTTAAAGTTTACCTCTAGCAAAAAAATAGCGATCGCCTTACTTAACCTCTGAATTAAAAAACAATACTATCAAGTTTCTAATTTAGCTTAGAGCATCAATAAATAATAATAATAGAAGGAAAGGTTAGGACAGATCGAGAGATTAAAACTCAGACAAAGCAATATTTTTCCTTCTTCCTTCTTCCTTCTTCCTTCTTCCTTCTTCTGCCTTCTTCAACTTTAAACTTTCTCTTTTTCAGGTTCCTGTGCAAACAATTTTTCTAAACGGTCTGCCCAATTTTTCTGATTAACATTAGCATCTTGAATATAGGGAGAAATTGCGATTAGTTTCATAAATAATTCATTAAAAACTGAAAGAGGGAAACGCATTGGTCTCATTATGTCTAAGAATAAAACTACACGGACACCATCAGTTTCATTCCAAGCTTCATGGGGAAAAGAATCATCAAACATCATACTTTTTCCTTCTTCCCAATGACGTGTTTCATCACCCACCCGAATGCGACATTTTTCTTTTGGTTCAGGTACTTTTAATGCCAATAAATAACGAACAACTCCTTTGTAAGGACCTCGATGTTCGGGAATATGTTTACCAGGTAATAAAATAGAAAAGAATGCTGTTTTCATCCCCGGAATTTTTTCGATTAAACGGGTTGTTTCTGGGCATCTTTGACAATTTTTTTCTGATTTAATACCATACCCATACATAAAAAATGTTTTCCATAAATCATCTGGGCTAGTATAATCAGCTTGGTCTGGAGAAATGTCTTGGAAATTTGGTAAACTATCTCGGTATTTGAGGAGTTCATCTAATTCTTTCCGAATCAATACCCAATTTGCTTCTACCTCAGTGGTCCAGTCAAATTGTTTAGAATCAAAAAATGCTGTATCACCAATCAAGGAATATTTAGGAATTAACTTTTCATAATATGCAAGAAGTTTAACTCCAATACCATATATTAATATTCTCCTAAATTTTGCCCTGATTGTTTCTAAAGAGAGATTCACCATAGATTTTTTTTTGCTTGAATTTAAGCTGTTTGGATAGTTTTTATTTAACCAATCCAAGTTAATATAGTACACAAACTCATATTTTGGAAGTCGAGAATAATTAAAACTTTTTTAAAAAATTGTCTATAGCACTGCGTCTTTTGGTATCCGTTCTTATAAACCTACGATTATCTACATATGTTTGATTCTGGTCAAGCCCCTAAATCCCCGTTCAACAAAAAGCGCAGCAACATCTGGCTTCCCCGATCCTGCGGGGGACGGGAGGGGGATCAAGGGGGACTTTTAGAGTTTTATTCCCCCCAATTTTGGGGGGCTAGGGGGCAAAATCATATCCAGAATCAGCAACGCCAGATTTTGTAATGAAACAATTAGGTAGATTTTTTCAGGTTACAGAAACAACGGATTTTAAAAAGTTTTTTTAGATATTGATAAAATAGAAAAATATCCTATAACTTTTGTAAGCTGACATAAAAAATGATCGAGTAGAGGGAGAAATTTTTAAGTTAATTTAATTGAATTCCAAACATAGAAAAATTATACAATTGATATTTCCAACAGAATCAGTTGAAAATCCAGATATCTTTAAGTTTATAGAAACTAATGAAAAATCCCAATACAAAATATGATTTTCTAATTGTAGGTAGCGGCATCTTTGGTATTACTGCTGTTGTAGAATTAGCCAAAAGAAAATATAAAGTGGCAGTTATTAACCCAGATACCATTCCCCATCATCTAGCAGCTTCTACTGATATTACTAAAGTTGTCCGTATGGAATATGGTACTGATAAAGAATATTTCCGCATGGCAGAAATATGTATTGACCGCTGGAAAGAATGGAATGATTTTTTTTGGGGAAGAATTATATCACGAAGTAGGTTTTTTTAATGCTGTGTAAAGATAAAATAGAAAGCGATCGCCATAGCTTTGAAAAATTTAGTTACCAAAATCTCGTTGAAAGTGGTTATTCTCCAGACAGAATGAATGCTGAAAGTATTAAAGAACGTTTTCCAATGGTGAATAACTCGGTTTACATAGATGCTAATTTTAATCCGAAAGCAGGTTATGTAGAATCTTCACTGGTAGTAGAAAAACTAACTGAGTATGCTTGTTCTTTAGGTGTTGAAATTTACCAAGGGCAAACCGCAGAAAGTTTTATTGTGGAAAATGGGAAGTTGCAAGGAATCAAAACTAGAGAGGGAAATACTTTTAAATGTGGTCATGCGCTGGTAGCAGCAGGTGCGAATACTCCCTATCTTTTGCCAGAACTACAACCTTACATGAAAACGACTGGTCATCCTGTTTTTTGGTTAAAACCTCAAAACCCTAAATACTTTTCGTCGCCCTATTTGAGTGTTTTTGCAGCCGATATTTCTAATTCTGGTTGGTATGGTTTTCCTTTTTTGCCTAAATATGGTGTTGTCAAAATAGCTAAACATTCTAGTGGTGTACCTCTTCATCCCGAAAATAGCGATCGCCGAATTAAGGATGATGAGGTAGAGAAGATGCGGTCTTTTGTGAAGATGACTTTCCCCGAATTGGTAGATGCACCTTTGGTGTATACTCGTAGATGTTTATATACTGATACCCTTGACGGACACTTCTGGATAGATAAACATCCAGAAATTAAAGGTCTTTCTGTGAGTAGCGGTGGCAGCGGACATGGGTTTAAAATGGCACCTTTATTAGGAGAAATTGCAGCGGATATTGTGGAAGGGAAATCACATCAATTTTCTCAAAGGTTTAGATGGCGACATTTAACACCTGATACCGTTCAAGCTGAAGAAGCGAGAGGTACTGAAATTTAGTGCTACTTTGCGCTGATATAGCGTTTCCCATAGTCGTAAGGTACATCTATAAATTTTTATTTTTATCCTATTCCCTATTCCCTGTTCCCTGTTCCCTAAAATCAGGAATTTTGTACCTCACGCTTTTTGGGAATTGCTATATATTTTTTTAAGTATAATAATTTATGTAGTCAATTAAAAAGTTTTATGAATAAACAAATAGTTGATAAATGGACTTATGGTGGTGTTGTTTTTTCTTTGTATTCTCTTGCAGGTTCCCGATCTTCTAGGGAGTTTGTTTTAGAGTGTACTCACTATGATTCTCGTTCTTTTCCTGCTCAAGATATATCAAAAGCTAAGATTTATGCTCAGTCTTTGATTCAAAACGATATTCTACCTAAAATGACTAAAGAAGGTATCATTACAACGGTAGCCCTAAATAGAGTTGTTGAGAAATAAAAAGTGAAAATGCTCAAATACTTACTATATAAGGTTTGTATGATTTTAGGATTTAAAAACACTATGAGCTTTGACTGATAAAAGTTTTAGCCATGTTTTTAGCTTAATTCCCAACAACTCACTCTAATATGTAAGGATATTAATTGCTACATCCCTTTAATTGTCAGAAGGTAGACCAGAAAAATCATTACTTGTTTACCACTACCCATTACAAGAATAGATACTATTATATCATGTCTGGATGAACAGTTATAAATAATTAGGGAGGAGTCAGGAGTCAGGAGGGAAAACAAGGGAAATAAAGAATATATCAGGAGGAGAAGAAAACGAAACCGAAAATTATCCAGCAACGAAACCCAACATCATTATTATCCCTGTGTGTCACTTCGTTATACTTAACCTACTTCTTGCTTGATTATCTTGGTTTTTGTTGGGTTGCGCTCTCGCTTAACCCAACCTACTCACTTGTGTTTCACTGATAACTGATAACTGATAACTGATAACTGATTAATCTCCCCCACCAGCTTTCCAAGCAATAGCTTGACTCGGTTGAGGATCGGGTAACTTCAAAGAAACTAAAGCTGCTCCCAACACAAACAACATCGATACCCACAGACAACCAACTAAACCAAATATCTGATAAACCAACCCAGATAAAACGGTACCTGCAAGACGACCACCAGAATTAGCCATATAATAGAAGCCAACATTTAAAGCTACTTTATCATCATCTGTAAATGCCAATACCAGGTAGGAATGAACCGCAGAATTAAAAGCAAACACTACACCAAACAGCATCAGTCCACTAACAATAACCCAATTAGCAGGTAAACCTGATTGTAATGCAATAGCGATCGCGCCGGGAATACCAGTTAATGTAAACGTCCAAAATTGAATAGTTTTTGATTGTGGTGGCTCACCAGAACCAAATTTTTGTATAAGTGTTGGTGCTAAAGATTGAATAATACCATAACCAATAACCCAAGAAGCCATAAATCCACCAACTTCATAAAACGACCAACCCAAAGTACCTTGCAGAAAAACAGGTAATCCTACTACAAACCAAACATCTCGCGAACCAAATAAAAAGAAACGGGCCGCAGAAAGAATATTAATTTCCTGACTTTTAGAAAAAAGTTGTTTAAATTTCACCTTCTGCTTAATTTTGCCCATACCCTTTGGCAACATTAAACCAGTGAACAAAATTAAAAACAACCCTCCCGCCATTATCCACAGAGCATTGACAAATCCAAATAATGACAGCAGCGCACTACCTACAAAAAAACCAACTCCTTTCAGAGCATTCTTAGAACCAGTTAACACTGCCACCCACTTGAATAGAGATGATTGAGCATCTTGGGGAATAACTAACCGAATAGCACTTTTAGAACTCATTTTCGTTAAATCTTTAGCGATTCCCGAAAATGCTTGTGCTACCATGACATAAAATACAGCTAACCATTGTACCCAACTTGGATTTACATAAGAAAGCATAATTAGGGCAAAAACCTGTAACCCAAGACCACTGTAAAGAGTGACTCTTAATCCAAATTGAGAACCGATCCAACCACCAAAAAAATTAGCCAAGATGCCAAAAATTTCATAAAATAGGAACAAAAAGGCTATTTCCAAGGGAGTATAACCTATGTTGTAGAAGTAGAGTAGCACCAACATTCGCAAAGCACCATCAGTGATGGTGAAACCCCAGTAAGCAAGGGTGACTAGGGCATAATTTTTTATACTAGCACTTGTAGTAGAAGCCATGATTTTTATTACTTTAAACTATTGTAACCAATTTTCTAACATTAAACCTTCGATTCTTAACATATAGCAGTTTTCAGCCTGGTGAGGTACATTAATGATCCCCCTAAATCCCCCTTATAAAGGGGGACTTCCAGTTCCCCCCTTCTCAAGGGGGGTTAGGGGGGATCTCCAGAAGTGTACCTCACGCTTACTGGGAAATGCTATATCAGAATCATTAGAAACCAAAACCAGATTATGATGAATTGCGGTAGCTGCAATCAGAATATCAGGAAATTGTATAGGGGTTCCTTTGTTCCTTAAATTTGCATAAATACCAGAGGCGATATTAATTATTTCTATTCTGTCTAAAAACAAAATATTGATATTACTTTTACACAAATTATCCAAAATAGCTAACTTTTTTTGGGAATTAATTGCTAATAAGCCCCCCTTACTTTCAAAATACGTAATACAACTGATAAAGAGTTTTTCTCTTCTATAATTAACATCATCAAGGCGAACCAATAGTCTAGAATCTTGTTTAATAAGAGGAGTTAGAATATTTGTATCTAATAAATATGTCATTACTACATTTTCCTCAAATCTCGCATTGCTGCATCAAACTCTTCTATTTCTTTAGGTGTTAAATCACTCAGTAATCTAAATAATACTTGTCCTCCCAATATACGTCTGATTCTATCACTAAGTATTTCCTCAGTCATTTCTTGTAATTCTTTTAGAGAACAATTTCTCAGAAAAGTATCGAATATATTGCGTTTCATCTCTTTCTAAATTTTCAAACAAATTATCAGTAGCAAGGAAATTCTCTATAATTGGAATTACTCTCTGCTTAAAAATATCTTTCATCGTAATAGAAACTTCAGCCATATTTTTCTCCTTATTTATTTGATTTATAGTGCAATACAGTTCAGTTAAGGGTTTTTTGAAGAAGGAAGAAGAAAGAAGAAAGAAGGAAGAAGGAAAATACATAAGTCTATAGATCGATTTATGAGTTTTGGTATTATCTGTTTGCGCAGCATGACCTAGGAAACCGTATTGATTTATAGTGTTTCTCAAGTTACTGAGGTACGGTTGTTTTTCTACTCCCCTACTCCCCTACTCCCCTACTCCCTACTCCCTACTCCCTACTCCCTACTCCCTGCTCCCTACTCCCTACTCCCTCTCTCTCAGAGCAACTTTTCGAGCTAACTCTACCATACGATTAGCATAACCCCATTCATTGTCATACCAAGCCAAAATTTTCACTTGAGTTTCATCTACTACCATTGTTGAAAGAGCATCAATAATAGAAGACCGGGGGTCATCTTTATAGTCAATGGAAACTAAAGGACGTTCTTCATAACCCAAAATTCCTTTCAGTGGTTCTTGTTCGGATGCAGTTTTTAGCAAACTGTTAATTTCTGCCACCGAAGTAGGGCGAACCACTTCAAACACACAATCTGTCAAAGAAGCATTTAACAAAGGAACCCGCACCGCTAAACCATTCAACTTACCCTTAAGTTCTGGGTAAATTAATGTGATCGCTGTTGCCGAACCAGTTGTAGTCGGAATCAGTGAAAGACTTGTAGCTCTAGCGCGACGCAAATCTTTATGAGGTGCATCAACAATAACTTGAGTATTAGTATTGTCATGGATAGTAGTAATAACTCCATGTTTAATTCCCAATCCTTCGTGAATCACTTTTACCACTGGAGCTAAACAATTAGTGGTACAAGAAGCTGCCGTGAGTAAGTGATGTTTTTCAGGTTCATAGAGATTATCGTTAACACCCATGACTACATTTAAAGCTTCTTCTTTAACTGGTGCTGCCACAATTACCTTTTTGACACCATGCTGAAAGTAAGGTTCAAGAGTGCTTGGAGTCCTAAACTTGCCAGAACATTCCAACACAAGATCGACACCAAATTTTTCCCAAGGCACCTCACCTGGTTGAGAATATTCACTGAAACTGAGAGGTTTACCATCAATTATTACCTGTTCGTCTGTTGCTTCTACTTCCGGCGACCACCTGCCATGTACAGAATCAAACTTAAGTAAATGTGCTGCTGCTGCCGTACCTCCTTTGATTTCATTAATGTGAACGAACTCTACTTCTGGCCATTCCCAAGCCGCACGCAGTGCCAACCTTCCCATGCGACCAAATCCATTTATTCCGATACGCATTGCTATATTTTTCCTCCTTTAAATTTTCGATAGTTTTACCGAATAATTAATAATTAATAATTAAATAATTCTGGTTTAAAGCCTCCCCTTTTAAGGGGAAATAAAGAAATAATATTTCCTTATATTCAATCAACAACAGTTTTAACCAGAGGTAATTATCAATTATCCATTATCAATTATCAATTATCAATTAATGAAATAGCAATAGTGAATAGCATAGTACGGGAGGAAGATGCTCCCACTGTAGTGTCTCATAATAAAAATAATTACAAAGCACTACCATTACAATGCACCAACACCAAATTTTCTTTTTTCTTAACTAGCTCAGGACTTAGGCAAATTATTAGATAATACACTATCTGTAGGGGCAAATTGCATGATAGTATCCAGCTTTTTAACCTCTTAAACAAGTTAATTTTTTGCCAAAGTCTGTAAAAAGCTACTTTGAGATTCCCGTAAATCAATTTCTGGGTTTGCAGTTGAAATAATTTCCATTGCCTCATCATAAGATGAACCAGAAATAATCAAATACCCCGCAAGAGCAGTAGCTGTTCGTCTTTTGCCATTGCTGCAATGAATTATAACACCATTGTTTTGACTATCAATAAAATCCTGTAGTTGTTTAATTTGTTCCCGACTTGGTGCAGTTCCTCCTTTGATAGGCAACCACAAGTAAGGTAAGTTTGCCTGTTTGTAAAGCTCTAAGTTAGAGGGGTCATCCATCAAAGAGATTATTGCACCGATACCTAGTTTCTGTAATTCTGGTAACTCTTCTTCAGTTGGTTTGCGAACTCCTGCTAGTTTATCTGGAATCACCCACCACAAGTTTTCTGTTATTGGTTGATTCGTTTCTTGTTCCATTGTTAGTTTTTCCTGTTATTCTCCAAACTTTTACGTTCGCTATAGCGGTCTGTCAAATAATCAATTTTATCTCGCAATAATAATGTAAACTTGTATAATTCCTCCATAACATCAACAACGCGATCGCGATACGCTGAATCTTTCATTGTCCCATCTTCATTAAATTCCTGATAAGCTTTCGCTACAGAAGACTGATTTGGAATAGTAAACATTCGCATCCATCTGCCCAAAATTCGTAGGGTATTAACTGCATTAAAAGACTGAGAACCCCCGCTCACTTGCATAACTGCCAAAGTTTTTCCTTGAGTTGGACGCACTGAACCAATACTTAAAGGAATCCAGTCAATTTGATTTTTGAGAATGCCTGTAATATTACCGTGCATTTCTGGCGATGTCCAGACTTGCCCTTCAGACCATTGACTCAGTTCTAGCAACTCTTGAACTTTTGGATGAGAATCTTCTACTCGTCCTCGTAAAGGTAGATCGTGGGGATGAAAAAATTTCACTTCCGCTCCCATTTCTGTAATTATCCGAGCAGCTTCTTCTGCTAACAAACGACTGTAGGAACGTTCGCGCAGAGACCCATATAGGAATAAAATTCTTGGAGGATGGTCAAAATTTGTCATTTCTGAATTCTGTTATCAAAGTGTATGCTTTATTTAGGTGGTAGGTTTTAGATTTTAGGTGGTAGGTTGTCAAGAACAAATTTTAAGTTGGCAGTTTCAATATATTCATAAATATAAATTTAGATTTCTCCCCCACTCCTCTACTCCCCTACTCCCCCCACTCCCCTACTCCCCCACTCCCCACTCCCCACTCCCCTACTCCCCCACTCCCCACTCCCCTACTCCCTACCAATGGAGTCGCATAACAACGAGGGTCAATTAATGTTGCCTTTTCTGGTTGGCGAGGGAACCAAAAAGCTGTGCGTTTACAAAATTCTACCAACATCAACATTACTGGTACTTCTATTAATACTCCCACTACTGTTGCTAAAGCTGCCCCAGAATTCAAACCAAATAGAGTAACTGAAGTGGCGATCGCTACTTCAAAATGATTACTAGCTCCAATTAAAGCAGCAGGAGCAGCATCTTCATAATGTAATTTCATTTTCAAAGCTGCTACATAAGTAATCAAGAAAATAAAATTAGTCTGGAGAAATAGTGGTACTGCTATCAACAAAATATGAAAGGGATTTTCTACAATTAATTCTCCCTTAAAAGCAAACAATAAAACTAAAGTTATCAACAAAGCAGCAGTAGAAACCGGACTTAAATACTTGAGAAACTTACGCTCAAACCATGCTTTTCCTTTATTTTTGAAAATCCAGTAACGGCTATACATTCCAGCAGCTAGAGGTAAACCCACATAAATTAGCACCGATAAAACAATAGTTTCCCAAGGCACAGTTAAATTATTAGCTGACAGTAACCACCGTCCAAGTGGAGCATACAAAAATAACATTGTCAAGGAATTAATCGCCACCATTACTAATGTATGTCCCTGGTTGCTGTAGGAAAGATAACCCCACATTAATACCATTGCCGTACAGGGTGCAATACCAAGTAATATTGTTCCAGCAATGTAGGAGTCTGCCAAAGCTACTTCTGTACCGCGCAATATTTCTGTACCTGTTAATAGTGGACGGAATAGCCAACCGAGGAAAATTTGCGCAAACGCTACCATGGTAAAAGGTTTAATTACCCAGTTAATGATTAATGTTAAGATGACGGGTCTGGGAGCATGAGCTGCATTTCTGGTTTGGGTAAAGTCTATTTTTACCATGATGGGATACATCATAAAAAATAAACAGATAGCAATGGGTATGGATACTTGATAAATACTCATGGCATCTAATGCACTGGCAACACCAGGAAATATTTTCCCTAGTGCAATACCTGTGAGGATACACAAAGCTACCCAAACGGTGAGATATTTTTCAAAGAAGCTAAGTTGACCCCCTGCTTGCACAGCAGATGTGTTTACTTGTGATGAATTTGTACTCATAATTTGTGTAATTAATATTCTGTTCGTTTTGTGAGAACTTTATACATATTTAGGTTGAATAAGATTGCATTTACTGGGATATTTGGTTGATCGGTGGTATTGAATTATTTAGCAAGTTTTTTAGTAAGAGAGTAGACTGCTGACGCTACAGACATTGAGCATTACTGCTACTCCAATGATGACGATCTTGCTGCTTGAAATTTTTCAGCAGTATTTTTGTTCATATTTTTTATATAGTGCTACGCGAAATGGGAATAGGGAACAGGGAATAGCAAACTGTAAAAGGGTTTTTTCGTGCGGAAATGCTCCGTGAACAGGATTAAAAAATGTCCTAACCAATTCTGGTAGTGCTATATCTGTTATATTTCAAAAAAAATTGATATTTGAGACAATTCAAGTATAACTAAAAAAGTGGAGGTAAGTACAAACTTATGCAATTTCCTATCAAGTCAAAAGCTATACCTATAGCCTAGGTTGTGGTCGGATAGTTCAATCTCTCCTGCAATACCCCTGCTAGGAGAAAATGTATGAGTATAAGATATTCGTATGTATTTGTTAATAAAATATATGTATTATTTATATGTCACTCATAAAATTTAGACATTTGGTCTCGGATTGGTATACTTGAAGCATAGGGTATACCAAATCCAAATTTGGACGTATAGCTCAGTTGGTTAGAGCACTACCTTGACATGGTAGGGGTCACAGGTTCGAGTCCTGTTACGTCCATAGTCCTGCAACCCCCACCAGTAAAGGTGTTGCTCTAACACTCGCTAAAGCTCGACTGAGCTAATCAATAATCACTGATTTTCTTCTGCCAGTATACTGCCAATTTGATATAGAAATAAAATATTTGTCATGAAGATGGCCATATTCGCCCTACTTCTTCGTGCTGGCCACTTATGATTATCAATATTAACTTTAGGTGTAATATCTTTTCTTAAACAAAGTTATATAAATAATTTGTATAACAAATAATATTACGCATACAACCACGAGTAAAATACAAAAGTTGGCATTTTGTAAAATTTCTAGTATACTTAAAAGTGTTCAGCTTCCTGCTTTGAGCTTTTGGCCATTAAACAGGATTAGGTGGCCATGCCAGCTAGAGGGATCATAACGTAGCGACCGAGGTAGCCTCACTCTAGTTAAATCCTCGACAAAATAGGTTAGTCAAGATTGCTTGTACGATGCAACGGTAATTCTGAGAACTTGCACGCACCTTATACAAAACGCGAAAACAAACAGGAGAATACTACGGTTCGGGAGTCTTCTAAGCAAGAATCCTTGCATAAGCGAGGCGATACAGGTTCAAGTCCTGTCTTCCGTTTTTTTTGTCTAGGTGGGTAATGTAGCTTAAGATTGGCTTATAAGCCAATCTTTTTTTTTAACAAATCAATCTTCAATAAAGCAACCACATCCCCCTATAAAATCGTCTGATGAGTTAGACTGCATTGATTCAGATTCAATTCTTTCCCTAAATTGCTTGAGAGTCAATGTACCTCCTTTCTCCCTTATGATGCAACCACTTTGTTTGGAGATCAGCTCAAGAAACTGATTTTCTCTTTTCTCGTGATACATATATCTTTCAGGGAAATGATTTAGCAATTTCCTAAACTGCTTCTTCCCTGCTTTCGAGCAGAAACCCCCGCAATTTGCATGAGAAAAACCATATTCGTAGAGCCTTGGCGGCTTTAAACCATCGTCTTTTATCGTCTGAAAAATTTGATTTCGATCTACCCAATCACCCCAACACAAAGGATAATCTACGCTATAAGGCTCCCAATTCTTGGTTATTTTCTCAGTCCTATGGTATTCATTGAAATCTATCCCAAAATACAATACGCATTCAGTGGCAGAAAAATTTGAAGAAACAAACTTACGACAAGGTTTGATTTTAAGCTCCATAGAGCAATTAGAGACTCTATGATTAACAAATCTTTTTTCTTCGTATATATCCCACGGAGTTTTTTTGTTTTTTAGAACGACTAATTCTGTTTCTAGAAAAAACGCTCCATCGTATAGAAACCTGTAATTGTCCTCATCTTCAATGTTTGTGTCTGCAAAGACTAGCAGGCAATTGTCTTTTCCATATTTTTCTACAACCATTTTTGCTGCAACATAACTAGCCGCTCCACTAGAGTAGAAAATAATATGCTTCACTCCAGAATTACATTTGCTCTCAGTCAAACTCATATTCATTGTGGGTAAATTTCTTTCTTCCGTACAGCAAGTATAACATTTTTAGGCGATCGCTCTTTTCCCAAATCATGCTTTAATTCAGCAACACCATTTTTGTATAAATAAACTGTATAAATAACTTGTTGCACAAAAAAATCTAGTGCGTACAAGACACACTAGATAAACGTTATTTCTATTAAATCATTTTGATTACAGTATTAGCTTTCTTTGTTCTTCTTCAGCTCTTTCATCATTTTAACGAGACCCCTGGAGTTAATAGGAATAGCTCCATGTTTGATAGCTAACTTTTTCTTTGACTGTGAGACATCAAAATGCTCGTGCCAAGTACCACGAACTTGGATCCACTCTTCTTTGAGACCTATCTTGGCTGCAAATTCAATTAGCTCTTCTGTAGATGTGTCACTACTCATATGACACATTACCATATTCCGAAATCTGCCATTATAATCATCAACGTAAATCATAATCGTCCTTTATTGTTTTGTTCGCAACTATCCTTTAAATCTATAGCAATAGCACCCATTAAGCTTGATGAACTCCCAACCTAGCAAACTCATTACTTGGTGGCGTTTAGCAGTGTTTGTTTTTGGGAATATTCCACCGACTACTCCTCGGTTAAAACAAGCGATCGCCTCTGACGAAGTTATCGTAGTATCAACGAGTTTCTCGCCTTTGACAATTCGTTTTGAATTGATTAAGTGAAAGCGGTGAATCGTTGAATCTAAGATAGGTTTTAAATATCTTGTCTCAGCGATATACTCTTGAACGGGGTATGATAAAAGCATTGCATGGTGTAATACTTCAGGTGCGCTCTTACTAGGTGCAGGAGGATTGTTATTGCTTTTCTCCTGTACCTTTTCCTTAGGAGGATCTTGAGAATCTGCCATAGCAGTTGAGCGAATCTGATATCCAGCTAATTGATGGAAGAAGACGCGAGTACCAGCGATCAGCATTGCAGTAGTTAATTTTGGGTTGTCATTAGGTATCCATTCTGCAATGATTTTTTCCGGGATTAAGGAAACCCTTTGAATCCCCCCTGGAGTTTGGACTTCAACCATTTTTACTTTGACTGAGGAAACCCCCTGAAGTTTAACAACTCGCTTAGAGATAGCTCCCTGGGTTACGCCTGACAATCTCGCGTAACCTTTTATAGAGCAAAAGCTTTCTCCAGTTTCAGTGTTAATGATAATCTCAATCCCATCATCGCTAATAAAAGTTTTGTGGACTAATTCACGCTCTTCAGACTTTCCCTTCGCTTGTTTCTCAGGAGATGGTTCCACTAAGACCTTACGCGCCTTCTGCGGATACTTAGCAGCTTCATACATTTCTAAGCATTTTCGGTCTATCTCTACTTCAAAATATTCTATATAGGAAATCGCCGGGAAGAACTTCTCCCAGTCACTATTCAGTGATTCAGTACCTACAAAAAAATCTAAATTCTCTGCCACCAAAGACTCACCTTCTAGTGAAATTAATTCATTGTCAGAGCTGTAAGTAGCCGTCAACTCCCAAAAATTTCCTACGAACTTTAATTTTCTCATGTTTCTCATGGTCAATAAAATATTCAGTTTCTGGGTTCGTTTGATTTTGTGAACCCAGATGACTGTATTTTTACTGGGGTAATCGCAGTAACTACCGTTCAAAAAGGATAGGAGATCCTAACAGCGGATCTCCTAGAGAGAATTAATCAAAAATTACTTGTGGCGGGAACGATGTTTAGCTAAAGCTTTAATAAGTTTATTGTTAAAATTGTAGCTAAGCGGGTATTGAGACATAGAAGCCAAGAAGTGGAATGCGTCTTCACTTATCGCTCTTGCTCCGCGAACATCTAACTGGCCTACCTTGATGCAACAGAATCTTATTTCACGCCTGTCCAGATGTTTGAATAGCAAAGCTGCATCACTTAGCCCCAGATATTTACAAACACCATCCACGAGGAACCAGAGCCCTTCTTCATCATCTGTAGCGATTTCTATCTCACATTCTTCTGAAAAGTAAAATTTTACAATGTCTTCCTCATCAAGAACCAATTTCTTGATATTTTTACTTTTCCAATGAGAGAAACTGCGATATACGGTTTTCCAGATAAAGGGAGATGGATAATGGGAGATTGCGAATTGAAATTTTGCAAGCGCTGTTGGGTTATCCATCCGCAACCACTCCTCAACGATATATTTCGGTATTAATTTGACTTGATTAATACCCGAAGGGGTTAGTATTTTGACGACATCAAATTCAATGCCGGACTTTTTAATCCGATAAGAAATCGGCCTTGGGGGCATCTCGGCGAGACGGCGATATCCTGCTACGGAACAGAAAATTTCATCAGGAAAATCAGGGTTTATTACAATTTCAACTCCGGTATTGCTTTGGAGCATTTTGTAGGTTAAATTAGTCATAATGTTCTTTTGTTGGAATACAGTTTCTGAGATCAGTTAAAAAGAATCTCAGATGACTGTATTCTTTTTTTTTGCTCTCTAAGAAATTGCTATCATGTAGAAAAGATTTTCAGTCAAAAAAGAAGAGTAATTAGAACTATGTATGATATTCTCTCTGGATACACCTGGGACGACATTGGTGTCACTTATGGGTTTAACACTAATGTGCCAATAGAAATGCGAGAAAAGTTTCATAAAGCTGCTGATGACATCACAGGAAAGACTAGACTAACCCTAACTGAATCACCTACACCTGATATTTTTATAGGATTCGCAGACACTCAAGGGTTCTTAGCCCTGGCTCATTACCCCGGTGAGTTTCTCATCAGTGGTGATATATTCCTTTCTCCAGAGCTATTGCAACAACCTGAGCGGTATCAGGACTTCGTTGTGATACATGAGTTCGGTCATGCATTGGGGTTGGGTCACACTGATCGACAGGATTCAGTGATGACCGATAATTTAACGGGAATGGGAGTTGAGCAGATGTCTACCCAACTTACCCCCCTTGATACTTGGGCGATAGAGACTAGTTATCGCGATATTGTTGGCTAAATAACTGCTCTACTGCATGAGAAACTCCTTTGTTTCTCATGAACTCTGTTAGTTTCCCTGTCTTAGCATACACAGAGAATATATCGACAAATGCATGTTCTTCAAACATGCAATATGCATTAGCTATCGCGATAGCTACACGACTAAAAAACACCCACTTACCTAATATTTCTATCGTGGGAACGAGTTCTATATCCTCTTCATCTTTTCCCAAACACAACACCATTGCATAGGGTCCACATTCGCAGCGAAACAGCACCGTTTCATAAAAACTCTCTATTACATAAGTACCTGTTTTCTCTAAGAAATCGACTATTTCTTTTTCAGATATCGAATATAGTTCAGCCATCTTTGATATAGCAGCTTCGCTAGATTTTGCATTTTTTTTCATTTCAATAATTCCTCGATTTTTTTCTTTAATTGATTGCTCGTAAGTTTTGACAATTCGGAAAGTTTTTCCCTCTACTTTTACCCAGCAGGTAACGATACCAGCCAAGGTTCTTAGGTACATATCGGCTTTAGCTCTGTCTCTAGTGGCTAACAATTCCATTACTTTTCTTCGCTAACTCATTAGCTTTGCGAAGAAATTTCTGTAGGTCTTTATCTCTTGGTATTAGCTCTCTTCCTTCTACCAATTCCCACGGAAGTTGGATGACTATATTCGCAAGTTCTAGGCGTAGTTCACTTTCAATCTCATCGGGTGACTGTTTAAATTCAACTAGCTTGCGAAGGATAGAGTTAACTCTATCCTTATCTTTGATGATGCATACTTTTACATGATGGAAGTCAGGGTAAAGTTTTTCAATTCCTATTAATTCACCATTAGAGGTGATAGCAAAACGTTCACCTTTCCAGCAATCATACGAAGCATTAAATTCATCTTTGGCTGATAAATAGTTTTTGACTTGAGAGTCGATAGCTACTTGTAAGTAGTTGAAACAATAATTACAGGTAGTACAGAGGTTAAGGCAATCTTTGGTTTTTAATAGGCAAAACATTTTTTCGTTGATAGGTCTATGTATGGATGATCTTTTTTGTACTACAAAAACATATTACAAATTTGTAGTACAAAATCACAAACTCTTGCCACTGAGGTAATCTAGCGGGTTTCTCTTTTATGTCCAAACTTCTTTGGGCCAATTTAATGCTAAAATAGAGAGTCATTTAACATTAGATTAAAGAGGTTGGAATTATGCCCAGAGGGAAGCATAGACATGGATACAATTGGAATGTACCTGATAAAGACAAAACAAATGTAAAAGTCCCGAAAGAAATAATGGAAGAGGTACAACAATTCGCTCAAGAATTGTGGGAGCAGAGAAAGAGGTCAGAAGAGCAGATGAGCCAAAGCGTTCAAGAGGATAGTGACAATGCCTAGAGGTGGTAGACGACATGGGTATGACTGGGGGATCTCTAAGAAGGATCAAACCAGTGTCACAGTACCTAAGGCGATCGCAGAAAGGGTGAAAGAAATAGCTCAAGAAATATGGGAGGAGGAAAAAGCAAAAGAACAAGAGGATGACCAAGAAGAAAATGATGATACTCAAGAGTGATTGACTTTCTATACTTGGGTGGTTGCTACCCACCTTCCTGCTGCTTAATTTGAGCAAACAATAGAGGCATATGCGCATCTGAGCGATGTCTTCAAGAATGCCTAGATTATTTTTTGCGTCATACCTTTAGCCCATTTCTCAAATGAACGCAAGATGTTTTTAATCTTACTCTTGGCTTGAAACATTGACTTGACATCTTCCCACAGAAGTGCGTACCTGTCAGCGTATGCTGTTTTCCAGGTTTTTAGGCGACGTAAATCACCATAGTTTTCTCTGATAATGGCTTTATCAATAAAAGAGAAATACTTTCTAAATTCAGATATTTTTGTCAAGTTCATAGTCTTATTAATCACTGTTAGTAACTCAATCGTTGCTAACAGTTTTTCTTTGCGACTGAAAATAGCCTAACATTGTTTGCAAGAAAAAATCTTTTAAGCATTATATAGATCTGCTTCGTAGTATTAATATTGCTAATATTAGTTATAAGCAAGTTTTATATAAAAGGGGTTGCTAGTTTTTGAGCAATTGCTCTATAGTAGAAACATAGCAAAAGAAAAGACGAGCAAAAAGGTAGGTAGCCTGAGAACCGACCGCGAAGGTTCGAGTATCGTAAGTTACCTCTCTGAATAAAGCTCACTTTACTGCTATAGGATTCTCAATTCATTTTGTTTAACAAATTATTGTAAGTAACTTGTTAAATAAACGCCGTTTTGGCGTTGAGAGTTATCTTGAATCTAGCCTGTCTGCGCTTGCAATCTATTTTTGTTGCAATAGTTATTTATACAACCTTGTTATACAAGAACAGATACCTACAAAGACAGGCACTATCAGTACCTTGAAAATCAAATAGAGGAGATGTGGAAACTCACAATAACTTTAGAACTCTCTCCAGAGTTAGAAGCTAGGATGTGTTTGGATCCTGAAGAATACATAATTTCAGATTTAAAGCTTTTACTAGCTCCCATAGGAGAACTTATTTCCTATGAACTTGAAGAAGAAGGACCGGAAGAGTTTGATGAGATCGTTCAAAGAGTCACAGAGGCTTTCGATGGAAAAACAATAAACATTCCAGGAGGACAGCTCCCTCGTCCTTTAGGTAGTTCATACAACGAGAACCTAAATGAAGACCAGAAGAGAGCTATTGAGAACCTCAATAGTTGGTATTCAGGAGTCGAGCAGTCAACTATCTTGACTGGGGGTGGTGGCACAGGCAAGACTTATACCTTGTCTAAATGGTTATCATCATTGTTAAACGTTCAAGCAGACTTCTTAAGTCCTACACATGGAGCTAAGAAAGTGCTAGAAACCTCGCTCCAAAAAAATAGTATTTATTGCGAGGTAAATACTATAGCTCAATTCTTGGGGAAGCAGCCTGTTATTAACAGTGAGACTGGGGAACAAGAATTTAAGACAGTTGTAGACAAGGAAGGAGGTGATTTAGTCGTTTGTGACGAGTCTTCTATGATCGCCAAAGAAGACCTTGAAAGGATCCTTTCAAAAGGAAGAAAGATTTTATTCGTTGGAGATGAAGCGCAGTTACCTCCAGTGGGGAGACAATAGCTCCCGCTTTTGCGCTCGGTTGCCAGCAGATTCGGTTAAATCAAATCATGCGAGCGACTGGACATCTCGCTGAAGAAGTAGCGAAGACAAGAGATGCTTCTTTATCGGCGAGTATCTACCTTCCTAAAGCAGGAAAAGGGGTTAGTTATATCTCAATGGAGCAGGCTATTTCTATTGGCGTCGATCTATTCAAAAGTCAGGACTACGAAAAAGATGAAAATCACTGTAGGTTCTTGGCTTTTAGGAACGAAACGGTTGATTTTTTAAATCAACAATTTCGGAAGAAAGTAGGTGTAAATGCACTTTATCTTATGCATAACCGCATAAGATGCAATAAGCCAGTAACTCGCTTGTCCGATGACATGGAACGAGACTTGAATGGGTTGAGAAAAATTCAATTTAATATTTTTGTCAACATGGGTGACACGATCAAAGTGATATCGCCTCCAACGTCGATTCCGTAGAAAGTATTGTTAAAAAATTTGATGCTTTTATCAAGCGAGACGCCATAGAGGTATTTTTTCCACTGTTAGCGGGGAAAATAATTGGATTTGAAGCGGAGATATCCAAGGGGCTTAGGTATGAATCCTACGTCCTTTCAGCCAGTTGCTCCGGACTAAAAGAAAATCTAATCACTAAGTTTCAACAAGAGCTTAAGAAGCCAAACCAAAGGGACGCTAGAAAGGTTCTCAAACTTCTTTATAATCTGGGAGATTCTTACAAGGATTTGTATGCGTCCACCGTACACAAAGCTCAAGGAGTCTCTATACGACATTGTTTCGTTTACCTAGACGATTTATTGCTATCTAAGACAATTCCACACGCTTTGTTGTACACAGCTTTCAGTAGGGCATCAGAACAACTGTACATCATCAAGGATTAATCGAAATGAAAATATTTCACTGGTCTGAAATCCATTACCTTCACCATCAAATCGCTCCAATTGAGTTGATGACACTGCCTGAAGGTCATGTTTTGCAACTTAATTGTCGCTTAGCGAAAGAAGTGCAGAAACTAACAGATAAAGAGTTGCGGTACGTTCGGTTTGACAATGAATATATCAAATATCGAGTCACACAACTGTTGGCAAAAATAACAGTAAGTGACAAAAAAAGAATTCTTTCAGGTCTACTGAGTGAACTAGAGGTCTCAAAGGTAACGCCAAATAATAACTTGTTATCTGCCTCAGAATCTCAAGAAGTTGTTATGGAGACGATTACTGATGAGATCGAAAACGAACAAGTTTAATGCAGTAAAGACTACAGCTAATGGGATCAAGTTTGATTCCAAGTACGAAAGTCAAGTATATCTTAAACTCAGACATATTTTGAGACTAGAATCAATTCATTGTCACCATAGAGCAGCTTATCTAGGAGAGAACGGTCCTGACAAAAGATTGTGTATCTCCAATGCATATTGGAGAGTCGACTTTATGATCAAAGATGGTAGCAAATCTTTATTTGCTATCGAAGCTAAAGGGCGATTTACGCAACCAGATAAGTTTAAATTTCTCTTGTGGGAATTGTATCAGAACATTCCACTTATTGTTGTTCATTCAGAACGAAATAAACCAAGAGGGTTGCACTCCAGCGGGTTAGTTCATTTCCTGGTTTGGGAGCAATTTAATTTAATGTCAGGGAAAGATTTAGTAGAATTAGTCAAGGTAATCAAGAACAGATGTCGAGGTTAAAGTTGACAGAAAATGAGATAAATCTGATGCTTCAAATAGATACATTAGATTCTATCTCTGACTTAGAGGAAGAGACATTAGATGCTTTCTTCCCAGATGACTTCGTTTGGAAAGATTACAATGCTCGCAGTATACCTGCTGATTATTTAACTATTCGCGAGCGAAGCACGATTTATTGCCGAAAGGACGATAAATATTTTTTCATAACGGATACATCCTACCTAGGAAATTTCGTTTGGGTGATTTTTTCTGACCATCCTATGTTTCCAATCTTCCAATCGATTGGAAGATTGTTGAATGTACAGTTGAAAAAAACTGATGTCAAAATTTTATTGGATTCAGAACAGTGGGCTGGTTGGATTAAATTAGTCAATGAAAATCCTAAACTCTCATTAGAAATGGCTTTCCGTAAGCTATTAACAAGCAAGTCTTTGGACTTGCTTAGTAAACATTTATAAACTAGCGAGAAATGTCTAACTACAAAGATTGGGATGCTAAGGTCGTAAGTAGCCTTAGCAATGATGATTTGCAAGTTATTGAGTTGCAAATCAATTGGGGAGCTGGAAAGCTTCACGCTGGTATTAACGGGAAAGAAATCAAGGGACAGTGTCAACTAGAAGTCAGTGAGAACAACTTGACTTTTAGTGGGTACTTTAACCTAGAAGGCTTTGAAGCTTGTACGAGTAGAAAAACTGGCAATAAAAAACCAGACGGCAAAGATGAGTGGATAGATGAGGCTGTAAAACTAGATTCTGAGAAGCCGTGCTGTATAGTCTTGCCGAAAAAAAATAAAGGGAAAGAATTGTCTGATTTCCCTGCCTTTAAGATTGTCGCTGAGAAAATTCTTTCAACAATAGGTGACGCAAAAGCTTTTGGTATTACGTTCCCGCTGAATTCAGTTTTTTATGATGACTATTATAAAAGTGAGCTTGGGATCGCTGACGATCCCTCGCTCATTGATCCCGTGGGAGACTGGAAAACGCTGACGACTTCTCTTGGTAATAAAGCTCCACGCCTTGATATCAAGGCGCTTACTCCAGAGGAAGTAGAGCGGGTTTTAAAAGTGAAAACCCCAGATGTGTCTAACCTTAGTGGATTCAAAAAGAGTTATGGAGAATCCACTACTAAAAAGCTAGAGTCTAAGCTAGCTTTCCTTCAAGCGAATCATGAAGCGATTACCCATCTAGCTCTTCAGCTAGATATTGAAAAGACTGAAGTTCTAAAAATGATACTGTCTTAATTTTTCAGTATCTCCTCTCTATATTTTTCTGTATAAGTATTTAGTTATATAAAATACTTATACAGAACCAACAACACTACAGGAACAGAAAGGCAATGAGTAATGATATTTGGGCAAAAAATTTAGCTAAAAATGAAGAAGCTGCTAAATCTAATGAAGGACGAGTTATCAGGATATTTGAAAAAATCCGGTGGATTGATCCTAATGTCAACAAAAAGTATAACGTAATTTACTGCGGTTATTATCTTGAGGGTGAATTACTTCCAGAAGAAATCCGAGTAGTTTACTCTAAACTACTCGGATTCAAGGCAGTGAAAGCGAACGAGATCAAGGCTTTTAAGATATTCAGTTTAGAAACAGATGAAGAAATTTTAGGGCTGATTAAATCTAAGGTTTCAAAACCAAAGGTCCGAAAAAAGGGGAAGTTCTCCAGGGAGGACACAAGAGATCCTTACTACAACTATTGTGACAACAACGCTCCCATCGTCATCAAGCTAGAGCAATTGTTTGATAAACTAACGAAAATCTCTAATCGAGACGTTGTAATGCCAGTACTTGTATCTTCTATTTTAATCCCGTCTGCTCTATGCAGCAATTATTTGATCACTGTCTTCTTTGGCAAGTCAGGGACAGGCAAATCATCAGGACTTAAGCTGGCGAGTGAAGTCTATGACTGTCCTATTCTTTCTTCAACTGCAACTTATGCAGGAATCAGGAATCATATCGAAGAATTGCGTATGAGCATCGATGAAAACGGAGAGGAAACAGAAGAAAATATTCTCATTTGTCTGGATGATTGTAACGAGGCTACTTTTAAAGAAGAAAAAATCTATACTCTCTTGAAGACAGGGACATCTATCTCTAACGCCAAAACTGCGATTAGCAGTTCTGAAACTGGCAAGAATCAATCATTCAATGCTGCTTGCCCAAAAGCGATAAGTACTTGTGATCCTTTTTGGATAATGCCTGAGTTTCACGAAATCCGAAGGCGGATAATTATTATTCCAACGGAAAAGCAAGCGCTGATGAGGAATTTATAGATAAAGAGATGCTTATCTTCAATGAAGGCAGTGAAGAACCTCTAGCTGATATAGTTCGTAATTTTTGGTTAGATAAGCAGGGTGAATTTAAGACTTTGCTAAAAAAACTCCGTGGAGAAGAGAAAGAGCTAATTGCTTCTATGGTAGTGACTTATGATATGGATATTGCTACCGCCAAGGAGAAAATCAAGATTTACAGGAAGTATATTAAATCTTTCCTCCTTAAGCCTGACCCTAAGTTTTCGTACATCAATGAATACTTAAAAGCGAGGGAAGCAGAAATTGCCAGGGTTAATGAAAAAAGAAAAAAAGACGGGGAGCCTCTAACTGATCTAGTTACCCTTGATGCTGCGAACATCAAAAGGGAGTTTAAGCAAGGGATTGAGAGCGGCGTCTTTGACTCGATAAATACTCAATCTATCTCTCAGATCATGAGAGAGAAGGGATATGAGTTGAAAAATTTATCAGGATCTTGGTATTGGGTCAAGTACTTAGATATTGGTGATATCTAAGTAAGTAGACACTAACAGGGCTATTCAGAGAGATAGCCCTGTTAGATGTTCACTTGATGAACATCATGATGTTCACAAAAAGAAAATGCCAGAATTACCAAGCATACCAAGAACGACTTTTTACCCTAACGTTCCCAATATAGACTTAAATTCATTAGAGGTTGCTAAGAATATCTTGATGAATTGGTCCCCCTATCAAGTATTTTCAATCACTGATACTAAAAGTGGAACATTGGAGTATTACGTGTTTATCCATTTTATTTATTCAAATAAAATGGCTGAACCTTATTCTGTCTCTGATGAGAATATCAAAGGAATTAAAGACATTTCAATGAAGTGTAGTCATTTAGGCACTTTGACTGCATCTTCTACTCCTTACGAAAAGAAGGAGTTAGTAGACAAGCTTCAAAAAAGTTTGGTTGCAAGGGACTTCCTCAGAAGTTTAGCGCGGGATCATGGAGTTGCCAGGTTGGATATGCAAGCGATCGTAAATGTCATTCAATTTTAGGAGAGAATATGATGATTGAAGTTGAAAGACAGGACTATTTCGAAAAAATTCTTGAAGAAATAGATAAACAAGGACCCTTTGGTCAAGTGACTCTATTTAGTGACACTTTGAGCTTTCGGTCAAACACATTCTCAAAGCGCGTGACAAGTGAGTTGATGTGTGAGGGATATATGTCTCACTACGATTATCATTCTGGCCAAGACACTGTCACTATCTCATGGAACGCTTTTGACGAGAATAAACCAATTGTTTCTAAAAAAGGAGATAATTAGGACTCCACCAAAAATAATTTCTTTAGTAAAAAGATTTTTGGTGAGATTGATTTAGATCCTTGTGCTGAATCAAAGTATTTTCCAAGAATTTCAGTGGGAACACATTACAGTATTGAACATGACGGCCTTTCAAAGACCTGGTTCGATAAGGTCTTCATGAATCCTCCTTATTCTCAGCCAGGTCCTTGGGTAGAAAAATTCTTCCGTGACTATGAGAAAAGGACAATACAAGAAGGGATCGCTCTTCTTCCTTCCTCAACGGACACTTTGTGGTTTTCTCGTGTCTGGGATAAAGCATCAGCTATTTGCTTCGTTCGAGGGCGAATCAAGTTTCTTGACATATTAGATGGATATAAGGAGAAGTATCCTTCCGCTAAAGGTAGCGCTATAATCTATTGCGGAGCATGGACAAAACGCTTTCACGACTGCTTTGCAGAGACAGGGGAGGTTATAGTAAGACCGCATGACATTTCTCCTTTCTTAACTTAAGCACTTGTCTTTTAAAATCAAAACTGTTGTATAGATTTGTACAACAGTTTTATATAACAAAATAGGGATGATCGAAGATTCATTTTACCAGGTACGTTCTGGTCATCCCTATTTTAATTTTATTTTGGCCAGTAGTGACTGCAATCGCGACAATAATAATTGCAATGAGCTTCAGTATTTATATTACTACTACCGCAAAGAGGGCAGATAACAGGCACTTCTCTCATTTTTTTAAGAGTGAAATTGTAAAGAATAAAATTGTCATCATTTTTGTTAATCTCCTCTATTTATCAAAATCTGTTTTGGAATTAACACGTTTATACCCGTTACTTTCTGCCCACTCTTCAACATCATATAAACGTATTTGAGTATTTCGGCCTGCATTCTCAAAATGAATCATAGTCACTTTTATCTCTTCTATATCCTTCCCAACCTGTTTCTGTAAGTTAACTCCTTCTTTTACAAAGTGATTCATTTCACTGATATAGAATATAATACCAATCAGTCCGCTTAGTACGGTAAGCAAAACTGTTGCAAATTCCCAGTCCAACAATCTCATCGCCATTTATCTCCATACAGATCCCATATTAAGGCAACATAATAAACGCAAGTCACTCCAAGTGCGATAATTATTAAAAATTCGGCTAGATTCATCATTACAACCACTATTATTTTTCTTAATTGATATTATTTAAATATAATTTCAAATAATATATCTGTGTAGAATAAAATCATATTCTACACGCCTCACCCAAGACAAGGGTCTAAAAACAAAGCGAATAGATTCAGGCATTGGAAGTTGACCTACAGCAAAATTAGTAATCACAAGGTTTTCATAAGTAAGGATTATAGGTCTTGTGTCGTACAAAATGTATTCAGCGTTCCCACTGGCGGTATAAAGGTAACCAGCTAAACTCCACGTCGGGATTGGTTCCAGTAAACGAATCTCTATTTTAAATGTCGTGTCTGACAAAATTAACAATGGATCTGTCGTAATATCAATTTTGTCGACATTGTCAGATACTTTTGATTCAAGTGTCCACATTATGGTCCAGAGATATCTATCTTTGTCAAGTTATCCGAATAATCACCAGGAGTATACATCCTACTGGATTTTTCTACATAATATCCAACCGGAATTTCTGTAGGATCTGCAAATTTACTTAACCAAGTTCCAAAAGCAGCAATAGATACAACAGCGGGAACTCTCATCCCTACCCTTTTAATATAGCCAGACTTCTTTTCATCCTTGATAGTTTGGTCTACCGGGGTTTTAAGTACTACGATAAATCGTTTTCCTACTATCCTCCTTCCTTTTATTTTAGTGCCTGGCATTCCCTTCGTATTAGCCCTGTTTGATACTTTGCTCTCGTCTTCATCTTCATCCGCTTCAGCTGTATTTACCCTAGGAGCGTAAAGCTTTGCTGTGTTGGGAACAGCAACTCTTGTTTTATTCGCTGAAGCTAAATCAGCGTCTGTTTTGATTTTTAATGCATCAGCAAGCTGGTGGGGCACTATCACTGGTACATAAAATCCTGTACCAGTAGCAGAGATCAGTATCTTGCTAGCTACAGGGAGGCTTTTGTTTAATCTCCCTTCATTCAAGGCCTGTTGTTCTTCTTGCGATTGGCCTACACCAGCGCCTCCATCTGCATTCAGACCTTTGTATCAATACCAGAAGATTCATTTTGCTCTTTTTGAGTCTTCCTTTCTACTGCCATTTTTTTACATTCATTTATTCACTCTTCATTTTTCATAATAAAGGTCTCAAAAGATAATAACAACCAAGAAGAAGGAATAAATAAAAGTGACGATATCGTCACTTTTTTAATCTAAATCCAAATTAAAGGCTTTATTTAGAAGGAAATCGAAATTCACGGGCTTAGTTTCTTGCCATAAGTCTAGTCGGGCACTTATGTTATTCTTCGCTTTGTCAATTTGACCCAGGGACTCAAACTTTGTCTTTCTGCTGTAGTTACGAACATACATCCGCTGTAAGTACATGGGCTGCTGTTTCCTTTTGGGTAGCGGATAGTGAAGTTTGTCTTCGTGCGAATGTCGATAGTTCCTATTACTTCAGCTTCGCTCAGACTAGCTAGTTCTTTTGCTAGTTTTTCAACAGTTTCTCCTGTATTTCCTCGGCAGTGAATTTCTCTCCCATTGTTTAGGCAAGCAATCGCTGTGTAGTCCCCATCTATAAACACTGAATTATTCCATAATATTTTTAAGTTTTCCCATCTGATTTTTGACTTGTCTACATTAGGAACTCTTGGCTTGTGTATCGCAATCCCTTTAGCCTTCTCTTCTTTAGTAGTTCGGAACTTTCCTTGCTGGTTCGTGAACCAAAACTCAATCTCTATTCCGTTGTTATTGGTGACAGGATTGTCGTCAGGAGTAGTAACGACATAACCTATGTCTCTATTATCAATCAAGGTGCGATTCGCGTTGACTGAAATGATTTGGTTTCGTAATTCCTCTGGAGTACCGTGCAGGTAAACTCGTTCATCTCCGTAGGCGCGATTTGGTTGATAAATGAATGTTTGGGGAGATGAACGATCGATCGCCTGCAAGTGTAACTGATCCCATAAATTAGCCATGTTCATCGCAGTATTCCAGAAAGCCCCAGTTAATTCTTCAGTTAATTCTTCGATATTATTCTGGAACTGGTCATCATCGATAGACTCAATTATTTGCTCCTTTGCTTCACTCAGGCTCCAGCTAGAACTCTCGTTCTGTCCCCACTGATCTATTATTGCGGGATCAATCCCTAAGTTTGAAGATAACGCTCTCAAGGCAGGATTTCTGTAGGTTTTCCTGATAAAGGCGCGGGTATTCTTGAAAGCGACGAGGAAACCCGCACGAATTGCGCTTTGAGCAGCAAGAGTCAATAGTTGCTGAATGTCTATTAATATTTCGTTAAAAAATCATCAGCGGTATTCGCTAATAAAAGTTTTGCTACCGCTGGATTAATATAAAATGCTATCGCGCCTCCTATTCCGATAGCTGTTATCGACCCAATTTGTTTCCCCAGGACGCCGAAGACTCTAGTTTGAATAGAGTTGAACAAACCTTTTATTTGCGCGTCTAATTGTTTGTCTGTCTTTTGAAAGTTAAATTCCCATACATAATCAAATCCTTCTTTAAACCAGTCTAATATGTTCGTTGCGGTAAATTCGATACTCGCCAATATACTTGTTAGTCCTGACGTCAAAAATCCCAGTAAACTCCCTGCTGTTTGAACGATTGAAGAAAGAAACCCAGACTCATTTTGGGTTTGGATAATTCCCGATTCAATCGTCCTTACACCTTCGTTGTTCCCG
>NZ_BLZO01000071.1 GCF_014132355.1 Okeania sp. KiyG1
ACCGAACTCAACTATAAATTATTGGCAAATTGACTTACGAAAACCTACACTAATAGTGTTAGGAAATGAGGGGTCTGGTATTTCACAAGATTTACTTGAGTTGGCTGATTATTCTGTCAAGATTCCTTTGGGTAATGAAGTGGAATCTTTGAACGTTGCTGTCTGTACAGCGGTAATTTTGTATGAAGTTCAACGTCAACGTCAATCTCAATCAAATTAGTTAAATGATGAACCTATCCCAGTAATAATATTTTGGCTAAAAACCCTAAGTATTTTGATAGTTAAAAACCAAAAATAAAGCTTTCCAGACACATTTTACTTTAACAAATAAGTCGGTGAAAGATAATGGGATAGGTTATTGTATTATTCTGAATCAAGTTCCGATAATGATTTGCTTTGATGATTTGTCTCCATATATTGGTCTATGTCGGCGATCGCTTCCTCTAATTCTGATAAATTAAGTTTTTGATCTGACTGTTCAGTATCTTGAAGATAAGAATTAGATTTTTCATTGTTGGCTTCCTCAAGAGAGCTATTCAATTGTTTCTCAAAGGTCTCACTAAATGTTTTTGCTGCCTTACTACGAATATCTTTTTATCCATATTAATTTCTGTCCTTGTTATCTTCTGGTTAAGAGTTCAACTTATTTTTATAAATTATAGGCATACAAACAGCAGGAGTCTAGTGCCGCTACGCGGAAGTTAAAAGTCATGCATTTAAAAGTCAAAAGTATTGCTTAGTAAGGCTTTTAGGATTTTGTAACTGGTCAGTTATTTCCGCCATCCTGCACTAGATATTTTATTTCTAGTATCTTCCCGGAGCAAAAGTTAAATCTGCTCTATATTATTAATTAATAGCTAATATTTTGATGATTTGGGACTTTTGACAATTTTTTTCTAGAGTGCTCGGATTATTAATTTTGACTACCTTTGTTGAGCTTTTAAATTGCCTCTACAATCAATGAAGATTTTAAGTTATTTTTAGCTATCTATCATTCAAAATGTATCTAAATTAAGTTTATATAGCAATCTTATTTGAGTTGTGAGGTATTGTAGATTTTTAGGGAACAGGGAATGGGAAACACCGAAGCAATAAAATTCTCAGATCTGATTCCTGATTGCTATATAAACAATTTTTAATCAAATAAAATCATTATCCATAGCAGTTTTCATGTTTCATAGAGTACAGAGATTTTGGCTTAAAGGCAGAAGGCAGCTATGCTGAGGGCAGAAGTTTTTTAGTCTACCTTTGAGAAAACCGTTATAAATAGTAATATAAACTGAATACTCATAGATTTCAGTATTTTATCTGAAATAATTATATTTGTTTTTTTAAGCTCATTATATCATAAACATATAGCTAAGAATATAGCTAAGAAAGAATTGGTTAGGACATAGACTAATGAGGAATCTTAGGCTAGAAAATGTTTTTCCAACTGTTCCCTGTTCCCTGCTATAAAAATTTTATTTGTCGCAGCAAAAAAAGACTAAGTCAAGTAATGTCTGTATGCAAGGCTAGCTCATACAGACACGAATGAATAGTTTCCCAATATGGATTATGTACTTAATTTTCTCGCTCCTTGTGCTTTAAACTTAATTATTGGAGTTTATTTTGGTCAAGAATTAAGTTAATCTGGGATCTAGAGAAAATTAAGTCCAAACAAATCCCAATTAAAATATTTAGCTACATCGCCTAGAAGCTTTATGGCATATTTGAAAAATTGGCGTGAGATAAATCGGTGGTAAATCTATTGGAGTCGATGTCCAAGGGATTAGCTAAAACCAGATTGAGCAAGTCAATTAATGATGCTGGATGGGGACAATTTCTAACTATTTTAACTGTCAAAGCTGTTAGCGCAGCTCCGACCCAGGAGGCAAATGCTGGAGGTGAAGACTATAGCTGTGAATCTTCAAAAAAAAGAGCCAAAATTGTTCAAATTGTGGTGAAAAAGTTCCCAAAAAATTACCAGAAATAACTCATTCTTGTGCCAATTGCTGTGTGATTATTGACCGCGATTTGTTTGCGGAGCATGACAAACGGAAATGCAGCAATAAATATCAAAAATAGGGCGGTAGGGCATTCCGTTCTTAGAGCTTCGTGGAGTCCGACGGGGTACCGGGACTGCGAACCGAGAAGCCCACGCCATACCTTAAAGTTGGCGTGGGAGTATGTCACCTACGTCCCTATAATTTCAAATATTATAGTTTTTGCAAACATACAAACAGGTTTTAAAAACAACAGATGACTCAAGAATTTGATTACGACTTAATAATTATTGGTGCAGGTGTTGGTGGACATGGTGCCGCATTACACGCTACAAGTTGTGGCCTAAAAACAGCTATTGTAGAAGCAGCGGAAATGGGTGGAACTTGTGTTAACCGAGGTTGTATACCATCCAAGGCGCTCCTAGCAGCATCTGGCAAAGTTCGAGAGTTACGAGATACTCACCACTTAAAAACTCTGGGCATTCAATTAGATAATGTAGTTTACGACCGACAAACGATCGCTTCTCATGCTAGTAACATTGTTGACAAAATCAGAGGTGACATGACCAATAGTCTGAAACGTCTAGGTATAGATTTGATTAAAGGCTGGGGGCAAATGGCAGGTCAACAAAAAGTTATGGTCAAGACAGATAAGGGAGAAGAATACTTTACTGCTAAAGATATTATACTTGCCCCTGGCTCGATTCCATTTGTTCCTCCTGGAATAGAATTAGATGGTAAAACAGTTTTTACCAGTGATGATGCTTTGAAACTAGATTGGTTGCCACCCTGGGTAGCAATTGTTGGTAGTGGTTATATTGGACTGGAGTTTTCTGATATCTATACTGCGCTTGGTTCTGAAATTACAATGATTGAGGCATTAGATAGATTAATGCCTACTTTCGACGAAGATATAGCAAAAATTGCACAAAGAGTTCTAATTCAATCCAGAGATATTGAAACTAAGGTTGGTAAGTTAGCTATGAAGGTAACTCCTGGATCTCCGGTAATTATTGAACTAGCTGATGCTAAAACTAAAGAAGTAGAAGAGGTTCTGGAAGTAGATGCTTGTTTAGTTGCTACAGGTCGCATTCCCTACACAAAAAATTTGGGACTAGATTATGTCGGTGTAGAGACTGACCGTCGGGGTTTTATTCCGGTGGATAATAAAATGGCTGTTTTGTCAAGTGGTGAACCTGTACCTAATTTATGGGCGATCGGCGATGCTACTGGAAAAATGATGTTAGCTCATACAGCTTCAGCTCAAGGTATAACAGTGGTAGAAAATATTTGTGGTCGTCATCGGGATGTCGATTATCTTAGTATTCCGGCGGCTGCTTTTACTCATCCAGAAATTAGCTATGTTGGTATGACTGAAACAGCAGCTAAAGATTTAGGAGCAGAGCAAGGGTTTGAAGTGGCAAGTGTAAGAACTTATTTTAAGGGTAATTCAAAAGCAATTGCTGAAGGAGAAACAGATGGCATTGCTAAGGTAATTTATCGTCAAGATACAGGAGAATTATTAGGAGTACATATTATTGGCCTTCATGCGTCGGACTTAATTCAAGAAGCAGCAAATGCTATGGCTCAAAAGCAATCTGTTAATCAGTTATCTTTTAATGTACATACTCATCCTACTTTGTCAGAGGTTTTGGATGAGGCATTTAAAAGAGCAACTGTATAGTTAGGGTTTGCTGAAAAAAGTATAGTGTGGGGACCCACCCCTAACCCCTCTCAGTAGGGGAAGTGTGGGGAGGGTGGGGAGGAGAAAGTAGGAACAGAGAAAGTAGGAGGAATAATTTTAGCTGTATCTTTACTGTGTTTGTCTGCCTATCCTAACTTTTTGGCCACTCTAGCTGAAAAGTTGGCACTTTTTTTCCCTCCAAAAAGGCTAAAACTTTGATCTGTCAGTGCTTTGAGATTTAATCAGCCAACCCTAGTTATAGCAGGGAACAGGGAACAGCGGTGCGACCCCGCGACGACGATAGTCGCACCTGGTAGCGCACTCCTGTGAGGGAACAGTAGGAAAAATATGTCCCTGTCTAAGGTTTATCATCAGCATAAATTTTAACCAACTTGTTCTTTGCTATAGTTATTAATTTCAAGAAAATTGTTATATTTAGTCTCCATAACTGATATAGCAATTTAGTATTCAGTAATCATTTTTTTTGTTTCTCAGGATTTAATTTTGCTTTGAAAGTTAGTAACTATAACTTTAGCAAATTAAGAAATCAGGACTTACGCAGAGACTCTACATATAGCGAGGGCGAATACCATTCGCCCCTACAAATGGTGGTTTCAAAGTCAATTTGTGTAAGTCCTGGAAATGCTATACTACCAAACATTGAAAATTTAAAGACTACAAAAAGAATCATTCTGAAAAAGCTTTGTAATAAGAGAGAATTCAAAATCAATAATTATCTCGCGTATTGCATCCAGTTTGATGATTGATACCCTGATTAATGAGAAAATACGATCATTGATAATAGGGCACAATGAAGACTGGAAGGAAAAGATAAACTTAGGGAAAAGAAACAATCATAATTTTGTATGTATCCCCTATAACAGGTTAATTGAAATGTTATCTTATAAAGCCAAGATGGTAAGGATAAATGTAATTATTACAGAATAATCTTATACCTCAAAAGCAAGTTTTATAGATAATGATTTTCTTCCAGTGTACAAGAAAGACAAAAAAAATCAAATCATTTTTTCAGGAAAAAGAGTAAAGCGATGCAGCGCGGCCAAAGGGGGTTTCCCCCATGAGCGACTGCATCAAGACAAAGAAGTTTGTATCGTACCGCCAACAAAGGATTAATCAATGAGTTGCGTGAACGGTTCTCTAAACATTATTAGAAAAGCAGCTCCCTTTTGTCTTTGACCATGAAAAGCGAGGGTGTTGTAGTGCCTCCTCCGGAGGAGCTGCGCTAACACCCAGTTAAGGTAAAACTTGCAAAATAAGAATATGTCTTATCTGACTATATTTTTATCAACTATAAGGATATCGGTTAGTATATTCCTTTAATTTTCAGGAGTTAAGCTTCAAAAATTACTACTTGTTTAAGACTATAGCAAGCAATGATTTGATGTTTAACTTATGTTGATGATGAACCTGAGACAGAGAAAAACTTTTGCTACTGTTCCTTGTTCCTTGCTATACCAAAAATAGGAAATTATCAATACAAAATATAATGCAAATTCGTCGCCGACCGCCAACTTCAGCAGTAGAAATGGGTAGTTTACGCTATGAAGTGGCTTTACCAAATTCAAAACCTCAAAATATTCTGGAAGAAATTGTTTGGTATAAAGAAAAAGAGGTAGATTCTCTGCGGGATAAACAGTCATTAATTGAGTTAAAAAAGAAAATCAACTCAATGTCTGCTCCTCTGGATTTTTTAGCTATCCTATCCGCAGGAAAAACTCAACCTGCTGTAATTGCTGAAGTTAAAAAAGCTTCTCCTAGTAAAGGGATAATTAGAGAATATTTTGAACCAGTTACTATAGCTAAAGCATATCAAGAAAATGGTGCAACTTGTATTTCGGTTTTGACAGACACAAAATTCTTTCAAGGTAGCTTTGAATATTTGTCAAATATTAGGAAAAATGTTGACTTACCACTACTGTGTAAAGACTTTCTGATTTATCCATATCAAATATATCTTGCTCGTTTATATGGAGCTGATGCTGTACTACTAATTGCGGCAATTTTATCAGACCAAGATTTAAAGTATTTTATCAAGATAGTTAATGCTTTAGGAATGACTGCTTTAGTTGAGGTTCATAGTTTAACAGAGTTAGACCGGGTATTGGCAATAGAAGGAGTTAAGTTAGTAGGTATAAATAATCGCAACTTAGCAGATTTTTCAGTAGATTTACAAACAACTTGTAAATTAATGGAAGCTAGGAAGAAAGAGTTAGAAAAACTTGGTATTTTAGTAGTAAGTGAATCAGGAATACATGGATATCAAGATGTAAATATTGTTAAAAATGTTGGTGTGGATGCTGTTTTAATAGGTGAGTCTCTGATGAAAAAAGCAGACCCAGGTGCAGCATTGCTACAGTTATTTACCGAATAATTAAGGGGTAAAGCTCTCCTTTAACTGCACAAAAGTCTGTCACTCTACAAGGAGAGAAAAGAAATGAGACACATGATAGAGTTATCAAAAAAATTACCGAATAATTAGGTTTTGCTGAAAAAGTCTTTTAGTAGGGGTAGGAAACAGGAGACAGGAGACAGGAGACAGGAGACAGGAGACAGGAGACAGGAGACAGGAGTTAGGGGAATGAGCGAGGAGGTAGGAGTAAGAATTGTCCCAAGTATTGTTATGCCCAACTATGCGCCTAAAATACTAACTTTTTGAGTTTTTTAGACTGAAACAGGGGAAATTTTTTCGATTCCAAAAAGGCTAAAGTCTTTATATGTCAATGCTTTTAGATTTATTCAGCAAGCCCTAATTAAACTTTAAACCCTCTCCTTGAAACTTGAAAGGAGCAAAAAATCCTTTTATTTAGTCCTATTCTTTTCATAAGAGGTAATTATTAATTATTAATTTTTGAATATCTCATTAGACATCTCCTCCAAAAGAGGGAGTAGAGAGTAGGGAGTAGAGAGAAATAATTGATGATTTATGTACGATAATTGATTTGACTTTTGATTATTGGAGATACAGCATTTTTTCAGGTAAATGAGGTACAAATATGAACGATAAAGTGAATGCAAGTGCGGGTATTTTGCCCACGACTGGTGTACTAATATGAAATACCCTGTATCTATTTGCTGTCCTCAGTCTTTATGAAAAATTTCCCCATAACATAACCTCAAATAATACTAAATCCTATTTTGATTAGGTTACTCTAGGAACAGAGAAAAATTATAAATCTGTTCGATCTACTGAACTCGGTATTAAGATGAAAATTAAATCTTATTTGCTTAAACCACATAAACTATATATAGTTGTCCTGAATAGGTTTTGCACAGATGTTAGTTATCTAAATACTTATGGTTACTTATCTTGATATGTAGCTAATGTTCATATTCTATCTTAGTGATTTATCTCAATATTTGTTGAAGCTTCATCCATGATGTCTACAATTAGTTGGGCTTAATACCCATAAATTTTTTCTTTCTTCCTTCTTCCTTCTTCCTTCTTCAAGAAGAATTACTAATACAGCAACTCTATGATTTCTATTTATTTTTGAAATTATCGCATAGCACAATTAACCAATCTGTAAACCTTTATAAATAAAACTATGGAAGCAATACCAGTTCCCTCCCGTATCCATTATGAACTACTACTTCAGTTATTAGAAAAAAAGACGATTTTAGCAGTAGACTATAATACAAAGCAGCACGCAAAAGCACGGGAACTTATTGTAACTGTGAGAAAAGCTTTAGCGCTACAAAAACAATTAGAAGACATTTGCAAGCAAGCAAATTTACCCATTGAATATCAATGGTCTCTTAATGAAACAGAAAAATAAATATTACAGCGTATTTGGTGGTTTATGAAGCACAGTAGGGAGAAGAGAGTAGGGAGTAGGGAATAAGAAAGAACATAGTTTTTTCCATCGGCGAGTATGCGTTTTAAATAAGCTTTCATTATTGGGACACTAAACTACTGTGCCACATTTACATGAAATCTGCTGTAAGTGCATTAAAGCAAGCAAAAAAAAGGTATCTATGAGCTTAATAATACTCAAAAATTAATATCTAATACTTTTGAGAACCCGAAGGTGGAATTGTTCAAGAATTTAGAATTTAGAATGCGCGAATTTAGAATTACCTCTCTTTGAAAAGAAGAGGATTGACGAACAGGAAAATTTTTATTTATTATCCCCTTAAAAGGGGAGGCTTTAAACCACAATATTTCGGTAATTAATAACTTCACTAAATAAAACCTAGAATAAAATTACCAATGGATAATTAATTAACAATCATTCATTAATTAAACTTGAAAGTCTCTTGATTTTAAGAATCAATAAAAAAGCACACACTTCCTTTTTTTGATCAATCCTCTATTTCAAAGGAAGAAGTAATGATAAATTCTTGATTTCGCCTATCCAATTAATACAATTATTAAGGAATTAACTATTTATTAATTAGCTCAATGTAATATTTTTAGTAATGATTAGGGGAATTTAATACAGTTAGTATTTCCGCGATAATTTGTGAAATTATTCAAAATCATTACTTATAACAACAAAAACTTTGTGATTACTTTTAACTTCTAACTTTTACCAGATAAATAGTTGCTTTAATCATTGAATTATCCGTTAATATCTTAAATGTAAATTCTATAGAAAGAAAAATCAAAAATCTCCTAAAAAAATAATTAAAATTAAATAACTCCTCAAATAACTAAAACTTTATTTTTATTAAGTGGGAATCTTAAAGAAAAATAAGTTTTTTAAATAAAATGCTTCTCAATCAATAAACATATAAACTAACTCAAGTAAAACAAAACAAAGGAATAGAAATAATGAATGACAAACTAATGTTAATGATTCCTGGGCCTACTCCAGTACCAGAAACAGCATTACTAGCTATGGCCAAACATCCAATCGGCCATAGAAGCAGTGACTTTTCCAAAATTATGGCAGAGGTGACAGAAAACCTTAAATGGCTACATCAAACAAAAAATGATGTGCTAGTTTTAGCATCTAGTGGAACTGGGGCTATGGAAGCAGGTATAATTAACTTCCTAAGTCCAGGCGATCGCGTACTATGTGGATGTAATGGTAAATTTGGCGATCGCTGGGCAGAAGTAGCTACTGCCTATGGTCTAGAAGTCGAAAAAATCACAGCAGAATGGGGCCAACCTCTGGACTCGGAAAAATTTCGTGAACAACTAGAAGCAGATAAAGATAAAAAAATCAAGGCGGTCATTATCACCCATAGTGAAACTTCTACAGGTGTTCTCAACGACCTAAAAACTATTAATAGTTATGTTAAAGCTCATGGTGAAGCATTAATTATAGTAGATGCCGTCACCAGTATTGGGGCAGTCAATATACCAGTAGATGAATTAGGTCTTGATGTTGTTGCTTCAGGTTCTCAAAAAGGTTATATGATACCCCCTGGTTTAGCTTTTGTATCAGTGGGTGCTAAAGCTTGGACTGCATATGAAACGGCCAAATTACCACGTTACTATCTTGACTTGGGTAAGTATCGTAAAGATGCAGCTAAAAATACTACACCTTTTACCCCGCCAGTAAATTTATTCTTTGCCTTGCAAGCTACACTTAGAATGATGCAGGATGAAGGATTAGAAAATATATTTGCTCGGCATCAACGTTTAATGACTACGACTCGTGCAGCAGTCAAAGCTTTAGGGTTGCCCCTGTTTGGGCCAGATGCAGTAGCTAGTCCTGCTATTACGGCAGTTGCTCCTCCACCAGAAATAGACGCTGAAAAAATACGGACTATTGTAAGTAAGCGTTTTGATATTGCTTTAGCTGGTGGACAAAACCACTTGAAAGGGAAAATTTTCCGTATTGGACATTTGGGTTTTGTTAGCGAACGAGATATTCTCACCGCTATCTCTGCATTAGAAGTTGCTTTGCGAGAGTTGGGATATGAAGCTTTTACTCCAGGAGCAGGTGTAGCTGCTGCTTCTAGGGTTTTAGCAGAGTTATAATTTAGCATCTAAAATTTTGCAATAGTTAGGGGGGGGTTCCACGTTAAATTAATGAGTCTTAACAAATTTAGATGAACCCGCCTCCACCCCATTAATGAAGTCAGAAGTCAGAAGTCAGAAGTCAGAAGTTATTTTTGTAACGGGGATTTTAGGAATTCTCCAAAAATATTTCGCCTTAAAAGGTGGGGTTGCGCGACCCAATCCTGTTTGATAATCTAACCCTAGCTACATATTGAAGAACCATTATTTTCAACGTTTAATTAGGGTTTGCTGATTAATTATAAAAGTATTGACTTATATTGGTTTTAGCGTTTTAGAGTTGAAAAAAGTACCAGCTTTGGAATGGAAAAAGCTCATGCATGGAGCGTATTTTGGGACGATTATGGCAGAAAAATTGAGAGACAATTCTTAACTCTTACCTCCTCTACATTCCCCGTTCCTCCTGTCTCCTGTCTCCTGTCTCCTGTCTTCCCCTCCCCTCCACGGTCGGGGTTAGGGGTGGGTTGTCTCCTACCCCAGCAAAAAGACTTTCCATACGCAAACCCTAATTAGAGATTTTAAATTGAGTTCTGAACTAGAGTTAAATTGATTATTTCTAGTAATTATTCTGTAAGTATTCTGTAAGTATTCAGCTGTTAGCTATCAGCTTAGGGCAATAAGACTCCCTCCTGAAGGAAGTGTTTAAATCAAAATAGACTTTAAGGTTAAATAAACCTGCTTTTGTAAGATTTAATTATGACTGGATTCTGGCTTAATAAGAACCCTTAAAATAGGGTTTAAATCAACCTCAAAAACAATAGCTGATAGCTGATAGATGACGGCTGTTTGCGCAGCATTACCTAGAAAATGCCTACATTATTCTGGCATTCAATTGAAATCATAAGTGGTTTCTAGCCAATCAAATATTTTATCTAATTGCTCTAGAGTAACTAAACCGTATTGCCATAATATCATTGGTAAAGCACTGAAGTCTGGTTTACGATCTACTAATGTTGAACTAATACTAGCTCTTTCAGCAACTGCTATAGAAGCTGAAGAAATAGATAAATCATCTTTCAAGAAATGGATAAAGCGAGCATAATTATTTGGTGTCATTTTTCTTTACCTCCTATTTTTCAGACACCACTCTCTTTGCAACTCTTGTTTACAAGAGAATATATAGAGTCACATATTTAAGAGAATTATGATGTCAATAAAATTAATATTTTTTGGGTATATTATCGATAGTTATTTACTATCATCAAGCAATAATTTTTCTTGGGTATTGCTAGATATGCCAGTTTTTTATCTGTTTACTAAACTCTGCATTTTTTCCAAAAATTTAGACTGAAACTCAACTATAACTACTACTCCTGGACTATACGAAGTTTTGAGAATAGCTCGGTTTGAATCTACATAAGTTGCATCAGCTATTCCGCAAAACTAGCTATTTAATTTCTAGAAATATTTAGTGAAATTATTGTTACTCAAAATGTATATACATTCAGGTTGAAAAACAGTTCACTATCTTTCTTATCATTACAGAATGCTTTCTATTGACTTCTCTCTTTAGTCAAAAGATATAAATGGCGCAGACACAGTATCTAAGTAGGTAGTTGCCTTTTTTCAAACTATTACTACTTACGAAGCTAAACTTGCTCGAGTCAATTTTTGGCAAAATAACTACTTTCTTTTAACCCACATTCCGCACCACAAAATGTAGCAACCGAATCAGGAGTCAGGAGTCAGGAGTCAGGATACAGAATTTGGGAGAAAACCATAGCTACTGTAATTGAGTAATAAATCAAGCAAGTATTTATGCTTAATTATTTACTCGGAATTTAATCAACGAAAAAAGTAATTGAGATGATTTGCATAGTATAAATGCCTACCAAGCTACGAATTTATATACTACTTTTAATGTTACAAATTGAAGTGCGGAATGTAGGTTTTAATATTTGTTTGTATGTATAGCAATGTGCGCTGGCTTATGTACAACTTACAGGAACTGTCCAAGAGCTAAAAGTCTTATATTATCAGTTTTTTATTCCCCCTGTTGCCTATTGCCTATTGCCTATTGCCTGCGCACAGCGCTATATTTTCATTCACAATACAAACAATCTTTTATGCATAAATGCGCAAAAATATACAACTCGATTTTCACTCCTAGCACAAAATATGATTATCCTCACACCAATCAACAGAATTAAATTAAGCAAAGCAAAAATAGACTCTTAGCAAGACAAGTTTTTCTATATCTTCCATACCTTCTTGGTCAAAGTAATACTCGTAACTCAGTTCAGTATTATCGATATTGTCAAAATATTTTTCTTACGGCTTGCGAAACTTAATTTATTTTGATTTATTTCCGATGAATAGAATAACAGTATTACAAACCATGAAAAATTTGAGAATGTATATTCTGAACTTTAGGTTAATAATACTTTGAATCCATCTAAATAATGTCTGGTTTACAAATATAGCAAACTAAAACTTTAGTGTAAATATATAGTAAGTAAAATAATAAAAAGTTTTATTAGGTTTTGTCAACATAATTCATAATTTCGCGATCTTTTAGCTTGCTATACAAAAGGGAGTGGGGGAGCACAGGAGTAGGGGAGTAGGGGAGTAGGGGAGTGGGGAGTAGGGAGTAGGGGAGTGGGGAGCAAGGGAGTAGGGGAGTAGGGGAGTGGGGGAGTAGGGGAGTGGGGAGTAGGGGAGTGGGGGAGTAGGGAAAAAACCGAAATATATCCTCATTTCTTTTAACTGGAACTGAAGCGATTGTAGCTAACATCATTAGGTAATTTATCCCCAGTTCAATCAATACCATTACCGTTGCACCGACTGCCCTAAATTTTTCGGTAGTCCTGCATAGTAATGGTGAAGATATATATTTTTAATTTCTCCGACACTCCCCACACTCCCCACACTTCCCACAGTCCCCACAATCTCTCTAGCATTACTATGCACCATCACCAATTTTTCTAATCATTATCCGGTCTCCTACTTTCAAACCTAATTCCTTTGCACGTCTTCCCCGAAGTTCAATTACTCGATCGACTAACACATCAGGTCCATAAGTAGGGCAAGGGTCAGCTAAACAGGGAGGGGCATTTTCAGCGATCGCCTTAACTATGCCAGAGTTAATAAATATAATATCAAGAGATATCTGGCAATTTTTCATCCAAAAGCTAACTTTCCGAGGTGGGTCAAAAGAGAATAACATTCCTCGGTCATCAGCAAGTTTAGTCCTGTACATTAAACCTATTGCTTGCTGTTGAGGAGTTTTCGCGACCTCTAAATTAATTATCTGATTCGATATATGAGCTTTTGCCGTAATTGGTAATATTTGGCCTTGTTGAGATATATGAGAATCTGATATATTTTCAGCTTGTGCTTGAGTATTAAAAACTTGAACAAATATTATTTGTAGCAAACAGCAAACCAATAGAAATAAGATTATTCTAGACTTAAGCAAACCAATTTTACGACTCATAATTAATTATTTATCAGATGTTCTATCAAAAATGGAGTTTTGAGGACTCCCGGTATAATCTCCGATTTACCGGGAGATGAATCGCGACCAAACAAACAAGCCAGCATTTCATTGAGATAGAATTATGATACAATGGGAACATGATAACATTGAGTTGTTACTGTGGCCTTTGCAAATCGTAGCATAAATTGACGCTCGTTGGCGTACTTTCGGGGACTGGCAACAGTCTAGATAAGTGCCACTCAAGCAGTAAACCGAGCATCGTGAGGTTTGGGAATCTCCTGTTATAATCTTTGATTTAACGGGAGAGAATGTGAAGTATGTTTGATTCAGCAGCGCCTAATTTTTTTGATACTTCACGAGACATCTCTAATAATAAAAAATCAAATCAATTATCGCACTCTTATTCATCAATTCTTTCCCCCTACTCTGTAAAGACGTGCCATAGAACGTCACTACTCACTCTTTTCTAGAGATGCCTATATAGATAGATTCCAAACAAAAAGGTTATATAAATCAGCTCTAATGTTAGTTTTAGCATTAAGAAACAACTAATGTAACTTTAATTAAAATAAATTTGCCAAGTTCAAATTTATTCCAAGACTCTAAGTTTCCCTCAAAACATACCCAATACCACGGACTGTTTGAATTAATCGCTTCTCACCTTCTCGTTCAATTTTCAGCCGTAGATATCTAATATATACCTCAATTACATTAGACTCACCCAAAAAATCATAACCCCAAACATTTTCCAAAATTTGTTCCCGACTCAATACTTCGCGAGGATGCTCCATTAAAAACCTTAATAACTCAAATTCCTTCATAGTCAACTCAATACTACGACCATGGCACAAGACCCGCCGAGTAGCCAACTCTAAAATTAAATTCCCAAATCTCAATTGGTCCTTTTCTGCTGTAGTGGGTTGTAAATAAAAACGGACTAATTTTAAGAATTCATCACTGCGATAAGGCTTAAGAAAATAGTCATCAGCTCCAGACTCCAGACAAGCAACTCGGTCATCAACTTGGTCACGAGCCATCAACAATAATATAGGCATATTATTACCCATTTCCCTCAGATGGCTACACAATGATAGTCCAGACTCACCAGCCAACATTCGGTCAATTACAATCAAAGCAGGTTTAAGTTCTATTGCCTTGTCAAGACCCGCAGTAGAGTTAGTAGCTACAACTGGATGATAGCCTGACTCTTCTAGATCCAAACTCACATATTGGGCGAGAATTTCATCAGTCTCTATTAGTAAGACTGAACGGTCTCGATCTATAGTTAAGGTAGTCATAGCCATAAGATTTTAGTTGTGAGATATTGGAGACTTTTAGGCAACAGCTCATCTGGCAACAGGGAATAAGGAAGAAACGAATACATAAGAATAAGATAACTGCTATATTCTATACTTTAAAGGAACACCTCAATTCTCACATCTGATTCGGTGATTCCTATATTTCTGTACAACATTTATTATACTAAGCTCCTCTCATATAATCCTGGCATATTGAAGTTAATCTAGCATTGAGAATTGTGAAAAATAACTACCAGGCTAATTTAAGGCAATTCCACAGAAGTTGGCTTGGCAATGTGCGGTAGTCCCCATCCCAATTTCTCGCGCAGAACATGGAAAAACTCCGGTGGCTTTAGTCTAATGAAACGCGCCTTATAATGCGATCGCTTCACTCGTACTCGGTCCTCTGGCAAGACATAACATCCTCCATTACCATCTACAATCATCATCATACGATCTGTACTAGCAGGGAAAACAGTTACTGGCTCAGTATCAGCAAAAACCAAAGCACGAGATGCTAGAGAATGGGGACAAATAGGCGAAAGCTCCAAAACGGGAACTCCCGGAGTCACAACAGGGCCACCTGCCGATAAAGAATAAGCAGTAGAACCAGTAGGAGTAGAAATAATAATACCGTCTGCCGCAATATCTATAGGAGCGTGCCGACCAATTTCGATTTCAAAATGGCACATACAGGTCATAGGTTCCCGATGTAAAACCATTTCATTTAAACAAAGGGCTTCCCATAATAATTCATTATCTCGGAACAGACGTACTTCTAGCATTGTCCGTTCTTCTACTTCATAGTTTCCGGCTAATACCTGTTCGATAGCTGGATATAACTGATTAACAAATGTCTCAGTTAAGAAACCCATGTGACCTGTATTGACGGCCAATAGTGGAATATGGCAAGGTGCTACTTGACGAAATGCAGATAAGACTGTACCATCCCCTCCTAAGACAACGGCAAATGTCATGTCTTTGGTAAAGCCAGAGGGAACTAATTGGTCTATAGAAGTATGACATAAGGGACGTTCTAGGCTGGGATAACCTAAAATTCCTCCCGATCCATTGTTGATGTGAATATCATAGCCATAAGTTGTCAGCTTGTCTTTTAACTCATTAGTTATGCGACAAGCTATTGGTTTGGCATCGTTATAAATAATTCCTATTTTTGACACTCTAAAAAATCTAGTTCAGGGTGGTCATACCGTTTCACGGAAGTCAAAAGTAGGGGCGAATGGCATTCGCCCGTACAAAAGGCGAATGGCATTCGCCCGTACAAAAAGGCGAATGGCATTCGCCCGTACAAAAGGCGAATGGCATTCGCCCGTACAAAAGGCGAATGGCATTCGCCCGTACAAAGGCGAATGGCATTCGCCCGTACAAAGGCGAATGGCATTCGCCCGTACAAAAGGCGAATGGCATTCGCCCGTACAAAAGGCGAATGGCATTCGCCCGTACAAAAGGCGAATGGCATTCGCCCGTACAAAGGCGAATGGCATTCGCCCGTACAAAGGCGAATGGCATTCGCCCGTACAAAGGCGAATGGCATTCGCCCGTACAAAAGGCGAATGGCATTCGCCCGTACAAAAGGCGAATGGCATTCGCCCGTACAAAAGGCGAATGGCATTCGCCCGTACAAAAGGCGAATGGCATTCGCCCGTACAAAGGCGAATGGCATTCGCCCGTACAAAGGCGAATGGCATTCGCCCGTACAAAAGGCGAATGGCATTCGCCCGTACAAAGGCGAATGGCATTCGCCCGTACAAAGGCGAATGGCATTCGCCCGTACAAAAGGCGAATGGCATTCGCCCGTACAAAGGCGAATGGCATTCGCCCGTACAAAGGCGAATGGCATTCGCCCGTACAAAAGGCGAATGGCATTCGCCCGTACAAAAGTCATGCATTAAGATTTTATGGACTAATAACTTTAAAGTTCCAGTAATTTCAGGCAATTATTTCACATATATAGCTTGTATAGTTTACAACTATTTTTTTTTGACCAAAAAATAAGGTCTCAAGGCTCTGGTTTTCCTAGGTCATGCTGCGCAAACAGCTAGAGGTACTGATAAGGCAGTTCCTCCGGAGGAGGCTAACTGATAACTGAGATGATAACCTTAAAAATTGGTATTAAACTTTAGAAAAAGAAAGGTTTATTCTTGGAGGTTGATTTTCCTAGTTTTGCTTGCTCGTACTCTATTTCCTTCAACTTTTTCATAATCCGACTATAGTATTCTTGCAGATAAGATTCTAGTGTGGTTATTTCTTCAGGATTAATGCCAAATACAGGATAAACATCGTCCATTGAAGCTGTTAAAGGCTGACTGTTGGCTAATACTTCTGCAAAAGCTAGTCTATCCGAGACATTCCAACCCCATTGAAATGACCTAGTAAGCTGACGAAATATACGCAATAAGTTAATATTTGTACGGGTTACTTTTGCTTTTTCTCCAGACAGTCTTTCACACATCCGAATAATTTCACTGGCATCCCAAGCACGGGGACCTACTACAGGAAAGCTTTGATTTTCTGTTTCGGGAAGTGAAATAGCACGGACAGCAAACTTGGCAATATCTTGAGTATCCATATATGCAATGGCTGTTCCTTGACCGGGAACCCAAACTGCTTGTTTGTCTAAAATTGGCACTGCATACTGACCAATTAATCCCTGTAAAAAACCACAGGGTTTTAAGATCGTGTATTTTAAGCCAGATTCAGCAATAAAAAGTTCTGTACATCGCTTAATTTCTAGGAGAGGGACTTGGGGGTATTTCTCTGCATTTAAAAAGGAGAAAAATATGAAACGTTCTACACCTTTAGCCACTAGAGCTTGAATTAGCGCTACTTTTCCTTCCCAGTCTACCTGTTTAATACTCAGAGAGTCTGTTGGTCTGGAAGTTGCAGCATCAATAACTGCATCAACTCCTTCCAAAGCTGGTAGTAGAGTTTTAGGCTTACAGAGATTTCCTCCTATTAGTTCAGCCCCCCACTCTTTCAAAAAAGATGCTCTACTGTAGCTTCTGATTAAGCAGCTTACTTCATAACCTTCGTTTAGGGCACAACGTACTATTTGTCTACCAAGAGTACCAGTAGCCCCGACGATTAATAGTTTCATAAACAGTTTTTTAATTATATTAAAGATTCTTTATCACTCTATCAAACTTCTCTCATTTTTTTACAAAACTTAATATTTTGAGTTAAATATATTTGAGTTTATATTTTTAATCTGTTAAATTTACCATAAAATTTATAAAAAGTAAATTCTTACGGTTTTTCATCATCGACGGTATGGGGCGCTTTTGTAGTCCCAAAGGAGGGTGCAGCTCTGGCGTGAAGTTTGCAGCGTAGGGTCAGACCAGACCCTGTACTCCCCACACAGACTACACTCCCCTATATTTTTAAATTAAATAAACAGATAAATAGATCCCAAATGGGTTCTATATGTCTTTTTATGTGGACTATTTGCGCTGACTGCTAGTAGCTGATAGCTGACAGCTAGTTAAATTATTCGCCTCCTTGTAATTTAAGTAATAGGAAACCTCCTGCTAAACCAATCAGAATTATAGAAAAAGACAAAATAGCTGCATTGAAAATCTCGCCACTCATATTCTTAAAATACTCCTAGTAATTTGTGATATATATTTTAAGACATTTTGACTTCTTCCCAAACTAAAGTCACATACCAAGCGTGAAAAAAGAATGCTACAAAAAGGTAGATATTGATCGGATATGCTTAAAAATAGCTACTCCAGTTCATTTAAGATAGTTATCCCTATCTTTTTTCCCTTTTTTTCAATATTTACCCCTTCTTCCTTCTTCCCTCTTCCTTCTTTCTTACTTCTACCATTTGTAACAAACATTGATCAAATTGGTAATACAGTAGTTTCCGCGCGTTATGAGCTACATATCTTCACGGCTTGAGGGAGTAGACTGTTTTTCATGCTAATTTTGATACTACAAATTGAAGTGCGGAATGTGGGTTAGAACAATCTTGGGACAATTCTTACTCCTACCTCTTCTAAATTCCCATTTCTCCTGACTTCCTCCCAGGAGGGGAGGGGAGAGGCGAGGGGTGGGTTGTCTCCTGACTCCTACCCCTACTAAAAGACTTTTTCAGCAAACCCTAATTATTAATTATTCATTATTAATTATTCATTATTCGGTAAGTATTCTTCAATGCAATAAATATGAAAATACCAGGAACAGAAATAGAAAATACAAATCCTCGTTTAGCAGTGACAGTTGGAGACCCTGGGGGTATTGGACCAGAAATAATTCTTAAGGCTTTAGCAGACCCGACTGTTACAGAAAATTGTGACTTGACAATTATAGGCAGTCATCGAATTTTGCAACAAACCTACCAAAAACTATCTCAATTGTCGAAAAAAACTCAATCGCCAGAATTACTTGTCAACTGGGAAAATTTAAAAATTTTAGATGTAGAGTTTAATGGAAAATTAGAAAATATCTTTCTCGGCAAAGGTAATGCTGTGAGTGGGGAAGCTAGCTTTTGTTTCATGGAAACAGCTATTGCTCAGACTTTAGCTGGAAAATTTCAAGGTATTGTCACTGCTCCTATTTCCAAAACTTGCTGGCAGATGGCTGGTCATAAATACCCTGGTCAAACTGAACTTTTAGCAGAAAAAGCAGGGGTAAAAAAATTTGGGATGCTATTTTTTGCGCGATCGCCCCACAGTAATTTTGTACTCCGCTCCCTTTTAGCGACCACACATATACCATTATGTCAAGTACCAAAAGCTTTGACGCCAGAGTTGCTGAGTTGGAAATTAGAATTGCTTATAGAAAGTTTACAAAAAGATTTTGGGATTTCTCGGCCAAAAATTGCTGTTGCTGGTTTAAATCCTCACAGTGGAGAAAATGGACAATTAGGAACAGAAGAACAAGATTGGCTCATCCCTTGGTTGGACAAACAACGCGATCGCCGACCGGACATACAGTTAGATGGGCCAGTACCACCGGATACGATGTGGGTCAAACCAGGTCAAGCTTGGCTAGGTTTACCAGCTCAAACTTATGATGCTTATTTAGCGTTATATCATGACCAGGGCTTAATTCCAGTCAAGCTAATGGCTTTTGATTTAGCAGTGAATACTACCATTGGTTTACCATTTGTTCGTACTTCTCCTGACCATGGTACAGCTTTTGATATTGCGGGTCAGGGTATTGCTGATGGGACGAGTATGAAGGCAGCAATAAAGTTAGCTAAAGAATTGATATTACAGAGAAGTTATTCATAGAATTGTTTCTGCAATAGTTGACTTAGGGAATCTACAATCTAAAATATACAAATAAGAGGTACAAAAAGCTGACAAATTTGATTGTCAAGCAAATATACCTACTAATACCATTTTAGTTGGCTCTCATATGATGTTCAACTCTATGGAGTGAAATGTAAATGTGGCTCGCGCTTACTGTTAAGGTTAAATGATTGGCTTTTACCCATATTTTTAATTCTATAAAGCTGAATGCTGACAAAATTATTACTCTTAAATAAGCCTATTAAGCAATGAGTTAAAAAATAATAAAATGGTAAAAAATCAAAATTTATTGTAGACAAATTTGAAAAGTATATCCTTTACTATCCAGGGAAAAATGGATTATGAAACTTTAGGAAAAGCAGGAGGAATTAGCACAACTCCTGGTACACCCCAATGGGCACTTGCTATTAAGTTAAAACTACAATCTGTTCTGAAAAAAGATGTAGTTGCTCATGGGGAACAATTAAAAGCATGGCGTGAATTAATGAAACAGCCAGCAGCTTATCAACAATTACTTGATGAGCAAGGAAAACCATTTAATAGCTATGAAGAATTATGTCGTGCTCAACCACCTTATGGATTAGGTTGTGAAGCTGGAGAAATTGAAGAGTTAATTAGTAGATTAGAATCAACTGAAACAAAAACAGTCGAACTGCCGGAAGACCCATTAAAAGATTTAGGAAATCCATCAAATTATTTTCATAAATTCTCTAAACTTGTAGAAGCTTGCCCAGATAATCAAGCTTTAAATGCACCTAAAATCGGGCAGATTTTAGATTATGCTCATAGCACTGCTCAATTATGGAGAAAAAGATGGGAACATTTAGGATGGTTAGAACAATCAAAAAGTAGTGGGAGAGGTTTTTACCAAATTACTGAATCAGGAAAAAATGCAGTTAAAAATTGGTTAGAGCAACAGCCAGAAGGTAAATTGAATGAAGAACTATGGGTAGTAGTTCCTAAAAATCCTCAAAAGGCAGCAGAAAAATTAATTAGGTCGTTTAAAGATGAAGATTTAAGAGAGATTTACAAACTAATTGGAGAGTCTTTTAGTCAAGAATTAACTGTATTTCATTCAGATTTAGATTCAGATATGGAATAAAATTTAGTGTTTGGTTATTACCGAATAATTAAGGTTGAAACCCTTTTCTTTAAAGGAGAAATAAGAAAAAATTTTCCTTTAAGTCAATCCTCTTCTTTTCAAGGAGAGGTAATAATTAGGGCTTACTGAAAAAGTCTTTTAGTAGGGTTAGGAGTCAGAATTCAGAATTCAGAATTCAGGAGAAATGGGAATTATAGAAGAGGTAGGAGTAATAATTGTCCCAAGATTGTTCTACTATAGTCAGCCCAAAATACTAGCTTTTTGCAGCTCTTTGTACCGAAAAGCTGGCACTTTTTTGAACCCCAAAAAGGCTAATACCATTTCTCAAAAACTTTTCTACATTTTGTTGAGCAGGGGAGTAGGGGAGTAGGGGAGTAGGGGAGTGGGGGAGAAGCAAAAATAAGAATAATTAACATTAACTTAGCTGAAATTAGCATGCAAAGTGTTTTGCTTGTACTGATTAGTTGACAACTGAAGTACTGCCCAAGTATAGCAATAATGCATGGGAATTGGTATAATACCTTATATTTATCAATACTTTGAAAATTAATCAGCAAACCCTAATTAATTATTAATTATTAATTGTTGAACAGATGACCGAATCTATAAATGTCAGGGTTTAACAGCATAAATTAATAGTTTAAACTTTTTATCCTTCAAGGTAATTTAATGCTCAAAAACAACGTTTTTTTTTGAGGAGATTATTAATGTTAAAAGTAGTCCTGAGCTGTAAGGAATAAGTATATTATTGAATAAATGAAAATAGGAGTTTTTTATCTGAGTCAGTTTCAATAAGAAAATAGGTACAAGGATTACTTTTAACTGGGTCATTCTGAGTGATTTGAGTGAAAATTTAAGAGAATTTTGTCAAGATTATTCAGGAAAAGTTTGAGAAATGCATGAAAGGTATTTTTCAGAAGCAGAAAAGCAAAAATTTGAAGGTGATGCTCGTGAATGAGTCAAAGCAGAATGTCAAAAAAGGTGGGGAAAATATTTCAAGTAAAAAGCATGCATATTATCAAAAGTTGAAACTACAAAAGTAACTCCAGGTAAAAAAACAGGAAAAAATACGCCATCGCATTTCCGATCTATAATTATTTTGTTTTTTTGATAAATTTCAAGAATGACCCACTAATTTATCCCGTAAATATTTAAGTAAATATTTAATCCGATCGCGCAATTTAGCTGTCTCCTCAAATTCCAATTTGTTCGCTGCTTTTTTAAGAATTATTTACTAGAGACTTAATAAATTTATAGATTCAAGATTTTTTTCTATCTATTCGGAAAAAATCAGTCAATAAACCGATTATACTTTGCAGCTCTATTGGGAGTTGTGAAGGTGTTGTAACAACTTGAGAATAAGCATGAAACTCAAATAAGCTAGCATTTTTAAACAAGGAATTCATATTAGTAGTTTTAGCAAAATAATCTGACAAAATTTCAACAGCTCTATCCTTAGTTTGTTTATCAACTTCTCTTTTAAGGGTTGTAGCAATACTTTTATTTACTATTACTGAAGATGCTAATTTAATAGCAGCATTAGTTATGCTTTCTGTACGTTCTTTACCTCTCTCTCCATAATTAAATCCATTCTGTAAAATTTCAATTCTAGTTTTTACATCAACAGAAATAAATCCTTTAATAACAAAGTCAGTACAAATTAGTAAAAAGGTTGTATTGATATATAAAAGCCTTAGAAGACTGATATTATTATCTGCTTTTGTCATAGTTTGTTCTAGAAAAAACTTTATTTCTTGGAGATATTCATTACAACCATTAAAGTTCATATCGCTCAAAAGCCTACCTTTTGACATCTGATATCTTCTTTTATAATCATCTTCTTTTTTTTCAACATTTTGAGTCAATATATCTGAAATAAAATTTTATTCTGTAATTCTATTTGAGTTAACTCTTCGAGAAATTATTTGTTTTAACACATCACCAGTTATCACAATAATATTATTTGCCAAACCAAATTTATGAGCTTCATCTTTTGTGGATGCTGTAGCAACAATAGCTCTTTCTAATTTTAAAGTAGTCTGTAAACCCTTAGCCCAAATTATTCTTTTAAATGCTCTAGGATTCTTTTTGTTTTTAATGTCAACATTAGTCCGTTTTCTAGAAAAAGCTGAAGCTTTACTATATAACCACAAATCAACATCTGTAATGTCAATTTGATTATACGCAAATGGAAGTGAACGAACTACAAAATAACCTTGCTCAATAAAATAGTTCCTAAGTGCTTCTTCTGCTGTTTCACCGTAAGCATTCAGCCGTCAGCTAACAGCTATCAGCTATGAGTTATTAGCTCATTATCAGCTCAAAAGAGGAATTAGTCTTCGAGGAGAATTAAAACTTATAAAAAAAATGTCTTCAGCTAACCTTAGTAATTTCTTGAATATGTTCAAAAGCTGATAGCTGAATGCTAATAGCTGAATGCCTACGTTTCACCTTTGCCAAGTTCTTGCTTGATAATCAACTATTTACCACTTCTCAACACATCTAATAATTCTGCAATATTTTTTCCCGTTTGTGAGTTTTGTGACTTTCTTTCGTAAGTTCTATTTTGCTCAGGAGCTATATAGTTTGTTATTGAAGCACTAGGAATTGAAATAAGTGCTTCAGTGCTAATATCACCATCATTAATTACTTTTAAAGCTAATTCTCCAACATCTTTTTTCAAAAGTTTCATATTGTACATATTTGAATCTTTTAGAGAGACTTTAACCTGAATTACACCACGAAGTTCTAACACTTTATAGTCGTTTCCAATAGCTGTTGCTGGACCAACCCATTCTCCATCAATTAGCTTTTCCATAAGTCTCTGAATCATTGTAATTTTGTAAGCATTCAGCGGTCAGCTATCAGCTATCAGCTATGAGTTATTAGCTCATTATCGCACCTAAGTCTCTAAGGAGTGAAATATATTTGCTTCTGCATTCCGCGCAAAAGAAAAAGGTTATCAGATAACCTTAGTAAGTCCTGTACGTTTAAAAGCTGATAACGCAGTTCCTCTGTAAGAGGCTAACTGAATGCTAATAGCTGAATGCTTACGTAATTTTTCCTCTATAAGAATGACTTTTCGTCATGCCAAATGTTAAAGATGTTACAAATAATTTAGCTAAATCAAATGCGTCTTCAACAGCAGAGTTACCAAACTTTGAAAATGCTGATAGTTTGGTTACAAATTTGTGTCTACCTAGTTCATTGGTCACAGTATTGACATCATATATACCTATAGAATTTAATTTCCTAAATAGTTTCTCTTCAATAATTTATTGTGCGATATCTAAAGGCAAACAGCTTTGATATTTCAGAAGTTCATCTAGTTCCTTCATTCTCCTCGTTTCTGATTCAGATAAATAAGAACAGACGGCATTAATTTTCCTTATATAGCAATCAGGAATCAGATGTGAGAATTGAGGTGTTTTTTTTAAAGCATAGAATATAGCAGTTTTTTTATTCTTATGTATTCGTTTCTTCCCTCCATACCTATTCCCTCCATACCTAGAACAAAAGTCTCCAATATCTCACAACTCAAATCATATTGCTATATCATCATGCCTAAGTAAATTACCATTAAATAAAATTTTTCTAGAATCATCTACACTAGCTGCATCTATAAATCCAATTTCTTCTGAACCAATTAGCAAATCATCAGTTTTTTTATTAGATATTTTGTAAGTGTCACTTATATATTCTTTTGCTTTTTATACCCCTGTGGTAATTCAGAAATTTTTTCTGATATATCTATAACAGCAATTTCAGTATTATCTGGATTTTAATCATAAAAAATCGATGTTGTATGTTCCAATGTAGCAGAAGTAGTCAGTCCTAGAATATGAATTTCAGTAGAGCTGGAGCTGATTAATTTTTGCTTTTCAAGTTTATCTAATATAACTGGCAGCTCCATTTTTAAGCTAATATGAGCTGCCTTAGCTAAGGTGTTTAACCTCTCCTTAGATATAGACTTTTCTTCAGAAGCAGCCAAACTAGATAGTAATAAACCACACTTTCCCGCAAGATTAATAGTCTCATAATCATTGGCAGCATATTTCATATCTTGGAGTTTATCAGTATGATGAATAATCCAAGCACCTTGAGTTCTTTCATCCATTTCCATACTTTTATCAATGATTTAGTTTTAAGATTAACTCTATCCTAAGATAGCCTTATTTAATTTAGCCACTTCTATATAAGCATTTGTGAGATTCAATCTTTAACATTACTCGTTTTCGACATAATTTTCACCTGACAATAATAATAAGTCTGACAAAATTATTCAAATAACTAATACCTAAAACTTACTCCCTATTACCCACTAATTTATCCCGTAAATATTTAATTCTATCCCGCAATTTAGCCGCCTCTTCAAACTCTAAATTTTTCGCCGCTTCCTTCATCTGAGTTTCTAACTTTTTAATCAACTCTGGAACATCATCCAAAGATAATTAATCTACCTGTTTGTCAAATAATAATTAAAGTATTTTATTCCTGAATAATATCTGATACTTCTTTTTGATAATCGTTATAGTGTTTCACTTTTGTATAAATCTTAAGTGCATTTGTCGTCCAATTTACAATAACGAGTGAACCCAAAATTACAAATATTTTTGATAGAGAATTTGCTGACATACTAGCAGGAAAAAGAGAATCAATAACAGTAATATATAAAATTATTACAACAGCTAAACTTATAGTCTCTAAGATATTAGCTAAAAGATACTCAACCAGCATCATTCTATTTTCATAATATTGTTTAACCTTTTGATACTCTTGCTTGATTTTTATAATTCTCTTTTGTTTTAATTGAGAATTGCGAGATGAAAGAAATTTCTCAATTTGGGAATTGCGAGATGAGAGAAATTTATCAATTTTGGGAGTTAACAAATTGGCAAGTATGGCAAATGGAACAGAAAGAAATAATCCCAGAAAAAATTTATAGTCAGTTAAAATATCAGTAAGAGTTTTTAACATGAAAGTTCTCCATTAAAAACTGAACATTAGACAACAAGTAAGACAATAATTTTCTTTTCAGAAAAGACTTACAGCGAATTCCACCTTGGTCAGGTAAACCCGCGCGAGCAAGGTGCTCGCACTGGGAACATTCAATTATTAATATGTGTACTTTATATACTTGGAATCTGCTGTAAATATCTGACTAACCTGACAATTACCATATTACTAATCTTCTGTTCTTAATTTAGAATTGTTCTAGTACAGAAATCTATTTCACCTAACGACCAACTAATCTATCCCGCAATTTAGCCGCCTCTTCAAACTCTAAATTTTTCGCCGCTTCCTTCATCTGAGTTTCTAACTTTTTAATCAACTCTGGAACATCATCCAAAGATAATTAATCTACCTGTTTGTCAAATAATAATTAAAGTATTTTATTCCTGAATAATATCTGATACTTCTTTTTGATAATCGTTATAGTGTTTCACTTTTGTATAAATCTTAAGTGCATTTGTCGTCCAATTTACAATAACGAGTGAACCCAAAATTACAAATATTTTTGATAGAGAATTTGCTGACATACTAGCAGGAAAAAGAGAATCAATAACAGTAACATATAAAATTATTACAACAGCTAAACTTATAGTCTCTAAGATATTAGCTAAAAGATACTCAACCAGCATCATTCTATTTTCATAATATTGTTTAACCTTTTGATACTCTTGCTTGATTTTTATAATTCTCTTTTGTTTTAATTGAGAATTGCGAGATGAAAGAAATTTCTCAATTTGGGAATTGCGAGATGAGAGAAATTTATCAATTTTGGGAGTTAACAAATTGGCAAGTATGGCAAATGGAACAGAAAGAAATAATTCCAGAAAAAATTTATAGTCAGTTAAAATATCAGTAAGAGTTTTTAACATGAAAGTTCTCCATTAAAAACTGAACATTAGACAACAAGTAAGACAATAATTTTCTTTTCAGAAAAGACTTACAGCGAATTCCACCTTGGTCAGGTAAACCCGCGCGAGCAAGATGCTCGCACTGGGAACATTCAATTATTAATATGTGTACTTTATATACTTGGAATCTGCTGTAAATATCTGACTAACCTGACAATTACCATATTACTAATCTTCTGTTCTTAATTTAGAATTGTTCTAGTACAGAAATCTATTTCACCTAACGACCAACTAATTTATCCCGTAAATATTTAATTCTATCCCGCAATTTAGCCGCCTCTTCAAACTCTAAATTTTTTGCCGCTTCCTTCATCTGACTTTCTAACTTTTTAATCAACTCTGGAACATCATCCAAAGACAACTCATCCACCTGTTCATAAACCTCTTCCAACTGTTGAGAATTTAAACGCCGCGACACATCCAAAAACGCCAAAATTGCATTACTTTGTTTCTTAACAATAGGCTTCGGTGTAATATTATTCATCTTATTATATGCCAACTGAATACCTCGCCTTCTTTCCGTTTCATCTATGGCTTTAATCATACTATCCGTCAAATTATCAGCATATAAAATAGCCTGACCCCGGACGTGACGCGCCGCCCTACCAATAGTCTGAATTAAAGAACGTTCCGCCCGTAAAAATCCCTCCTTATCCGCATCTAAAATAGCTACTAAAGAAACCTCCGGCAAATCCAAACCTTCCCGTAATAAATTAACCCCAATTAAAACATCAAACTCTCCCTCTCTCAGCCCCTGTAAAATCTCAATTCTCTGAATAGAATTAATCTCCGAATGCAAATAACGAACCCTCACATTTTGCTCCTGCAAATATTCAGTCAAATCTTCAGCCATTCGCTTAGTTAAAGTCGTAATTAAAACCCTCTCTTCCAGCTTAACCCTTTCCCTAATTTCACCCAATAAATCATCAACCTGACCCTCAGTCGGACGCACAAAAATTTCCGGGTCAACAACACCAGTCGGACGAATAATTTGCTCAACAATTCTATCCTCAGACTTTTCTATTTCCCAATTTCCAGGAGTAGCAGAAACCAAAATACATTGATTAACCTTTTGCCAAAATTCCTCTGATTTTAAAGGTCGATTATCCGCAGCACTAGGCAAACGAAATCCATGCTCAATTAAAACTCTTTTCCTAGCTTGGTCGCCATTATACATTCCGCGAATTTGTGGAACAGTCACATGAGATTCATCAATAATTAATAACCAATCTTCCGGAAAATAATCAATCAAACATTCCGGCGGTTCTCCTGCTTTTCTACCTGCTAAATGCCGAGAATAATTTTCCACCCCATTACAATATCCCACCTCCCGCAGCATTTCCAAATCATATCTACAACGCTGTTCCAAACGTTGAGCTTCTAACAACTTTCCTGCCTTTTCTAACTCCTCTAATTGCTCATCTAATTCTGCTTCAATATCATTACAAGCTGCTTCTAACCTTTCTTCAGGAGTAACAAAGTGACGCGCCGGATAAACATTTAAAGACTCTAAACTTTGGATAATCTTTCCAGTTACAGGGTCAACATAACGAATAGCATCTATTTCATCCCCAAAAAATTCTACCCGAATAACTCTATCCTCATAAGCAGGTCCGATTTCCAAAACATCACCCTTAACTCTAAACTTTCCTCGACCTAAATCTAAATCATTTCTGCTGTATTGAACTGTCGCTAAATCTCTCAAAATTTGTCGTTGATTAATTTCTTCTCCCACTTGCAAAGAAATAGCAGCTTTTAAATATTCAGCAGGCATTCCCAAACCATAAATACAACTAATAGAAGCAACAACAATCACATCTCGACGTTCAAAAAGAGACCGAGTTGCTGAGTGACGCAACATATCAATTTCATCATTAATAGAAGCAGTTTTTTCTATATATGTATCCGTCACCGGAATATAAGCTTCCGGTTGATAATAATCGTAATAACTAACAAAATACTCAACCGCATTATTAGGAAAAAAATCCCTTAACTCATTACACAATTGAGCAGCCAATGTTTTATTATGAGCCAAAACTAACGTCGGTCTGCCAACATTTTCAATTACAGAAGCTATAGAAAAAGTCTTACCCGTACCAGTAGCTCCTAGTAATGTTTGAAAATTATGTCCGGTTTGAATATTAGAAGTTAATTGAGCGATCGCTCCTGGTTGGTCACCAGTAGGTTGAAAGGGAGCTTGCAAACAAAAATTTCCCATAATAATTTTAGTAGTATTTATGTTATTGCAGAAGGAAGAAGGAAGAAGAAAGAAGAAAGAAGGAAGAAAGAAGGAAAAATCTTACTTTGTCTGAGTTTTAAGCTGTCGATCTGTCCTAATCTTTTCTTCGACAGCTTTCATTTTCAATTGTATATTTTAATTTCAAAGTTAGGATTAATACCACTATATTCAGCCAACTTATCCAACCCTCAAAAACTCGGTAAAAATCGCAGTGCATTTTTGATTGACAACTATATTTTATAATAGAATCTCCATCAAAGAGGGAGTAGGAGGAAAAATTGATAATTTATGTACAATAATTAATTTTATTTTTGATTATTGGAGATATCTGTTGTATATTTTAATTTCAAAGTTAGGATTAATACCACTATATTCAGCCAACTTATCCAACCCTCAAAAAACTCGGTAAAAATCGCAGTGCATTTTTGATTGACAACTATATTTTATAATAGAATCTCCACAAAAGAGAGAGTAGGAGAAATAATTGATAATTTATGTACAATAATTAATTTTATTTTTGATTATTGGAGATATCTGTTGTATATTTTAATTTCAAAGTTAGGATTAATACCACTATATTCAGCCAACTTATCCAACCCTCAAAAACTCGGTAAAAATCGCAGTGCATTTTTGATTGACAACTATATTTTATAATAGAATCTCCACAAAAGAGAGAGTAGGAGAAATAATTGATAATTTATGTACAATAATTAATTTTATTTTTGATTATTGGAGATATCTGTTGTATATTTTAATTTCAAAGTTAGGATTAATACCACTATATTCAGCCAACTTATCCAACCCTCAAAAAACTCGGTAAAAATCGCAATTTTATAATAGAATCTCCATCAAAGAGTGAGTAGGAGGAAAAATTGATAATTTATGTACAATAATTAATTTTATTTTTGATTATTGGAGATATCTGTTGTATATTTTAATTTCAAAGTTAGGATTAATACCACTATATTCAGCCAACTTATCCAACCCTCAAAAAACTCGGTAAAAATCGCAGTGCATTTTTGATTGACAACTATATTTTATAATAGAATCTCCACAAAAGAGAGAGTAGGAGGAAAAATTGATAATTTATGTACAATAATTAATTTTATTTTTGATTATTGGAGATATCTGTTGTATATTTTAATTTCAAAGTTAGGATTAATACCACTATATTCAGCCAACTTATCCAACCCTCAAAAAACTCGGTAAAAATCGCAGTGCATTTTTGATTGACAACTATATTTTATAATAGAATCTCCATCAAAGAGGGAGTAGGAGGAAAAATTGATAATTTATGTACAATAATTAATTTTATTTTTGATTATTGGAGATATCTGTTGTATATTTTAATTTCAAAGTTAAGATTAATACCACTATATTCAGCCAACTTATCCAACCCTAAAAAATATTGGTAAATATCAAAGTGCATTTTTGATTAACAACTATAGTTTTTTTATCTGGGATGTGGAGACCAAGTGCTATGAAAAAGGTATAAGGGGAATAAGGAATAGGGAATAGTAAAGTAGGAAAATGGGATTAGACTGACACAGCTAATTTTATGCATTAGATTATTGGGATGGGGGTGGGTTCATCTAATTGGTTAAGATTCATTAATTTAACGTGGAACCCGCCCCTACTATTGCAACATTTTAGGTGTGTCAGTCCAGTAGTCCTATAGCAATTCTAAATTAGTTGTGACAATTCTTATAGTAGTTAATTTCAAGTGAAAACATGAGTAAATTCTGACTCCTGACTCCTGTACTCCTGTACTTCTTCTTTTTGACTTCTTGCTTTTAACTTCTTACTTTTAACTTCTGTAGTTCTTACTTTTGACTTTTGACTTTTGACTTTTGACTTTTAAAATTTTGACTTTTGACTTTTAAAATCAGGGTTTCTCGTGGTAAACGCTACACAAAAAAGACCAGCAAAATACTTAGATCCAACTATTGCTTTATTACTCCCCCCATCCCTACAGAAATTGGCTAAACTACTCTATCGCACTTATCTGGAAACTCATCCTGACCTACTTAGACTTCCCTTTGGTGTAGCTATTAGTCCTGTCAGTTACAGAGCTAGTCTAATATTCTCTCACCAGCCAATTTTATTACCAGGTGAACTTTTCGTCCCTGTAGACCTAATTGAATCAAAAATCTATTAACCAAATATGGACTTATATCATGTCCGGATAATTAACGATAGAACTCCGTTCCGCGCTCCACATTAACGTTTGCGTTAGTATGACCTTAGCGCAGTTTCGACCCAGGAGATAGGATGCGTTGTGCGCCAGCAAACAAAAAACTTTCTCTTTCTTATTCTTTCTTCTCTCCTGACTCCTGACTCCTTTAATGAAGTTGTACGCCAGCTTTCTCTTTCTTATTCTTTCTTCCTTCCTGACTCCTGTAGGGGCGAATGGCCATTCCCCCTACTTCCTCCCCTCCACCGGAGGGGTTAGGGGTGGGTTGGGAGGGGAGGGGCGAGGGGTGGGTTGACTCCTGACTCCTGACTCCTGACTCCTGACTCCTTTAACGAAACTATTCAACCAAATATGGACTTACTAATAATATGGCCTCTTACTCTCATTGTCTTTGCCCTTGGTGCATCCATTGGCAGCTTTCTCAACGTCGTCATTTATCGCATACCTTCTAAATTATCTATACTTTTGCCCCCCTCTCATTGCCCCCGTTGTAAAAGTAAATTAAAACCCTGGGAAAATATCCCCATATTTGCTTGGTTATGGTTAGGCGGACGTTGTAGCCATTGTCACAGCCCAATTTCTATCCGCTATCCCTTAGTAGAAGTCATCACAAGTTTCTTATTTTTGCTCGTTTTCTGGAAATTTGGAACTACAATTCCCACCTTAGGTTATTGGACTTTTTTCAGTTGGCTACTTGCTCTGTCTATGATTGACTTAGACACCATGACTTTACCTAACTCTCTCACAAAATCTGGATTAGTCTTGGGTCTAGGCTTCCAGTTGCTTACCACATTAGAGACAAATATTCAAGAAAATAATCTAATCAATTTTTTAATGGTTGGTATTATCGGCGCAGTCGTTGGTTTATGGTTGTTTGACTTAATCTCCATATTTGGTTCCATAGGTTTCGGACAAACAGTTATGGGTGGAGGAGATGCCAAACTAGCAGCCATGATAGGAGCTTGGTTAGGTTGGAAATATCTACTATTAACTTGTTTTCTCGCCTGTACTATGGGAGCATTTGTAGGTGGAGGAGCGATCGCCCTAGGTTGGCTAGACCGAAAACAACCAATGCCATTCGGGCCTTGTTTAGCAATGGGAGCTGGTTTGACTGTTATCTGGGGTGATGATATATTATCAACTTACTTCAATCTATTTTTCCCTGGATTCTCATCCTGATTTTTCTGGATGAATTCAATCATTCTTATATAGAGTGTATTACTCAGGAGATGCAAAGTATAGATACTTAGGACTATAACTTTTCTAAGCAGACAAAAACTAAGTAGAATAAACAGAATTTTAAGCCAAACTTTTAAAACTATGACAGAATTTTTTTGAATCAAAACAACCTTAGTTGATTTTGTATTAGCCCATCGTCATAGCTCTATATTCTCTATACTTATTAACCTGAATAGGTGAAAAACACAACGCTTTAGCAAAAAACTTAATCACTTAACAACTAATTCTAAATTATTTTAATGTCTCTATTTGATTGGTTTGCAAATCGTCAAAAATCAGTCCAGAACTCTCAACAGAGACCTGAACGAGAAATTGCTGATGGACTGTGGATCAAATGTGAAGCTTGTGGTGCTTTAACTTATACCAAAGACCTCCAAGCTAATCAAATGGTTTGTCTCGAATGTGGATACCACATGAAAATATCCGGCAATGAAAGGATTCAGCATTTGATAGATAGTAACACATGGATGGCAATTAACGAAAAAATTAGAGGGACAGACCCTTTAAAATTCCGCGATCGCAAAGCATATAGCGATCGTCTCGCAGAATATCAAAGAAAAACAGGACTTTTAGATGCCGTACAAACAGGCATCGGCAACATCGAAGCTGAACCCGTAGCTTTGGGAGTGATGGACTTCCAATTTATGGGAGGAAGTATGGGGTCAGTTGTTGGAGAAAAACTGACTAGATTAATTGAACAAGCTACTAAAGAGCGCTTACCTGTAATAATTATTTGTGCTTCTGGTGGGGCCAGAATGCAAGAGGGAATGTTGAGCCTGATGCAAATGGCCAAAATATCCGGAGCCTTAGAATGTCATAGAGAAGAGAAACTGCTATATATTCCAGTTTTAACCCATCCAACTACAGGTGGCGTTACTGCAAGTTTTGCCATGCTTGGAGATATTATTATCGCTGAACCAAAAGCCACAATAGGTTTTGCTGGACGACGAGTTATCGAACAAACTGTCCGTGAAAAGCTACCTGAAAACTTTCAGACCTCTGAATATCTACTGGCACATGGTTTCATAGACATAATAGTACCTCGTACTCAGCTAAAGAAAACTCTGGCTCAGTTAATTCGCCTTCATAAAACTCATCCTACTGCTCCTACTTCTACTCAATCATTAGAAACAGGGCCATACTGCCATTTACCCTTTCAGGCAGAACAACATAATTCCATTACAAACGACAACAAAATTCAAACCATGCCTCAGAATTAGATTCTCAGTGCTTCAAGGAATTTTTTTTTAATTATTTATAAATTGAAAAAATCTTATGGGTTTCGCAGATATATCAATCCAGGAAATAGCAGAAGACTTTAATGTCCATGTAGACGAAGTACTTCGTCTTTGTGACCAAATGAGGATTTCTTATAAGCACCCTCAGACTCGTTTGGCCTTAGAAGATGCTAAAGCAATCATGTCTCATTTATTAGCCCAAGAACAGAAATCCAATTCTTGATTAGAGTTGTTAAATACTTGACTAATTGACACACTGCCACTGATAAATAAAAATTAGATCAAAGTTCAGTAAATCTGAAGTAATAAATATATCTGTTTTAGCACCAACCACCAGAAGCCCAGCGCTATATCCTTCCGGATTAGCGACGTGATGAATGGTGGACCAAATGCTGGTCAAATAAATGATGTAGGTAAAGTTATTTCAATAGCTAACCGCCACCTACAAAATGAACCTAGACAACAGAAGGTAGGGGGTTTTACAAGGAATTGTGCATTCAAAATACAGCTTGATTGTATGTAAAACTTTCACCGAACGTAGGTAGAGCAAGAAATTAATCTCTACTCCTTCTCCGGTGGCAGCACGGGGAAGTAAAACCAAAGTTTCTCCTGCGGAGCCGCTGCGCGAACGTGAAATTGTCCGACGGGTTGCCGGGAGTCAACGAGAACCCCGCGCTATAGCTCGCAAGAGTTTAGCGACGGGAGCTGTCACTTGATTAACTTGCCAGTTTTAAGGAGAAGAATGTTGAAAAAATTTTTCATAGCTGTAGTTGCCATTGTATTTCTGACGTTTCAAACGTTCGTTAACGTTGCCACAGCCGCCGAATTAACAGATAATGACCGGACTCTACCTCTGAATGAGGAAGGTGAAAAAGTTGTACTTAAGATTAAGGAATACGCCAGAGGCAAACAGGTATTTAATAATGTTTGTTCTCAGTGTCATGTGGGAGGAATAACCAAAACTAATCCTGATATTGGCCTTGGTCCAGAAGCTTTAGCTTTAGCCTATCCGTCACGAGATAACATAGAAGGTCTCATAGACTACATGCAAAATCCTACTACCTATGATGGGGAGACTGAGATATTTGAGTTTCATCCCAGCATTAAGAGTGCAGATATTTATCCAGAAATGAGAAATCTCACAGAGGATGATTTATACGCGGTCGCTGGTTACATTCTCGTACAACCTAAAGTTTTAGGCAAACAATGGGGTGGCGGTAAAATATTCCGTTAAAATTCCTTTTTCTTTGAAATATTAGACTTCTTGCAGAAGTCAGAGAAGAGGGAATAGCGGTGCGACCCCGCGTCGGCGTCAGACGCAAGCGGTCAGACCCCGCGACGACGCCAGCTCGCTTGCGGAATGCTGACCAAGAGAGGGAACGCGCACTCCTGTGAGGGAATAGGGAATAGGGAGATGAAATTGTTAATTTCATATCTTGAATCTATTTAATTAATACTTTTGCAAGAAGTCTATTGATTGATGATTTTAGATTATTGGTTTTTTGATGGGAGACAAAAAATTAGTTTTTTCTTCATTAAACCCTAATCTAAAATCAATTATTTATTATTCTAGATTTGTAGTTAACTAAAGTCAGAAAAATAGTATGTTGAATAAATCATTACTGATTCGTTTTATGCTAGCTATATTAATTATTATTCAAGTAATAATTTTTGATACTCCATCGGCAGAAGCTGCTGTAGATTCCTATGTAGAAAGATATTTAGACGCTAAACAACCAGTAGAAATTAAACTAAATGAACAAGGTGAAACAAAGAAATTTTCTGCTGAAGATTTATCTACAGGCAAACAGATGTTTGCCAAAAATTGCCTTAACTGTCATGTAGGAGGAGCAAATTTAGTCAACCCTCCAATATCTCTATCCCTCAAAAACTTAGAAGGAGCAACACCACCACGAGACAATATTAATAATTTAGTTGCTTTCTTCAGAGACCCTATGATATATGACGGTAGTGATTATACTTATTTTTGTCGTCAAGTTACTGAAAACTGGATGTCTCAAGCTCAAGTAGAACAGATGGGCGCATTTATTTTGAGAGCTGCACAAAAAGCTCCTGCTTGGGGAGCAGAAGGGGTTGAACAAAATTGACATCGTTCTAGTGCCGCTACGCGGAAGTTAAAAGTCAGTAGCGGCGAATGGCCATTTGCTGACGCAAAGCTGCCGAATGGCGCCCGTACAAAAGCGAGTGCTAATTGGCGAGGTTTCCTCAGAATGCAAGATGCACATCTGACAGTCAATCATTTTTGATTTGTAATTGTTCGCGCGATTTTGTAACTGGTCAGTTATTTCCGCCATTCTGCACTAGGAAACTTCAGACTAATATCCTTACTGAGAAATTAAAAAACACCCTCCTGAATAACTATTGAGACTTGAGAAGTTCTGGAAAGAGTGGTGTATGGATTTCAATTAAAATCATTGAAACTACTTTTAACTTATATCTAAAAATTTTCCATAAGAAGTAGCAAAGAAGAACATAGTGGTATAGACACGACTATTATTAGTTAACAAGTTGCAAAATAGGAAAGATAACTGTGGTTCCACTAAACGACGAAAACCCTACTAGCAAAACAGCCTTTGTAGTATACGGCTTAATTGTAGCTAATGTCCTATTATTTTTGTACGAGATTAGTTTGTCAGATATTCAACTTAGGCAGTTTTTTTATTCTTGGGCTGTAGTTCCTTGTCAACTCAGCAATACTTGTTCAGTTCCACTGCCAACTTCCCAATTTCCTGAATGGCTTACTCTATTCAGTTCCCAGTTTCTACATGGAGGATGGTTGCATTTGGGTGGAAATATGCTATTCCTCTGGATTTTTGGCAATAATGTAGAAGACTGTTTAGGTCATGTGAAATTTTTAATTTTTTATCTCGCTTGTGGTGTATTAGCATCTTTATCTCAGTGGTTTTTCTCACCCGGTTCAGCTATTCCCACTTTGGGTGCAAGTGGAGCGATCGCCGGTGTGATGGGAGCATATATTATCAGATTTCCCAAAGCTAAGGTTCTCACATTATTACCCCTAGGATTTTTTATTACCACTGTTCGTATTCCAGCATTCTTTTTCCTAGGTTTTTGGTTTTTGCAGCAAGCATTTTATAGTTTTGCTAGTCTTAACACACCAGCCAATATTGGCATGGAAGGAGGTGGTATAGCTTATTGGGCTCATGCTGGAGGCTTTGTCTTTGGAGCTATTCTAGGTCCTTTGTTTGGATTATTTTCCTCGCCAGACACAAATACTTAGTGTTTGCGGGAAAAGTATTTTTAGGGAGTAGGGGAGTAGGGGAGTAGGGAGTAGGGGAGCAGGGGAGTAGGGGAGTGGGGGAGCAGGGGAGTAGGCAAAATGTTTGGTAATGGTTGAAGATGGCACATTTTTTATACCTAATTAATTAAACGAATTTGGTATAAAATCCCAGTATCACTCGCACTGCCTACAATTCGATAGGGTTTTATACCCCAACCAATTTTTCCTTCTGCCTTCTGCCTTCTACCTTCTACCTTTGTTCATCGATCGCGAACCAATGTTCCCACTCCAGTTTCAAGACTAGATGTTCTCCGTGAGTCAGCCAACTGTGGTTCGGGTATATCCAAATCATCAAATTGTTCCAATGGCACATCTATAGGAATATCAGCCGCGTTGACCACAACCCCCAAAAGCTTAGGAATATATTTACCAGATTCGTCTTCATCATCACCTGTTAACTGTTCTATGACCTCTGCTAGTACACCTGATATAGTGAAATGTGGCCTAGCCACAATAATCATGCCATCAGTATAAGGTTCTAACATGTAAGCATCATTGTTTTTACTGATGCAAGGAGAGTCAAGGACCACAAAATCAAAACGATGTCGCGAATCAGAAAGTAACCTTTTCATCTCACTTGATTCAATAATACCTCCTGCTTGTTTCACCGGGCCCGGACTAGGGATGACATACAAATTTTCTACCTGTGGCACTGGTTGGATACAATCATTAATGTCACTGTAATAACGAAGAGGTTCAATAGTTCTCTGTGGGTCGGGAACAATTTTAAGAGATTGAACTTTTGAAGGAGATCTTAAGTCTGCCTCAATTAAAAGTGTCCGCCGACCTGCTCGTGCAGCAGCGATCGCTAAATTATAAGCACAAAATGTTTTACCTTCCCCTTTTGCTCCACTACTCAACAGCAAAACTTTCAGAGGTTTAGTTCCTTGACGTTGTAAATTTGTCCGTAACTTTTCATAAGATTCAAGATAAGGAGAATTATGCTCAACTAATAAGGGCATTTCCTCTGCATCCATATCTTCTATGTTGTCAAAAAATATCACATCTGGCAACAAACCCAACAATGGTACATCTTTTTCCTTTAATGCTGTTTGAATTTCTTCCCAAGAATAGAACTTGCCAGAAAGCATTCCCAAAACAAAAATTAAGCCTCCACCAACAACTATGCCTGCTAGTCCCCCTACTGCCAACATCAAAGGCATACTTTTTTCTCCTCCTGCTTCACCCTTCTTGGCAACACCAGCTTTCTGAGCAATAGCTAGACTGCTAATTATCTCTGCCTCCGCTGCTTCAGCATCTTCTAAAGTCACTCGCATCTTATCCAAACGAGACTTTTTGATGGCAACTTCTTCTTGCAACTGAGTTAATTCTAATTGCTTATCAGGAATAGTAGCATACTCAGCTAGCAAGTCTTGCTCAATTTGAATTGTTGTTTGTAGTTGTTTTTGTAGTTGCTCCTGCTGAGTTTCCAGAGATATTAAGGCTTCCGCTAACTGTTGTCTTGTGGGGTCTAAAGAAGCATCTACTCGAATTTGATCTACCTTTCTTAATGGCGCTGCTATACCATTCCCCCCTAATACTTCTGTAGCACGTTGCTGTAGTTGTTGCTCTGCAACTTGTTTTTGCCTACGCAACTCAACTACAGCTGGATATTCTTCTGTAAAATCTAATAATAACTTATCTAACTCATTTTCTACTTGATACAACTGCACTCGTAGTTGAGCTATAATTGGGTCTGCTGCCAGTGCCCGTGCTACATAAGCTTGATCTGTTGTCAACCCTAACTGTGTTTCTAAACTCTTAATCTGAGCTTCTACCCCATCTAACTGAAGTTTAATCTGATCCTGTTGTTGTCGGCTACCTGCGATCGCTGCTGGTAAACCTGCTGCTCTTGATGTAATTAGTAAAGCTTCCTCTTCCCTCTCAAATTTCTGTTGTGCTTGTTGAGCTTTTCTCAATTCTTCAATTGCTGCGGGTAAACGTTTTTTGACTTCATCAATAATTGCTCTTTGAGATGTAGTATTAATTTTTCGGCTTTGCTGCACTATTTGTTCCATCAGGGAGTTTACTATTTTTATAGCTTTTTCTTCATCTGTATCTTCATAAGATAAAAAGAAGATGCCTTGTTTGAAAGCTAATTTTGCTCCTCTGAGCTTTCTTGGATCTACCAGTATTTGTTCTGCTACTATCTGTCGAACTTCATCATTCAGTAGCATTTCTGGAGTAACTGCTTGAGCATTTTCTTGGATTTTAGCACCAGTGTCTGAAAATAGTAAAACAGGTCTAACTTGCCTCAATGTACCTAGAATTGTACTTTTTGCTTCTGGAGTTGGCTGCAAAGCAATTATTCCTGAAACACCTACTGCTAGAGTGAAAGTTGCTACTCCTACCCACTTGTATAGTCCTAAAGCGATTAAATAGCGTTTAATAATTGGTATAGCCATAATCTAGTATTTATTAATATATTTAAAAATGAAATTTTAACTCTTAGCTCTGTTGAAGATTTTATTCTATATTAGCTAATTACTTAAGTTCTCCCTCATTAATTATTAGAAATCTCCAATAATAAAAAATCAAATTAATTATCCTACAGAAATTGTCAATTATTTTCCCCTCCAGGGAGGGGTTAGGGGTGGGTTCCCTACTCCCTCTTTTCTTATTAATTATTATTCCTGTTTCTATTCCTATTATTACCTCCACCTCCACCAAAGAACACATTAGAAGTATCTTGCTGCAAAGACCGAAAAAACAGTACAAATTCCAGGCCACTCCTGATCGGCAGCGTATACTGTTCAAGTAGATTGTTAATATTATCAATCCATGTTCTATCAATAACAACTATATCCTCATTCTGAAGTAAAATATTTTGAGAAGCATCGCCAAATATTGCATCTTTACCATTGAGTTCGCGTCTAACTATTTTTCTTGTGTCCCGGTCGAATCTAATCAAATTAATTGCTTCCAAATCTGCTGATTCTAATGCTATACCATTAAGAATATCTATCAATCTACTACCGTTCGGAAGAGTAGTAGTAGCAAGGGTATCGTTAGGATTACTGAAAATACGAATAGTAATTTGTGGCGCACTTAGAGTCGATTTCCCTACTAGATCGCGGTCATAACCAAAATCCGCTCCTGGTTTTAATCTAGGTACAATTACAGCATCCCCATCCTTAAGAAGAATATTAGGCAATTCCGTAGAATTTTGCAAGGGAGTGTATAAATCTATTATTTCTTCAACCACACTACCATCACTTAATTTCCGACGTACTAAAATGTTTCGGATATCGGCAGTTAGAGATGCTCCACCAGCAGCGAGTAAAGCAGAAGATACTTGATTTGCAGGATAATAACCAGGTCTTTCTACTTCCCCATTCACAGTCACAATACCAGTCGGTAATGGACCTGCTTGGCTATAATTAGTTAGTAATTCCCGATCGCTATCTTGGGCTACAATAGAAGTCTGATAAGGTACAATCACTACGTCTCCATCTTCTAGACGTAGATCGGGAGGAGAGCCGCCCATTTGTAATGGGGTTAAAATATCAACTCCCTGAGTAACTACAGATCCATCAGCTAAAGTCCTACGCACTTCTACATTTCGTAGGTCTGCCGTAAAAGTGGTACCACCTGCTGCACTTAAAGCATCTGAAATTTGATAATTTCCTCCTACTGGATAATAGCCTGGTCTTGTAACTTCTCCAGCGATCGTGACTCGGACTGGACGTTGAACAAGTAAGGATATGGAGACTTCTGGATTAATGATAAATTTATTTAATTCAGAAGTAATTTTTTCTATTGCTTCTAATATTGTCAAATCTTGCAACAGCACTGTTCCTACTAAAGGTATTTGAATAGTACCTTCTGGCCCAATAGTTGTCGCTACATTCAGGTCTGGAAATCTCTGAACTTGAATCGAAAGTTGGTCTCCAGGTCCGAGTAAGTAACGTTTCAATCGTAAATCTGGGTCTGAGTCAAAATTCGGGTTTAAGGGGGGAGAACCTACGGATGGTGCTTTAAGCTGTGAAATATTTTGCTGAGAGTTATTTGGTAATGGGATTTGTCCATAAGCTCTTTTGGGAAAAATTAGAGTTGCGAAGGAAATAGTTACACTACTAGAGTAGAGACTGGCCAATAATAAAGGAGTTAACTTTTGATAACAGCAGTTAATCATAGGGTTTGAGCTAGCTTAATCTGATTGAGTTTGACTGACTTGGCGATCGAATTTTTGCCTACATTACTATCTTATGAAATCTCGATTGAAATCTTAATCGCTAACTATTGGCAGATTATTTGAATGCTTCTTTTGTTAATGATGCTTGAATTTTTTGCCCAATAGATTTGAGTTGTGGCAGATAGGGGTCAATATCTCCCAAAGGTTCAATTGGAAATAAAATATTTACTGCTACCCAAGGAACGCGATTCCGAGATACCATAGCTAGTCTATCAGTCCAAAACCAATCACCAGTTTCTGGACTACCACCTCCAGGCCAGGCATACCATTGCATAACTGCATAGGTTTGTTGATTTGTCCAGCCTCTCAAGAATCTAGCTTCTATTATTATATTTTGTTTTCTTGAGTCTGTAATGCTATCTCCATCAGGTGTCTGTGAGGTAAAACTAACTCGCTTGTACGAATCAGTCTTCCAACGATAATACCCATTTATATCCATCCATTCTACTTGAGGTTTGTCTTTTGGTCCATTTTGAGTTAAAAGCAACAAAATGACAGATTTATTTTCATAGTTAATGTTTTGAAGCAACCATTTGTGGTCGGCAATTGTTATTTCTCGATGAGATGTTGTTGTCCAATCAGGAATAGTTAATCCATCTTTTCTTACTTGTCTTAAGCTTTTGAGATTAGTAATTCTGGGGGTATTTTCCCATGACCATTTTCCTGCTACATAACCAGGTACAGTTCCTACTATTAAAACGATTAAAAGAAATACCAGCAATACTATTTGGGGAAATTTATACTTTTGCAGATTCTTTAAACTATAAACCATATTGAAGAAGTCAGAAACTAAGAAGGAATAAGCAAAAAGTGGATGGGAATGGTTTTCCACAGTTATTAAGTTAAAAATCAAAAGTCAAAAGTCAGATTTGATCTGCTCCAAACTTTGATGCTACATTCAATAATTAATAATTAACAATTACCTCTCCTTGAAAATGGATAGGATTGACTAATCATGAAAATTTTTCTTTATTATCCCCTTAAAAGGCTATGCTTTATAAACATCTTTCTTAACATAAAACGCGGACAAAAGTGAGAAGTTATGTGTAAGTCGTTTGAGAGGCTTTTTCCTCAGAAAAGTGTATTGAATTAGACGTTTTTTTGAATATTATTACGGACCACACTCCCCACACCTCCCCATCCTCCCCACCCTCCCATCAAGGTTTCAGGAGTTCCTTATCAGGGATAGCTTAAAAGTGGAGGCTTTCAACCACAATTTTTCGGTAATTTCAGGAAATTATTTAACATTTAAACTAACATTCTGCACGTCAACTTGTAACATTCAAAGAAGTGCCTCGTAAGTTAAGCATTCTTTTTTCTAGCTTGGTATTAAACCCATAAATAATAAAAATATCGAATTAAAGAAATTTTTATTAATTTTTAGATAATTATCTTAACTAGGATACATCTCAAAATTCTATCTTATAAATAATTAGGGCTTGCCGATCAAATATCAAAGAATTGATAGATATTGGCTAAAGCCTTTTTTGGATTGAAAAAAGTGCTAGGTTTTCACTTCCTCAGAGCTACAAAAAGTTAGGATCTTGGATAGAATAATTGCAGAAAAATCAAGGGACACTTCACACCGACTACCTCCTTTGTAATTCTCTGTTCCTCCTCTATTCCCCTCCTGGGAGGGGGAGGGGCGAGGGGTGGGTCCCCTACTCCCTAAAAAGACTTTTTCAACAAACCCTAATTATCCTAATCAGGCTGATTTGCAGGTTCAACTGATGTTGTAAAATAACTGTCTATCCAATTCATCATCAAAACTAATAAGCCCAACATACAAGCAGAATACATATCTCCACCCCATCCATCATGTAACCAATGAAAAGCTTCATCTTGGGCTGTACCATGAAAAATTGTTAGTATAGTGTTTCTGATAATATTTGCAGTCACACTAACCACTACTGTGCTGGAAAGTAGAAAAATTGTTTTACCACGACTGGCTATAGCGCCAGTCCAGTAAAGTAACATTAGTGAAACATAGAGGCTGGTAAACAACATTTTTAAACCTGCACAATGAGGGGCAACTTCGACGATTCTATCCCCTACATATAGATATATTTGTTCTACAATAACATCCATATTTAATTGTTTTAAAATAAAGCCAGCTACTGCAGCAATAAATTTTTGTAGAGGTAAGGCATAAGGTTCTATTAGATAAGGAATATGGTTAGGACTAGCAAGCAAAACGAAAATTAGTGGCATAACCATTAATTTTAATCCAGGAATTCCTTTAAACCAAAGACAAATTCCTGCTAGTATTAATGGAAAAGATAAGTTGATTAAGTCTGGGATACCACTTACATACCAAGCTCCACCAAGTCCTAATAATACTGCTCCCAAGGGATGAGAAATATTTGGTAATTGTTGCCATTTATGGCGATTATTCCAAACAATATAACCAGCAAAAGGTAGACCTATTATTCCATGACTAAAGTATTCATGTTCTATACTTATACTTTTATTTAGCCAGCCATCATACCAATAAATTATGAGAGGAACATACATCAGTAATACTAAAGCGGCGATCGCTATTGTGAGTATGTTTTGTTCAATAGCAATGGGGAATTTTTGGCGAGTTTGCATATTTTTTAGTTTTATTGATATTTATTCTAAAGATTGAAGTTTTAGAGAATATCTGAAAAGTTTTTTGATACTGAATTTTGCCCCCCGAGCAAGCCAACTTTGGGGGGAAAAAGAGTCAATTTGCTTGCTCTAGTCCCACAATTTTGGTGGATTTAGGGGGCATTGGATGTAGCAAATGGAACTTTTCAGGCAACCTCTTAGACCGATATAAATATTTGAGATAAAAACTTCACAAATTTCACTGGCTTTCAGTTTGGGTTCAAATTTCCTTGAGAGCATTTATCTAAGTTTCAGTTATTTATCAAATATGCTAATTACTCTTTGCGGAGCATTCCATCAGGAAAAGTTTTTTAAATTTAATTTTGGGATAATTAATCTTTGGAGATAGCCACAAAAAAGATGCTTCTCCTCTTATTATTTATTCTGCTTTTTCATCTATTTTATAGCTAAAATTAATTGTTTTTAGCTGATATTTTTCTGAGAAAACCCTGAATCTTAAGATAGATATAATTAACAGTTATTTATTGACAATATTACTAATTGTCTCAACAACTTGATTAATTTGTTCTTCACTAATGACAGGATACATGGGTAGGGATAAAATCTGTTGACAGAGAATTTCACTATTGGGAAAGTCTCCTTGTTTGTAGCCTAAATTTTGATAGGCTGGTTGGAGATGACAGGGTATAGGATAATGGATACCAACAGAAATACCTTCGGCTGTTAACTTATCTTTTAGGGTATCGCGGTTCATGGGAGATTTGTCCGTAACTCGAATCACATATAAGTGATAAATATGCCCACTCCCACTGAAATTCTGTATGGGAATAATACCTTTTTCTTTCATTGGACTGAGGAGGCGGTCGTATTTTTGAGCTGCTTGGTTGCGATCGCTATTCCAACTCTCTAAATAGGGAAGCTTGACATTAAGTACTGCGGCTTGTATCGTATCCAGTCTACTGTTAGTACCTACTTCTTCATGGACATATTTACGAGGTGCGCCATAATTACGGAGAGTTCGCATTTTATTTGCTACCTCAGAATCATTAGTAATAACTATTCCTCCGTTACCAAAGCAGCCTAAATTTTTACTTGGATAAAAGCTAAATGCAGCGGCTTTTCCTATACTTCCAGCACGATATCCCTCTCTTTGTGCCAAATGAGCTTGGGCTGCATCTTCAAATATAATTAAATTGTTAGCTTGAGCAAAATCTTGTAATTCACTAGGAGCTACCATTTGACCATAAAGATGTACTGGTAATATTACCTTAGTTTTGGGGGTGACGGCCTTTTGAGCTGCTTCTAAGTCAATTAAGGCACTGTCAAGATTACAGTCCACTAGAACGGGGGTAGCACCAGCATCAAGTACCCCAATTAATGTTGCAATAAATGTATTAGCAGGTAAAATTACTTCATCACCCGCACCAATACCACAAGCTTGCAGTCCTAGTGTGATAGCATTAGTACCACAAGCAACTCCAATAGCATTTTTCACTCCACAAGCTTCTGCAAATGAATACTCAAATTTTTCTACTGCCTGACCAAGTATAAAGTCTCCCCTATCTAATACTGCCTGGATGGCATTTTCTAGCTCTGTTTTTAACGGTTGATGTTGGAGCTTGAGGTCAACGAAAGGAATATTTTTTGCCATTATCTTAGTAATTATATCGAGCTAACTGAAATATTGATTTACATTGTCTTAAGTGTTTAAAGTAATATTTTATACACTAAATTTGACCATATTATCAAGTATAATATAACACAAATAACTGCTGAGGATGAGCAAGGCAGTCAATAATCATCAAAAAAATGTTTTTATTATTGCTACAAATAATTATTGTTTATCTCAAATAAAAATCAAAGAATAGAAGCATCTGAATAATATTTATATGTATCATCTAATAAAAGAAATTTAAAAATGTTACTATATATGCAGTATGCAAAACTACATTGATTAACTTGGGTAGCCATTCTGTAGAGGTTTTCGTTTACCGAATAATTAAGGTTTAAAGCCTCTCCTTTTAAGGAGAAACAAGAAAAAATTTTCCTTTGATTCAATCCTCTTCCTTTTAGGGAGAGGTAATTATCAATTATCCATTATCAATTATCAATTATTGAATAGCAGCCTCTGGAAACCATGGTAAATAAAATATACCTAGAAAATTAAATAAAGCTATGGGTTTTGTGAGACGGACATTTTTTAGCTGCATCGCCGAGAAGCCTCACGCCATAATATGCAGATTTGGTGGATGAATCGGCAGCAAATTGAATAGGTTCGATGCCCAGTCAATTGGCCAAAATCCTAGCAGAAGCTTTCGCCCTGATTGAAAAACTTGTATTATTATCTTGCTATAACCCTGGAAATTTTCCACCATGCGCACTGCCTACCAATATAAATTAAGGCCAAATAAAGAACAGTTAGCCACCATAGAAATGTGGTTGGAATTATTACGTTGGCAGTACAACTATCGGTTAGGTGAAAGATTCTCATGGTGGGAAGAAAATCGCTGTCCAGTTAACGCCTGCCCCTTAGTAATGCCAATTCCTCAACTAAGAGAAATTCCAGATTATTACTCTCAAAAAAAAGATTTGGTTAATACCAAAGACAAATTTCCGGAATACAAGCTAATTCACTCTCAGGTCCTGCAGGATTGCATAAAACGGGTAAAACTCGCCTTTGATAGATGGTTGAAAACAGACAAAAATGGAGATAAATTAGGGAAACCAAGATTTAAAGGAAAAGGGCGTTATCGCAGTTTTACCTATCCTAAAATCAAACTTGACTGCATTGAAGGAAATAAAATTAATTTACCCAAAATAGGAAAGGTAAAGTTAATTCAGCATCGTCCAATACCAGAAGGGTTGATAATTAAAACTGTTACTATTAGTCGTAAAGCAGATGGTTATTATGTGACTTTATCTCTAGAAGACAAATCGGCTCCAGCTTTTACAACTAAAGTTGAACCTACATTAAAAAATACTCTGGGAATTGATATGGGGTTGAAGGAATTCTTAGTAACAAGTAAAGGAGAGTCTGTCTCCATCCCTCAATACTATCGAAAATCTCAGCAGCAATTAAAGAGTCTACAACAACGCTTATCTCGAAAAAAAAAGGAAGTAAAAGGTGGCTTAAGGCTGTTAAAGCTGTAGCCAAACAACATAAAAAAGTAGCCGATAAACGTAAAGATTTTCATTTCAAAACATCTAATAAATTGTTATCAAAAGCGGATGTTATTGCCCATGAAAACTTAAATATAAAAGGGCTAGCAAAGACCCGTTTGAGTAAATCAATTAATGATGCTGGATGGGGACAATTCCTGTTTATTTTGACTGTCAAAGCTGTTAGCGCAGCTCCTCCGCAGGAGGCAAATGCTGGACAGAAAACTATAGCAGTGAACCCTCAAAATACCAGCCAAGATTGCTCAAATTGTGGTGCAAAAGTGCCCAAAGAATTAAACATACGAACTCATTCTTGCCCATATTGCGGTGTTGTAATAGACCGCGACTTGAATGCAGCGATAAATATAAAAAATAGGGCGGTAGGGCATTCCGTCTTTAAAGCTCGTGGAGCCCGACGGGATACCGGGGCAGGGAAACGAGAAGTCCACACTATAGCGCCTGCTTAGTGTGGGAGTATGTCACCCTCAGAAAATATTAATTTCTAGTGTTAAGTTGGGAAAAAAATAAATGGCTTCAGCTACAGATAATAAAGAAAACAAAGAGCTTTAGATTCAGTCCTGAAAACTATAGAAAAAAGTTTTGGTAAAGGATCAATTGTCCGTTTGGGAGATGCTACCCGCATGAAGGTAGAAACAATTCCTAGTGGGGCATTGACTTTAGACTTAGCATTGGGAGGTGGCTTACCCAAGGGCAGAGTTATTGAAATTTATGGCCCAGAAAGTTCGGGAAAAACTACTCTTGCTTTACACGCGATCGCCGAAATTCAGAAAACAGGAGGTATCGCAGCTTTTGTAGATGCGGAACACGCTCTTGACCCCACTTATGCTGCTGCATTGGGGGTAGATATTGAAAATTTACTGGTCTCCCAACCTGATACTGGGGAGATGGGTTTGGAGGTAGTGGATCACCTTGTTCGATCTGTAGCTGTTGATATTGTGGTTGTTGACTCGGTAGCAGCATTAGTTCCTAGAGCTGAAATTGAGGGGGACATGGGAGATTCTCACATGGGTCTTCAAGCTCGTTTAATGAGTCAAGCGTTACGGAAAATTACAGGTAATATTGGTAAGTCTGGTTGTACAGTGGTCTTTCTCAACCAACTTCGACAAAAAATAGGTGTTGTTTATGGTAATCCAGAAACTACTACTGGTGGTAATGCTCTTAAGTTTTATGCTTCGGTAAGAATGGATATTCGTCGTACACAAACTCTGAAAAAATCTTCAGAGGAATATGGTATTCATGTTAAGGTAAAGGTTGCTAAAAATAAGGTTGCTCCTCCATTCCGTATTGCTGAGTTTGATATTATTTTTGGTAAAGGAATTTCTAGTGTCGGTTGTATTATTGACTTAGCTGAAGAGACAGATGTAATTAAGCGTAAAGGTGCTTGGTATAGCTACGAAGGAAGTAATTTTGCTCAAGGTAGAGAAAAGGCGATCGCTTATATGGAAGAAAATCCTGACTTTGCCAAAAAAGTTGAAGATAAAGTTCGGGAAAAATTAAATCACGGTGCTTTGGTTTCTGCTAATTCTGTGGCACCACCTGATGAAATGGAAGAGGAAGAAGATGAAGAAGAAATTTTAGAGGAAGAGTAAATTTGATCTTTGATTAAGTATTTCATAGTTGCAAGTATTTTATTAATTATAAATCTACAAATTATGCAACTATGATTTTTTTTGCTTTTTGCTAAAGTATGTTTCATATAACTGAGGTATATCTTGCTAGTAATAACCCCCAGTTTATCGTTAATTTTTGTACCCCATGTACCACCGAGTTTGCTGTAATATCATGTCCGGATAATTAGGGATAGAGCTCCGTTCCCCGCTCTGCGTTAACGTGCTTTGTGCGCCAGCAAACGAAAAACATTCTCCTTCTATTCGTCTTTACTTCTTATTTCTTCACTCCTGACTCCTGTACGGGCGCTATTCGGCAGCTTTGCGTTATAAATGGCCATTCGCCCCTACTGAGTTCCCCTCCTGGGAGCGGTTAGGGGTGGGTTGACTCCTAAGTAATTAAGATTAATATCATACACACACTTCACCAACACCATTATTTCTTTCGTAAAAAATCAAGTAGCTCTCTATTGACTGTATGAGGTACTTCCTGCTGAATCCAGTGGCCACATTCAGGAATGACTTTTAACCAAAAAGGAGCTGCGATTAGTTTATCTAAACCTTCTGTAAGTTTTTGACTTAAAAAAGAATCTTCTTTTCCCCACAAAATTAAAGTAGGTGCTGTAATTAATGATGGCTGAGGATGAAAGCTTTTTAGCCAGTTTTGAGGTAAAAGAAATTGACGATAGTGATTAATTGCTGCTACAAGCGCTCCTGGTTTTTCCAGAGCTGCTTGATAAATTTGAGTAATTTCGGTACTAAAGACACTTTTACGAATAGCTTGTCCTTGAAAAACCCCTTTAATAAATTCTCTTAAATTTTGTTGAATCAGCCATTCTGGAATACCAGGAACTTGAAAAGCTAATATATACCAACTTCGCCATAGTTGATCTATATTTCCTGTTATTTCTTGAATAAGTTTTTGTGGATGGGCCGCATTCAAAATTGCTAGGCGGTTAAGATGTTGAGGAAACTTTTGGGCCATATGCCAGGCGATCGCTCCTCCCCAATCATGGCCTACAATATGGGCTTTAACATAACCCAAACGTTCAATTAGTCCTCGAATATCAGCAGCTAGGGTATCTAAGTCATAGCCGTTATCTGGTTTCTCGGAATCATTGTAGCCTCGTAAGTCTGGTACTACAACTTTATAATGACGGGCCAATGCAGGAATTTGATAACGCCAAGAATACCAAAACTCAGGGAACCCATGAAGGAGTATGACTAACTCTCCCTCACCTTGAGTAACATAATGTAGGCGTACGTTATTGGTGTCTACGAAAAAATGTTGCCATTGAGACTCTAAAAGACTCATAGTTTGCAATCAACTCTCCTATATTACCACCAGACTTGTCTAATGTAGTAGCTTTTGTCTGGCAAATGTTATATTTTTAACTTATCTATTTCTAGATTAGCATTTGTTCAAGCTAGATTTACCCAAATAGTGTAAGCAAAATAGCTTTTACTTTCTGAGTAAAAGATATTGTAAGTTGGTGACATACTCCCACACGCTTGCTGACGCTATAGTGTGGGCTTCTCGCTTCTCAGTCCCGGTACCCCGTCGGACAAGCGCGTGCTTTAAGGACGTCTGGGCCCTACCGCCCTGTATTTTACATTTCTGGCAGCATTTTTATCGCGACACATCACAATGCCACAATGCGGACAGGAATGAACTCTATCTGATCATTTTTTTGAAACCTTTTCACCACAATTTGAGCAATCTTGGCTTGTACCATTGGGATTTACAGCTATTGTTTTCTGCCCAGCTTTCTCGGCTTTGACAGCAAGAGCTGAAAAATTGGGTCTGAAGTCTCATACTCTTATGGCTACTTTTTTCTGCAATGTGTTATATTTAAGTAATATCTAAAAGCATAATTTTTAGGCGAGCGTCGGGGCACGCCTTCTCAAGAGGATATGCGTTAATGGAGACATTAAGCCAATACTGAATAAAGTATCAAACTAGCATTAATCACAGCACCCAATATTAGCAAAAGCTCTGCGCCAGAAAAAGTTTAACATACCAAGAAGCAATTGCTTGGTATAGGTCCTCCTATCTTTCAGGTTGAGAAGGATGTCAAAGGCCGATTAAGGTCTGCGTCATACCCAAAAGGTTTAACGCAGGAAATTCTTGTTACTCGCCCGTTCAATCGGAGATTATAACGGGTGATTCTTGCTTTGCTGACGCAACGCTACGCGAACAATAACTCTTAACTAGATAACAAATCAAACAAGTTGAGTTGTACCCCCTGTAGACAATCGACCCAAGCTTCTTATTTAACGGTATGCCCTACCGCTATCAATCCTCTACTATTAACTATAACAAATACTATATTGATTCGCTACTATTCAATTAATGGGCTGGTTGAAATTCATCTCACAGCTAAATTAAAAATTATAGGAGAAGTCCTCTTTCAACATTCTCTGATATATCTGATAGACTAGATGACCTGATTCAGACTTAAGTCTTCCTGCGGAAGTTGACCAGAGTGTTGACAGGGCTGAATCTGGTTTTTCAGCAAATTAGCTAGCTCTTGTAACTGGCTAATTGCTTCAGCTCCTTCTAATTTCATTAGTTCGCGGTCGTCTCGCATCTCTGTCCATGTAATACCATAATCTGATACTAGAAAGCGAATCAGATGATTTTCTCCCAAGCTGACCATAAACGAGGCACTATTCATTTTGCCTCCGCAGGTATAACAAGAAGCCAGATATCCTCTATTCTCCAGCACAATGGCCAGAGCCTGCAAGTTCATTACCAGGTCTTGTACAAATTGACGATGTTGTTCTGCAAGTCTCAGAAACACTGTTATCCTCCTATCACCACAACCATAGATTTTATATCTTGTTAAGTTTTATAAAAATCTGGTGTTTAGCTTTTGAACATAGAACATAGTAAGGTAAGCGCTCAATAATCCGGGGTAAATCGGTAAATAATAAGCCTCAAATGGCGTAAAATCCTTCGTAAACAGGTAGTCCGCCCCCATTTATTGAGCGGATACATAGTAAGTATATCCCTAATTGACATCCTCCGGATGCTGCTCTCACGAGACAGCGCTGGATTCCTAAACCTCGCGGATCAGGACTTTCTGCTTCCTCTTGAGGTGAGGAGCTGCGCTTTTTCCTATCGGAATGCTCCGCAAACATGTCGCGTTTGCGTTAGCATTCCGTAGGAAAGCGAAACGTAGCACCCGCCTCCGAGGCCAAACCTCTTTCTGGTCTAAAGGCGCGCTCCACAGACTGAAACTGCTAGCCCAGCAGCCTTCTTTGAGGGTAACACACTATTTGGTATGCGCCAAAAAATTGATTGGTTTTCCCATCCCTCCGCTCCCCTAATAGCTACCGCTAGGCTCCGCCAACGGGAGAGTGCGGGTTTCAACCAACGTTGAGATAAATTTTTACCACATCTATCAAGTAGCCTTTAATACCAGATGCCCTATGGGGTTACTAATAGGATTTCTGAGCAAGGTATCAAGAGCAACATTCATCTATGCCCTATGTTTTTATTTTGATAGACTCAAACTTAAATTTAGGTTACAAAATTAGCTATTTGAGGAACTCAAACCAGAAAATTATCAAAATAATTAATCATGGTTATAAGTTAAATAGTCTCAAGGTGCATTAAGATAACTTTCAACAATTAATTAATCATTAATCATTAATCATTAATCATTAATAAACAAGTTTTTAGACTGCTAGATTATATTCAATATTGGTTTTAATATATTGTTTTTGACATCTGTATATTAGTCTTTTAAAAATGTAAGATTTTTGTATCACTTTTCAATATACTTGACTTTTACACTAAACTCATTAATGTTGTCAAATAAACAATTTGCGAAATATTTGACCATAAAAATATTCTTAATTAATGCTTGCTAATTAAAAATCAACTATTAACTATTAAATTTCTCTAATCGTTAGAGTAACTTGATATAAATAGAGAAATAATTATTCAATTTGCCACCATCCAAAAGCAGGACCAATGAATCTAACTGTTAACCAGGCAACAATGAGAAACCCAATACCAATCCATGCACCAGTTGAAGTTAACTGCATAAATTTCTGGCTTTGACTTTTAGTAATTGGCAACCAAGAAATAAACCGTGCTTCTTGGCCGTATTGTTCTCCTAATGATTCTTTACGACGCTTTGCTTCACCCATAATTATCTCAATAGTTATTAAAGTTATTTTAATTTATATCATAACAGTGAGCTTCAACAAGAATAAGCTTTTTGTTAAATCTATTTAAGAAAGGATCAAAAAGTTAACTTTAAGAATTAGTTCTTAATCAATTGGGTGATTGAGCTACTACTCAGAATATTGCGAGAGGACCAGTCTGATAATTGCAGCATAATTTATTCAAAAATATTAAAAACACTATTGAACCCATTTGGGATATATTAGGCATTTCCTCCACAAGAGGGAGTAGGGAGTAGGGGTAAAAAATTGATGAATAAGAGTATAATAATTGATTTAATTTTTGATTATTGGAGATGTCTATTTATGTACTTAAATCTTGATATTCTGACTTCTAACTTCTAACTTCTGACTTTTGACTTTTGACTTTTGACTTTTGACTTTTGACTTAACTAACATATAGTATCTAAGTAATCAATCTTGGCAAAAGGACTAAGAGCTGCTAAAACTTGCTTGCCATAACTACGACGAATTACACGACTGTCCAGCAAAGCAACAACACCTTGAGATTCTCTGACAGAGGCAATAGCACGTTGTAACTCCTGTAGTGCCTTTGGTAAAAGGTATAATCTAAACCAATCTAAACCCCGTTGCTTATAAAAATTTACTCGTCCAGATACTAAGGGGTTTTCCAAAGATGGAAGGGGTAAAGTAGCAATTATCAATAATTTAGGTGCTTTTAATTGCCTTTGATGCTTTTGCCAAAATTCCCAACCAGTAATCAAAATGCCTTGTACTCCAGGAGAACTTGTTTCTACTTGCACTCGGGAACCAAATTCAGAGGCCAAAACAGCGCCAACTTGAGCTTTAAGTGGTACATCTCCGATGACGATCGCGATTAATCCATCAACAGCATTAGAACTGATATATAATAAAGTCCTAATTTCTTGAATTAATGCTGCCTGAAATTTAGGTGTATTTGGCATGGGCAAACCATTGGGCAGATATAGTTGAATCATCTCATTGCGACGATCAGGAGAAAATTTCACGCAGGTCAAGTCTCCTAACCCCATCATCTTTCTATAATTAGAAGCTTGGGCCTCTAAATCTAATGCTCCTCCAATAATTACTACAGGTTGTTGAGTCCATATATTATTAAGAGCTTTAGATAAATCACAAGGAGTACAGTATAAAGAAAACGATCCTCTCTGGCGATGAATTTCTGCCCATCTTAGTTGTCCATCACTTTGCCACTTCAACCAAAAATCGTTATTCAAATGATTATGATGTAATTCCTTGTTTGTTGGAGTTAATGACAAACGTTCAATTAAATTTTGTAAAATCTGCTCTTCATCTTGTTCCATTAAATAACAACTGTAGGGGTTTGCTGGATGTTGGAAGAGCGATCGTGTTAAATTTATCCTAGCTTCACGAATAAAGTCAGCTTGATCGGAGTAAACTTGCATCAGTTGATTCCAGTCAGCAGATAAAAAACTGGTAGTTAAATAATTTTGAACCCAAGTTTCTAGATTGTCTGCCCAATCTATAATTGTGGGAGTACCTGGAGAAAACTGCTCATTTTCCCATGGGTTAATTAACCAAGCTTCAGGAGTTATCAACAGTAGTCCATTAAAGTCAGGGTCTTGTTGTGGATAGGTTTGGATTGCTTTGTTGGGCAGTGATGAGCTACTGTATAAATTATTTGCCAGCAACTTAGGAATTTCTACCCTAAGTAAATGTTCCTGTACTTGCTGAGGAGCAACTAATATTGTTTTTTGAGGCCACATTAAAATTGGTACTAGGTAGCTTAACTGATATTGTTGATTATGACTACCTGGCGGAGACCCTGTTTGAATCAAAGCACTACGTCCCAGTCGCAAGGCCCTCGCTACTAAACGTGCCATCGTCAAATTATGAGGCCAGTGAGGTTCATTTTGCGATCGCAGAAAATTAAGCAGGGATCTATGGACTTCTACTTCGATCACAAACTTTAACCCAAATAATAAAAGCTGTTGATAAAATCAACCACCTTATTTTCCGGAGGCAAAGCAAATGTTTGTTCTCTTATATTTTGACAGTTTTCTTTATCAAAGTCTGGATTACTACTTAATACTAAACCCTGACCGCTGGAATTATTTAAAATCAACTGAGTAGGACTGGAAAAAAAAGCAATTTTGCCTCTAACAGAGTCGATAATTGTTTGAATTCGCTGATTTTTTTTGACAAGTTGTTCCATTTTTATTTCTAATTCTAATATTTTGGTATTCATTTCTTGTAAAGGAATATTTTTAACAATTTCTATCACATTAGTTTGAGCTTTTTTAGCATCAGCGAAAGGAAAAATCACAATAAATGCTAGCATAAATAAGAGTTCATCACTGTCTGCTCTAAAATTCAAAATAGTTTTTCGGTAGCTAACTTCAATGCTGGGAGGACGAGTAACACAATCATAATCCTTGCCCAAATGATAGTAAGTTGTAGCGAGAGCTACATTAGCTTTGAGGTCTAAAGGTGAATCAACAATAATTTGAACGGTTGGAGATTGTTGGCTAAAAAATCTCTTAGATTCTGCTGATGATTTAAAATAATATACTTGGCTATTATCTCCGTTGGGGCTAGTATCAATCCATTCACAAACAATTTCATCAGCTTTAATATTTAATCTGGGGACTTCATAAAGTTTTGCTCCAGTCAAAATTGCCCCTGATAAATCTACTCCCACTAAATCAGCTCTCATCAAATTAGCTTCAGTTAAATCAGCATGAACTAAACTAGCATTAGTTAATTTTGTATTAGTTAAATTTGCTTTATGAAGATTGGCCCCACTCAGCTTAACATTACTCAGGTTAGCATTAGTTAAGTCAGCTCCATTAAGAGTAGCCCATCTCAGATTAGCTCCATTAAACTTAGCATTCCGGAGATTAGCCATGCTTAAGTTAGCTTGTCTTAATTCAGCATTGGTAAGATCAGCTCCTTGTAAATCTGCTTTTGTTAGATCGGCACTATGGAGAATAGCTTGTTCTAGATGACTTCCTTGTATTGTGGCCACTCGAAGATTTGCATTGCTAAGGTTAGCTTGCTTGAAGTTTGCTTCTGTCAGGATAGCTTCTCTCATATCAGCACCACTGAGATTAGCTCTGTTGAGATTAGCTAGAGTCATATCTACTCTGACTAATTCTCCTCTAACTAATGTAGCTCTAACTAATGTAGCTTCTCTCAGATTAGTTCGGACTAGATTGGCCACATTTAAAGTGGCTTGGTTCAATATTGCCTTGTTGAGATTGGCGTTGCTCAGGCGAGCTACATTGAGATTAGCTTTACTAAAATTTGATTCACTAAGATTAGCACCACTAAGATTAGAGACAAATAAGACAGCATCACTGAAATTACTTTGACTTAGGTTCATCTTACTGAGGTTAACTTCTGTCAGGTTGATGGCAGTAAAATTTCTTTCCCCTTGTGCATATTTTTTGAGTAATTCGTATCTTCTGAGTATTTCTTCTGACATCTGTTGTTGATTAAGTTAAGTTGACTAAATCTAAATATATTTTTCTAATGAATTTTAATATGTATATATGTATGATTTTTTGATCTAAGTTAGTTATTTGTGAAAAACAAAAGTAGTTCAATAATTGATAATTGATAATGGATAATTGATAATTACCTCTCCCTAAAAGGAAGAGGATTGAATCAAAGGAAAATTTTTTCTTGTTTCTCCTTAAAAGGAGAGGCTTTAAACCTTAATTATTCGGTAATCTAATATAGTTAACTTTTAGACTTAAAGTAAATATTAATTTTCTAGATATAGTAGTTTTAAATAGTTTGTAAAAAATCCAGGAATATAAAATAAATTGAACAGTTTTTCTCTAAGTTAAATTATTATTCAAAAAGTTTCTTTTTTCATGCATGGTATTATACAAAATTAAAATTAACACTGCGACATTAATCATAAATAGGGTTTGCGCTCAAAAGTCTTTTAGTAGGGGTAGGAGACAACCCACCCCTTGCCCCTCCCCCTCCCAGGAGCAGGGCTAATTCATTGTCGCCAGAGAAAAATATTGAGGAGTACAAGTTTGGCCATATTGTCAAGTATTTCATAGTCTTTTCCCCTAAATTATCATACTTATACAGGAAAAATTTATGTCACAGACTCAGTCGCGATCGCTAATATCAGTCGCGATCGCCAATACCAGAACTATTGAAATCGAAAACTAGGGGGGAGTGAGGTTCTGTGTATGGGCCAATTTCAATTCTCAATGACTACAGTTCTAGATTTATAATCATCAGAAAAATCTGCTCCAAATCGTGAGCAATGGTACGAATCGCAGTAGTGAGGGAAGAATAACCATGAAGGCGACAGATAGCGATCGCCAACTGACGAATCACAGAAAAATTAGCAGCAGCTTGAGAGTGCCGAATTAGACTTGTGTCCTCTCGAAACACTACATCTTTAACCCAATGTAGTCGATTCTCAATTCCCCAATGTCCCTGAATTCCTACTGCAAATTCTGCTGCACTTAATTTCAGACTGCTAATGTAGTAAGCTGTTTGATAATAGTCAACACTTGCTCGTGTACCCTGACGCTCAACTCTAATCACAGACTTAATTCCTTCCCACTCAGAGCTAATTCCCAACAGATTATTAAACACAGACACTGTTCTACAAACCACACGATTTCTAGATCTATCTTCTGATATATCAACACTACTTGGTTGTGTTTGTTCAGTTGTTAGTTGTACTTGCTGGTACAGTTTTTTTTGATTACCCTTGACTGCTATTGTGTAATGGTTACCTCTGTCAATGATTAACTTGACGGTTTTTTTTGACAATGTAAAGCATCGCAACTAAAAACTACTCCTTCAAGGTTTAAACTAGCCAATATGGCTTGGACAACAGCAATTTCACTACTTTCTTCCCACGTGAAATTGTTCTATGGCTACAGGTACTCCTTGACAATTACTGAACACAGAAACAACATTGACAAAGTCTTGGTAAGAACCATAACAGTCACTGACAGTAGACCTAATACTCTTACCGTCCACTGCTAACCATTCGGCCTCTTGAATTGTTATTTGGTGTTGAGCCCATTGATTGAATACTTGAGCTAATTGAGCAAAATCAATTCTGGTCATAATTCGCCGAAATGTAGACTTCAGTTGGAAAACTCAAAGGCGATAGCTCTAGTTGTTGCTGTAATGCCAGATGATGACGACGAGCAAAATCTTCTAGGGCACAATAGGAGAAACAACCGCTCATTGTACCCATAATTACTAACAGTAATACTAACCATAATGGATAACGTCTCCCTCTAGCAGCTCGAAAATCTGGTAATTGGGCCAATATTTGTAATAAGTTCATTTCTATCTAAGCCCTAATATTGAGAATAGTTAGCTTAACTCAATACTTGACAACAATCATTGTACTCCTCAATATTTTTCTCTGGCGACAATGAATTAGCCCTGCCTCCCAGGAGGGGAAGACAGGAGACAGTAGACAACCCACCCTAACCCCTCCCAGGAGGAGAAATGGGAATTGAGTGTAGGTAGGAGCTAAGTTTTGTAAGAATGATTTTTCTGCCCAACTGCTGCCTAAAATACGCTCCTTTTTGAGCATAAAGAGCTGAAACAGGCGCACTTTTTCTACCCGAAAAAGGCTAAAACCAATATCAATCAATGCTTTGATATTTAATCAACAAGCCCTAAATATACAAAATATTTCATTTAACTGAGACTTACCAGTGGCGGACAAGATGTAATACCACAAAAGTTTTATTGTTAATTTTTTGACTTCATATACTTGTAATTGCCCATATTTATCTTTACTTTGGCTTTGAAGATAGAATTTTATTTCTAGTTTTTTCATTCTATCATATTATTATACATTGCAATTATATGAAGTACAAAATTAAAGATTTTCGGGAATAGAAAAAACTATAAATTTATTTGATAAAACCGGATTATTTATCACAACATTTTAGTCAATCTAGAATCATTGTATTGTATTGTATACAAGTTTTTTATTGTACTGATGTAACAAATTTCTTATTCTGGTATCGGTCTCATTAATGAAAGTATAACAAACCACTCTTAAAGAATAAAACTTTTAAATTTTAGATAATCATTATTAAGAATGATGTTGTCTGAAGAGAGTCAATGCACAAGCAAAGATTAAGACCGCGTATTGACTTAATATTCGGTATATTCCGTGAGTTACGGCGGACAGTTAAGATTTTGGTTAGCTACTCATAATTATTGCCACCTAACCCACCCTAATGGACTGTTTCATCTAAAATAGTGCGGAGCGATGAGGAGGGTGGGAAGTGTGGGGAGGTGTGGGGAGTGTGGGAGGTGTGGGAGGTGTGGGGAGTGTGGGAGGTGTGGGAGGTGTGGGGAGTTTGGGGAGGGTGGGGAGTTTGGGGAGTTTGGGGAGTTTGGGGAGGGTGGGGAGTTTGGGGAGATCAAGACACTTAGAAACAAAAATAAGAGTGCATAGTTTTAGCTCAAACGCGCCACTAAGTCTGGATTTAAAATTACTTTGACAAACAGTTTCTAATAAACTAATAGACATCTCCTCCAAAAGAGGAAACAGGGAACAGGGAACCAACCCCTCCCCCTCCCAGGAGGGGAATAATTGATAATTTATGGATAAGAATTGATTTTACTTTTAATTATCGTACTCTTATTCATTAATTAGGGCTTGCTGATTAAATCTAAAAGCATTGACATATAAAAACTTTAGTCTTTTTGGAGTCGAAAAAAGTGCGCCTGTTTCAGTCTAAAACGCTCAAAAAGGAACGTATTTTAGACACATAGTTGGACAGAAAAATCATTCTTACAATTCTTACTCCTACCTACTCTCAATTCCCATTTCTCCCCTCCTGGGAGGGGTTAGGGTGGGTTGTCTCCTGTCTCCTGTCTTCCCCTCCTGGGAGGGGTTAGGGTGGGTTGTCTCCTACCCCTACCAAAAGACTTTTTCAGCAAACCCTAATTATTTCCATCTAACTCTGTAGGGAAATTGCATACAACGTCCCTACGACCTACTCCCTCTTTTAGTGGAGATGTTTAATTTTCAAAGTTATGAAAACCATCTAAAAATCCATAATTGTATTTATAGAATATGAATCTGCTTGAGGTACTTGAATAATAGTTTCTGCTTCACTATTTTTACCAAGTTTATTAATTATTCGCTTACCAAATGTAGGATGATGGTAAACATTAAAATTTTGAGCGCTTGAATTCAGGAGGGTGATTTTTGTAGGTGTCTGAAAAAACTTAATTCCGTTGCAAAATCTCAGTAATTCCTTGTCTTGATTAATTTGATTAACTTGTTGAATAGATTGGTTGAAAACTGTAGTTAGCTGCTGAATTTTTTTAGCAGTTCTAGGAGTTAAATAGTCTGCATCTTGAGAGTTAAGCATTTCCATAATATTGCTAATTTTCTCTTGGGTCTTAGCAGCATCATTAAAAGCAACAATAGCAGCATAAGCAGTAGCAAATAATTTCTTGTCGCTTTTCATTTGAAACGAGATTATTGTTCGACAAGAGTTAATGTGTATAGAAGGTGGTTGATTTAGCTCTGGTAAATACTTACTAATTTGATAATATGTTGCTGCTAGAGCATAATGACTAGAACTATCCAAAGGAGAATCAACAATAATTTTTACTTTAGGAAGAGTCTCGTGAAAGAAACTTGTTATTTTTTCAGCATTGAGATAATGGACTTTACTTCGATCGCCATTAGCACTCAAATCAAACCATTCACATATTGCTCCTTCTGCTTTAATTCCTAAGCGAGAAGCACCATGAATTTTTGCACCTGTTAAAGTTGCACCTGTTAAATCTGCTCCTATCCAATCTACTTCAATTAAACAAGAATTTGATAAATCAGCATGAACTAAGCTAGTATTTAAAAGATTAGCTTGGGACAAATCAGCTCTACTTAGGTCAGCACCACTCAATTTGGCATCACTAATATTAGCCCACTTGAGATTAGCTCCAACCAGACTCGCCCAACGTAAATTAGCCCCACTTAAATCAGCTCCATTCAAGTTAGCACCAGTCAAATTAGTTTGTCTAAGTTCAGCACCACTAAGGTCAGCGCCACTAAGGTCAGCACCACTAAGGTCTACTCCTTGCAGGTTAGTTTCTATTAAATTAGCTCCTGTCAGAGAAGCAAAGCGCAGGTTAGCTCCCTTTAAGTTAGCACCACTAAGATTCGTTTTTCTGAGGGTGGCTTCTACCAGACTTGCTCCACTTAAATCAGCAAAAGATAGATTAGCTTCACTTAATTCTGCCCTAATTAGCTCTGCTCTGATCAATTTAGCACCAACTAATTGAGCTTTTTTTAGATTAACTAAAACTAGATTAGCTACATTAAGATCGGCATCATTTAAGTTTGTGCCACTAAGATGAGCGCCGTTAAGTTTAGTAATATTAAGTTTAGCTTTACTGAGATTAGTGTCAGTTAAATTTGCGCCACTGAGGTTAGCAACACTAAGATTAACTCCGCTCAGGTTAGCACCACTGAGATTAATACCAGTAAGATTGGCCTCAAAAAGATTTAACTCAGTAAAGTCTCTTTCACCAGCAGCATATTTTTTTTGAATTTCTTCGATTATCATTAGGGCGCACCCTGGTATGATCCCCATTTAATTATGATTAATATAGGTATTGTTGGATTAGGTTTAATCGGTGGTTCAATTGGATTGGATTTAAGAACCTTAGGCTATCGTGTTCTTGGGGTATCTCGTCGAGAACAAACTTGTCAAAAGGCACTCGCTCTTGGGGCTGTTGATGAGGCCAGTTTAGATCTATCTTTACTATCTATTGCTGATGTAATATTTATTTGTACTCCCATAGCTGTGATTATTCCTACTTTAGAAGAGCTGATTCCTTTTCTTTCTCCCGCCACAATTGTAACCGATGTCGGTTCGGTTAAGGTACCCATTGTGGAAGCTGTTTTCCAGCTTTGGCCTAATTTTGTAGGTGGACACCCCATGGCGGGCAAGGCAGAAAATGGAATTGAGGTGGCTCAGTTGGGTTTATTTCAAAATAGGCCTTATGTTCTAACCCCTACGGAAAATACTCCCCTAGAGTCTATGGAGAAAGTTGAGGCAATAGCTAGGATGCTCAAGAGCAAAGTTTACTTTTGCGATCCTCACGAACACGACCGAGCTGTTGCTTGGATTTCTCATTTGCCTGTTATGGCCAGTGCTAGTTTGATTCTTGCTTGTATAAGCGAGACTAATCCTACAGTTTTCAAGTTAGCACAAGATTTGGCTAGTTCTGGCTTCCGTGACACTAGCAGGGTGGGAGGGGGTAATCCTGAATTAGGGTTAATGATGGCCAAATATAATCGTGGAGAGGTGTTACGATCGCTCTATTCTTTTCGGGAACAAATTGACCAGCTTATTCAACAAATTGAACAAGAAAATTGGCAGATTCTGGAAGAAAAGTTAAGCTCTACAGAGCAGAATAGAAAACTATTTTTATAACGGAAGGAAGAAGGAAGAGGGAAGAGGGAAGAAGGCAGAAGGCAGAAGGAAGAAGGAAGAAGGAAGAAGGAAGAAGGAAAAATCTTACTTTTTCTGATACGATTTCTCCATGAAGTTGAACTTAATATAGAGATAAAAATAGTTAGTGTAATAAAGTCTGAACAGCAATTATTAAGCGCATTGTTACAGAGAAATAGTATGAGTTTTAAGGTAAGTATTTCCTGCGGAATGCTGCGCAAACAGCTATTAGCGGTCAGCTTTTTAATGAAGTAAAAATTAGTTGAACTTACACTACATGTTTAGCCCATAAATTGAAGCACAAAACCCATGAATTAAAGCATAATAAAGGCTTTTAAACAATTAATAATTAATTATTAATAATTACCTCTCCTTGAAAAGAAGAGGATTGACTCAAAGGAAATTTTTTTCTTATTTCTCCTTGAAAGGAGAGGCTTTAAAGCTTAATTATTCGCTAAGGTCAAAAAGCTGTTAACGCAGTTCTGAACTAGGAGGCTAGCTGATAGCTGAAATGCTGAAATGCTGATAGCTAGTTAATTAAATTCTGAATAGTAGCGGAGGTAATTAACAGTATTTTTGACAAAACCTGCTATGGGAACAGCAATTAATAAACCCAAAACTCCCCATACTTGTGCCCCAACTAATAAACTGACTAAAATCCAGACAGGATTAAGACCAGTGAAACCTCCTAGTATTCTAGGAGCAATAAAGTTTTCAATTGCTTGTTCGATTAAAACTATCACAATTAAAACTTTTATACCTAGCCAAAAATCTTCTAAAGTTATCAATAAACTTACGAGAGTTACACCTAAAGCCGTACCAAAAGGGATTAAAGTCATTAAACCAATTCCGATGCCAAATAATAAACCAAAAGGAGCTCCTAAAAGTAATAAACCTATGGTCATAGCTACACCCATTAAACAAGCTAATGTAGCTTGGCCAATAAAGTAATTTTGAAAGTTTTGTCTTAATGATTTGCGTACATGAATCTCTAGGTGATTAGGCAACCAATTAAATATTCCATCCCACAAGCGATCGCCATGCAACATTAAGTAAAAAGTGATAATGATGGTGATTAAAATATCAAAAATTCTACCTAATGTATTAACAATAAAACTAATAATGTCTCCCGTAATATCTTGCAATTGAGAAGATAAATTTTCTGTAAATTGATTTGTCCAAAGGGTTAAATTAATCGGTAATTTACGTTTATCTGCCCATTGGTCAAATGATTCTAATTGTTGATTTCCTGATGCAAGCCAACTAGGAAATTTTTCAATAAATCCGGTAAGTTGTTCTAGTAGTAGGGGAATTAGAATAACTCCTAAAACTAATATAATTACTAATGCTACTAAGAATACTAAAATAACTGCTCTGGGGCGTTTTACTTTATGTTTCTGCAAAAAAATCACTAGGTAATCTAACAAAAATGAGAGTAAGGTAGCAGAGACTACTATTGTAATTATTCGACCAAAATATTGAAATATTTGGAGTAAAGCCCAACCATTTATGACAATTATTGGTAATGCTAAGTACCACGATAACTTCTGATTAAAAATTTTTTTATCATTGATTTTATAGATTTTTTTATGTAGCTTACCTAAATTATAAATGGTATATTTTTGATATTTAAATAATTTGTTATTATATGATTATTTAGCGGGTGTATCTAAATTTTGAATAAAGCCAAAAAATTATCGCTTTTAGGGAACAGGGAACAAGGAATAGGAAATAGGGAATATTATAGGAAAAAAGTATTTTTGCAAATATTGAGATGCAACCAATTTAGCTATGTAGCAGTAAGCGATCGCTAATTAATCATGAATATAGTAATTAGATAAAAAATTGACATATTGTATATTAAAAATACTGAATATATATACTGTTTAGTAGCTATTTTTATTTGATATAGCAGAAGAAAGAAGGAATAAGAAAGAAAGAAGAGGGAAAAGTATTACGTTGTCTGAATTTTAAGTTTTTGATATGTCCGCGCCCTTTGCTTCGACTGCTATAATTTCAAGACAAGCAACTAACAATTGCAACTAAAACAATTGTTTTTGAATGTAAAGAACCAGGAATTCAAGCAAGTATAAAAATAATCAGTATAGTTGAGGAAAAGACGGGAGTTATTAAACAACAAGTAAATATTGAATGTAGTGATAACTCATTACCTCTTTAATGTTTAATAGACATCTCCATTGAAGAAGTAGTCAGGAGTCAGGAGTCAGGAGAATGGGGTATCTCACCCCACCAACCACATTTGCACTGCGGGTGATGGTGGGGTATTAAACCCATAAGGGATAAAGATAATAAAAAATAAAATCAAATATCGCACATAAATTATCAAATTTTTTTCCCTACTCTGTAGGGACATTGAATGCAACATCCCTACCTATTCCCCTGCTCAATAAAATGTAGAAAAATTTTTGATAAATGGTATAAGTGGATGCATTTTAGTACACTCTACTTAACTAAACAGGACTTACCGAAAAATTGTGGTTTAAAGCCTCCCCTTTTAAGGGGATAAAAAGAAAAAATTTCCTTTTAGTCAATCCTTTTATTTTCAAGGATAGGTAATTATTAGACATCTCCAAAAATCAAAAATAAAATCAATTATTACCCATAAATCATCAATTATTCCCCTCCCAGGAGGGGTTAGGGGTGGGTTCTTTGTTCCCTGTTCCCTCTTTTCTGAAGATGTCTATTAATTATTAATTATTAATTATTAATTGTTGAAGGATAACTACCTTATGTAGTAGGGGCAAACGGCCGTTTGCCCCTACAGATGGCGTATTATTTGATATGCGTGGGTAAGTCCTGTTAATTAGCTTAATTAACTTAATCAGGACTTACGCACGGACACTAAATACAGTGAGGGCGCAATTCGGAGCTTGGTGCTAGCAAATGCCATTTGCCCCTACATATCGCGTTTTCAAGATTAATTTGCGTAAGTCCTGTTAATTAACTCTGCCGTAACTCATCCAAACGTGCCAAAACTTCTTGACTATGAATAGGAGGTCTTACTCCTAGAAAAATTTCCTCTAACATTCCATCTGGGTCGATAATAAAAGTATGTCGCATTGAGAAAAAATTCATCCATGAGCCATAAGCTTTACTAACACTTCCATCCGTATCAGCTAACAATGGAAATTTTAATCCTTCAGAATCACAAAATTCTGCATGGGAGTTAAACTAAGCCAGGTAAGTTACCCTACCCGACTCGTCTTCAGAACCGGACGTGAGACTTTCACCTCATCACGGCTCCTCTCTTAAACGTCCCTTTTCATGGGCACATCCCTGTCTTAGTGTCAACATATCGTCAACCCATAAATAATCTTCAGGTAAGTCCTGCAACTTTGGTTTTGCGTATGTCTTTTTATCCAAGGCAGTTTTAGTATCGTGGCAATATCGGTGCAACAGTTGTTTATTCTTATATGTGTTGTCACTACCTTCAGACCTTGGTTTTATATGGTCAACTTCAATGAGGTCGTTTGGTCTAAAGGTTAGTCCACAAGATGCGCATTTATTCTTTTGCCGTTTAAGTAGCGTTGTAACTTCTTTCCTTACGCCTGGATGTTTGCCGATTCTGCTGCTCCAATAAGTCCAGTCACCATCATAGGGTGATTTATTACCTTTAACTTTGATGTGCCTTATAATAGATACATCTGCGTGTCGGTTTAGTATATATTCGCCATCGTTAAATTCCCAATTCCTGGTTTCTTTAATTTTGGGGAAATACTTCTTCTTAACCCATTTAGCCGACTTATTTGGATGCCTTCTACTTGCCCATCTCCATAGTTTTTTCCACAGGAGCATATCCATTTGACTGAATATTTCTTTGCTGACTACGGTTGAGAAGTAGTTAGCCCATCCCCTTATTATTGGGTTTAATTTGGCTATCAAAACTTTGGTAGGGGCAGTCTTATGATAATCACATATATCCGCCAACTTCCGATAATGAGTTTTGATACTTTTGGAAGATGGTTTGATCAGCGTTTTAAATCCTTGTTTAGTTGACTTAACTTTCCATTGCCTAATTGTGAAACCTAGAAAGTCAAATCCGGGTTTATTTCCTTCATATTCTTTCAAGGTGTGGGCAATTTTTGTTTTTTCTGGTTTTAGTTCTAATCCTACCTGGTTTAACCATTCCTGTATTACGGATTTAGCTTGTAGCACTACTTTGACATCTTCGTGTAGGATAACAAAGTCATCAGCATAGCGTATTATGGATAGTGCTTGCTTATTTGCTCGTTTTCTTCCTGGTAAAGATTCAGCGAATTTGTTTAGACACTCTTCCATTCCGTGCAGGGCGATGTTTGCTAGTAAGGGACTAATTACCCCTCCCTGTGGCGTACCTTCCACAGATTCTAGGAATTGATTGTTGTCAAGCACCCCAGACTTTAACCATTGTTTGATTAGTCGCCTGTAAGGAGATTGACCTATCTTTCCTAAAAGTGCATCATGGTTAATTAGGTCAAAGCATTTGGATATGTCAGCATCAAGTACATATTTAGGTTTATTCTTGATACTATCAAAGATGGCCTCTATAGCATCATGCGTTGACCCCCGGAAAAGACCATAGCTTTTAGGTTCAAAATGTGCCTCCCACTCTGGTTCCATACCTAGCTTCACCAAGGCTTGTAATGCACGGTCGTACATTGTTGGGATTCCAAGCGGTCGCTTTTCATCCTTCCCTGGTTTTGGTATATATACTCTGCGGGTTGGACTTGCTTTGAGGTGGCGTGATGCGAGTAGGTTCACCAAGTTGAGTCGTTGCATTGGTGGTAGATTTTTAATACCATCTACACCCGCAGTTTTCTTTCCCTGGTTATCCTGTGTCACGCGCCTAACAGCTAGCAACCTAGCGTAGTAACTTTTTAAAAGAAGTTTTTGGTATCTGTGCATCTTGCGGAATTCGCCACTCATGGATGCTCTGTAAATCAATTTTTGTAATTTGAATACAGATTTCTCTACCTTCTTCCAATTAATGTCCTTCCATTTAAGGTTAGGATTGATTGAAATTTGTGAAGGTATATCCTCTGTATCCCATGCTACGTTTAAAAAGCGAGTGCGTAATTCTGAGGTCTCCTCAGAATGTAAGACGCACTCAAGAAAGGGCTTAGGTGACCCTAACTTTCTTTTTAGTGTCTGAGCTTTATTCATTACTATTCATTGCCTTACATTACGTCTAACAGTGGATACGTCTGCATTTCTGCTTTTTACCCAATCCTACTCTCCCTTTGACCTGCAACATGAGTGCAGATTGACCTTGAATGGCTTCCTAAGTTCTCGACCTATATTCTTAGGTGTCAAAGAGAGGTTTCCTCGTTCTCTTATTCCTTTATTACGGCTGATTTAGTAGGGTAAATTCTCCCGGAGGGTACGGTATGGTTGTTGATAATTCTCATAGACATAAGATTATCCATTGACCCTCTGATTCTCATCCTACATTCCATAGCTACCTTGGGAATGGTCAGTTGTCACGAGAGTTTGATTACCTTCCTGTTCGTCCACTTGTCAGCCTTTGCTTGCGGTATCGTTCCTCGGTAACTGGTATTTTCCCGCTTTTAGGCCAGCTTCACCAGTTTGATATTCAGTCTCACCAATGTGGCCTATGCTGTCAACCCAACAACAGGGCAGATGGAATTCCACCACCAAGAATATAAGAGTTTTCACAGGTCGTTAACGAAGTTATCCCGTAGGGAAAGTTGTTAGCTTCATGTTGTGACCTGGAAGGCTAGATATATCTGCTTTTCAGCAGCCTTGACTAGCCAACGAGTCGCACGTCTACATCATCTGCACTAACACCTAAAATTTGAGCATTTCTAGAAATATATTTTGGCAAATCTTGTTGGAACCTACGCGCCTCAATAGTACAACCAGAAGTAAAATCTTTAGGATAAAAATAAAGCACTACCCACTTACCCTGATAATCAGATAAAGAAATTTCTCCATCTCCAGTATTTGTGGGTAAAGTAAATTCTGGTGCTGGTTGGTTTAACTCCGGTAATTTGCCTCCAAGTGCCCAAGTATTGGGAATAAAGTTAAACCAAGTTATCAAAGCTAAACAGCTAGCTAAAAATATGCTAATTAGATTCCGACGGGTGGTCATAATTTACTATGAAAACTCTACTTTATATAAGTTTACTTGAAAAAGGCAGAAGGCAGAAGGCAGAAGGCAGAAGGCAGAAGGCAGAAGGCAGAAGGCAGAAGGCAGAAGGCAGAAGGGGAAATTTCTTATGGATAGTCTTTAACAGGCCACTCTGTGCCTTATAACCCCAAGCAATTTTAAGCACTCCCATTAACGGTGGGGTATTAAACCCGCAAAAGAAAAGATAAATTTAGGAACAAATTTTCTTTGAGGAAATTATTCAAATCTAATATTTTGGATTTTGAGGAAAAATAGCGTTTATCAAAAAAGCCAGAAAATTTACTATATAATAAGCAACTTGTACAAAAACTTGACCCATAAAATTAGGAAAAATGGAAGAAGATTTACCACAAATCTCAAGTCCGGCAACAGTATTAATGGTTATCGATAATCAAATAGTTACTATTGAAGTTGATGGTATAAATGCACCAATAACTGGAGGTAATTTTGTTGATTTAGTAGAACGAAATTTTTATGATGGTGTTAGATTTCATCGCATCGAAAATCAACCACTATTTTCATTAGTTCAAGCAGGAGACCCTTTCAGTAGAAATCCAGATATTCCTTTGGAACTTTTAGGAAGTGGTAATTTTGTCGATCCACTAACAAATGAAACTCGATTTATTCCTTTAGAAATTAGGCCGTTAGGACTTGGGCAAGAAATTATTTACAATCAAATAGTTTCTCCTCCATTACAACTACCAAATGTAGTAGGTGCAATTGGAATGGCTCGTACAACGCAGTTAAATTCTGCATCTTCTCAATTTTATATTCCCTTGAATGATGTATCAGTATTAGATGGTAGTTTTGCCATATTTGGTAATGTAATAGATGGGTTAGATGTTATAGAAGAAATAGAATTAGGCGATAGTATTACTGCTGCGAGAGTTACTCAAGGAATAGTTCCTAGTCGAGTTTCACAAATTATTACTGATAGTACTCTGCTCAATAATTTTATTAATATTGTTAATCGTGCCAATATTCCATTACCTATTGATTTATTCCAAGTTTTAACTGAAGGAGACGATATTTTTCCCATTTCTACAGAATTATCTCAAGATGTATTTGGTGTATTGGGACTAGAAGGAAATGATGAAATTACAGGTTCAATACTTAATGACGTAATTAATGGTAATCAAGGAGATGATAGTTTAGATGGTGGAGATAGTTCTGATTATCTTCGGGGTGGAAAAGGATTTGATTTATTATCTGGTGATGCCGATAGTGATATTCTCAATGGCAACTTAGATAATGATACTTTATTCGGTGGTACAGGAGATGATTTTTTACGCGGTGGAAAAGATAGCGATCTATTAACTGGCGGGGAAGGAGATGATATTTTAATTGGTGATGCTGGTACGGATAATTTGGCTGGTGAAGCAGGTGCAGATACTTTTATTTTGACATTAATTGAAAATGAAGAAGATAATGCAGATATAATCGAGGATTTTAATTTTTCGGAAGGGGATAGAATAGGTGTTTCGGTGCAAATTTCTTCTCTATCTTTTACTCAAGAAGAAAATAATACAGTAATTCAATTAGAAGGCGAAACAGAGGAAGATAATATAATTCTTGGTACGGTAAATAATTCCACAGCAGAAGAAGTTAGAAGTGCTAGTTTTTTTGTTAATTTAACTACTATTTCTGTTCCTGATGCACTGCCGTTTGGAGATGCTGCTTTGAGAATTGGATAATTTAAATAATTATTAATTATTAATTATTAATTATTAATTGCCTCTCCTTGAAAACGGATAGGATTGACTCAAAGGAAAGATTTTTCTTGTTTCTCCTTGAAAGGAGAGGCTTTAAACCTTAATTATTCAGTAAAGTAAAGTATTTTAGTTTTAACTGAAGATATAGCAATCTTATTTAAGTTGTAATATTTTGGTAGGAGTAATGCTTACGGAGTTAGGAGTAAGGAATCATAATTTTAAAGGTTTTCAGTTCAAATTAACTAACTATTATAAAAATTGTTTGTTACAATCAATTTAGGACTGCTATAGATCGATTTATTAGACTTTGCTATGCAAGAGTGCAAAAAATTAGGGAGCGTTCGACAATAATTAAAAGAAGTTTATCCTCTTTGAAATTGACCAAAAAATAAGGTCTTAAACCTCCCCTTTCAAGGGGATGAAAAAAAAATAAAGTTCAATATTTCAAGCCTCCTTATTGCAGGAGGTACTGATAACTGAAATAACCTTCTTCCTGTATTTAAGAAGTTTTGTAGTCAGCAAAATTAAGAATAGAATAGAATATAATGGAATGGCAAATTTTGGACAACTCAATAAACTAAGGAACTAATTAACCAATGGACGAAACAAAAACTACCGAAGAATATTTAGAAGAGCTAGACCTACCCGATCTGGAAGGCCAAGAAGTCACTGTAGAAATGGTGGTACAAAGGGTCTCCCAGGAAGAAGAAGAAGAAAATGAAGAAAATGAAGAAGAGGAAAATGAAAATGAAGAAGAGCGTGGTGAGAGAGAAAAAATTACTGTCACACTCAACTCTGCTGGTGCTCCAGTAACAGCAGCTAACTTTGTCGATCTGGTAGAGCAAAATTTTTATGATGCTCTGGCATTCCATCGGTTTGTAGATGGTTTTGTAGTTCAAGGCGGCGACCCCCAAGGCAGAGATCCGGATTTTTTGATTGAGGATTTAGGTTCAGGTAAATTTATTAACCCTGCAACAGAGGCACCACGGGAAATACCTTTGGAAATTCAAGTTGCAGAAACAGGAGAAATTGTCTATAACGAGGTAGTTGCCGATCCAGTAGAGCTATCCCATGAAACAGGGGTAATAGCTATGGCTCGCTCTCAAGCACTAGATACAGCTTCTTCTCAATTTTACTTCACTTTAGATAATGTTGCCGATCAACTGGATGGCGGTTATGCAGTATTTGGTGAAGTGAGCGAAGGCTTTGATTTTGTTCAAGACCTGAGAGAGGGCGATCGCATTCTTGTAGCCAGGGTAGTTGACGGAGATATATCTAGTAGAACTTCAGAGGTAGCTACTGACTCAGATTTACTCAATGATTGGGTTAATGCGGACAATGAAGTGAAGGTATCTTATGTTCTTGCTATGGATGAAGATACTGAAAATGAAAATGACGATAGCAATGCTGATTCTGCCCAGGATGATATTGTTGAGACATCTATACCAGATGACACTCTCCTTGCCAGTCAAATTCCGCAAACTATTGATGAAGAAGTTGAAGGAGAAGGAGAAGGAGAAGAAGAAGGGGAAGAAGGGGAAGAAGCAGAAGAAAACTCAGACAGTGAAGATGATGATGAGGGTGATGAAATAGCTAGCGCTGTTGATGAAGATGAAGATGAAGAACCAGAAGAAGCAACTGAGGTAGCTGAAAATGATGACGGTGAGAGCGTGCTGGATATAGATGTTGTTGATCCTTCCTTCACAACCAGAATTGGAACAGAGGGTGATGATCCTATTGATGTTCTCACAATTAGCGATGTTGATCCTGATTCATCTTTCGCAATTATGGGTTTGGGAGGTAACGATGAAATATCTGGTGGTAATCTTACAGATATCCTGAGTGGAAACGAAGGTAATGATACAGTTAGTGGTCGTGACGGTCGAGACTTTCTGCGAGGTGGAAAAGGTGATGATGAATTAATAGGTGGCAGAGGAGGCGATATTCTAATTGGCGATCATGGTGTTGATATCCTGACTGGTGGTTTGGGTGCAGATAGTTTTATTCTGCGAGCTAATATTATTGATGGCATAGAAGAAATAGACCAAGCTGACTTGATTACTGATTTTAATGTCGCACAGGGCGATCGAATTGTCGTGGTTGCTAATTTCATTCCTTCTGAAGGGTTAACTTATGAATTATTCAATGATGACACAGTAATTAGACTGTCCGACAGTGGATTTATATTAGGAGTAGTTTCAGAGACTGCCATAGAAGATGTTGAAAATAACATTTTTGCAGTAAGTCCTGATGATTATGCTCTCCGTCTTGGTTAAAGAATGCTAAGATTAAAAGTATTATTGAGTTCGCTAGACAATTTTGACATATTATGATTATGTTTAAAGTTGTACTAGCGAATGTTATATTATTAGGACTTATATCATGTCCGGATAATCAGTTATAAAAAAACTTTCTCCTTCTTCTCCAGTTCTTCCTCTTCCTTCTTCTTTCTTCCCTCCTGACTCCTGAGGACTGACTCCTCCATCGTTATTTATCAGTATATGTTTATAATTCTATCCACACTTTCTCGCCTTCAATCTCTCCATCTCCCGACCTCCCCATCTCCCCATTTCCCTCTGTTACCGAAAAATTGTGGTATAAAGCCTCCCCTTTTAAGGCAGGGCTGTTTCATATCAAATCCGGTTAAACAGCCATAGAATGGTTAAGTTAGGAGGAGTCAACCCACCCCTCGCCCTAACCCCTCCCAACCCACCCTAACCCCTCCGGTGGAGGGGAGGGGAAGTCAGGAGTCAGGACTCAGGAGGAGAAAGAATTACAAATATGAGCGTAGTTATGACGATTGAAGAATTTTTTTATGTCCAATTAAACGGATTTGATATCATTCTCGATAGAAACGGGGACGCACCAGACACACCAGACACGGGGATGGAGGCTTTTAAGCGGCGTTGAACCAAATATTCTCTCAGAGCAAAAAGGACGTTTATTGGCGCTCAAAATCGGCAAATTTTGGCAAATTTCACCGTTCCACTATCCCCTCATCTCTCGTTCTCCCGCTCATCTTTAATCTACAAGACTTTGAAACAGCCCTGCCCTTTTAAGGGGATAAAAAGCGGTCGTAGCGGAGCTTCCCGTAGGGTGGGATGGCGCAATTCGGAGCGGCTCTGATAAGAGCGGGTATCCGTTCCCTCCGGGACGCTTTCCTTACGGAATGAAGGGCGCAAACGCGGTTAGCGAAGCTTTACCGAATAATTAAGGTTTAAAGCCTCTCCTTTTAAGGAGAAACAAGCGGTCGAGGGATGGCGAGGTTTCCTCGCCATATCCAATCGACCAAGAGAGAAAAAATTTTCCTTTGATTCAATCCTCTTCCTTTTAGGGAGAGGTAATTATCAATTATCCATTATCAATTATCAATTATTGAAGGTAGCATTCCGGAACGGAAAGCTTTGCGGTAGCAAACGCCATATCCATGAGACCAAGAGAAGAAAAAATTTCATGATTAGTCAATCAATTCCGTTTTACAGCAGAGGTAATTCTAAATTCTTAATTCTTGAACTCTATGCTTAGAGGGCTATTTCGGGACTTGAAGAAAAATTGTATAAATTGAGTAAAATTAGCTTTTCATTTTGTAAACGTAAAAGTGAAGAGTATGTCAAAATCAGCAATATAACTATGGGCATAAATGGGCATAAAATAGAGATTAGAGATTTCAAGCCTAATGTTTGAAAAGTCGCAGCTAAGGGCCAGCTAACTAGCAGAAATCTGTCTAGTGATTTCTCTCCTAGCTGCTAAGGCCAAATATACTGCCTATATGTAATACTTAAGTAGTATATAATTGTAGTACCTAACAAGAGAGTAAACTATGAAAAAAGACCTCACTAAATATCGCAATATCGGCATCTTCGCCCACGTTGATGCAGGCAAAACCACCACCACTGAAAGAATCCTAAAACTAACTGGAAAAATCCATAAAATCGGTGAGGTCCACGAAGGTGCAGCCACAACAGACTTTATGGAACAAGAGCAAGAGCGGGGTATTACGATTCAGTCTGCGGCCACAAGCTGCTTCTGGAAAGAGCATCAATTAAATATTATTGATACTCCTGGCCACGTTGACTTTACCATCGAGGTATATCGGTCTCTCAAGGTACTTGATGGTGGTATAGGTGTATTCTGTGGCTCTGGTGGTGTGGAACCACAATCTGAAACAAACTGGCGCTATGCCAACGATTCTAAAGTTTCTCGGATTATCTATGTAAATAAGCTTGACCGGACAGGAGCTGATTTCTACAGGGTTGTGAAGCAGGTTGAAGATATACTTGCGGCCAAACCATTAGTAATGGTATTGCCCATTGGCATTGAGAATGATTTTGTGGGAGTAGTCGATCTACTAACCCGCAAGGCGTGGGTTTGGGATGATTCTGGAGATCCAACCAAATATGAAGTTAAAGATGTCCCAGAGAATATGACTGATGATATCGAGAAATATCGGGAAATTTTGGTTGAAACTGCTGTTGAGCAAGATGATGATGTCATGGAAAAATATCTGGAAGGAGAAGAGCCAGATATTGATACCCTCAAAGATTGTATCCGTAAGGGAACTAATGAGTTGGCTTTCTTCCCCACCTATTGTGGCTCATCTTTCAAAAATAAGGGCGTACAGTTGGTACTTGATGCAGTTGTAGATTATCTGCCTAACCCGACTGAAGTTAAGCCACAACCAGAGATTGACTTGGAAGGTAATGAGACTGGTAACGTAGCTTATGTTGACCCTGAGAAGCCTCTGCGTGCTTTGGCCTTCAAGATTATGGACGACAAATACGGTGCTTTAACTTTTACCCGCATCTATTCTGGTATGTTGTCCAAAGGTGAGACGGTGCTGAATACTTTTACAGGTAAAACTGAGCGAATTGGACGTTTGGTGGAAATGCACGCTGACTCTCGCGAAGAGGTTGAATCAGCTCAAGCTGGGGATATTGTGGCCATCGTTGGGATGAAGAATGTCCAGACTGGCCATACTCTCTGTGACCCCAAAAACCCTGCAACTTTAGAACCGATGGTGTTCCCCGATCCAGTAATTTCTATTGCTGTAGCAGCAAAGGACAAAGGTTCTGTGGAAAAACTGGGCATGGCATTGAGCAAGATGGTCGCCGAAGACCCTTCTTTCCGAGTTGAGACAGACCAGGAAAGTAATGAAACTATTATCAAGGGTATGGGTGAGTTGCATTTAGATATCAAGGTTGATATTCTGAAGCGGACTTATGGGGTTGATGTAGAAGTTGGTAAGCCACAGGTAGCTTATCGCGAGTCTATTACTAAGCGTCTTGAAGATAGTTATACTCACAAAAAGCAGTCTGGTGGTTCTGGTCAATTTGGTAAGATTGATTATGTTATGGAGCCTGGGGAACCTGGTACTGGTTTCCAATTCGAGTCAAAGGTGACTGGTGGAAATGTGCCCAGAGAATTTTGGCCAGCCGTACAAAAAGGTTTTGAGACTAGCTTTGCAAAAGGTATGTTAGCTGGTTTCCCTTGTGTGGATATGAAGTTCACATTGATGGATGGTGCTTATCACCCGGTTGACTCCTCGGCGATCGCTTTTGAAATTGCTGCTAAAGCTGCTTATCGACAGTCTTTTTCTAAAGCTGCTCCTCAGTTACTTGAGCCAATAATGAAGGTTGATGTGTTTACGCCTGACGATCATGTTGGTGACGTGATCGGAGACCTTAATCGCCGTCGGGGAATGATTAAGTCTCAAGATTCTACAGCAACTGGTAGTCGTATCAAAGCAGATGTACCGTTGAGTGAGATGTTTGGTTATATTGGGGACTTACGGACTATGACTTCTGGTAGAGGTCAGTTTTCAATGGAGTTTTCCCATTATGCACCTTGCCCTAATAATGTGGCAGAGGTAGTAATTAAGGAAGCTAAAGAGCGTGAGGAAGCTAAGAAATAGTTAGGTTTAGTATTATACAAGGCTGAAAACTAAAATTTGAACATAGCAGTCAGCACTCAGCGGTCAGCACTCAGCGGTCAGCTCTCAAGGCGTATGATGGGGGTTTGAATCCTCCATCAACGTACACCACTAATTTTTCAAATATAGTGGGGTACTTAAACCCGCCGATTTCAGCTGATAGCTGATAGCTGATAGCTTGTTAACTTCCCTGGCGGGAAGTCCCGCGCTCTCCCGTTGGCGGAGCAAGTGCGGCAGCTATTAGGGGAGCGGAGGGATGGGAAAGCCAGGGCCTTGAGTCGGATACCTCCACAAATAAAACCTTCCTATACCCTTGACAAGCTAGGAGGTATGCATGTTATTATCAAGGTCAACACAGGGGGAGGACATCACCTCTGTCAAAACAGCGGTCATTTTTTTCATGACTGAAGAATCCCGCGTTGTCGCGCTATGCGCAACGTCGGGAGTATGTCAAGTAGAAAAGCTTTGTATAGATATATTCAGAAAACTTTGTAGGAGGGTTCCATGGAACTCTCCTACAAAAATTTTTATATAGTAAAGACGTTCCATAGAAGGTCCCTACAAGGATTTGATTCTTATCCTATTAATATCATGTCCGGATAATTAGTGATAAAAAACTTTCTCCTTCTTCTTCTTCCTTCTTCTTTCTTCCCCTCCTGGGAGGGGTTAGGGGTGGGTTGACTCCTGACACCTGACTTCTCGGTCGTTATTTATTTATAACTGTTCAACCGGACATGATATAAAGTGTGAAATTAAAACCGCAAAATTTCCCGACTAAAATCATCAGGAATCGGCTCAATTTCCCAGATTAAACCTTCCCCTGGTTCTAAAATTACATCTACATACAGCTTTTCTACAGCATGGGTAGATACAGCTTCATTCTTTTCAAAATTTTCTCCATACTCTGTCAATAATCGCAACTTAAAGCCAGCCGGAATTAAACCTCCCACAGCTAGATTTTGCAGTTCAAATCGCCAGATAATTTCACCATCTTTTACTTGATTAATCAACCGCAAAACAAAATATTGTCCGGCAATTTTGAGTTGTTTGGATAAAAAATTATCTGTGGTAATTTCTAATTCTTCTGTGGATAATTCCTTGTCAAATGCTAAATTTGTTTGTTTATTGAGTAATAGCCAACCAAATTTTTCAGCTAATTCATTCATTCCTTGTTTGAGCAATTCTAAGGCATTGATTTCTAATGCTTCTACCTCATTTTGCAATTTTAATTCTTCTAAAACTGCAAATAAATTATCCAGAGGTTGTAGCTGTGCTAAACCAATAGTTTCTGGTAAATTATCCACATTTGTTACAGGGAAATATCCTAAAACTTTGGCTTTATCCAAAACTTGCTCGAACTGCACCGCCACAAAACCGATTATGTTTTCTGGTATATCTGGAGGTACGGAAAATTCAGTTTTTCCAGGCAAAATTGGAATACAAAACAATCTCTTGTTTTCTACTACTAAGTCTGTGGCATTTAACACTCCACTCAGAATTGGATTTAAACTTTTAACCTGTTGTAAATCTGTAGAAAAATCTAACCATTTCAATAAATTATTAACAGCCTTAACAGCTAGAATATTCAAATAAATTTGTTTGCCAATTTCTGGGTTAGATTGTTCGCCTGCTACACTGGCAGCTTGTTGATGTGTTTCAGCATCTAAAGTGACAATTACTGGTTGTAGTTCTGTTTTATTAATCATTGTCGTTTTCTCCTAATATTTCTTGGATTTGTGGTGCAAATAGTTTGGTGTACTTGTCAAAATTCCGCTCGATATCCTGATTAATTTCCTCAAATACACTCTCACAATGTCTGCGCCAATAGCCTTTGAGAGTTTGATATTTAATGTTATATTCCTTGGCCAGATTTGCCCAAGTTTTTTTCTTTTCTGGTTGGGCGAGAGTTGTTATAGCTGTATTTTTTCTAATGTGTTTCCCTGGTTGTTTGTTAACAATAATCCAGTTTTCTTTTACTGTTACTTTTTCGCCACAGTTGCTCAAATAAAAATACTGAATTATTGTTTGAGCATTACATTCTGGATATCCTTTGGGATGAATTTTATGTAATTTTCCTTCTGGATCGTTCTCAATGTAAAGTTCTAAAATTAGACCTTTTCTTTGAGTTTTATGATTTTGTATATGGGTAATATAAGTCTCAAAAACATCTGATGTGGGAACATTAAATCCTTCATTAGCTAATAAGTTTATCCAATCTTCTTTTTGCTCCTCACCTACTGGAGTATTGAGACTAATTTCTTGATTTTTTTTGCGGTATAAATCAAAAATGTCATATTTTAAATATCCATTTATCCACATTACATAACGCTGTCGCACCAGTAGGGGTGAATTTTGACTAATATCAATTCTCCACTTTTGTTTATAACTCTGGAAAAACTTATCAATATTGTGTTTGACAGAGAATAAAGTGTTATTAACTGCGTGTAAATAATCTGGATGTTTGTCTTGACGAATTCCTGGCAACTTGGGAGTAATATTTAGTAAACTGTTAATAGTTTGGTTTCTTTGGTCTCCTTTTTGGTTTTTGATATCGATTAATAGTTGTTTGATTTTTGCATCTTTGTCCATAATTTGAGTTTCATAGAATATTAGAGTTTGAGTGTCTCTATAGTTAATGTCGATATCTCTGGAAAAAGTTATTCATAATTTGAGTTTCATAGAATATTAGAGTTTGAGTGTCTCTATAGTTAATGTCGATATCCTTGGGGAAAATTATTCATATTTAGAGGAGTTAAACATAGGTTGGGTTGACGTTAAGGAAACCCAACAGAAACTTATAGTTGTTGGGTTGCGCTGTCGCTTAACCCAACCTACACCTTTTGTAAGTAGAGTTGCTAAAATATTTACTATAATTCCTGATTGTTAAAGGGAGAAAAAATACTATGAAATTTGTTAGTCCTAAGATCGATTATGCTTTTAAAAAAATCTTCGGTTCCCAACAAAGTCAAGACATCTTAATTAGCTTTCTCAATGCCATAATTTATGGGGGAGAAAAAGTAATTAAATCTCTCACAATTGTTAACCCCTATAATCCTGGTCAATTACTCAGTTTAAAAGATACATATTTAGATGTAAAAGCTGTTTTAGTAGATGGTTCTATTGTAGTGATTGAAATGCAGGTTGCTAGAATGGCTGGTTTTAATAAACGAGTAGCTTATAACCTAGCTAAAGCTTATGCAAATCAATTAGAAACAGGAGAAGATTATCTCTTACTTAATCCAGCGATCGCTGTGACAATTACAGATTTTATTTTGTTTGACAAGAGTGAGGATGTAATTAATTAGTTCTTATTTATTCTGGGAATTTGGCAAAGCACCAGATGTAGTAATTGAAATTGTTTCTCCGACTCCTGGCAATGAATTAGGAAGTAAATTAACAGAGTACGCGCAGTTAAAAATTCCTTATTATGTTGTCTACGATCCATTGCAAAAACTAAGTGAAACTGTACTGCAAGTATTTCAACTTCAATTTAATTCTTATATTCCTAAAAATGATGCTTGGTTTACGGATGTAAATCTGGGATTAACTCTGTGGAATGGTAGATTTGAAAATATTAATGGTACTTGGTTACGTTGGTGCGATGCTGATGGGAATGTGATTCAAACAGGAGATGAAATAGCAGTAGAAAAAAATCTGGAGCTATCCCAAAAGGATGCTCAAATTAAACAGGCGTTATTATTGGCAATTGAAATGGGATTAAAATTCAAGTTTGGTGATGAGTATGTGGGGATATTATCGGAGATTTCAGTCATTAATGATGTGAAATTATTAGAGAGAATTGTTACTCAAATTCCCCAGGTTTCCTCAATGGATGAATTGCGAAAACTATATACTGAGTAGTTGAAAAATATGAACAAGGAATGCCTAGTATGGGAGCAAGATGCTCCCACTGCCATTTCTGATGACAAAAGTAATTACAACTCGACATAACATTACTTCTGACTTCTAACTTCTGACTTCTGACTTCCTATGGCGATCGCTCAATTTTAGAAAAAATACTGTAGGTTGGGTTAAGCGTATCTCGCAACCCAACACAGCATACTTGTGTTTTGTTGGGTTTCCTAAACGTCAACCCAACCTACAAAGTTTACTATTAGGAAATTATTGTTCCTCTCAAATATAGTCACAGTAATAATTTTACTTCTGACTTCTAACTTCTGACTTCTGACTTCCTATGGCGATTGCTCAATTTTTAGAAAAAATACCGTAGGTTGGGTTAAGCGACAGCGCAACCCAACATCCAACAGCATACTTGTCTTTTGTTAGGTTTCCTTACCGTCAACCCAACCTACAAAGTATAAGCCAGCTAATTTAATATTGTAGGTATTTTTTTCTTCAGTATCAGAACAAAAAATAATTAGTCTTAGTATCGCCAAACAGATACTAACATTACATCAAAATGATAGTCATAACTCCATACTGGTAAACTCAGACGATTAGAAACAATTGCTGTTAAACCATCAAATAAAGTAATTCGTTGATCGGGAAAATTTTCAACTAATTTTGTTGCTGCTAAGTAGTCATCAACTGTGGGATTAATTAATTCAACTCCGGCAAAAATTTGCTGTAAAAATACTCTGGCAGTTTCATTTCCTAGACGATACAAAACTAAAGTATAGGCTTCTAAAAGAGTCGGATAAGTAACAATAACTCCTAAGTTTTCTTGTTGGAGTTGGTTTAAATCTGCTTGGGCCTGTTGATGATATTGGTCATCTGGATCGATCGCAGCATAAAGGGGGCCAGTGTCAGCAATAACAGTTCTCATGGTTGCTCTTGAGTGGGAAGGTTAGCAATAACTGAGTCGTGGTTAATTGATGTTTTGTGGTAGCCACTGCCTCTTGATGCTGGCGTTATTTGTAGATGTTTTTTGGGTGGGGATAAATAACCACGTTGAGTTAGAAATTCTTCTACTGCTGCTTGTATAACTATATTGGGTGTGGCGGAGTCTTGGCGATCGCGCATATAGGATAATAATGCACTTGCTAGGGGTTCTGGTAGGTTTATTGTTTGTGGTTCCATTTTTTTTGCTGTGAGGTTTTGGTTGATGATTTTTTAACACAGATTTTGAGTTTTGTCAATTTGACCACGGAAAAAATAATGTAGGTTGGGTTAAGCGGCAGCGCAACCCAACAGCATACTTGTGTTTTGTTGGGTTTCCTTAACGTCAACCCAACCTACAAAGTTTACTGATAACTGATAACTGATATCAGACAAACCCGGTTTCTTATTCAGAGAAATCATCCGTATATCCGTGGCTAAATCACTGTGTGCCACCCCTATTTGACTTAGCCAACTGTTTCGCTACCATCTCTGGGTCTGTTTCTATTTCCTCGGTATCTGGGTTGAGGTCAATATCTGGTTGCCATGTTTGAGCTTGCTTAAATAGAGAAATACCTAACTCAACTCTCTGATTTTCTATTATTAATTCCCTACCCATTCGTAACAGATTTGTTGCTGCATTTAAACTGAAATTAGAGTCAAGTTTTACTGCTTGTTGAAACTGAGAAACTGCTTCCTCAAGCTTTCCCTCTGCTGCTAATTTCTCACCTTTTAAAAAGAAAGCTGTCGCAGAAGGCTCTATTTCACCGCAAAGATGTCGTTCTTTTTCTTCTAAGTTAGGGTTATTTTTCAGGTAGTCGCTCATCCACTTGCAAGCGTTGTCTATTAGCTCATCTCGGTTAAAATTCCACAGTTTGATAGTGTTATCCCAACTCCCCGAAGCTATCAATTTCCCATCGGGGCTGAATGCTAAAGCTTTGACAGAATTTTTGTACCCCGATAAAGTCTCAACTAAAGTGCCATCTGTTTTCCACAGTTTGATAGTGTTATCCGAACTCCCCGAAGCAATCAATTTCCCATCGGGGCTGAATGCTAAAGCTTTGACAGAATCGTCGTGCCCCGGTAAAGTCTCAACTAAAGTGCCATCTGTTTTCCACAGTTTGATAGTGTTATCCTCACCCCCCGAAGCAATCAATTTCCCATCGGGGCTAAATGCTATAGCAAAGACAGAATCGTCGTGCCCCGGTAAAGTCTCAACTAGAGTGCCATCTGTTTTCCATAGTTTGATAGTGTTATCCTCACTCCCCGAAGCAATCAATTTCCCATCGGGGCTAAATGCTATAGCAAAGACAGAATTTTTGTGCCCCGATAAAGTCTTAACTAAAGTGCCATCTGTTTTCCACAGTTTGATAGTGTTATCCAAACTCCCCGAAGCAATCAATTTTCCATCGGGGCTGAATGCTACAGCTGAGACATTATTATTGTGCCCCTGTAAAGTAGTAACTAAAGTGCCATCTGTTTTCCACAGTTTGATAGTGTTATCCAAACTCCCCGAAGCAATCAATTCCCCATCCGGACTGAATGCTACAGCTGAGACAGCATTCTTGTGATCCTGTAAAGTATCAACTAAAGTGCCATCTTTTTTCCACAGTTTGACTGTCCTATCCCCACTCCCCGAAGCAATCAATTCCCCATCCGGGCTGAATGCTACAGCTGAGACAGCATTATTGTGATCCTGTAAAGTAGCAACTAAAGTGCCATCTTTTTTCCACAGTTTGACTGTCCTATCCCCACTCCCCGAAGCAATCAATTCCCCATCCGGGCTGAATGCTACAGCTGAGACAACATCATTGTGCCCCTGTAAAGTATTAACTAAAGTGCCATCTGTTTTCCACAGTTTGATCGTATTATCATTACTTCCCGAAGCAATCAATTTTCCATCGGGGCTAAATGCTACAGCCCGGACATAACCATTGTGCCCCACTAAATGATTGACTTCCCTTCTTTGCCATTCAAGGATTTTTCGTAGTAAATTTGTACCTTGTTTCTGAATAGCCTCATCCTTTGTTGCTTGTAATTTTTGAGCTAATTTTAGCACCTCCATCTGTACTTCTAAGCTAGAGTCTAAGCGGGGTTTTAATGTAGCTATTTCAGCTCTGAGATTAGCATTTGTTTCTCCAACAACTGCCCGACGCCACTGCCACACCGCCCCCACAGCAAATACTGATACTGCCACCAAACCACTCACCAACCCCAATATTGTCCTTCGCCTACGCTGTCGTTTCTCCTCTTCCTCTCGTTGACGCAACGCCATCCCCGCTGCAATAAATTCTTGAGTAAACTCAGACAACTCATCACCATACTTAATATAAAGTTCCTCCGCATTCTGCAACGCCACACCCCGCAGTAAAAAATCATCCACTCGCTTATGTTGCACCCACTTCTTAGCATCCTGCTCCATCTGTCGTTGCTGTTGTAGGCGACTTCTATTTTCATCCAACCACCAACGTAAAGTTGACCAATGACGGATTAAGATTTCGTGAGCAACTTCTACAGTAATTTCTGATCCCCCCAAACCCCCCTTGGGAAGGGGGGCTTTTTTGTTGTTGTTATCTTCTGGGGTGGAGTAGGGTGTTGTGGTATTGGGCAAACTTTCTTGTGAAAAAGCTACTTTTTCCTGCTGATGAGTCCCCCCCTTATTAAGGGGGGTTAGGGGGGATCTATCCCCACTAACAACAAGGGAAGCTTTTTCCTGCTGATGAGTTCCCCCCTTATTAAGGGGGGTTAGGGGGGATCTATCCCCACCAACAACAAGGGAAGCTTTTTCCTGCTGATGAGTCCCCCCCTTATTAAGGGGGGTTAGGGGGGATCTATCCCCACCAACAACAATTAACCGCGCATCACTCAACTTTTGCAACACAGACTCCATCACCTCTTTCCCATACTTCTTACCCAACAACTCTGACTTCAAAACCCGACGACGAGTATCCTTCCCCTCCTCACCCAACTGCACCAACTCCAGAAAAATAAACTGAGCGCAACTCTCCTCCTCCCCATGCAAACTTCGCCTCACATCCTCCGCTTTATTTTCCAACACCTCCTTAAAACCACCAATTTCCTCCTGATAAACCTGCAAACTCAACATTCCATCCCGGCGCTTTTCCCACAACTCCCGCAACACAAACTGCAACAATGGCAAACCCCCCAACTCCTCCTGCACCCCATCCAACAACACATCTACCAAACCAGACTCTACCTTTAACCCCACCTTCTCAGCAGGTTTAACTATAGCTTCATCAATAATTCCCAAATTATCAGCAGCTTTACCCAAAAAACCTTGAATCAAAAAATAAGTAAATAATCCATGTTCTATATCTTTCCATTCTCTAGATTGCTCATTCTTGTCACAAGATAAAAGCGCACAAAAACCTTGACTTTTAGCCGCTCTTTGTTCAAATGATTCAATTAATTTGGGAGTAATATTAGCTATTTTAGGGTCAGATATTTTTGTCTGTTTTGGCAAATTATGAAAATTAATTTCTGGTCCCCCACTATGACAAGCGTCAATAAAAATTAATTGATATTTAGCACCACTTTCCAGCAATTTTTGCAGAACTTCTCCTACAGGTAAACCTGTTGTAGCTAAATTATTTATTTGAGTATTTTTCAGACATAATATTGGTTGCTGAGTTTGTTTGTCTAAAAATCCATGACCAGAAAAATAAACTAAAATAGTATCTTCTTTCGTTGCCTGAGTAACTAATTGTTCTAAACTATGTTTTACTACATCAACAATCGGCAATTCCGGAGTATGGTCGTGATGAACAATAATATTTTTATCCGGGAAAACTTGTGTGGCTTTTTCTAATGCTATATTTAATTTTTGACAATCATTAACACAATAATTTAAGTCATCTATTCCCCCATCGTCATATTGATTAATTCCTACTAATAAAACCAAAAACTTAGCTTCTCCAGTTTTGAGTTTTTCCACATTAGAATTCCCGGCAGATTTAGGCATAATTTTATATTATTACTCCATAATTGTATTGGAGAAAGAGTCATTTCAGTTATCAGTTATCAGTTAGCCTCATAAGGTGAGAACTGCGTTAACAGTCAAGAATTCCATTCTGACTCCTGACTCCTGTCTCCTGACTCCTTTCTTAAAAATATATACGATGACAATAGAAAAAATTATACAAATAAATTATACAAACCTTAAAATTTAGAAGAACGCATAATTGGTATACTACTCGAAATATATGAATATTAGACATCTCCAGAAAAGAGGGAACAGGGAACAGGGAACAGGGAACCCACCCTCGCCCCTCCCCTCCCAGGAGGGGAATAATTGATAATTTCTGGATAAGAATTGATTTTATTTTTAATTTTTGGAGATGTCTATTATTTATAGTAATTTTTATTCAGGTATACTAGGGTAAGGACGTTCCATGGAAGCTCCCTAGCAGGGTTGTAGTTATTACTTTATATTTTTCGGCGTTGCTGAATTGAAGTATGAATGCGTGATTGTTTGGTTCTGATCAAGCCCCCTAAATCCCCCGTTCAACAAAAAGCGCAGCAACATCTGGCTTCCCCCGATCCTGCGGGGGACGGGAGGGGGATCACGGGGGACTTTTAGAGTTTTATTCCCCCCAATTTTGGGGGGCTAGGGGGGCCAAATCATACCCAGAATCAGCAACGCCTATTCTTCTTTACTAAAAATCTCAATTAAATCTAACCCAGTCTCAATAACCATGATGAAAACCTTCAGAGTTGCATATTACCCCTTGTCTCTGTTGATGCCTCTACTCGCAATAGTAGTGCCGACTTCTGGGAAAGCACAACCCATCACTCCCGCTAATGATGGCACAGGTACAACCGTCAACCAAAACGGCAACCAATTTAACATCCAAGGAGGCACCCGTAGTGGCAGAAATCTCTTCCACAGCTTTGATAAATTCAACGTCAACTCCGGCCAAACTGCCAACTTCCTCACCACCCCAGACACGCGCAATATTCTGGGCAGAGTTACAGGCGGCAATGCTTCTATTATTAACGGTCTTATTCAAGTCATCGGCAGCAATTCCAACCTCTTGTTGATGAACCCTGCTGGAATGATATTTGGCCCTAATGCCAGTCTCAACTTACCCGCCTCATTTGCTGTTACTACTGCTACAGGTATTGGTTTCAACAGCAACAACTTCTGGTTTCAAGCTATGGGAACAAATGACTACTCAAACCTAGTGGGAAACCCCAGTGGTTATCGTTTTAATGTATCAAACCCAGGCGCAATAGTTAATGAGGGAAATTTAAGTTTAAACCCAGGGGAAAATTTGACCTTATTGGGTGGCACAGTCATCAACACCGGGGAACTCTCCACCGCAGGAGGTAATGTTACTATCGCAGCAGTGGAAGGTGGCAGCACTCTGAGAATATCTCAACCAGGACATTTGTTAAGTTTAGATATATCCTCATCAGTGGGAATTACAGAAGAAACAAATTTCACACCATTATCATTGCCAGAATTATTAACAGGTGGGAATGAGACTCATGCTACATCTATGACTGTTAACGCTGATGGTGATGTAGTATTGATAGATTCAAATACCTTGGTTGCTGATACAGGGGACGCGAGAGCAGAAGCGAGTTCTATTGTCTCTGGAAATATCGATGTTTCGATCCCCCCTAACCCCCATTCTACGAAAAGCGAAGCAACATCTGGCTTCCCCCTTTCTAAGGGGGACGGGAGGGGGATTGCCCAAGGGGGGGATATCAATAGTCTCCTCCTTTCCAAGGGGGACGGAAGAGAGAATAAAGGCCAGATTAATGTGTTGGGCGATCGCGTAGCCATTATCGATGCTAATATTAATGCTGATGGTATCAACGGAGGTGGAACAGTATTAATTGGAGGGGACTTTCAAGGCAATGGAATAGTGAGTAACTCTCAGCAGACATTTGTAAACAGCAATTCATTTATTTCTGCTGATGCTATTACAAATGGTGACGGAGGGAGAGTAATAATTTGGTCAGATGGAGTCACTAATTTTGCCGGGAATATTAGTGCTAAAGGGGGAGGATTTTCTGGAGATGGAGGGTTTGTTGAAGTATCGGGAAGACAACAATTAATATTTGATGGAAATGTCAATGTTAGTGCTGAATTTGGCAATCCAGGAACAATATTATTAGACCCAGAAAATCTGACGGTGGGAGAGTCAGAAAATACTGAAAATTCAGAAACAGAAATAGTAGATAATAATTCGGAAGTGGCATCTGGTGATAATTCTGAAAATTCAGAAATAGAAACAGTAGATAATAATTCAGAATTGGCATCTGGTGATAATTCTGAAAATTCAGAAACCACAGAAAATATTGATAATTCAGAAATAGCAGAAAATACAAATTTAGAGACAGAAGTTACTTCTACAGAAATTGCTGATAACTCAGAAACAACAGAAACAGAAACACCAATAGACCCTTTTACTCAAGATGAAAATTCTGATGTCACAATTTCCGCAGAAAATCTTGGGGAATTATCAGGAGATATAATTTTATTTGCCGACAACGATATAACAATTAATGAAAAGATCGAAACTACCGAATCTGTGGAATTAAAAGCAGGTAGAAGTATTAATATAAATGCTGATATCGATACATCAGTTGGTAATGGAAATATTGATTTACTTGGTAATAATGATGAGATGAATTTTGCTAATCGGAGTGAGGGGAAAGCTTCAATAAATCAATTAGATGGAACGACATTAAATGCAGGCAGTGGAACTATTAATATTGAGTTAGGAAACTTAGGAGAAGTAGGGGATATTAATCTGGCAAATTTAACTACAACAGGGCAAGTTTTAGTTAATGCTAATGGGGGAAATATTGCCAGAGTTTCTAACAATTCAATTATTAATGCGGGTAGTGCTGTATTTGGAACTGTTGGAAGTGGGGAAATAGGTTCAGCAAATGCCCCTTTGCGGTTGGATGTCGAAAATATAGAGGCATTTACACTGAGTGGTAGCATATTTTTTGATGTGTTGGGAGATGTGAATGTTGGTGGTGTGAGTGAGGCTATAAATGGTATTTTGACTCTTGCTGGAGGTGATATTGTTCTGAATAGTGAGGGGGATGTGACTCTTACCGAAGATATTTCTACCGATCCTTTTATTGAAACAGGGGGCGATATCAATCTTACTGCCAAAAACCTTTTTGTTAATGATGGCACTCAAATATCTGCCAGTACATTATTTACTCAGGAGGATGCAGGGAGTGTGGATATTACTGTAGAAGATAATATAGTATTGAATGGAGGTAGGATATTAAGTACAATATCCTCCGAAGCAGAGGGAAATGCAGGAAGCGTAAATATTACTACGAATTCTCTGATAATTCTTAATGGTGGTTTTATTGATAATAGTAACTTTGGAAAAGGGAATGGAGCAAATATTAATATTATATCAGAGGATATAGTGTTTAATGGAGTATCTCAATCTTCAAGGCCCAGTGGAGTATTTAGCGGGCTAGCAACAGGAGCAACAGGAAATGCAGGAGATGTGAATATTACAACGAGTTCTCTGATAGTTTCTGACGGCGCTCAAATAAATGCACTTACTAGAGGTATAGGAGATGGAGGGAATATAAATATTACAGCAGAGGATATAGTGCTTGATGGTGGATCGCTAAATAGTACTGACAGTAGTGGGGTATTCAGTGCAGTAGGGCCAGAAGCAAAAGGGAAAGCTGGAGATGTGAGCATTACCACTGATTCTCTGACAGTTACTAATGGTGCTCAAATCAATTCCAGTACAACTGGTATAGGGAATGCAGGAAGTATTAATATCGTAGCTGAAGATTCTGTAGTCTTTGATGGGGAAAACTCAGGATTTTTCACTGGAGTAGCTAGCTCAGTGCAACCAGGAGCAGAAGGGGATGCAAGGAGTGTCACTATTACCACTGACTCTCTAGAGGTGAAAAATGGTGCTCAAATATCTGCCAGTACCTCTGGTCAAGGGAATGCAGGAAATGTGGAGATTCATGCTACTGATACTGTAGTTTTTGATGGAGGAGACTCAGAATTTTTCACTGGAGCAGATAGCTTAGTACAAGCAGGAGCAAAAGGGGATGCAGGGGGGTTCACTATTACTACCGACTCTCTAGAGGTGAAAAATGGTGCTCAAATCAATTCCAGTACCTCTGGTCAAGGGAATGCCGGAAATGTGGAGATTAATGCCACTGATACTGTAGTCTTTGATGGGGAAAACTCAGAATTTTTCACTGGAGTAGCTAGCTCAGTGCAACCAGGAGCAGAAGGGGATGCAAGGAGTGTCACTATTACCACCGGCTCTCTAGAGGTGAAAAATGGTGCTCAAATACTAGCTAGTACATTTGGCACAGGGAATGCAGGGAATGTGGAGATTAATGCCACTGATACTGTAGTCTTTGATCGAGGAGACGCACTTAGCTCAGTGCAACCAGGAGCAGAAGGGGATGCAAGGAGTGTCACTATTACCACTGGCTCTCTGGAAGTTAAAAATGATGCTCAAATAGCTACCAGTACATTTGGCACAGGGAATGCAGGAAATGTGGAGATTAATGCCACTGATACTGTAGTCTTTGATGGAGGAAGCGCAGTTAGCTCAGTGCAAGTAGGAGCAGAAGGGAAAGCGGGGGGGATTACTATTACCACAGGCTCTCTGGAAGTTAAAAATGGTGCTCAAATAAATGCCAGTACATTTGGCACAGGGAATGCAGGAAATGTGGAGATTAATGCCACTGATACTGTAGTCTTTGATGAAGAAGACTCAGGATCGATCACTGCAGCAGTTAGCTCAGTGCGACCAGGAGCAAAAGGGAATGCGGGGGGTGTTACTATTACCACCAGCTCTCTGGAAGTTAAAAATGGTGCTTTTATATCTGCAAGTACGTTTGGTAAAGGGAATGCAGGGACTGTGGAGATTAATGCCACTGATACTGTAGTCTTTGATCGAGGAGGTTCAGAGTTTTTCACTGGAGCAGCTAGCCAAGTGGCATCAGGAGCAGAAGGGGATGCAGGGGGTGTAACTATTACCACCGGCTCTCTGGAGATGAAAAATGGTGCTCAAATATCTGCTAGTACCTTTGGCACAGGTGATGCAGGTAATATATTCATCACAATAGACACTCAACTCACCCTCGACGAAAATGCTGAAATTTCAGCCTTAACTGAAAGCAGTGGCAGAGGGGGCAACATCATCCTATTCGCTCCAGAAAGCCTCAACATCGAAGGAGACGGAGAAATCACAGTAAGTAGCAGTGGCACAGGCAACGCTGGCCAAATTGATATCATCAGCCCCAACATTACTCTCGACGACGGCATAGACATCACAGCCTTCACCGCAGGCCCAGGCAACGCTGGCAACATCAATCTAGAAGGGGAGCAAATCAATATTCAACCTAATACCCAAATATTAGCTTTCACCGAAACTACTGGAGATGGGGGGAACATCACAGTCAAAGCCACAGAAGCACTCAACTTAGAAGCAGACACTCAACTATCAGTGGAAACCAACAGAGGCGGAAAAGCGGGAAATATAGAAATTACAACTCCCCAACTAACAATAGGAGAAAACGCCCAAATTAGTGCCACAGTTAACCTCGGGGCAACCACAACAGATCCTGGTGGAAATATCACCATCAACACCAATGAATTAAACATCTCAGGCGAACTGGGAATATTTGCCGAAACTGAAGCAACAGCGGAGGCAGGAACACTCACTCTCAACCCTTACAAAACTGACCCCAACCTAGACATCACTTTCACAAATAATGGCTTCATCTCTGCCTCCACCAGCTCCACAGGTAACGGAGGAAATATCAATCTCAGTGCCCCAGAAAGCATAAATATTAGAGGGGATGGTAGGATATCTGTTGAAACTACAGACAAAGGAAATGCTGGAGCTATCAATATCAATACTCAAAACCTGACGCTCTCGGATGGAGTAGCCATATCAGCTTCCACAGAAGACAAAGGCAATGCTGGAGTTATCAATATCAATACTCAAAACTTCACCTTAGAAACCGGAACAACCCTAACCACAGAAACTAACAACAAAGGCCAAGCTGGAGATATAGAAATCAACACTAGAGAACTAACCATAGGAGAGGATGCCCAAATTAGTGCCACAGCAAGAGAAGGGGCAACTAACACTGAAGCGGGAGGTAATATTACTATCAATGCTACAGACTTACTAATTTCAGGCCGACTCGGAATATTTGCCGAAACAGTAGGGGAAACTCCGGCAGGTACTCTTACCCTTAAACCCTATAACAGAGATGGGGAGATGGGGGGATGGGGAGATGGGGAGATGGGGAGATGGGGAGAGTTTGAGAGTTTGAGAAGAGAAAATTATTCCGCTCGAATTGACCCGGATATCAATATTACTTTCACCGAAAATGGCTTTATATCTGCCCGCACTAATTCTAGTGGAGATGGAGGTAACATCAATATATTTGCTCCAGAAAACATCAATATTTCAGGGGAAGGCAGAATAACAGTTGAAACTAGAGGCAGTGGAGATGCAGGTCAAATAATAATTGAAACAGAAAACCTCACAATAGCGGAAAACACTACTATATCCGCAGCTACTTCTGGTGGTGGAGATGGAGGTAGGATCAACATCAACTCCAGTGAAAGTTTTCAACTGGAAGGTCAAATTATTACAGAAACCACAGGTACAGGAAACGGAGGAAAAATTACTATTAATACAGGGTCTCTCCAAGCAGAAAATAGTACCATCTCAGCTAGAAGCACTGATGCAGGAAACGCAGGCGCAATAGAAATTACAGCTCAAGAAAATATTGCTACAGGTATTATTCAATCTTCTGCCTCAGAGTCACAGGAAACTGCTGACGGAGGTAATATCAGCATCATTAGTGAACAAGGAGAAATTCGCGCCACCCAACCCATCCAGTCATTTTCGGAAAAAGGTAACGCCGGAAATGTGACTCTGACTGCCAAAACAGATGTTACCACCAATACTATTAGTTCCCACGGTCAACAACAAGGCGGTGAAATAACTATCACAACAGAAACCGGAAACGTCAATACATCTCAAGGCTTTTTGGCCAATTATTCTGGAGATGGCAACGGAGGCAACGTTACTATAGAAGCACCCCAAGGAGATATTACCAGCAGCAATATTTACTCTTTCGCCGATGCAGATGGAGGTCAAATATTCCTCAAAGCTGGAGGCAACATTAATATCAGCCAAAACAGCAATATTATCTCAGCGTCGGAACCTCAAGAAAAAGAGGGGGAGAGAGGGAGCGGGGGAGTGGGGAGAGGAGGAGATATTATTCTTGAAGCAGGCAACAATATTAATACAGCAACAGCGAGAATATATTCCGGAGCAGATATTGGCGACACGGGCAAAATTGATATTATTGCGGATAGCGCAATAGAAGTAGGTCAAATAGACCTAGCATCAGGTTTTGTCAGACAACAACAACCAGTAAATGACAACTTTACTCTTATACCCCTACCTCAAGGAGAAGCAACCAGGGGAGTTGCAGAAAATATCACTATCACCAGTAACAATGGCGCAATAGATACCACCGCTGGGGTTATCAATTCTCGTTCTCCTGACGGGTCCGGTGATATTACTCTCAATGCTAGAGATAATATTAGTATCGGTCTACTAAGAGCTAGCGCTCTTAACCCAGAAAAACCAACTACAGGAGGAGATATTACGATCGCTAGCCAAACTGGAGAAATAAATGCCACAACAGCTATAGAAACTTTTTCAGAAAGAGGTACTGCTGGAAATGTGACTATTATGGCGGAGGAACACATTCATCTAGAAAATATTTTATCTCAGGGAGCAGAAGGAGGAGGGGATATTACTATAGAAAGTCGCAGTGAAAATAGTATAGATGCTCAAGGAGAGTTAAACACTTTTTCCACAGAAGGAATGGCTGGAAATGTCACTCTTACATCCCCTGGAAATATAAGTATTAGTGGCATTCGTTCTCAGGGAAGGGAACAGGGAGGTAATGTTACAGTTGAAAGTGAAATAGGTGAAATTAACTCAACTGGGGATATTGACTCTTTTTCAGAGCAAGGTAGAGGGGGAAATATCGATCTGAATGCTCCAGAAAGCGTGAATTTAGCAAATGTGTCATCTTTTGGTGCGACTGAAAGTGGTAATTTGAGGATACAGAGTCGTACCGCAACAGTTAATACAGGTAATGTGACTACACAAGCGCCGGAAGGAAGTAGTGGGAGTATAGTTATTAACGGAGAGGAAGTAGGTACGGGAGACTTAACTTCTATTGGTACAACGAGTGCAGGTGCAATAAATGTGGAAGCTACAGATGGTTCTATTACAACTTATGATATTGAAATTAGCTCTGATGGGACCATAGGAAATTTAATACTCAGAGCAACGGAGGATGTTAATACTGGAGATATTAATGAGAATGCAGGAGATGGAGATACAAATATTAATATTGATTCTGGAGGAGACCAGAATATAGCAGAAATTAATCAAAATGCAGACGGCGATGCTAATAGTATTGCTATTGCACAAGGAGACCAGAATATAGCAGAAATTAATCAAAATGCAGACGGCGATGCTAATAGTATTGCTATTGCACAAGGAGACCAGAATATAGCAGAAATCAATCAAAATACTGGAAATAATGCCACTAATATTGCCATTGCAGGAGGGAATCAAAATCTTGGAGCAGTTAATCAAAATACTGGTAATAATGCCACTAATATTGCCATTGCAGGAGGGAATCAAAATCTTGGAGAAGTCAATCAAAATACTGGAAATAATGCTAATAATATTGCTATTGCAGGAGGGAATCAAAATCTTGGAGAAGTCAATCAAAATACTGGAAATAATGCCACTAATATTGCCATCGCAGGAGGGAATCAAAATCTTGGAGAAGTCAATCAAAATACTGGAAATAATGCCACTAATATTGCTATTGCAGGAGGGAATCAAAATCTTGGAGAAGTCAATCAAAATACTGGAAATAATGCCACTAATATTGCTATTGCAGGAGGGAATCAAAATCTTGGAGAAGTCAATCAAAATACTGGAAATAATGCCACTAATATTGCCATTGCAGGAGGGAATCAAAATCTTGGAGAAGTCAATCAAAATACTGGAAATAATGCCACTAATATTGCCATTGCAGGAGGGAATCAAAATCTTGGAGAAGTCAATCAAAATACTGGAAATAATGCCACTAATATTGCCATTGCAGGAGGGAATCAAAATCTTGGAGAAATAAATCAAAATACCGGGAATGAATCTATCAATATTCAGAATGATGGAACTAATCAAAATCTTGGAGAAATAAATCAAAATACCGGGAATGAATCTATCAACATTCAGAATGATGGAACTAATCAAAATCTTGGAGAAATAAATCAAAATACCGGGAATGAATCTATCAATATTCAGAACAATGGAACTAATCAAAATCTTGGAGAAACTTCTGCAACTCCTAATAATAATACTCCGATTAATAATCCTCTCATTGATGGAGAAAATACGAATAATTCCAATATTTTAAATACTCCCCCAAATCCTTTAGATACAAATAGTCCAGAAATCCCTTCTACCTCCAATTTAATTTCAACTATCACCCCTAGTAACAACGACCAAACAATAAATACTGCCACTGCTAAAGAGCAAACTGAAGAATCTATCAACAACACCACCGACACTCAAAAAATATTAAATATAATTGATACTATTAATACCAATACCCTGACAGTAGCCACAGGTTCAGACAAAATAGTAACAATGCTAGAACAACAGCGCATCAACGAATATTCAAATTACTTCGGAGAATACTTTGACGAAAAATTACTTTCTACACAAAATGTCAGAGATATTTTAACAGATATAGCAAATCAAACCGGGAAAGAATCTGCTGTTGTTTATATCAATGCTTACTCAGACCAATTACAGATAATCTTATTTACCAAAGAAGGTCAACCAATTCTCAAAACAATTGCTACAACAAATCGCGATAAATTAAAACTAGCCACCATAGAATTAATACTAGAAATTACCGATCCTAAACAACGCCAAACCACAAGTTATCTAGCAGCATCTCAACAATTATATCAATTATTAATAGCACCCATTGCTACCGAATTAGAAGCAGCCAATATTGATACAATTTTATTTAGTATGGATGTAGGATTTCGTTTATTACCCTTAGCAGCTTTACATGATGGAAAACAATTTTTAATAGAAAAATACAGCATTAGTAGTATTCCCAGTGTCAGTTTAATGGATAGTCGTTATAATTCTGTTCATAATACTACTTTATTAGCTATGGGAGCCAGTGAATTTACAGAACAACCACCCTTATCTGCTGTACCTGTGGAGTTAGAAACTATTTCTCAAAATTTATGGCAGGGTAATATGTTTCTCAATGAAGAATTTACTCTGAAAAATTTGATTAATCAACGTCAAAATTATCCTTATCCGATAATTCATTTGGCTACTCATGCTGAATTTAATGGTGGAAATGTGAGTAATTCATATATTCAGTTGTGGGATGAAAAATTGCGATTAAATCAAGTCAGAAAGTTAGGTTGGAGTCAGCCACCAGTGGAATTATTAGTATTATCCGCTTGTCAAACCGCAGTAGGAAATAAAGAAGCAGAATTAGGTTTTGCTGGTTTTGCAGTGGCAACAGGAGTTAAGTCAGTATTGGCAAGTTTATGGTTGGTTAGTGATAAGGGAACATTAGGGTTAATGACAGAATTTTATTCTCATTTAGGTAATACCAATATTAAAGCAGAAGTGTTGCGACAAACCCAGTTGGCAATGTTGAAAGGTAAAGTTGCGATCGAAGATGGAATTTTGAGGGGGTCTGGTAGTCGTGGGGAAGTACTTTTACCTCCTGAGTTGGCACATCAGAAAAATCAAAATTTTTCCCATCCTTATTATTGGGCAGGGTTTACCATAGTTGGTAGTCCTTGGTAGTGTGGGGAGTATGGGGAGTTTGGGGAGTGTGGGGAGGTGGGGAAATGGGGAAATGGGGAAATGGGGAAATGGGGAAATGGGGAAATGGGGAAATGGGGACCCACCCTAACCCTCCCCACACTCCCTCTATATTTTTAAATAGGGTTTGCGCTCAAAAGTCTTTTTTCAGGAGTAGGGGACCCACCCCTAACCCCTCCGGTGGAGGGGAAAAAGGGAGTAGGGGAGTAGGGGAGTAGAGGAGCAGGAAAGTAATTTTTTTTTGCCCAACTTTTGCCTAAAATGGCAAATTTTTGAGTATTAAGAGCTGAAAACCAAGGTATTACAGACCCAAAAAGGCTAAAACCTTTATCTTTAAAGACGTTTAGGTTTAATCAGCAAGCCCTAAATAGATCCCTAATGGGTTCTATATAACTCCTGACTCCTGACTCCTCAACCTACCCCTAATATCATGTCCGGTAGCATCGATATTGTGTCGCCAGAGAATATTTACAACTGTATATTTTTGGTTAACTCACTAGCAAGATGCACAAAATTTCAAAATTTCAAAGGATACAATTTTTCTCTCTGGACGATGAATTGACCTTACTCCCCCATCCCCTACTCCCCACTCCCCCACTCCCCCACTCCCCTACTTCTTTTTTCTCTGGTGACAATAAATTGACCCTGGGGGCTAGGGGGGCCAAATCATACCCAGAATCAGCAACGCCATCTGTGCTTATCCAACAAATGAGAAATTGTCAGCATCAAGTACAGGTGCATTGTCTAAGGTGACAAATAGACCTCCACTACCTAAACCAGCATCACTACCATTTTGGTTATAGAATAAATTACCATTATTTGTATTGTAAACAATTACAGCATCTTCTGTCGCAGCATCATTATTACTGGTAACAGTGGCAAATACATCCTCAAAACTATCCCCACTATCAATAGCAGTGAAAGTTCTCCTGTTGATGAGGATGATATCTCGCTCTATATCAAAATCAGTAATTCTATCTTCTCCCAAATCATCTTGGTCATAAGCTTGATTTGTATTAAAGATAAAGCGGTCAATACTCGCACCACCTGTCATGATATCATCTCCTGGGCCACTATTGAGGCGATCACGACCAATTCCTCCATTAAGAGTATCATTACCACTACCACCAAACAAGCGGTCAAAACCAGGACGACCTTCTAAAATATCGTCGCCATCTTTACCATAAAGGAAGTCATTACCAAAACCACCAATAACAGTATCATCAGTTTCGCCACCAGCGAGAGTATCATCACCGTTAGTTCCTTTCACAAATAATACTCTCCGAATGCGCTCGTCTTCCTCTGGAGGTGTATCTGCATCGCTGAAACTAGGGTTGCCATTAGCCGGAAAATTGTCTGATAAATATTCAGCTAGCGCATCTTGCTCGGAACCATTATCAGTAAAGTTAGCATTATTAGTTGCTCCTGATGGCAAACTTTCATTTACTAAGTTAACCTGATTTTCGCCAAACAGTTGGAAAGGATAACCATCACCTCCTTGGTCTACAAGGAAACTGAGAGTCACTAGCCGAATTTCTCGGTCTGGATCTCCTACTAAGGAGCCATTCTCCACTACCACATCGTCGATCGCTCCATTCTCATCTAGAACTGCCAGACTCCTGACGCGCTCTCCATCTGTGACAAGACCTGTATCATCAAATTCAATTGCTTGTTGAGTAGCATCATAACTGAAAGTAAGACCGCCAACCTGCGGGAATTGACCGGGAGTTGCACCGTCTGTAGTTGCTGCAACACCATGCTCGATAATTTGTTTGAGTTCTTCTGCTGTAACTGTTAGTAGAGTCAGTCCGTTATTGAAGCGGAGGGTATTCTCAATATCTAGCTGGGAAATTTGCCCCTCTTCCTTGCCTGCAAAAGAGTTTCCAGCAGGAGGCAACTGCACTAAATCATCGGAAGTACCGCCAGCAGGAATAAACGACTGACCGATATTGTCGCGGATACCGCCACCATTTTTAATGGAAACTACCACATCAGAGTCGTATTCTTTGGCAATAAATAAATTTGCATCCGCTGTCAAATTTCCCAAATTAGTTTCTTGGGTGCGGACATCTCCTCTTGTACCGTTGAGAAATACTTCTGTGGAACCTAAAATATTGCCATCTCTAGCAGAAATGTTGTCATTAATAGCATTAGTAACAGCTACTACTGTCGGGTCAGCTACATCTTCAGGATCGACATCTTCCCCGTAAACTCGGTCAACTCCCTCATCATCAGTGGCATAAACACCACTTAAGTCTTCGTCAAAACTTGTAATAATACCGTTTTCGTCAAAGTCAGCAATGAGGCGACCGACATATTTATAGTTGCCGTCGGTGTTGATGACTAATACAGGTTCATCGCTAGCAGAAGTAAATTCTAGAGGATAGGAACCCCCGCGAGTATCTCCATCTCGTAGGGGGTCATCTTCTGCAGCGAGGAGAGTATTGGAACCACCAGCCATAATGACATCGACATCTGTCAACAGTTCTGCTAATTCTTCTTCAATACTAATCTGCTGCATGTGACTCAGCAGAATAACTTTATTAATACCTGTGGCGGTTAATTCATCTACTGTTTCTTGAATAATCTCAGCCAAAGCTGCAATATCGTCACTGTCTGAGGGAGAAACAACAAGATCGCCAGTGGAAGAAATGACAGGTAAGGAAGGAGTAGTTGCACCGACTATACCTATTTCTTCCCCACCTACTTCAATGACAACGCTCCCGGAAATTGTATTAGGTTGGGGCTCTCCACCATCTGGCACAACAAACTCTGCAAGATTATCATCAGTAGTAAAATCAATATTGCTGCTGAGGTAGGGAAACTGAGTACCTTGATAACCATCGTCATCAATGCCCGGTCCAACGATTTCAGAGTTACTTGCAATGAGATTACCAAAGGTTCCTGTTCCCTGGTCTAATTCATGATTACCAACAGCAACTGCTTGAAACCCCAGAGCATTGTTAATTAAAATATCACCAATGCCTGGTTCGTCATAAATTCCGTCACTAGCATTGAAAAAAGGTCCGGGAATATAAATGTCTCCAGAAGATAATTTTAAGGTATTTGCAAAATCATCTTCTAGAGCATTAATAACTGCAGAAAAATTAACAGCATCTTCGATCGCCGAAATACCTGCTTCTTGATCGGCAGCATGAAGAATTTGCAGTTTAATTGGTTCCATATAATTTTCTAATTAAATTTCATGATTTTTCTAAGTCATCATATCTCTATAAAATTAAGTAATCTTTAACAAAAGTTTGGCATTAGGTTAAGTATAGTTTAAGCAAAAAAACACACACTCCGATCGAAATGTTAATATTCTTAAGTAGGCTTATTTCAGTTATCAGTTATCAGTTATCAGTTATCAGTTATCAGTTATCAGTTATCAGTTATCAGTTATCAGTTATCAGTACCTCAAATCTGAAGTTTATTTTCTCTTGGTCGATTGGATATGGCAAGGTTTCCTCGCCATCCCACTCTACGGGAAGCTGCGAAGATAGACCGCTTTTCATCCCTTTAATAAAGGGAGGCTTGAGACCTTACTTTTTGGTCAATAATTGCTCTAATTATGCTTGGTAATAAAGATATGAAACGACGTAATTTTATAGGCTATACTTTACTATTTATTACAAGTTGTACTGCGACAACTAATAATACTAATAATTCACAAATACCAGAAAAACTACGATTTGCAGTAACAGATGTTGTTGATGAGGAGAAACTGCGACGTGATTATGAACCGTTTCGTGCTGCTTTAGAGGAAGTATTGGCAAAAAAAATTGAGTTTTTTCCAGTTGAGAGTTTTGCTATGGCCGCCGCCGCTTTAGAGTTAAATCAAGTAGATTTGTTACTTGCTGGGCCTTCAGAATATGTTGTAATTAATGCTCGGACAAATGCCATACCTCTAATTGGAGTGACTCGCCCTAATTATCGTGCTGTGATTGCTGTTCCTGCTGGTAGTCCAATTAAATCTGCTGCCCAACTGCAAGGTAAAACTTTAGCATTGTCAGATATTGGTTCTACAAGCGGTCATATTGGACCAACAAAATTGCTGATGGAGGCAGGATTAGATCCTAAGTCCGGTCTCAAAATCCTGATGTTGGGGGATGAAGGCAGTCTGGAAACTTTTAGACAAGGAAAAGTTGATGCCTGGGGAGGATCTGCTATAGACTATCTGTATCTACTGCAAACAGAGGGTGCATCAGAAAAGGACTTTCCTATAATAGCTAAAACTGCTTTGCTTCCCAGTGATGTAATCATTGCCAGTAGCAACCTGGATTCTCAATTAATTCAAGAATATCAAAATCTGATTGTTAATAGTCAAGATAAATTAATTGCAGCTTTAGTAGAGGGAGAATCTACAAAAAAATATCAGGGATCTAGTTTAGTAGCTGCTAATGAGGCTAATTATGATATTATTCGCGATGTTTATCAAGCGATCGGAGAAGGTGATTTAATAGCACCTTGAAGAAGGCAGAAGGCAGAAGTCAGAAGGTAGAGGGGAAAATTGCTTTTGGATATTCAACGACCGACCACTCTGTGTCTTATACCATTTTAATAAATGTTTGCTATAAATAGTTAGGCTATTTCTTAGGAGTCAACCCACCCCCACCTCTCCCAGGAGGGGACAACCCACCCTAACCCTTCCCAGGAGGGAGCCTACCCACCCCTCGCCCCTCCCCTCCCAGGATGGGAGCCTACCCACCCCTCGCCCCTCCCCTCCCAGGAGGAAGTCAGAATGAATAGATTTAATACCATTTTTGATGTTGTAAATTATCTTTTCTCTTGGTGCGCGTTCCGCAAGGGAGCTGGTGTCGTCGCGGGGTCGCACCACTTCGTCAAATAGACTTTCAGATAAAGTATGCGAAACGGGTACTTATTATTCTTCATTAATGGATAATTGATAATTGATAATTGATAATTACCTCTGGTTAAAACCGCTCTTGATTGAATATCAGGAAATATTATTTCTTTATTTTCCCTTAAAAGGGGAGGCTTCAAGGCGCGAATTATTTAATTATTCGGTAATTATACAAAAGTCAACTAAAGCTTTTGATTCAGGGATTTTTAGACCAAACTCAATGTCTACTAATTAATAGAAAATTAATGGGTGTGTTAAATTATAAATCACTCAATATTTAAGCTGAAAAAATACATAAAAAAATAGATATGCAATGTATTTATGCTTGATTAATTCCTGTAACAGCAGCTCTTAAAATATTATTTTAAGGCGTAGGGTGAGTTTTGCTAAAGCAGAGCTTCCGCTAAACGACTGTCGCCGATATGTTTGTGGACCATGACAAACGGAAAAAGGCGACAATATTTATGCTGATTCACTAAACTCTTAACTGTTAGCCGTAACTTACCGAAAATACCGAAAATTAAGCACTTTAGTTGTCTTAATCCTTCGTTGAGAAACATTTTATTAGGGTGCATCTCAATTTTGAAGAAAGCCAAAAATTTATCGCTTTTAGGGAATAGGGAATAGGGAATAGGGAATAGGAAAAAGGTATTTTTGCACATAATAGATGCACCCTTTTCTTAAGTGGAAAAAATCATCAAATGTCAAGCAAAATTAATGTGCTACTTTTGCAGATAATATGCTGTAATATTCCTAATTTTTTCATGGTTTATTGACTGTCTATAACCATAGCTAAAATAATATTTATGCAATCTGAAAAAACTGAAAAATTTCAATATATAGAAGTTACTTCTTCTATGCCAGAGCGAAATCAAAATAGTATGTTCAAATTTTTGATTAAATTTAAGAGAAAAATAAATTAATCCGGATAGCTAATTTATTCAAGCCTTTGAGTATTGCTCAAAAATTTGGTTATAGCTATGCTATGGCAATAAGTGTTGCTGTAGTTGGAATTGCTTTAGGGTTAATTATTTCAGAAGAATATGAAAAACGGATGCTACAAAAACTATATGTTGCAGATAAGCAAAGCCATCTTCTCAATGATTTGGAAAAATCTGTTTTAGGGATGCGGTCTCATCCACAAAATTTAGTTCCGGCATTAGCTAAAAGATTTGGTTCGATTTTGAAAAAGCAAAATTTTTAGGATATGTTAATAAAGTTAGGAACAATTTAGAAGAAATTGCTATTTTTATAGATAGTAATCCTAATGATATAGCTATAGATCCCAAGGAATATAGAAAACTATTAAATTCATATAAAACGGTAACAGATTCATATTCTAATTATATCAATAATCTTTGGCAGAAAATAGATATTTCTAACTTAAAGCAAGAGGAAATTTTACAAACACAGCATATTATTATTGCTTCATTGAGTGAAAATCAAGCTACTCAAATAGACCTAAAATTCGATCGCCTCTCACAAGAACTAATTGCTATTGTGAAAGTAGCAGAAGGTCAAGATTATGAAGCTCATGCTGCTTTAAAATCCGTAACTCAGCTACAAAAAATTATTATTATTATTAGTGTTTTAACTTCTCTAGGAATAGCGACATTTTTAGCCATTTATATAAGTCGTTTAATTGCTAATCCTCTAAAACAACTCGCTGAAGTTGCTCAACAAGTAACAAAAAAATCTAATTTTCAATTACAAGCTACGGTAAATACAAAGGATGAAGTTGGATTATTAGCTACTTCTTTAAATCAACTTATTTTATGGGTAGGAGAATACACTCATCAGCTAGAAATGTCTCAGAAAACTCTAGAAAATCGTGTGGAAGAACGTACTATTGAACTTACTAAAGCACTTCATAAACTTCAACAAACTCAATCTCAACTTGTTCAGACAGAAAAAATGTCTAGTTTAGGAAAAATGGTAGGTGGAGTCGCCCATGAAATTAATAATCCAGTTAGCTTCATTTATGGTAATACTGAGTATGCGAAACAATATGTTCTTGATTTATTACATTTAATACATTTATATCAGCAGCACTATCCTCAGCCAAAACCAGAAATTCAAGATTATATTGAGGAAATTGACCTAGATTTTTTAACTGAAGATTTTTAAAAGTTTTATCTTCAATGAAAACTGGGGCGGAAAGAATTAAGCATATTGTTCAATCTTTAAGAAATTTTTCTCGCCTTGATGAGTCAGAAACTAAATTTGTTAATCTCCAAGAAGGCATTGAAAATACTCTGGTAATTTTAAATAATAAAATTCAGCACATAAAAGTAATTAAAAACTATGGAGAATTATCTTTAGTTGAATGTTATCCTGCCAAAATCAATCAAGTATTTTTAGATATTATTTTTAATGCTGTTGATGCAATCAATCAATTAATATCTAAACAGCAAAATAATCAACTAGATTTTGTTCCTACTCTAAAAATTAAGACTGAAACAATAGAGAGCGATCGAGTTAGAATCAGTTTTTGGAATAACGGTCCGGTCATACCACCAAAGATTATAGAAAAATTATTTGACCCATTTTTTACTACAAAACCTGTTGGTCAAGGTACGGGTTTAGGATTAACAAATTGTTATCAGATTGTGCAACAGCATTGTGGTCAAATTGAAGTAATTTCTAATTCTGAGCAAGGAACAGAATTTACTATTACTTTGCCGACTAAAATGTCCGATCGAAAAAATAGTAAGGAGAAATTAATTCTGTCTTCTGGAGGGGGCAAATGATATGATATATCTTTATTACTGAAGCTTAACCTTAAATTATTGAAAATTTAACTAAAATATGTTAAACTTATAGACTATATCAAATCTGGTTAAACAAACTCACTTCAATTTAGTAGTTAGTAGCTCAATAGAGGATACTAAACTCTGAAACGTTTACTATTCAAGATCAGTGTAAATTGGATCTATGTACAATTAAACGGATTTGGTATAATTAGTCAATATTCATTAATTTGGCAATTGCATTTGTATAAAACTTTGTGATAGATTGTAAATGTTCATGTGAGTTCTATATTAATTAGAGAATACTCTAAAGATCCTTACAGCAAACAAAAGTTATTTTTTCTAGGACAGGGAAAATGTTACAAACTAAGTGCAATAATTCTAAATTTAAGCAAGTGATGATCGATAGAACTTGTAGCCAGACATTCTCAGTTGCAATTAGAAAGCCTAAATATGGGCACAACTACAATTCATATGTTTGTCATACATCTGCTCCTAGTTTAGTTTCTTTATTTAAAAACTCTAATCTCCAGAAGGATATGGTAGCAACAGTTCCCGAAGAAGTATAATCTATATTCATTTTTCCTCATATACATAATATCAAATCTGGTTGAATACTTATTCAAGACTTACGCAAATTCATCTTGAAAACGCGATATGTAGGGGCGTTTTGCTGTCGCATAACTCCGTTAACGCTCCGCGACATGTAAAGCGGAGCTTTGCGTTAGCAAATGGCATTCGCCCTCACTCGATTTAGTGTCCGCGCGTAAGTCCTGTTATTATATAGTTGAAAGTAGGGGACCCACCCCTAATATCATGTCCGGTTGAATACTTATTATTAAAATAGTAGGGGAGCGGGTAGGGACGTTGCATGCAACGTCCGTACGGGGAGTATGGGAGTAGGGGAGTAGGGAACCCACCCCTAACCCCGACCGTGGAGGGGAAAATAGAAAGATTTACTGTTTAAGCACTCATGATAAGTTTTTTCCAGATCGCTCTTATCCGGACATGATATAACCCCGACCGTGGAGGGGAAGAAGGGAGTAGGGGAGTAGGGGAGATTAAATAGACATCTCTTTCCTCCTACTCTCTATTCCCTATCCGTGGTGGAGATATCTAGTATTGAAGTAATTTAAGAAATTATCAACAGATATTATATCAGCAGATTTGGTAGTGCAGTTAACCGGATTTGATATCAGAATTACGCACTCGCTTCTGCCTCCTACCCTCTGCCTTTTCTGATAATACTATTTCCATTCATCCCAAGTATTATTAAAAATCGAAGTTTCAGGAAAAGCAGTCGGATTACCATTTTCCTCTAAACGACCTTGTAAAATCTCCAATTCCCATTCCTTAGAAGGCATATCATCAATCAATTCATAAGGAAAAATACCCCGCTCCAAAGCAAAATCAATCGTTGTACCAGCAGCAGCACCAGCAGACCATTCAAAAGAATGAACCCGATAAGCAGCAGCAGCAATATAACTCGTAGCAATAGTCTTCCCTGCTACCAACAAATTATCAATTTCCTGAGGTATCATTGCCCGTAAAGGAATTTGAAAAGGATAAGCAGAACCTTGACCCCTCCTAATACCTGCTCGTTCAGAATTACCAGGTGCTTCTGCCGGACTTTTTGTCATGCAGGGATGAAAATCTATAGCATAATGACCAATACCCACACTATCAGGAAAAACAGTCGCCCGAGCGCGTTGAGGCATTTCTTGCATTGAGTTAATTTGTACATCTGGAGGTACAAAAGCAGAAACAGCTCCCCACAAATAATGTAATGTATCCGGTGCTAAATTTTGCAGATAAAAATCATCCCGAAAATTCTTTTTAGCAATATCAACTTCTGCCACCGTAAAACCTTCTGGATAAGTCTTTCCTGGACGACCAATAATACGTCTTCCCTCTCGCATATAAGGATATTTTGACAACCCGTGAGCTGTTCCCATCGGTGCATCAAACCCACTCAAAAAACGATTATTCGGATGTTTTTCCTTTACCCCTGCTCCCAACTGAGAGTCAGTAGTTCCCTCAACCAACCAATGGAAATAACCGAGAGCATTTTCCTCACCCCGACGGAGGGTTTCGGCACGCAAACCACCCATCCAACCACCGGGTCGCAGTTGACCTGTAGCTTGCAGTTGGTTTCGACTATAAATCAAATTATCTTCACGGTTTCCAGGACGGTAGTCATTGCCCCAAGTCCAATTTTGCATGGAAATATCGCCGGGAAAAATTGTTCGTTTTTTGTAGTCTCCTGGTTGCGGTGCGTCTGGTTTCACTGACCAAATTTGACGATAGGTGAAAACTAGGGGGAAACTAGCTAATCTTGATAATTCATAACTATAGTAGGGAGCATACTGAGAATAAAAGGGTGGTTCGACATGGGTTTGAGGTGTTTCCGTTGCTTCCATGGCGAAGGTGTAGGTAAAACCTTGAGTGCAGTAGGAGTCTCTGGTGTCAACGGGAGATGAGGGGTCAAGATAGGTTTGCGGGTCGATACCGAGACGATAGGGAACGTCTGCTAGGGCAATAATTTCTCCGGTTTCGGTTGCTTCGACAACATACCAGTCTGCACCTCCTGTTTTTTCTGGGGAAGGTTGGGGTACAAACTGAATTATGGTTTTGTCGAAACGTGCTGAGTTTTGGTAACGGTAAGCATCTTCAATAACTTGAGATAGGGGTTCGGTGTTGATGGGTGGGGTTCCTGCTGCTGGTTGGTGTTGAATAGCGATCGCTCTATTGATTTGATTATTGGAAATATCTAACTGTTTCACAACAGTATTGGGAAACCATTTGAATGTTCCTCCACCTTTTTTGGCAGCATCTTGCAACATCTGAAATAGAATACCGTGACCATCGTAAGGCATAAAACAGGAGACGCTTACCCAACAACGACCGGGATTTAATCTACCGTATTTTTCTTCGATACGTTCCCGTAATTCTAAGTAACCACGGGGATAAAATAGGAGACTGCGTTGAGTACCACGTTCGTCGAGAGCGGAGGTGCCTTGGGAAGAAATTTGACCGCCTACCCAGTCGGTAATTTCGGTGACACAAACGGTGCGTCCTGCTAATAATGATTCGTAGGCAGTTGCTGCTCCTGATAAACCGCCGCCGATGATGAGTATTTCGCAGGTTTCTTCTTGGTCTGGGGTGCGGGGTGGCGCTGCTAACGCGGGGGCAATAGTTGGAGTTAGGGAAAATAAGCTGAGAATTAGGCTGATTATTGGTTTGGTTTTTTTGAGCATAATTTAAGTTAATTTGTAATAATCAAATACTCAAATTTTAGATGAATTTGAACAGACTTGATTGAGACTTTATAGCACTACAAGAATTGGTTAGGACGTTTTTCAATCCTAAAACCCTTTTACAGTTTGCTATTACCTATCCCCTAGCGTGTAGCACTATAATAGGTTTGTATGGCCAATTGAATAATTAGTCGATAGTTGACGATTTTTATTTTTGGAGGATATTATAAATACTGTAAATTTCAAAAATAATAGAGTTATCGTTTTATCTGGGTAAGAGACTGTTTGTCAAAAAAAAAGCTCAAGGTGGCCACAAAAAAGTATGTAAGGTAGGGAAATAAAAAAATCAATGTCCCGAAAATCTTATGCCAGCGGTCTAAGCGATTCCTTACGGGACGCTACGCGAACGGCAGTGGGAACTACTAAAACCTTTTATACTAGACTTAGTAGAACAGTGGTGCATTAGAATATCTGGCGTTGCTGATTCTGGGTATGATGCAAGCCCCCCTAGCCCCCCAATTTTGGGGGGAATAAAACTCTAAAAGTCCCCCAATTTTGGGGGATTTAGGGGGCTTGACAAGAACCAAACAATCGCGCATTCATACTTCAATTCAGCAACGCCGAATATATCTACTAAATAAGTAACCAGTAATAATTTTTCGCCTATATTTACTATTATAATTACACAGATTTTATGCAAGCAGATAGTGTTCCACTAGATATTGTCTTTATTCTGTTTTGTGCAGTCCTAGTGATTTTGATGCAGCTAGGTTTTGCTCTTTTGGAAGCGGGGTTGCTTCCTTCCAAGCACACAGTCTCAATCATATTCAAAAATTTTGCTGACTTTGGTGTTAGCTTTATCGCTTTTTTCTTATTTGGTTACTGGATATTGAAGGGTAGAAATAAATAAGAATTTAGACATGAACAACGAAGTAGAACAAGAACTAGAGAAAATACGAGAGGGACTCAAACCACCAAGTATTGCTGTAATTGGTAGAACTGGTACAGGAAAGAGTAGTCTAATTAAAGCTATTTTGGGACTAGATGACGATGAAATCAAAGTAGGTGCTGGGTTCCCGGTAACAGAACGCTATGAAAGGTATCCATTCCCACACAATCAAGATACTCCAATCATACTCTATGATTCTCCTGGCTATGAAGCTAGCAAAACAGATGATTTTTTAGAAGAGACTTTAAAATTCCTTCGGGACAAATCTCTTTCCAATACCGAATCTGTAGATGACTGTATTCACCTTATTTGGTATCTTATTCATGGGGGATTAGGTAGGATTGAATATTTCGATAAACAAGTGATTCAAACATTACTTAGCGAAAAAATTCCTATAATCATGGTGTTAAGTCGGTGTGATACTGCGCAACCAGAAAAACTTTCTAAACTTAGAAAAAAGCTGAGTGAAGTCTTAGCTGACATTGAGCAGACAGCAAATACCCAACTCAAAATTATGGAAGTCTCTGCCGATCCTATTCCAGGAAAGACAGTTTCAGGTCTAAAAGAATTAACAGAAGAATCTAAAAAAGCCATTCCTGAATTATATGCAGAAGCATTTATCAGAGCTCAGAGAGTGAATATCAAATTGAAAAGGAAACCAGCATACTCTCTTATTGGGAAGACAGCTGGGGCATGTTTTGGTTTATCTTTTATTCCTATTCCAGGCTCTACTAAGCTAAGTGTTATGGGAACTCAGCCAGCTTTACTAGCATCTATTGCTAAACTTTATAATCTTGATCCCTTTCTTAATAACGGTATTACAGCTGCCACCATAGCATTTAGTGGTTTACTAGTGATCGTTGGCGCAACAATACTAGATGTAGCTACAACTTTCTTGTCAGGAATATTTCCTCCTCTTTTTATACCAGGTAAAAGCATTACTGGTGTAGTAGCTGCAAGTTACATTTTGGCTGTAGGATTGGCATATACTTCTACTTTAGAAGCACTATCAATTCGTCGCTTAAACTCCAACATGAATAAGAAAGACATAAAAAATTCATAAAAAAAGATTTTCATCTGAGCTGAAAAGATATCAGAAAAAAGTACGACAAAAGTTAAACATGAAGATGATGAAAGAATTTATTGAATCACTCGAGCAGGGAGATTATAACCCAGAAGATTGATATATTTGTAAAAAAAAGCTAAAGATGGCTGTACTATAAAGAATATATTAGAGTTTTGAAAGGTAGAAATATATAATATATTAGGAGTTTAGAAATGAACAACGAAATAGATCAAGAACTGAAGAAAATACAAGAGAAACTAAAACCACCAAGTATTGCTATAATTGGTAGAACAGGTGCAGGAAAGAGTAGTCTAATTAAAGCTATTTTTGGGCTAGATGACGATGAAATCGCGGTAGATGTTGGATTGCCAGTAACAAAAAGCTATAGAAAATATCCAAATCCATATAATCCAGATATTCCAATCATACTCTATGATTCTCCTGGCTATGAAGTTAGCAAAACCGATGATTTTTTAGAAGATACTTTAAAATTCCTTGGGGAAAAATCTCTTTACAATACCCCATCTGTAGATGACTGTATTCACCTTGTTTGGTATCTCATTCATGCGGGATTAAGTAGGATTGAATATTTCGATAAACAAGTGATTGAAACAGCACTTAGCTTAAAAATTCCTATAATCATCGTGTTAAGTCAGTGCGATATTGCTAAACCAAAAGAGCTCTCTGAACTTAAAAAAAAGCTGAGTTACATCTTAGCTGACATTGAGCAGAGAGCAAATACTCAACTCAAAATTATGGAAGTTTCTGCCGATCCTATTCCAGGAAAGACAGTTTCAGGTCTAAAAGAATTAACAAAAGCATCTATAAAAGCTATTCCTGAATCGTATTCAGAAGCATTTATTAGAGCTCAGACAGTTAATGTCAAACTAAAAAGGAGAGTCGCATACTCTCTGGTTGCGACTGCAGCTGGGGTATGTTTTGGTTCAGCTTTTGTTCCTATTCCAGGATCTACTCCAATTAGTATTATTGGAACTCAGCCAACTTTATTAGCATCTCTTGCTAAAATTTATAATCTCGATCGTCTTCTTGATAAAGGTGTTGCAACTGTCACCCTAGGAATTAATGCTTTAGTAGCGATCGCTGGTACAACAATACTAGATGTAGCCACAACTATCTTTTCAGCAATATTTCCTCCTCTTTTTATACCAGGTGAAAGCATTACTGGTATAGTAGCTGCGAGTTACATTTTGATTATAGGGCTAGCATATACTTCTACCTTAGAAGCAGTATCAATTAATTACTTAAACTCCAACATGAATAGGGAAGAAGTCACAACATTCTTTAAAAGAAGATTTGCATATGAACTGAAAAGATATCAGAAAGAAGTACAACAAAAGTCAGACATGAAGATGATGAAAGAATTTATTGAATCACTCAAGCGGGGAGATTATAACCCACAAGATTAATTCAATATATCATATCATATTATTCAGTTGTTTGAAACAGTCGGTCCCTTAGCAGAAAATGCCGTTAAACTTGAGAACTTATGAGTGTAGTGAATGCGGTTTTGAAGCTGATAGAGATTTTAATGCTGCTATCAACTTGAAAAACTATGTGTATCAGTAGCTTGAGTTCCAAGCGAATTGAAGCCTGTGGAGAAGATAAGTTACAGACTGCGGTCAGTGGTCTTCAGAGAAGCAGGAAGCTAGCTCCAAAGCTTATGCAATCACGTATGGGTAAGTTTGGGTAAGTTTAGTAGAACGGTAGCCATAAAAAAGTATGTAAGAGCTGATTTATAAAGAAAATCTAAAGAAAGTTAAGTCATAAGAGCTGATTTATAAAGAGAATCTAAAAAAGTAGGGGATTAAGTGAATATGGTGTTATCCTTATGTGCTAGTTATAATTAAGCCATATTGTGACTAATACACTTGTATTGTACGCCAAAAACTCAGAACAGAATTAGACAGGGATGAAGACTCAACTGTTGCCATTGCTGATTCCCAGTCAGTGAAAACAACAGAAAAAAGCGCACCGCCCGCGCTGAGGTTTCCTCAGCTTAAGGACGGAGCAAGCAAGGCTCTTTCTACGGCGCACGACGGTGGCAAGAAAGTTAAGGGGCGTAAGCGTCACATTGTAGTAGATTCCTGAGGTACAGCAATCCTAAAACTCTAATTAACCTTCTTATACCAATTCTTGAAAATAGGACTACAAATAGGATGACAATAAACCCTCCCTCTTCCGTCATTTTTGTTGATAGCAATATTGCTGACTACCAATCTCTAGTTAACAGCGTCGAACCAGAGACAAAAGTAGTTGTCTTGGATAGCAACCGCAATGGTGTCGAGCAAATTACTGAAGTATTAGCTAACTACGACAATTTAGATAGCGTACAAATTCTTTCTCACGGAGATTCAGGCGTTTTACAGTTGGGGAATAGCAGCCTAGATAACGGTAATATTGAGAGCTATGAAAACCAATTGCAACAGTGGGGACAAGCCCTAAGTGAAAATGGTGATATTCTTTTATATGGTTGTAATGTCGCAGAAGGCCAACAAGGACAAGCTTTTATTCATCGCTTAGGAGAGATTACCGCAGCGGATATTGCTGCCTCTGAAGATTTGACTGGTAGTAGCGATCTGGGGGGAGACTGGGTATTAGAAGCGACTACGGGATTTATCGAATCACCTCTAGCGTTTCAAGTTGAGGCAATGTCTGCGTTTAATTCTGTATTGCAGACTTTTACAGTTACTAACGGGAATAATGGTGGTGCGGGTTCTTTGCGAAGAGCCATTCTGGATGCGGAAAACAATAACAATGGCGGGACAAGAGACATTATCCAAGTAGATGAAGGTTTAACTATCAATTTAGCTGATAGCTTGCCAACTATTAGTGAGGATGTTGAGATTCGAGGTAATGGTGTTGTAATTGATGGCTCGAACCAACATCAGATTTTGACAATTAATGGAGAAACCGACGATACCCAAATAATCTTATCCGATCTCTCTTTGAGAGACGGTAATGTAAGGGGTAGTAATGGATCTACTGGCGGAGGCGGAGGTTTAGGTGCTGGTGGTGCTTTATTTATTAACAACGGTACGGTAATTGCGAATAACGTTGATTTTACTGACAATAGTGCTGTTGGTGGCAATGGTAGCACTGGAGCCAGAGGCGGTAGTGCTGAGAGAACGGGTGAAAATGGAGGTCGTGGGGGAATTGCCAATGTAAATGGTACTGCTTTTGCTGACAGAACTCGTGCTGATGGTGGAAGAGCAGGTAGAGGTGAAAGAAGAAATGGTCGTAGTGGCGGTAGTGGTAGTGGTGGTGAGGATGGTAGCTTTGGCAATGGCGGTGGTGCTGGCGGTGGCGGTGGCGGTGGCGAATCTGGTGGATTGCAAGAAGGCAAAGGTGGTTTTGGTGGTGATGGTGGTGATGGTGGTTTCGGTGCTGGAGGCGGTGCTGGAGGCGGTGCTGGATCGAATCCCAATAGAAGAAGAAGAAGAAGAACAGCATTAGGAGGTGACGGCGGTAATGGTGGAGAATTTGGCGGTGATGGCGGTGATGGTGTTGATGTCCCACCAGATGGAAGTAGAGGTCCAGCTGTTCGCGGTGGCGGTGGTGCTGGACTCGGTGGTGCTATCTTCGTCCAAAATGAAGCTGAGTTAATCTTGCTCAACAGCAATTTTTCTGGTAACTCAACTGCTGGGGGGAATGGTGCCAACAATGGTCAGGCAAAAGGTCGTGACATTTTTGTTAGGGATAATGCTACCGTTTCTAGGGCTAGTACCAATGTTGCAACGGGAAATAACCTAGATAATGGTCGCGTCTTTGGTGACATCAGCAATTTTATTCTGCCCACAATTAATATCGCACCTGGAGATAATTTATCAGAAATTACCCAGGGCGGTTCTTTTAATCTTTCCCTCAATAGAAGATTACCCATAGATTTAATAGTTAACTACACCGTTACGGGAACAGCTACCAATGGCGAAGATTTTGAAATTCCCAGTAGCGTTACAATTCCTGTGGGAGCAAGACAAGGTTCTATCGATATTGAAGTAACTGACGATCGCCTTTTCGATCCTAATGAAAATATCATTATCACCTTAGAAGATTCTCCACTTTACAATCTCGGTGGTACTATTTCTGCTGAATCCCCTATTGTAGACGACGAGCCAGATATTAGCCTCAATGCGAGAAATGCAGTAGAAGGGGAGCGTAACGGTAGGTTGATTTTTAATTTAGACCCCAATGCTCCTGAAGCTCGTCAGTTAAGCTTTAGTATTACTGGGGGAACAGCAGAACTAGATACAGATTACAGGTTGCTCAATGCTGACGATGAACCTATCGTTACAGATGAAGAGGGTAATTTTTTTCCTAGATATTTCTGGTGAAGAACGAGTTGTGGTTCAAGTAGATGCCACAGGAATTTCAGGGGGGATTCCCGATTTTGACGATTCTGCTGCGGAAGGAAATGAGACAATAGAAATTACTCTCAATCCTAGTGAAGAGTATGGTGGTGGCGGAAATACCATAACCGCAAATATTGTTGATAATGACAGTCCCCCGACAATTGATGTTGTTGCGGGAGATAATGCTACTGAAGAGAACTCCGAACCTGGTGTTTTCGAGCTTGATTTATCCAATCCTTTACTCAGTAATGGCAATGAAAATGATGACGAAGATGCTATCTTTAACTTTACTATCGGTGGAGATGCTACGCGAGGTGAAGACTACAATTTAGTTTTAGTTGCTAATAATACGGAGCGAGATATTATCGGCAACAGTTTCTCTTTACCAGAAGGTACGAATACTGCCAGAATAGAGGTCAGACCAATTGATGACAATGAAGAAGAAGTCAATGAAAACGTTACTTTTACTCTAAATGAAGGAGAGGGATACGAACTAGGGGCAAATTCAGCAGAACTAACCATTGAAGACAGTGGTAGAGATGATGCGAGTAATGTAGTAGGGGTGCAAATTATCGAATCTCAAGGTGAGACTAACGTCATAGAAGGACAAACTACAGATAACTATACGATCGAGTTAACCAGTGAACCTACTAGCGATGTTACTATTAATTTTGATACCGAGACCACTCAGGTAGAGAGTATTGATTCCATTACTTTTACTCCCGAAAACTTCAACATCAAGGAAAATGTTACGGTGGTTCCTGTTGATGATGATATAAGTACAGAAGACCGCACTTCGGTTATTTCCCATACTGCAACCAGTGACGATGATGCTTATGATGGAATTACCATTAATGAAGTTACTGTCAATATTACCGAAAATGATGTTCCTGGGATTATTATTGCCAACGGAAATAATTTCAGCATCGCTGAAGGTGCAGCAGGGGAAATCTACACCATTGCTCTAGCAACCGAACCCACAGCAGATGTCAATATTAGTTTTGACATTAGCGACGATCTCGAAGCTATTACACCCATAACTTTTACTCCCGATAACTTTGCTACTCCTCAAGAAGTTACAGTTACTGCTGCAATTGATGATGAAGTAGAAGAAACGGAATTTCAAGACATCGATCACATTATTGAGAGTGACGATTCTGTATATGATGGCTTGTCAGTACAACCTCTTCCCATTGCCATTAACGAACTCAGTTTCGATAATATCGAGACAGCAGGGGGGTTTAAATAACGCCCTCAATTCGATTCAAGATTCCCTTGACGCTCAGTTTCGAGCCATTGAATTACCTTTTATTGGTTCTCTAGAAACTCTCGCACCAGATTTGATCGGTAGTTTCCAAAATACCTTAATTAATCGGGTGCAGACTGGAGGGGTATTAGACGTAGAGAAACTTGGTGGGTTAGTTGAAGAAACTCTTGAGGAGATTCTCAATGTTGACGTAGAAACAAGTGCAACTCTCTCGGAAGAAGAAGCTACTTTCGATATTACAGTTGCCAAAGAATTTAACCTTGCCAATATCGATCTGGATGCGGATTTAGGTTTGCCAGGATTAGGAATTGATGTTGATGGTAGTGTCGATCTAACTTTTGATTACCAATTCGATCTGGGATTTGGCATTAACCAAGAATTCGGTTTCTTTATCGATACAGAAAAAACCAACTTTACCGCAGGAATCGATCTTGGTTTGAGTGATGATTTCCAAGCAACGGGTAATCTGGGCTTTTTGCAACTCGATCTGGTCAATGATGAAGAAAACCCCACTGCTGTCAGTGCTGATTTTACTCTAGGACTCAACGACATCGATAATAATGAAGATTCAGATAATGGCGAAAATTTAGATAATGGCGAAAATTTAGATAATGGCGAAGATTCAGATAATGGTGAAGATTCAGATGATGAAGAAGATTTAGATGGCGATCGCCTGACCAGCACGGAACTTAGGAATGCTTCTTTCGATGACATATCGGATCTCTTCAATCCCAGTGCTTCGGCAAATGCCAATCTTGGTTTAAAAGCTGTTACGAGCATCCAAGCGGATACTGCTTTTCCCAGTATTAATTTCGATTTGGCAGGGGAGTTTGGCTCGTTTACCTTTGAAGAGGGAGAAGCAGTTGGTGATTTTTCACCTACGATCGCCTTTAACAACGTGCAACTAGATTTAGGTAGTTTTCTATCCGACTTTGCTCGCCCCGTAATTGGTAATATTAACAGTATCATCGATCCTTTTCGTCCTATAGTTGATTTTCTCAATACCGATACGGAAATCCTCAACGATCTGAGCATTGCGGATGGTTTGGATGGCAATGGTGATGGTGAAATTAGCGTCATCGAACTCGCGATTGGTATTGCGGAATTGGCGGGCAATCCTCCCAACGCTAGATTTCAGGAGGCTTTCGATCAAATTACCGAACTGTTCGCTCTGTCAGATGCTCTCAATGAATCGATCGCTGGTGATGAAGGCATCCTCATTGATGTTGGTTCTTTCGAGTTGGGTAATTTTGATGCTAGCGATCCCGATGCCGATCCGACGGGCGTTGAAGCAGATCAAACCGAGTCCGAACCAGATTTAGAGCAACAACTCGATGATGCTCCTAATGGTGGTAGCAGAAATACCCAGAAAGCAAATACCAATAGAATACTTAATAACGATAATTTCGATATTCCTCTAATTAACGATCCCTTCAGCGCCATCGACTTACTCTTGGGTAAAGATGTCGCACTCTTTACTTACGATCTTCCTGCATTAGAAGTTGGATTCGACGTACAACAAACGTTTCCCATTTTTGGCCCGATTAGCGGTTTGCTGGAAGGGGATTTTAATGTCGCTTTGGATCTCGCTTTTGGCTTCGATACCTTTGGTTTCAATCAATGGGCGGCTAATGATTTCGACCTCGCAGAATCCTTTAGAGTCCTCGATGGTTTCTTTGTCAGCGATCGCGAAAATCCAGACGGTACAGGGGAAGATATCGATGAGTTGGTTGCTACCGCCACTATTGCAGCAGGTTTAGGTGTAGACCTTGTTATTATTTCGGGCTTTCTCAAAGGAGGTTTAGAAGGAATTATCGGTCTGGATCTAATTGATGGTGGTGAAATAAACGGCACAGATGATGGCAGACTGCGTGCTTCGGAGATTGCAGACCGCATTTCCACACCCTTTGAACTGTTCCAATTAAACGGTATCGTTAACGCCTTTTTGGGTGCAGAAGTTAACTTGTTTCGTAGGACGGTATTCGAGCAACGTATTGCCACTTTCCCCCTAGCTGAGTTTAGTGTCGGGGGTAAGGGAAATAGTTTTAGTAGTGTCTTGGATGGGGTAATTTCTGGCGGTACGGTCTTCTTTGATGCCAACTTCAATGGTATTCAAGACCCCAACGAACCCGTTACCATTAGTAATGCCGATGGTAGTTACGATCTCGATATTCCCTTCTCTCCCTTCGATCTTAATAGTAATGGTGTTATAGATCCCGAAGAAGGTAGAGTGGTTATTATTAACGGCATTGATATCTCCACTTCCTTACCTCAAACCGCACCGATTATTACTACTCCCAATGCGACTGTTGCCACACCTTTAACGAGCTTGGCCGCAGAAATTGCTGAACCCGATCTCGAAGCAGCACAAGCAGAAGTAATTAATGTTTTCGGTTTATCAGAAAATAGCGATTTATATAATGATGACCCCCAAACTTCCGACGTATCGGTCTTGGGTTTACAATCTCAACTGCAAAATTTGATTATTTTAGCTACCCAAACTATCGGTGCGACTTCTTTAACAGGGCAAACCATCAATGGTAGCGAAATTTTGAGTAAAGATGGTCTGATTTATCTCGATAACAACAATAACCAACAGTTCGACGATGGAGATTTAGAAGTAGTTCAAGCTGATGATGGCTCTCGTTTTTTCGATGTTAACGACAACGGAGAATTAGATAATAACGAGGTTTCTTCTACAGTAAATGAAGCACAAATTGCCAGTGCTATTCTGCAAGCGATTGTTGATCGCGCCAACAATGGGGGAGTCCCCGGTCTTGCCGATACTGATACCGTAACTGCTATTATTAACGAGGCTTTAACCTTTGCAATCGCCGAAGATAGCAATACCAATCTTAATGAAAATGCCATTTCTCAACTAACCGCAAGCATTGTGGAGAAAAACCTCAATATTGATGGCATATTAGGTAAAGCTTTCCTTTCTGAAGCCCAACAAAGACAACAAATTAGCGGTCGCTATGTCTTTATTGATGTTAACGATAATGGGATACAAGATACGGGCGAACCTTCTTCTTTAGTAGACGAAACAGGCGCAGATGAGCTAGATATTACTCCCTTTGACACCAATGAAAACGGTCTATTAGACGTGCGCGTTGTCGTCGAAGGAGAATCCCCAGATTTTGTCTTTGTAGATAGTAATGGCAACGGCGAATTCGATTCAGACGAACCCTTCTCAGTTGTTAATCCCAGCGGTGACAATAACTTAGAAATTGATTTTATTGATAATAATGGCAACGGTGTACAAGATGACAACGAATCCTTCTCGATCGCTTCTCCTCTCAATCCCGATGGTACTGAAATTGTAATTTCTCCTTTCGATCTTAATGAGAATGGGGTTTTAGAAGCAGGAGAAGACGATAACAATAACGGTATCTTAGATCCAGGAGAAGATAATAATCAAAATGGCGTCTTAGAATTAGACGAACTAGGACAAGTAGTGCTTGAAAGTCCCCCTGTAGATCGATGGTCCTTTGTAGATAGTAATAGCAACGGAGAATTCGATCGCGGAGAACTCTTCTCTCCTGTCTTTGATGATGGCACAGACCTCCTCGATCCTTTTGTCGAACCTGGTAAAGTATTTGTCGATGCTACAGAATCTCCCGAATTAGCTGGCGGGTTCCAACATCTAGTCACCAATCCTTTAGCAACCATCTCCCGTCTGCTTGCCGAAGCAACCGATACCGCAGTAGCTCAAAACCGAGTTAAAACCGCATTAGGACTACCAGAAGATGTGGATCTGCTCAACTACGATGCTTTAGAAGCAGCCTCCGACGACGATCCCAACTGGCTAGAAGTTTATGCAACACAGGTTCAGGTGCAAAATACCCTCGTCCAAATAGAGGCGGTAACGGGAGTTTCCGAAACCGAAATTGTTGAAGCACTATCAAATGAAATCGCTAACTCTGAAAATCTTGATTTGAGCGACTCAACTCAAGTAGAAGAAATCATCAACGAACTTGCTCCCGAATTAGCAGACAATACTGTTGATGGTGCAGCAGAAATCATTACTGAAACTAACGAACGCATTGATGACATCGCTGACGATAGCACGATGGACGATCGCGAAAAATCAATAGAAATAGTCCAAGTACAGCAAGTAGCTCAAAGCGATAATCCAGAAGGTTTAGTAGAAGATTTACTACAATTAGGAACACAAGAGAAAAATGTTGCACAAATTGTTGATAATAATACAAGAGCAAAACTTACCGAACAAATTGAAAATACAGAAGAAATAGACCCTACTACCCGTCCTGACTTTAGCAATAGTCGCCCCATCGCTGAAGCAGATTTGGCAGATACTGAGATTGGTACATCAGTCACGATCAATGTTTTAGACAACGATAGCGATCCAGACAACGATGCAATTGAAATTGTAGATATTTTTGCCTCTGATAATGCGGAAGTAGTTATTAACCCAGATAATACCCTTACCTACACTCCCAATAATGGTTTTACAGGAGAAGACATTATCTTCTATGCTATTCAAGATAGTAAAGGCAGTGTTGATAATAATATTGTCACTGTGACAGTGAGACCTGATGGAGTTCTCCGTGAAGGTAATGATGATAATGATTTTATTAATGGTAGTGAAGGTAACGATACATATATTGGCCGAGGAGGTAACGACTTAATCAGGAGTCATGAAGGTGACGATAGTCTGAGTGGCGGTCCTGGTGAGGATACTTTGGAAGCTGGTGTAGATGATGATAGTCTGAATGGAGGCAGTGGAAACGATCGTATGTTTGCTGGATCTGGCGACGATCTATTGATAGGTCGCCCCGGTAACGATATCTTGTTAGGGAGTGAAGGTGATGATACTCTGGAAGGAGGTATTGGTCGCGATCGACTCAACGGTGGACCAGGAAACGACCAACTCACAGGAGGAGGTAGTATTGACCGCTTTATCTTTAACACTAATCAGGAATTTCAGACTGAGGATTTAGGTATAGACACAATTACTGATTTTTCCAAAACACAAAGAGATATTATTCTCCTAGACCTGAGAACTTTTACTGCTATCAACAGCCAACCAGGAACAGGTTTCAGTATCGCCAGTGAGTTTGCAACAGTTACTGATGATGAATCAGCAGAAAATTCTAATGCAGTCATTGTCTATAACAGTGAAAATGGTAATTTATTCTATAACCCCAATGGTAGTGAAGCAGGTTTCAGCGATGGAGGTCAATTTGCCACTTTGACAAATACCCCAGAGTTAGAAGCAGGAGATTTATTTTTGAGAGGTTAGCGATCGCTCTTTATGGGTTTTGGGTAAAGGTAAGTCTGATATCATGTTCGCTGGTATCGTTTGTGTAAACCAAAGGATTTTTCAATAATGGATAATGGATAATGGATAATGGATAATTGATAATTACCTCTTCCTTTTAGGGAGAGGATTGAATCAAAGGAAAATTTTTTCTTGTTTCTCCTTAAAAGGAGAGGCTTTAAACCTTAATTATTCGGTAACTGTTGGATAAAATCTGGTATTATCTATAAAAATCTGGGATTATACCATGTCCGGTAGCATCGTTTTTATATAAAATTAAGGTTAAAATAGGAGAAAACCTTCTGCCTCCTGCCTCCTGCCTTATTTCCACCAAAGTCTAATCATTCAACCGGACATGATATTATCTGTTTATGCTACTTGGATTCAAAACTGAACTACATCCGAATAACCAACAAAAAACATTACTGGCTAAACACGCGCTTTGTAGTTTGCTGGCGCAAAGCTTTCCTATCGGAATGCTACCGCAAACGCTAACGTCACCCTTGGAGTTGGGGATTATGGTTAACTAGAAACATCCGTATAGCACAATTCCAATAATCCAGACAGCAAACTTAAGTTCCCTACTGCAATTGACTTACATAAACTTTTAGTAGCAATGGTTAAACCTAATAACTGTTGGTATTATGAAGTGTCTAAAACAGTGCCGAGCTATGCTTTGAGGCATTTATCCGTTGCTTGGAAGCGTTGTTTTGGCAAAGTCGCCTCCAAGGGAGGAGCTTCGCTATCAGGACAACCTCAATTCAAGAAAAAAGGTAGGGATGATAGCTTGACTTTAGATGGCTCAATATCGGTAGGCTTTAAAAGTTTTTTGTTTGCTGGCGCACAACGCAGGTTATCGCGTAAGCGGAAGGTCTTTCTATAGCGCTCTTATCCGGACATGATATCATACCTCTTTTCACCAACGCCCTGAATTCTGATAATTCCCAGAATACTAAAGCTTTCATCCCAAATTTCTGAATTCTAAATTCTAAATTCTAAATTCTAAATTCTGATAATTCCCAGAATACTAAAGCTTTCATCCCAAATTTCTGAATTCTAAATTCTAAATTCTAAATTCTGAATTCGGCGTTGGTGAATTACTGTATGATATTAATCTTAATTACTTAGGAGACAGGAGACAGGAGACAGGAGACAGGAGGTAAGAGGGAAGAAGAAAGAAGAAGAAAGAAGAAGAAAGAAGAGTAGAAAGAGAAAGTTTTTTGTTTGCTGGCGCACAACGCAGGTTATCGCGTAAGCGGAAGGTCTTTCTATAGCGCTCTTATCCGGACATGATATCATACCTCTTTTCACCAACGCCCTGAATTCTGATAATTCCCAGAATACTAAAGCTTTCATCCCAAATTTCTGAATTCTAAATTCTAAATTCTAAATTCTAAATTCTGATAATTCCCAGAATACTAAAGCTTTCATCCCAAATTTCTGAATTCTAAATTCTAAATTCTAAATTCTAAATTCTAAATTCTAAATTCTTACCCTTTCTTTTTCACCAACCATCCCCAGAAAGAAAGAGAAAACAAACCAATTAACATTCCCGGTTCTGGCGCTGCTTTCTTAACTTCGTTCTCTGAAATTTCCCGAAACTCGCGACTGAGAATTTCCCCAGACCAACCAACATTTGTAGCCTCAACTCCAGGAAGGACTGCCTGTAAAACTTCCTCGCTTTCCCAATAGGAATTAGAAAAGGCGATCGCTTCTCCAGCATCTACTCCATTAACTCCGTCTTCGTTGGCTGCCCAAAACCAGAAGTCTTCTCCCAAAACATCCCAGTCTAAAAAGGAACCGTCGGTCACTTCATAGCGCGTCCAATCTTCATCGACTATCCCAGAAGTATCGTCGTAACTAAAAAAACCGGTGCTGGTTTCGCCGCTGTCTAATCGATAATCCAAATCGTATCTGATAGTAGCAGCATTGGCGGCATTTGTTATGCAAAAAATTAGGGCGAAACTGGTAGTAAAAGCTCCTATTTTTGCGATGGTTGTTTTCATGTTTTTTGTGCTTAATAAAATTATTGGATTTGAGAAACCCGGTTTTTCCAAAAAGCAGGGTTTTTGGGCTGCAAAGGAACAGGCAAATTATCTAAGAGTGCCTGTTCTACGGTGTCGTTTTATATTATGTCCGCTGGTATCATTTGTGTAAAATCAAGGGTGAATATCTAAAGGAAATTTACGTTTTTTCAAGCTTTTAAGCCTTCTTCCCTCTTCTTTCTTCCTTCTTCCTTCTTCCTTACTTCACTATACAATACCAATGCTACCGGACATGATATAATATCATGTCCGGATAATTAGTGATAAAAAAACTTTCTCCTTCTCTTCTTCTTTCTTCCCTCCTGTAGGGGCGAACGGCCGTTGGCCCCTACTCCTAACTCCTCCGTCGTTTATTTATAACTATTCAACCGGACATGATATTACTTCTTGGATTTAACTTTTTTCAACAACAAACTGCTGCCCAAAATTCCCAATCCAATAATAGTATTAGGTTCGGGAGTTGACTTGAGGTTATCGTCGTCGCCACCACCAATAGGAACGGGAGGACGCCGGGCATAACTAAACTCTCCGGTACCTTCTACATCGCCGATATTGTAGGAGAAAGAAGACTCTTCTAACTCCAAGAAACCGGGGTTAAAAGAAAAGGTATCGTTTGCCAAACTCAACCCTAAAAATTCGCCGTCGAATAACAGGACTTCTGCGAATAGATCGTCATGGGTTTCGGAAGTGTATTTGGTTCCCAAAAACTCAAATTCAAAGTCATCGAGTTCGATAAATTCTTCGCCGACTCCGGTGACTTTCGAGTCTTTATAACTGAAGGAACCGTCAAAGGTTTGATCCAATAAAGGACCGGCGTCGATAGTTAAATCGAAATCGTAAGTTGTGGTGGTAGGTTCTTGAACGTCGGAAGAGAATTGGGCTTGGGCTTTATTAACGTTAATTACGCCGCAACCAAGGGCTAAAGTGGCAGCGAAAATTCCGAGTTTTTGGATTTTGTTAGTCATTGTTTTTGTTGTTGTTGTGAATATATTGTGTCGATCCCCCCCAGCCGCCCTTGAAAAGGGGGGAGGAAGAGGGGAATTATGAATTTGGAATTGGGAATTGGACCCCGTAGAACAGGCACTCTTAGATAATTTGCCTGTTCCACAGTTATTGCTTAAAATCCGAAATTGCTGGGGTCGTTCAATGCTTCTTCGGAAACGCCTTCCAGGGCGATAAAGGTGCGGGCACGACCGCTGCCATCGGGACCGTCTGCGTCGATGGAAATCATAGTGGTTCCACCACGGGAGGCGAACTTGATGTAATCGTCGGCGATCGCGTTGTCTCCTTCGTAACCGATACGATCTAATAGTTCAGTAAGGATAATTCGATCGCTGCCGGGCTCGAAGTCGGTTATCCGATCGCCCGCATCTAACAAGCTGTCGTAAACGAAGCTATCGCTACCTTCGCCCCCAGTCAAAATATCCCGACCTTGGAAACCAGTAATGGTATCGTCGCCATCGGTCCCAGTCAAAGTATCCCGACGGCCAGTGCCTTCTATTTCTTCCCCGGGGGTGACTTCGATATCTTCGCCGACACCGGATTCGATCTGGTCGTCTAAAGCAGAACCGGTGTTTTCGGCAACGACTTGTTCTATCTCTTTTGTGCCGGCGGTGACTTCCTGGAGGTCGTCGCTGGTTTCGCCCATTGTGATGGTTTGGACTTTGGCAACTTCTGTGCTGATGTCGGCCCCCGTGTTGCTGGATGCGGCATTGTCGATGCGATCGTTGCTTTCGGCTACGACATCGGCAACTTCAGTGGCTACGTCGGATACTAAGTTAACGTTAATTTCCGGGTCGATGGCTTTCGCTGCATTGGCGGCATCGTTAATTAACCCTTCTATGGGTTGGGCGGCTGTTAAGTTGAGTTGGCCATCCTTGACTTTGTTGGCAATGGCTTTTATAGCGGCCCCAGAGAGTTCGTCGAGATCGGCGGTGGAGGCACCATCCAGCAAGTGAGCTATTTGGGTGACGGTGTTTTGCACCTGAATCATGCTGTTGAAGACTTCGGCGGAGCCTGGTTCGTTGGCCTCGGTGGCGGCAACGGGATCGAGGGTGGCGAGGTCAATTTCCGATGGCAGGGAAAAGGCGTTTTTGACTTGGTTTTGCGCCTGTTGCACCGTGAGTCCTTGTTCCACTAAGTCCGCTGCTACGCTGGTTAACATGGTGACGACGGTGGAATCTGGGGTGGAATAGATGGGGGTTTCCAGGGGCAAACCGGTGGCGGTGTCGGTACCGCCGATGATGACGATACGACCTTCTTCGGGGTCAAAAATGCCGTTTTGGTTGGTGTCGAAGATTTCGTAGTCGATATCAAGCTCGAATTCACCTTTATCTCCAGTGATTGCAGATGGCTCGCCGTCGTCGAGTATGCCATTTTTGTTGGCATCGAAGAATCCGGTACCGCCTTTGATGTAATTGTCAATGCCGATGAAATTACCGCTTTTGTAGATATGGAAATCACCGCTGACAGTGGCCCCAAACCTGTCAGTTGCCGTCACTTTAATCCAGTTATCCCCAGTCAGCGAGGGATCGATAGTAAAGGTACGAGTATTGGGGTTGAACTTAATTGTGTTCACTAAAGGTGTGGGTGCACCGTTACGACCACCACGCAATGACTCGGCTTTATAAGTCAGGAAATCGCCAGGGTCTGGATCGGTGAAGGTATCCTCATCAAAGGTAAACTTTAAAGTATTGCGCAAGGCAGGATTCCGAGTCCAGTTAACTCCTTGCGTGAACAGGTGAGTCCCAGTCCTTTGTGGCGGGTTGTTGAAGATGCCTCGCTCTAGCTCGAAAGTGTCTTTAACAGTCTCGCCGAACTGATCTCGTGCTTCCACTTCGAGATTCAATTTGAACCAGTTCGGGTCATTTCCCTTTACATCAAAAGTACGGTTTGCCGGATCGAAAGTAAGCCAGGCCGGTAGGTTTCCGGCAGGAACCGCACTCTTCACATGGTTCCGCTGACTCTCCCCGTTCAACACCCTTACCGAGTAGGTCAGGCTATCTCCCGGGTCTGGGTCAGTGAAAGTATTCTCAGCAAAAGTAAAATCGGAAAAATTCCGTGCCGAAGAATCAGGGATGGGATTGCTAACTACTGGAGCCTCGTTAACATCAATCTCTTGAGCCAACGCCAGCATATTAACCCGCTTGAAGTTGTCTCCGGTATTAGTAACGTTATCGTCCTCATCATCGCCATCATTAATAGCAACCCCAGTATCGCCCAATAGCTGTCCGAACTCCTGGGGAGTCAAACGCCGACCCAGTTCTCGTTCTGCCAACTGTTGCGCCAATACCGCAATACCAGAGATATGCGGTGCTGCCTGACTCGTGCCATCAAAGGTAACAGTACCGCCATTATGGTTAGCACCAGTAATAGGAGCGCCGGGAGCAAAAACCGTAGTTAAATTTTCGTGGCGCTGAGAGAAAGGAGCGATGATGTCGGCATCCGTAGAATTAGCCAGGGCACCATCTGGATAACCCTTGCCTCCCACATTGGAATCGTAAACCGCCCCAATAGAAAGAGAATTCGGGTCTACCGAGGGATAGCTGACACCAGGTTTACTATCGTGGGAGTGAAACTTGTTGCCAGAAGAAGAACTGACGATAATGTTCTTGTCCGCTAACGCCTTAAGTTCGTCACCCCAACCATAATTCGGGATATTTGCAGCAGTGTAATTTTTCCCATCCGAGAGAGACATATTGACGCTGGCAATGTTGTATTTGTCAGCATTTTCCACCGTCCACTGCAAAGCATTTTCGATCGCCTCTGCATCTGCCTCAAGCTCGCCGTCAACAATCTTAAAAACCTTGAGATGAATGATGTCGGCCTCTGGAGCCATCCCCGTGTGAACTTTATCCGAGGAGGCAACAATGCTGGAAACATTAGAACCGTGCCCCTGGGGATCGCTGGCATCCGCATCCCCGTTAGCAAAATCGAAGGAATGAACGATGCGATCGCCAAAGAAGGGATGATCTAGATCGATGCCCGTATCCAAAATTACAGTAGCAAAACCGCTACCATCGATACCAGCAAAACGGGGATCAGCCCGGAAATCATCCATACCTATCAAAGAAGAAGATTTCGCGAGTCCCGGTACGAAAGCGTTTTCTTGTAATGCCGGCGCTGTTGTGAAAAACGGCGCTTCCGCTCCAGTGGTAGTAATTCCAGGCAATAGGGATTCAGTCTGGAGATTCAGATCGTAGAAAGTGCTGCTGTCGTCAGCAGAAGAAACCCGAAGATTATAAACCCCCCCGTCTAGGGTTTTGCTAATTGACTCTGCCGCAGCACCCGAGTTTTTAGAACTGGCAATGACCTCGCCTTTGCTATCGAGCAACTCGAAATCAGCATTAGCAGTCATGCCATCGAGGGATAAATCGACATTGCTGCGGGAACCCAGAGCGAACTTGTAGTAGTCGTCTCCGTCTTCCCGACCGACCCAGTCTTTGTAGTTTTTATTCCCACCCACGCGAACTTGGCTCGCATCGGCAATTTCGTCGCCGCCAGCATCCTCTTTGGGAGCCTCGTTATCGAGAATAGTCAGGGTAGCAGTCCTCCGAACGCCCAGCACTGTTAGCTCACTGGGATTACTCAAGGTGAGTTCGAGGCTTTCGTCACCCTCGACAGTTTGATCCTCGGTAATAGGAATGGTTATAGTTTTGCTTGCTTCCCCATGAGCAAATTCAACGGTTTGGGTCGCGTTATCGAAGTCTTCGCCTCCTTTGGCACTACCGTCGCTTAATTGCACTTCGACGGTGGATTTGCCTTCGAGGCTGACAGTGCGTTCGATGGTGACATCTGCTCCAATTACAGTGCCATCTTCCCTTACTCGGTAGGTAGCCTGGGAGAACTCCAAACTTGGTAGTTTCTCTGGGTCGAACACATCAGGTCGGAAAGTGAAAACCCCCGGATAGTTACGAATAACTTGAGGTTCAAAAGTCAGGCGAGTCTCAACCTCCCCGATAACAGTTTCCAACTCCCAACTGCCACCCTTGGCAGCATTACCAACTTTCTTGGTTGATGCCGCAATATTGGCACCAGTTAATTGATGGAGAACTTGCAAAAACTCAGGTTCCGCAGCGACGTTGCAACCATAGATAAGGATTTCCGACACACCCCATTCTAGAAGTTGCTGTCGATATTGTTGGATATTAGCGAGACTCAGAACGGTCTCACCTAAAGAGATACTCCCGGGAACGCCGTGACCGACTAAATGCAAGCTAGAAATCTTACTCTTGCCTATAGTCTGGGTAATTTGAGCGATGCTATCTCGTTGCGGATTGAGAACTAGCACCTTTGCCCCGGCACGAACTCCCACCTCTAATGTGGGTATTGCTTCGACATCGGGAGCGATCGCCACTAACATACCCTCTCCCGGGGCTTTGGGGAGGCGATCGTCCAGTTTAAAGGACCGAATTAATCGGCCATCTCGGTAATTACTTGCTGCTTCGAGCATGGTAGAATATCTTGATAATTAGCTTTTAATTTCATCGGGGGCCCGAAAGTTGGTAGCTTTCTTGCGCCCCTATTTTTTGACTCCCGGCCCACCAGAAAAATACTGATGGACAACTCGGTTTTGAGTCAGGTGGCCCTGAAAATCAATTGCTTTTCCTGCGCCCCTATTAAAACTATGAGGAAGAGCCAGCATTTTTATGCCAGTTTCCTACTATTTCTTTATTTTTGACTCCCCGGCCCACCAGAAAAATACTGACGGACAACTCGGTTTTGAGTCAGGTGGCCCTGAAAATCAATTGCTTTTCCTGCGCTCCTATTAAAACTATGAGGAAGAGCCAGCATTTTTATGCCAGTTTCCTACTATTTCTTTATTTTTGACTCCCCGGCCCACCAGAAAAATACTGATGGACAACTCGGTTTTGAGTCAGGTGGCCCTGAAAATCAATTGCTTTTCCTGCGCCCCTATTAAAACTATATTGATCGGAAAAATTCCTGATTTTTTTAACAAATTGCTAAGTTTAGTAAAGAATTACTTACCGAAAAATTGGGTTTAAAGCCTCGCCCTTGTAGGGCGACTTTTTATTTGAGTTTGCAAGTGAATTGAATATATGCTACAGTATTATTAGTTGCCGAGGGGCACTCGGAAACTCTAAACGGACGTGGAGGGAAGCGTCAGACTACCGCCAAGGAAGCAGCACCCTGTGTTAGCGACAGCTATGCGAAGCAAAGCGTCAACCCGGCGAAGAGCTACGGCTCAGTAGGAATCCCCGTGCCTTTAGGCCGGGGAGGATGTCAATTAGCAAGTATAGAATAGGCAAATTCAAAAGTTGTCGAAAATCGACAGTAGAAATCGACAACTTTTTTTTGATGAGTTTAAAATCCACTTGTGGTAAGACATTCAGCATGATTGAGTAGAGATCGACAAAAGTATTGTTTAAAGTTGTCGATTTTTGACAGCATTAAATTGTCAGGATGGTGTTATAATCCTTGTAGGGGTTTTCCGAGCCATAAACCACATCGTCATAATCAAAAAAATTTAGGGACGAATGGCCATTCGTCCCTACTATATACAGGATTATTAGATATCTTTTTTAGTTATAGTTACAGATTTAGGAGATACTTGATCTGGCAATATTTCGTAGGTTTTCACCCATCCAATTCTTGGTAATTTAATCTGAAACACGCCTACCGATATTGAGCCATCTAAGGTAAAGCTATCATCTCTACCTTTTTTCTTGAATTTAGGTTGACCAGACACTTTAGTAAAGCAGCGTTTCCAGGCTTGTGATAAATATCTCAAAGCATATTGAGGTGCACATTTAGAAACCTCGTAGTACCAATAGTTTAATGGTTTAACCATTGCTACTAAAAGTTTATGCAGGTCGATTGCCGTCGGAAATTTAAGTTTACCTGAAGGATTGTTGGAATTGTGAGTCAGGATGTTTTTAGTTAACCACAAGCCCCAATTGTAAGCATGACGCGCTACACCAGCGTGTTTAGCCAGCAAGGTTTTTTGCTGGTTATTTGGGTACAGTTCAGTTTTGAATCCTAGTAGCATTATTATCAATTTTCCTGACAACTTGATCTAATTCCTCTTGTAATCCAAGTAATAATTTTTTGTGTTTTTTTGATCTTGAACCGTAAAGCCTAGCTGAAAAAACTGTGATGATTTCTAGTACGTCTTGAGCTAATTCTTCTTCAAAACTTGGTTGTTCTCCTTTGTTAATAATAACTATCTCAATCCCCTGGAGTTCGCAAAAAGAAAAAACCAACTCAGCACCAAACCTTAACAATCTATCTTTATGAGTTAATACTAATCGCTTAGTTTGCTTCCTCAAGATTTTCTCTAATAATTTTTGCAACCCTTTTTTGCGGTAGTTCATACCAGAGCCTAAGTCTTTAATGATCTCAAATTTCCATCCTTTGGCAGCACAATAAGCCTCTAACATTGCTTGTTGCCTGTCTAAATCTGCCTTTTGGTCGTGGCTACTGACTCTGGCATAACAAATAGTAGAATTGTCTACATCTCCTAAATTGATAAGTTTAGAAGAGTCATAGAATCTAGTACCAGCCTGGCTTTTTCGGTCGGGTATCAGTTCTCCAGACAATTCCCATTTCCGGAGCGTATCAATCGACACTCCTAATAGTTTTGCTGCTGCACCTATTTTGATGAATTTGTCAGTCATAATCATAGACTATACTATATAATCATAGATTATACTAGATAATCATAGATTTTGTCAAACTGTTATTTACCCTCGTCTTTTAAACCTTGTTTGAGTAAGGCGAATATTTCAGATAAATTATCTACATAAGACTCAACTTTTGCTTCGTTGCCAAGTTCGCTGTTGCCTGGATATTCTCATTGCTGCCAATAGGGTGGACTGGTAATACAACAGTCGAGCGATCGCTTTGGTATGTCTCTGAGAATTTTAGCCGCATCTCCGCAATAAAGGAGATAGTTTTCTGGATTGATTAATTGCTATTAGAATAGTGATATTGGTCACGAAAGTTACTTATCTACTTCACTTTTGCATAGTTGAATAACTCACTCTTCACAATACCGAAAAATCACTCTTTACTCCAACTGCTAGTCACCACCATAACCATAAAAACAGAAGATGATAAAAGTGTAGAGTTCAAGGTAAGTCTCATGCCTCAAGTTAAATTACTCCCCGGCGCAATAAACGAAATTATGGCTTCTGTAGCTGACAAATGTGTTCTAACTCAATCAGACCGTTATGGCCTCATGGCTGCTATATTGGATGGTTCTCTCAGTGAAGAAGATCGTCGCAGTATTGAGAGATTGTTACGTTCTGTTGCGAAAGGACGGGTGAAAGTAGCATAGAGTTGTCTATCCTGACCAAGAAATAAGGTCTCTAGCCTCACTTTCAAGGGGGTTAAAAAAAAATAAAGTTCAATATTTCAAGCCTCTGACTTTCCTGCGGAATGCTGCGCAAAAAGGCAGAGAGAGGTACTGATAACTGATAACTGAAATGACCCCTGTCCAATTTTTTCTGGCACTTCAGCAATTAACAATTACAGGACTTACGCAAAGACACTATATATGGAGTGCTGCTCAGTTACGCTAGCGCTAACACCTACTGGACTGACACAGCTAAAATGGTGCATTAGACGTAGGTTGGGTTGAGGAACGTTAGCGGAGCTTATCCGTTAGGATAAACCCAACATTAGCAAAGTTTTGTTGGGTTTCACTGTCGTTCAACCCAACCTACATTTTTAGACGTGTCAGTCTACTACCAATAGCTGTCCAATTTTTTCTGGCACTTCAGCAATTAACAATTAATAATTACCTCTAATTTGAAGATCGGCATATAATCAAAAGGGTACAAAATTTACTCAAAACAAGTTCAATTAAAAAATCATGTCTACTGTAAGTTTAATCAGGACTAATTCCTATCAGATAAATGAATTAGAAAAATCTATAGAGGAACTTTTAGAACCATTAGGGGGAATCAATACCTTTGTCAAGCCTGGCGATCGCGTCCTACTCAAACCAAATTTGCTCACAGGTTCTCGCCCAACAAAAGAATGTGTAACGAGAAGAGAAATAGTTTATTGTGTAGCTAAAATTGTCAAAAAAGCAGGAGGCAAACCTTTTTTAGGCGACAGTCCAGCTTTCGGTAGTGCTCTGGGTGTTGCAAAAGCAAATGGTTATTTATCATTACTCGAAGAATTTGACTTACCAATAGTTGAGTTTCATGGCAAACGTTACGAAACAGTTAGTCAAGAGTTTAATCATTTGCTGTTAAGTAAATCCCTAGAAAATTTAGAAAATAGAAAAATGAGAGAATTTGATTATGTAGTAGATTTTTTAAAATTCATTTTACTAATACCTATAGTAATAAGTGAAATAGTAATATTGAGAATACCAGGATTAACATTAATAAAAGTATGTGAGAATCTAGAGATGTACAATATGTCAAATAAAATATGTAATATCTTAATATGGCATAACAATAACGTAAAACAATTCCTAATATTGTTATTTAACCTAGAAGATTTAGAAGAAGAAGAAATGACTAATGCAATGGCATCAATATTCGGGAGAAATTTATCAATGATATGTTTGATAGGACTAACAATAGCATCAATGTCATTAATACCATCAGTATTAAATATGATTGAATTAAATATAATTAAGTTAGGCAGGAACATTAAAGAAATAATTGATATTGTTGGAAAATAATAATTAGTTAAAAAATATTACTTACTATATCTAATTAAATCTTCATCCAAAGTACTAAATTTATATTTACCAAACTCAATCATCTCCTGAACTACACCATCCCCCAAAACCTCCCGAGCAATAGCTAAATTTTTAGAACACTGCCTAAACAACCACTCAACTTTTTTATCAAAACTGGTGGACTGTTTAGGAATAGAAAACTTCTCACAACCACCACAATAATCAACAAATTTTTCCCATTGCCTAAGTCTGGAACAACGAGAAACTCTCTTCTTAGAAGAATTCACAAAATCAACAGAACCACAAATATATTTAGGTATCTCATCAAGTCCTTGTTGTTGCAAAAACATTGCCATACCTCTTGCCCTATCATCCCTAAGCTCTAACTCCCAACGAATAGCATCTTTACCATGAACTGGAAGTGCCTCATAAACTCTGAGAAACTTTTTAGACGATCGCCTACCAAAAGTTTTAGTTACTCCAAGGCTAACATTAGTGCCTAAAGTAAACTGAAAATCTTCAAAAGGAGAACTGTGGAGACGAAAACCTCGCATATAACCAGAAGTAGCCCAAGAATGTAACTTCTTAGGAGTTAATTTTTTACTATAGTCATTAAAAGCAATATCAATCCTAGTTAACTTTAGTTGTTCATCTAATATAATTGAAGCTAATAAATTAGATTGATTGTCCAAAGTTAATTCATCTAGGTAAGAGCCAGGAATTAAGAAAAAGCCTTCAACCAAATCTTTAACAGAATAACCAACTCTCACAGCTTTAAGAGAAACTCCCGAACGATCATAAACTTTTCCCATTCTAGTAGGAGTGTCGCGCCATTGAAAAGTATCATCTAAAGATTTAGCAAAATTAATCAACTCAAATTCAGAACTAAACTGACAAACACCTTGTAACCAGTGAATACCAACCTCAAGTTCACCAAATCTTTTTGTACTTACCTTTCCATTCAACGCAACCATTTTTAATATTCAATAGCTTGGGTATTTTTCTAACAATTTTAGAGAAAGTTGCTGGAAAATTAGCAAGATGATTCCAGTAAAAACTAAATCTATTAGGAACCATACAACTTTCTTTATCTAAATCCAATTCATAATAATTAGGAGGTTGAGAATGAATGCGAAAACATTGAAAATTATAGCCTGCCAAATTTGCCTTAACCCAATTTTCAGAATGAGGGTCTAAAATCTCCTTGAAATAAATTTTCTGATATTCCTTGGGAAGTCTTCCATCTAAATTCTCACCTAAATCTAAAGTTGAATCATATAAATTAAACAACATTAAATCATGGCAAACAACTGGTTTGTTCCAACGTTTAAGCTGATGTTTTTCCTAAATAAAAATTTATTCCTATTAACATGACTATACCATTTTTCATAGCTGTGTTTTTCATGAATACTAACGTCCTTAGAGACTAGAATTGGATAACCTTCAAGATTAGGGATTAAAGCACCTTCACAATTAACTACATAATGAGTCTGTCTTCTAAGTTCAGAATCTACACTAGCCCAATCTTGAGCAGCATATAGAAGGTCAGATTTTTCTTGCGAACCTGGGAAAGGCGGTTGATAATTTTATCTGGATTTCTAGTAGCTCTACGACTACTCAAAAATTGAGGAGCCTCATCAAAAAATATCTCAGAATTTTTACAGAAATTAATCCTAATATTGAATCCTTACTCTCTCCATAAGGATTAAAATAGAAAAATTTACCTTCAATTAATTTTCGGCAAAGATTCCAATACTTCCTAAAAATCAAGTAATCCCAAAGTGCATCTAATCTAAAAGGAAAATTTGAAGCGATACACCTATTGTATTTATTTGCCATATACAAACCAATTTCGCAAATACTTAAAGACTTTCCGTATCCTTGAGCTCCAATAAATCCATAAGTCGGCATCGTTCTGATTTAAGAAAATATAATTAATTATAAATATGAAGTAATGAATCGGCATGAGATGCCAAAAGATTAATATAAAGTGATAACCTAAAAAATAAGGGATAGAATTTAATCTGTCTACAAGAATAAAGAATAAAGCAAAAAATATGTAATAAGCAACATGATTTTCATCGAAAATACATATAGGAGTATGGCAGAATTGCAATCTATGATTTATAGCCCTAAATCTGAAATTTAGACAGAGGATGATGAAAGTAAGAAACAAAATCAATAGTTTGATTTTTCGACTGATTTCAGGATTCAATAATATTGATACTAAAGTAGCAACAATACAGGATTTATTAGGAAGAAATAAAAATATATAGTGAAGGTTAAATGGAAATAAAACCAACCACCATTTAATCATTTCATATCCAGGATGCGGATGCGCTTCTGGAATCAAAAAGCCTATACACAGGCTAATAACTGGAAAATAAGATATTAGTCTTTTAAAAAATATCCTAAAGAATTTATCTCTAGAGGTTTCTACAAAATCATAATGTGGTGATGGCAACAATACCATCACCAAATAAACAACTATCAGTAAGACTGAAAATCTCAATTAGACAGCAGTGAAAGCTTTAGAAATTGAGAGCATAGCAATACGGGCAACAAATGGCGTAATTGATGCACCAAACGCAACCAAGGCTAAACCACCAACTGAAACAACAGCATCTTCAGCAGTATCAGCAATTTGTTCGTAGTTGGGAGCAGGAGGATCGTTAGCAAGAGCTGCTCCAGTTAATGCAGTCAAAGTAAGAAAAGTGATAGCACCAGTCTTACCGCATTTTTGAGTGATTTTTTTAAGATTCATAATTTTAGCAATAGTTAAAGAGAGAATGAGAGGAAGAAAAAAAGACTAAAAATGTATAACAGCTCTAATTATGAAGACAATTAAAAAAATGTGTTTCACGGCAGATGCAACCATTACAACTGCACAAAATTCCATGTCTTGACCAAAAAGTGTTATTTCAGGACAAGCAGTATCACCAGCAGTGAAATTGTATGAAGGTACAAAAATATCTAGGGGAAATTTTGTAGACAACTTGGAAAATAAATAATCAAAAACATTGTTACAACTAGAGTCATCGTTATCATCATCAGGATTGTCGCCAGGAAAAATTTCACCACCGCAACCAAAAGTAGATATCTCATCCTGATACAGACTATCATTGTAATTATACTCTCCTTGACTAAAATTGTAATAACTAAAGTCAACTTCTAAAGTTGAAGACTTGATATCATCTACAAAGTCAGCATTTAAAGAGGATAACTTATGGAAACAACTAGAAATCATGGAAGGTAATGCACCATTTTGAATAAATGAGCAATAAGAATATATGATTTCAGTACAGTAGTAATAGTTGCAATTTTCAGGCAAATCATCTTTATGAAAATCATAGTAATCCACAGACTGTGCTATTGACTTCCAGGAGTCATCACATTGTTGAGGGGAAAGAGAAGGAACTAATTGGATACTATGATAAGTACAAGTTTCACCAGTTCTAATAGATTGATAGGTATATGTACAAACAACTGAATTCGCCTCAGAAGCAAGTGAAGGTGAAGAATATAAAACTATTGATATCCATAGAATAAAGACAAAGAAAAATCTAAGAAAAATCACAACTTCCTCAAAAACATTCCCACTAAACTTGCTAACGCCACAAATGCAATCAGTGACAAACCAACTTCAGTTCCATAATCAACCGCTTTCATAGTTTCTTTTTCTATGTGATTAACCAATTCTTCTGCTGTAATTGTTGTTGCTATCAATTTCATATCGGCCTCAATTGCTTCAATATTCTCATCGCTACAACTGCCACCACTATGATGAGTTCAGTCATCAAAAAAGGCTGAATTAAACCTTTGATAGATGCTATCACAACATCAGTTTGTTCTATAGAACAAACTTGAGGAGACTGAACATTATCTTCAGCTACAAAACCAGCAATATCGTAACCATAAGCAAGACATTCTTCATCACTATCAACTTCCATTTGTTTACTCTGTGAAAGAGAAGTGCCATCATAGTCGTTATAAGAAACCTGGCATGTGCCATTACTGTGAAGCCTTGTTTGAAAGAATAAAGACATCTAGTTCAAGGAACTCCTGATTAGTAGAGCAGTAATAGTTACAGGAACTGCATAACCTAGAAATTCTGTGATGTAAGGGAAAAATTTGTCTTTTACCATAAGAACAAACTCTTCCTTACTTGGGAGTGGTGCATCTTCAAAAGTTCCTAGCTCAACAGCTAAAATTCCACCATTGCACAAACACCCCAGAAGAATAACTGGAATGCAGACACCACAAACAAATCTGGCAAAAAGGATACGACGAGATAACCTAGACATATTTCCATAAATTAGAACAAAAGTAGTTTCTTGAAGTAAACCAAGATTTTGATTGCCTTAAAAAATGCAATCAGTGTAAGCACCTGAAAAATACCACTATAAGCCTCAAATATAACAGCTGAACCAATAGGCGCTTGAATCGCGAATTCGGTTAGAACATTTGACAGCTTGATAGAATCAGGTGTTTCAGGTAAAAAGTTAATAAAAAAGTCTAATAAGACAAAGTCACACGATGGCAAAGACTGAGCTAATGCTTTTGAAGACAAGGTAAACAAAAACGCAATCAATGCTAAAATAATTTTGGAGAAAGTTCTACCAATATTATTTTTATTTAGATGACGACATGGCAGGAGCTGGTGGAGGCGATTGAACATTGCCCTTGGTAGTAAAGTCAATAAACCTATAATAAACATTTCCACCTAATCCCATTGCAAGAACTTGCAAAACTCCTTTAGAACCTAACTTAAATCTAGATGGGTCAAAACTTTGCACTGGAACTTTGCAGTTTATAGATGATTCAGTAGAGTTTTCTCCTAATGAATCTAAGACTTTTTCAATAGGCAAAATTTGAGAAGTCTCACCAATTTTTTGATACATTGCCGTAGCAAAGTTCAAGTGAACGTTATTAGGGTCCGGAGTTTTCGACCCATCTTTATTGTAGATAAAACACTCGGAGTGTCCTAAAAAAACAGCGTTGATTGTAAACAACGGTGAAAATGTTAATTTAATTTTTGCCATAACTTTAAATAATTTAAAGAAAGTTAATTTGATTTTGAGGTTATAATTCCAAGTAATCCTGAGATTAGATTAATTAAAATCAATCTCAGGCTTTTTTCTTCCTCTCAATGATTTAATAAAAGCATAGTCGATTTCAAGAATAAAAACATTGTTGAAATCACTGACTTTATAAAGTCAGCATTTGCCACAATTGAGATTTAGTAAGAATGAACAGTAACATTAAACTAAATTCATCTGAGATTTTAACTCTATTAATTTGTAAATATCCAATGACTATAAAGGATATTGTATCAAAATTGTTAGATATAGGAGTTATCAAATCTTCTAGCTATAGCAGAGGTTTGATAATGTCACTAAGGAGAAAAAATTTATTAGTTAAATCTCATGGGAAAATCACAAGAACTAATGAAGGAATGAAAATCATACAAGAATATGTACAATAATGATATTTCAAGGCTGGTAATTATCTGGCGCGCTCTCAGGTTTGCTTGTCAAGAAGTCAATGAAGATTACAAGGAAATTGCTATAAGTTGTCTGGTAAAAGCAACTGAACTTTTTCAGAATATGTCAGATGATGAAATCCAAGCAATCTATAACGATATCAACGAAAGTATAATTTTAAAGGAGGAAGAAAAATGTCTGTAGTACAAGGATTAAGAGAAATAATGTTGGTTAAAGTTAAAGAAGTGTTAGACTCTCCTCAGTTTTGGAATGAGGTCTTTGAAAGTGAGAGTAATAGTAAGAAAAATACTAAGGATGAAGAGTATCAGAAAAAGAAGTTGAAATCGTAGAAAGTGAAGAAGTTGAAAGTAATAATGTCAGCAATAATGATTCAATTTCAATATCACTTTCACAAATTTAAAAGTATTAAAAATCACTATCAAGTGAGATATTAAAAATAAGTGACTTTCTATGATAGTGATTAATAATATTCAATTTATAAAAACATTAAGCTAGGCAGAATTGTAGGCATTTTTAAGTGCCTATTTTTATATCTATTATCGCATTATCTTAAGCTTAGACTAGAATTGACTTTTGAAACAACCCCTAATAGCTGAAGGGTAATTACAGGAAGAGTTAGGGGCGTTTTTTATGGCAATTTAACCCCCTATTAGTAAGGGGTTAAAATGTCATGGCCTCGTCGGCACCCCAGGGGTCCCCGCCTCCTTCGGCCTTCTTATTTTTTACTCCTAATTAAATATTTTTCTTGAGATAAAAATCACTATTGAATAAATTGGACTTACCAAGTTTTGTATTATGTACAGTGACAACAGAACTGTTTAGTGTACAATAGAATGAACAGTAAACTGAACAGGATACAAAACAAATGATTGTCCAAGAATTACTATTAAGGTATGGCCTAAGCTCTCGCGCAGCGTTATACACCAGGTTAAAAATTCTAGAAATTGAATTAGCGAAAGATAATAATGATAAAGCTTTTGCAACTTCAAAACAATTAAAAGAGTTAGATATGTTGCACGAACATATTAAGGCTGGTAATAAAATGTCCACATTTGTTAGAGAAGTTAAAGCAGATGTAGTATATGGCAAGACTAAACAGTACAGTGAACAGTACAGTGAACAGTACAGTGAACAAGAAAAGTCCAAATTTGGCTCCATCACTGAACAGTTCACAGAACAGACCACAGTACAAAGTAAAAATAAAAGTGCTGAAATTCTTTTAGAAAATATAATAGGAGCAATTATTCATAATATGAATCCCCGTGAAAATTCACTTCAAATGCACAGAGATTTGAAAGAATGTTCAGAAGAAAAATGGTTACTTACTACTAAGCAATTAGAAGAATTAATAGGAAGAAAACCCAGGAAATTAAAAGATAAAAATTATTATATTTTTGGAGGGTGGAAGTTTGTAGTAACAGGAAAGTCAGGGAGTCAAAATCTTTGGCAAGTTGAAAAGTTGTAGAAAAGGACAAAAAAGTTTGAAAGCTCAAAGAATACTATAGTCGAAGAACACACAATCTAGGCCGCTACGCTAAATCTTTTCCCCAACACGACCCTACAAAATCTAATGTAAAAAGCAAAGGTTGTTGGTGGACGGGTCGGTTGGGTCGCTGACGCTAAAAGATTTGCCTAGATTGTGTTCAGCTTAAATTGTTACAGATAGGTTAAAAAATAAATGAATGATTGAAAAGTAAAAGCCTTATATATCAATGATTATAGTCAACACGCACCTAGGAAGCTGTGTCAAATATATGTGTATCAATGTAAAGTATATTTTCCCCATTGTCGCGATCGCTTTTCCTGGAAATTTTTTTCCACTTGGAAAGTTTAAAGAAGTAGCTAGGGGTAGTTTGAGGGTGCTAAGAGCAATGATTTATAATATCTCTGAGAAAAGAATAATCAAAAAATCTATGTAACCCCGATTAGCTCGTGATTTATGGAAGAATTACTACGAGGAGTTCTTATTTTTTTGTTGGGTGCTGAGAAGAATGAATTTTAATTCTATAGTCACCAACAAAAGGGAGTAGGGGTAATAGGAGAGAATTTTTCTACAGTAAGATTAATTGGACATAAAAAAAAAGGCGATCGCTCGCCTAGTCGAAGCATTTGTCTAATAGAATTAACCTAAAATATTATATCGTCTACTAAATCTTCTATTTGACTAGCTGAATATCCGGCTTTAATCATTTCTTCCACTATTGATTTTTGAGTGTTGGAAATTTTGGTCTTTTTAACTCGACGCTGGTACTCGTCACGGCAAAAATACCAAGTAATTGCTCCAGAGGTTTTACTTTCATATTTATCTAACCACCCAGATGCTGCTTTGGTATTTTTACTACCTGGAGGTTTTCCTCCTTTGTTCCTGGGTAAGTTGTTAGTTTTTGCTCCGGATGCCTGGAGATTTTCGGAGCAAATACTACCCTCAGATGTTTCGGAGCAAATACTGTTTTTTGTTGATATATCTAGTTTAGATAGTATTTGCTCCAAAGGTTGCTTGTCTAGTATTTGCTCCAAAAAGTTCATGTCAACTCGCCCACCGATAGACTGATATCTATTGATTAATTTTTTAATGTTGGCCTTGATAGAGTCTGGGGTGATGGAAGGTTTTTTAGATGCTGGAACTTTTGGGAGGTAGGCTAGTTTAACTTTTGTGTTAAGTAGTTTTATCCTACCCATTATTTCTCCGGTGTCCACTACTAATTCTCCGGTGTCAGGGTTGAATTTTTCTATTTGATAGGTTTGGCCTTTGAGATTGATTTTTCTTGTATTGAGTCGGGTGGTGTTGATTTCTATTAAGTCTCCTGTAGCTACTATGGCCATTTGATTACTCCTAGATGTGGCGATCGCTTTTTTCGATACATGAAAAATGCCGACCACTTATTGGGCGATCGGCATTGGTGATAGTTTTTATTCTGATGCACTTATGGAACCTGATATTTGACTCTTTAACAGAGAAAGTTCTTGTTCAAATTTTTCAGTGAACTGTTGATTTTCTTCTAACCCTTTTTCCAATATGCCACGGTGTGCATCAACATATTTGTAAAACATTTGTGTTAACAGTTCCAATTGGTTGGCTAGTTTTTTAAAATCTCCCCCTCTTCCAATGTCGTTATCGTCTGAGATTTTGCCTCCATCTGCTCCCGTATTATCTGCTCGACTACCTGACTGCGACTCACTTCTGGTTCGATTTGAGAAGCCAACATTTGTAAGTAGTCCAGCGCTGTCCGAGTCAAACTGACTGAGGTTGAATATTTCGGTTCGTTGTAATGTTTCGGGCTGATTTTGGGCATCTTGATTATTTAAACAACTCATACATATTCTAGCAATATGATATAGACTAAACATACAAACATTCTAGCAATAATATATTGCTATTACAACATTATATTGCTAAGATAAATATATACAAAAAAATAAGCTATAAGGCCATTAACCTAAAGGAGCAGGATTAATGAAAAAACTCAAACTCAAGTACATGAAGCGGAGAATCTACAAACTAGGAATCTCCCCAGCAGAAGTACGTAGTAAATTTGGCGACTTGAGATTCCGCAAAACCTGGGAAGCTGCTTATGCACACTACATAAAGAATGAGGTTGTGACCACCCAGCAGAGTCAACCAAAAGACAATGAGTGTAAGGTTGTTCCAGTTAGGCCAGTAATTGAGAAAGTAGTAAATCGCGATCGCGACAGTGGAAACGAATTCTATCGCGACTATAAGAAAGACAAAAATGGACAATTCTTATTATTTAATATAGAAGCTTACAGACAAAATAATGTCATTCCATTCAAACCAACCATCCGCAAAGGCAGAGTCAAAAGACAGAAAAGCTTTAGTCAAGGTAAGAAATTGTTATTATTTGAAGTTGAGAGAATTAAAGCCTACGCTAAGTCAGATAATTTATGGGCTGAAGAGTTTCCAGAAATTGCTAATATGTTTGAACAGTGGGCAAGAATTTAAATGAGGAAAATTCCACTACCAATATTTGAAGAAATAATTGTTGATAAAGACACTCCAGAGTGGATAAAATCCATCGAAAAATGTCGGAATAAATATGAATTATCTTCATGTGGTACTGAAGAATTACATCAATCTTTACTTGATAGCTCCTACAACTACATTAAATTTGGTATCAAAATTAAAGCAGCAATTCAAAATAAACTATACATTAAGAAAGGCTTTAAGACTTTTGAAGAATATTGCCTCAAAGTTTTCAGAATGTCTGAACCGTATTGTCGAAAAATTATGCGGGCTGCCCGTATGGCAATTATATTGATAAGATGTGGATTTAAAGAGCTGCCAAGATGTATCTCTCATGCCTACAAATTTGCTGAATTAGTGTCTGATAGACAAGGGAAACGCACTAATGAAGAAATTAAAATTGCTGCACAGAAATGGCAAGATGTATTAGATGCTGCTGAAATTTCTAAGACTCCTATCACTACTAATTTTATTCTTAAAGTCTTAGAGCCTAATTCATATACTCCATTTAAGGCTAAATTTAGTGAAGCAATTTATGATGCTTTGAGAGAATTAACTAATTTTTGGAGTTGGAAAAATAATTCAGAAGTTGATATAAATCAGTATCTCAGCATCACAATTGAACAAAGTTATTTACAATTAATTAATTCTCAAGAGTATCAAGAATATCAGGAAAGTGCTTATAAATATAAAGACCAGGAAGTTGATGAGTATTATTCAGTAAATGGTGGAAATAAAGTATCTAGAGAAGAAATAATACAGACAGTCTCAAAGGAACATTTAGAAGATGAATCAGAGGAAACTTCTACAGTAGTTGAGACTGAAACTAACAATTCAGTTGTAAGATATAACTCTGAAATAACTTTGGCTAAAGCTTTTAGTCATCCAATAAAGTACTTGGAAAAGTTAAGGGTTAGTAAACCTCATCTTTCAGAACAAGTTGACCATTATATCAAGTTTGTATTAGAGAAAAATGAGAATGAAAGATATGGAGACAGACCTCCGTGATTGGAAATAAATACCTTCTAAAAGACCTGCCTGATGATTTAACCAGCAGGAATTAATGAAACGGCTATTGATTTAGCTGTTGCAGGTTTACCTGCATATACTCAGTAAGTTACCTGCTTTGTAAGTAAAGTGAGCGTTTACGCTTTTGCCTCTTTATGAGCAACCTTACTGAGTTTATAAACACTGTACTTTGAGAGTAAAGTAAATGGTTATTGCAACCGTTTTCAGGTGATTTGTGAGTACATTGTTTTTTTCTTTAATTTGATATCACCACGACAAATGAGAAAAACAGTTATTGGAGGCGACATCTGTAAGTCGTCTATTGTTTGCTGGAAACTTGATGAGATTCCTACTGATTTACGCAAGTATTTTAGAGATAATAAGAGACTTAAGAGAACTGACCCGTTAACTTTCAACCTCAATTCAGAAAGTGTGGGAAAGTTTGTTGAGTTTTTACAAACTTCTGATGGTTTGGTGATGGAGCCAACTGGAGGCAATTATAGTTATCTGTGGGCTAAAATTGCTGAGACTCATCAAATACCTGTATTTTGGGTTGGTCATCCAGAGGTTAAGTATTTAAGGAAATCGGAGAGATTACCGGATAAGAATGACCAGGCTGATGCAATAGCATTAGCTGTTTATGGTTTGAAACATTGGGATAAGCCGGAAGCCTTTCTTAAGTTTGAGCCGGGCTTGATTAAAGAAATTAACGATAGATATTTACAGCTACATTCACTGGCTAGAATTCAATCCCCAATTATTAATCGCTTGAGACAACAAATGGCTAGGGAGTTTCCGGAAGTAGCTCATGTTAAGTCACTTCCAGCAGGTGATGGTTTATCTCCGCTATGGGCTTGGATTGCTGGTAGAGAAAGGTACACGAATAGAGGAGCTAATAAATATAGTAAAAAGTATGAAAAATCTGTAGCTCCTCAGTATGGAATAGAGATTTCTGAGTTTTCTAGGTTTTTAGCTAATCAACTGTGTGAATTGCATCTACATGAGTTTTTACTCCGGAGAGAGTTAGATAGTTTGGTTTATTCTCCAGAGTTCGATCACTTTAATCAAGTGTTCAATTTATATAATTTTGGTTTAATGGTCCGCGCTATGTTGTTGGTGCGTTGTTATCCATTTAGTAGATTTGAAAGTGAGGGAGCTTTTAAGAGACGTTTGGGATTTGGTAGAGAGGAAAAATCTTCTGGAGATATGGAAAGATTTAGTAAGTCTGGTTCTTCTTTGGCTAGGTCTGAATTGTATCTTTGGTGTGTGACTGTTGTGGGAAAAGGAAGACTTATTTCTAGAGTTGGATTGGAAATAATAGCCAAGTTTGAATACTATAGGGAACAGTTGCAAAAAGACCCTAATAAAGGCCAAAAGTTTACTGATTTAGTCAGGTCTCGAACTGTGGCTTTTATGTTGAGAAGATTGTTTCGGGACTTGAAAAGAAGTTGCATGAGAAGTTGATATTAAAAGTCGTCTAAAAATATCTCTAAAAATAGTAAATCATTCCTAAGACATCTAACAATCTTTGTTGTGTTCGTGATGCAATACTAAAATATTTATTAGACAACTTTCTAGCCTTACTAACAAATGTACTATTATTAGACAAGGTAGAAGCTACATAATGTCTTTCAGAAATTCTGTAATAAAGTTGAATTTTTTGATAATTCTGATTAAAGTAGGCAGAGTATTTAGTTTCATTTTTGTGGTAAAGAATTTGTTTAGATACTTGAAAACAATTTGTATGAGCGATCGCTATTAATAAAATTCATACTATTATTATGAGCGATCGCTTATACTTTAAACATCAGTCCCTTGTAGAGTAAAGAAGCAATGGCCGCAGATGTAATAATTAATTTACCTAAGCTTAAATCCCATGTTCAACTAACTATGACAATGGGAGTAAAAAACTTATTTGGTTGTGTCCCAGGAAAAATGAAAGCTTGGTGGCATTTAGAGGCAGGTAAAGATGCTCGCCGTTTTGGAAAAATGCTGGTAGAAACAGCAAAAACAATTAATCCAGATTTGACTATTATTGATAGTATTATCGCTCAAGAAGGTAATGGTCCTATTGGTGGAGAACCTCGGGAATTAGGTATTTTAGGGGCTTCGACAGATGTTTTTGCTCTCGATCAAACATTTATAGAAATTCTCAAAGTAAATCCGGCAGAAGTTCCAACAGTGGCAGTTGCTCGGGAAATGGGATTTTGTTCTGATTTAAATAAGGTTAATTTTCCATTATTACAACCTGCTGAATTGGAAGTAGAAAATTGGCAGTTACCCACAATTAAGAAACCTATTGATTTTGGAATTCCACGCATAGTTAGGTCTACTTTTAAACATCTATATGTTAAGTTTATTCAAGAAAAATGAATACTTATATCAATCCTAAATCATTATGACTAATAGGCATCTCTGAAAAAGAGGCGTTGCTGAATTGAAGTATGAATGCACGATTGTTTGGTTCTGCTCAAGCCCCCTAAATCCCCCATTCAACAAAAAGCGCAGCAACATCTGGCTTCCCCCGATCCTGCGGGGGACGGGAGGGGGATTAAGGGGGACTTTTAGAGTTTTATTCCCCCCACGCATTGGGGGGTTAGGGGGGCAAAATCATACCCAGAATCAGCAACGCCGAAAAAGAAATATATTGTGATAATAAGTGGGGTGGGTATCCTGCCTGCGGTGAAAATATCAGGAACGGGCAAGATGCCCATTCCACAAAACACAAAATACAAAACACAAAACTATTAAAATCATCCTGCATTTATCAAAATAATATGGGTCTAAAACCCCGCCTTTTAAGGCGCAATATTTTTGGAGCGAAGCTCAAATCCCCTATTTCCCTCCCTCCACGGTCGGGGTTAGGGGTGGGTTGGGAGGGGAGGGGCTAGGGGTGGGTTAACTTCTGACTTCTGACTTCTGACTTCTGATCTCATGTCCGTTGGTATCGTTTGTGTAAAAGTTAGCGTGGATATCTACAGGAAATTTAGGTTTTTTTCTTGCCTGTTGCCTGTTGCCTGTTGCCTGTTGCCTGTTGCCTATTTACTATACAAGACCGATGCTACCGGACATGATATGACTTCGTTAAGCAACGCTAAATACCAATAGGAATTTCAATGACAAATTCAGTACCTTGACCCAGTTGTGATTCACAACTTAATTTTCCATTATGTTTTTCTTCCACAATTTGACTAGCGATCGACAGTCCTAAACCTGTTCCTTTCCCCACTGCTTTAGTTGTAAATAGATGGTTAAATATTCGATTTTTCACTTCATCAGACATTCCACAACCATTATCTTGAATGCTAATTTTGACCATTTGAGTTACAGGGTCAAAATTTGTTGTTAACGTAATACTATAGGGATTTTGCTTCATTTGTGTCATTGAACGTCCTTCGCTCATCTCATCAAACACATCAATAGCATTGGCAATAATATTCATAAACACTTGGTTTAACTGTCCGGGAAATCCAATAATTTGTGGCAAATTTCCATAGTCTTTAATAATATTAATTTCTGGACGTTTGTCGTTTCCTTTCAACCGATGTTTGAGAATTAACACAGTGCTATCAATGGTCTCATGTAAGTCAAAAATTACTTTTTGTTCTCGATCGCTACGGGAGAAAATACGCATTGATTTACTAATCTCGGCAATGCGCTTCACCCCTGTTTGCATATCAGTGAGCATTGGGGGTAAATCTTCTAACACATATTCTAGCTGAATTTCTTCAGCATAAGCTTTGACTTGTTCCCCTGGTGGATGATTTTGTTGATAGATTTCTAAATAATTCAGCAACTCTTGTATTGCTTCCTCCGCTTGAGTAAGATTACCTGAAATAAAGCCTAATGGATTATTAATTTCATGGGTAATACCAGACATCATTTGCCCCAGAGTTGACATTTTTTCACTCTGAACTAACTGTAGTTGTGCAAGTTGTAATTCTGTTAAAGAGTGTTCTAATTGTTGAGCATATTCTTGAGATTTTTGATACAGTTGAGCATTTTCTAAGGAAATTGCTGCTTGAGAACACAAAGGTTTTAATACTTCAACTCGTTCTTCGGTAAATGCTCCTGCTGTTAAGTTATTTTCTAAATATAAAATTCCTAAAAATTCTCCACGACTGCATAATGGTAAGCATAATAAACTCTGGGGTTGATGTTGGATGAGGTAGTCATCTGATGCAAATTGACCTTGAGATGAAACCTCATCAAGATTGAGGGGTTTTAAACTGCGTTTGACTAAGTTAATTACACTGAGAGGAACGGCAAAACTCTCTTCAATTAGAATGGATTTTTCAGTGCAATAAATCGTTTCATCATCATTTGTATTGTGATGGGAAATGGCTTTAACTGTTAACTTTTCAGCTTGAGATAAGATTAAAACTCCTTTTGTGGCGCCTGCATTTTCCATCATCACTTGCATTAACTGAGAGATTAATTGATTGAGTTCAATTTCACTGGATAATGCTTGAGATGCTTTAATGATGCTGGTAAAGTCGAGTGCGTCTGAAATTCCGGTGGTATTGCTGTTAATTGTGGCTTGAGTGTAACTGCTGGTTTTTCCTAAACTGGCAATGGTTTTGAAGGGATTGAGACTAATTTTTTGTTGTTCTAAAATTGGTGCTAATAGCTGAGGATAACACTGTTCTAGGTTCTTGATTTTGGCTTTAGCACCCCAACGAGAATAGCAATAGTAGGCATCTATCATGTAGGTTTGAGCGACTTTTTTTCGTCCTAACTCTAGATAAAATTTAGCTGCTAATTCGTTGGCGAGTGCTTCTTCTTGGATATATTCATTTTCTTTTGCACCTGCAATAGCTTTGTCGTAGAGTTCCATTGCTTCTAGTTTTTTGCCCAAAACTCGATGTTTTTCTGCTTCTACTAAGTCAACCTTATGTTGATGATTCATGGGGGCGTGTTTTGCCCAATGCTGTTGCAATTGAGCTTGATTTTGTTCTACCCGTTGGAATAGTTCTGATGTCTCTGCTGATGGTAAACTAAAAGCAGCTAAAGCAGTTAAAGAATCATAAAAATAAAATACAGGTTCAGCAGAAGTTCCTACAACATTCATTAAGTAATGTCGAGTTTGAATAGCTTGACTTTGAGTAAGTTCAATTTCCCCGAAGAGATAACATAGCATTAACTTGTATAAATAAAAGACACATAACCCCCACAGGTCTTGATTTTCTATCAGTTTAGGAATAGATTCTGCTTCTTGGAGTGCCTCTCCTGATAAAATATTAGGGTTTTCTGCAAATCCTAACAAGTTTAAAATGGGTTGCCAATAGATATGACACCAATTTCCTGTATTTAATTGGTTTAATCGGACTAATTCATGACAGTAAGCACGAGTCTCTTGTTCTAAAGAGGTAAGAGGTTGACCGCTCCAAAAAGAATTGAAACAAAAAACATGGGCGCTATATCCGGCAAATTCTTGATTTCCAATCTCTAGAGCAATAGTATAACTATTTTGTAAGATTGCTAATGTGGTATTTAGATGAGATGTCCGATGAAAGATCAATAGTCCTGCTATAGTTAATACATTTGGTTCAACTATTTTGGCATTGAATTTGGAGACAACTTTAATGGCAAGCTTTCCCAGCTTTTCTCCTACATCGATTTCTTTTAAGGTATTACAAACAATGATGCCATAACTAACATAACCTACAGCAGAAACTGGTATATTTCCATATTGAATAGAAAGTTTAACACTTAAGGAAAGAATCATTGGAAATAAAGGAGAACCGGAAACATAGGTAGCGGGAATAATGCTATTGATAATCTGAAGAATGGCAATTTTTTCTGGATCTGTCATTAGTGGAAGATTTACCAAATCTTCAATATTCTGGTCTTCCAGCAGTTTTTTAGCTTCTATTATCGCTCTTTGAATATCTTCTGAATTCGGAGTTTCGGGCAGTATAACACCAAGCTGGTGTAAGAATTTTAGAGCAATAGTGATTGCATTAGTGGGGTTATTTTGAGCAGCATTTGAGAGGATTTTAATGCGGTAAACATTAACCCGGTCTAAGACAGTATGAGTTTGTTGAATGACTACATCAGCATACTGCTTCATCAGATCCAAGTCGCCACAGAGTAAAGCTAATTCGGTGGCTAAGTCATAAAAAGCTAACGTTAGTTGATATTGCTCTTGCCAAGGGTTTTTTCCGAGCAAAGATATTCCCGTATTTGCATATTCACGACCAGCTTGATATGCTGTTGCACTTTTAGCTTTCCTACAAGCAATTAGATTCAGTTCAGCCAATTCATGGCGTTCTTTCTGTTCAGCAATTAATTCCACACCATAGTTCAACTGATTAACAATTTCAAATATTCTTTCTTCTCGTTCATCTTCTGGTGTATTTGTTAATAACAATTTACCAATTTGGAAATGTGTTTCTTTCTTTTGGTCTTCAGGAATCAGAGAATAAGCTGCTTGTTGAATTCGGTCATGTAAAAACTTATAACTGGCTGAAAGATGACTGCCTTGAACTGGATTTATTTCTGTGGTTGTATCTGCATAAAACTTATAAATTTCTGTGGTAGGTAAAATCAATCCTTCTTTGAGGGCAACCCATAAATCTGTAGCGCTTTCCACTTCAGAAGTCTGTCTGACAATTGCCAGGGTTTCTAAATCAAATTGGTTGCCAATACAAGCAGCAAGTTTGAGGCAATCCTGAGTTACAGAATTTAATTTTTGCAACCGTTTACTCACAAATTCAACCACATCTTCACTCACTGCTGCCTGTTTCACTTGAGCTAAGTCGCATTGCCAAAACCCTTCTTCGGGATTAAAATAAATCAGTCTATCTTCATACAATGCTTTCAAAAATTGCGTGGCAAAGAAAGGATTTCCTTGAGTTTTTTGAGCAACTGCTTGAGTTAATGGAAAGGCTTTTTGTACAGAACAATGTAACGTATCTGCCACTAATTTGTTTAAATCATCTTGTTGCAATGGTGCTAATGTAATTGTATTAATAATTCCTTGCTCTTTCTGAATCTCATCCAAAGTTAACATCAAAGGATGAGCCGAATTTACTTCATTATCTCGATAAGCTCCAATTAACAATAAATATTCACTATTACCATCACTCATTAATAGTTTTAATAGATTAAATGAAGCCGAATCTGCCCACTGTAAATCATCTAAAAAATAACTAAGGGATGGTCTTTTGTGGTGAAAACTTGGATGAATTTTTGAAATAATAAATTAAACCGATTTTGGGCTGCAGTTCCTGACAGTTCAGCAACAGTAGGTTGAGAACCAATAATCTTTTCCAGTTCGGGGATAACTTCAATAATAACCTGTCCGTTTTCCCCAACCACAGCTAATATTTGCTCTTTCCATTGTTGCAATTGAGCATCATTTTCACTTAATAATTGCCCCATTAAATCTCGCAATGCTTGGACAAAAGCACTGAAAGGAATATTACGTTGAAACTGGTCATATTTTCCCTTAATAAAGTAACCTCTTTGCCGAACAATAGGTTTATGAACTTCATTGACAACTGCTGTTTTTCCCACCCCAGAATATCCCGCCACCAGCATCATTTCTGAACTTCCCCCAAGAGCGATCGCCCTTCCGTCCCCCCTGGTAATCCCTCTCCCGTCCCCTGTGTAATCCCCCTCCCGTCCCCCTTGGAAAGGGGGAGGCCAGATGTTGCTTCGCTTTTTGTTGAATGGGGAGACCAGCGGATGCTTCGCTTTTGATAGATGGGGGGATTGAGGGGGATTTCTTCCTTTTCAACAGAAAGCTGAGAAGATATAGGATTAGAAACACGCTCAAAGGCATCTAATAATTGTTGAACTTGTTGCTGTCGTCCATAGAGTTTTTCGGGGATAATAAAATGGTCACAAATATCTCGTTTGCCAATTTCAAAGAATTCAATTTTCCCAGTATTTTCTAATTGTTTTAAACAAGTCTCTAAATCTTTTTGAATTCCCCAAGCACTCTGATAACGTTCTTCCGCATTTTTCTCCATCAATTTGAGGATAATATTAGACAGTACTTTGGGATTTTTTTTTCTATTACTTAAAGAACTAGGCATCTTCGCAATATGACAATGAACTAATTCCATGGCATCTGTTGTTTCAAAGGGCAGTTTTCCACTTAATAATTCATACAAAGTCACACCAAAAGAATAAAAATCAGTTCGATAATCAATTCCTCGATTCATCCGTCCGGTTTGTTCGGGAGAAATATAAGCTAGAGTTCCTTCTAAAATATTGGGATTTTTCAGCACTTGGGTTTCTTTTGGCAGGACTGAAGCAATACTAAAATCAATTAGTTGAATCTCTAAAGATTGAGGATGAATTAAAATATTTGCGGGTTTAATATCTTTATGAATAATACGATGATGATATAGTTCTGCTAAAATTTCAGTCAGTTTAATTCCTATGGTTAGACATTGACTCAAACTCAGAGAATTATCTTTTTTAATATACTCGTCAAGAGAAATATAACCTTCATCCGCCATCACTAAAATTAAACTATTGCGATAGTTTTCCAGAGCTAGGGGTTGGACAACTCCAGATAAGTTCAGATTCTTTGTGATGGTGTATTGATGGCGAAATTGGACAAGTTCATTAAAACTGGGATATTCACTGCGTAATAATTTCAGAATAACAGGTTTGTTGTCTGAAATGTGTTGAGCACGATAAACTAAAGATTTTTTGCCTTGATGAATACATTCAATTGTCTGATAATTTTGAAAGTTTAAAATTTGATGATCGTTCATGGTTTTACTCTTGCTTTTAATTAAAGTTTTTATAGTTAATTTTTGGTTGAACATACATCTAGTTTAAATCAAAATCTGCTTAACCAACTCAGTGTTGTCACTTAATGGTATAATTCAACAATTAATAATTAATAATTAATAATTAATAATTCTATCAAATCCGCCTAATTGCAGATAGATACAATAAGGTCATAATCATGATTTTAAGCTATTAGACATCTCCAATAATAAAAAATAAAATCAATTATACTACATAAATTATCAATTATTTCTCCCTACCCCCTACTCCCTATTCCCTCTTTTCTGGGTCTATTGATTGTGAGGTTATTTAACTGGATTTGATATTACCTCTCCTGGAAAAGAAGAGGATTGACGCGGTAGGGAATTTTTTTTCTTCTCTTGGTCGATTGGATATGGCGAGGAAACCTCGCCATCCCACCCAACGGGTGCGCTCCGCTACGACCGCTTTTTTCTCCTTTAAAGGAGAGGCTTTAAACCTTAATTATTCGGTAAGAATTGTAAGAATTATTTTTCTGCCCAACTATGCGCCTAAAATACGCTCCTTTTTGAGCTTGAAGAGCTGAAAACCAGGCACTTTTTAAAGGCCCCAAAAAGGCACTTATACCAATTTGATAAATGTTTGTTACAAATGGTAGGGACGTTGCATGCAACGTCCCTACGAAAGAAGGAAGAAGGAAGAAGGAAGAGGGGAAAGGTATTGAAAAAAGGGAAAACAATAGATATAAATATCTAAAATGAACTGGAGAAGCTATTTTGAAGCATATCCGATAAAAGTCTATTTTTTGTAGCATTCTTTTTCAAAGTGGTATTATCTTTATATGTCAATGCTTTTAGATTTAATCAGCAAGCCCTAATTAGCCATAATAAAAACGTTATTCTGTTATATGATAAATTTATCCCTATTCCCTGTTCCCTATTCCCTATTCCCTATTCCCTAAATTTTTCCGAAGTGGTTATTCAAAGAGACATGATATAAATTCAACTCAATCAAGAATTGGTAGAAATAGGAATTTCAATAACAAATTCAGTTCCCTTACCCAGTTGTGAATCACAACTTAATTTTCCATCATGTTTTTCTTCCACAATTTGACGAGCAATAGACAGTCCTAAACCTGTTCCTTTCCCTACTTCTTTGGTTGTAAATAGATGATTAAATATTCGATTTTTCACTTCATCAGACATTCCACAACCATTATCTTGAATGCTAATTTTGACCATTTGAGTTCCATTGTCTAAATTTGTTGTTAACGTAATACTATCGGGATTTTGCTTTATTTGTGTCATTGAACGTCCTTCGCTCATCTCATCAAACACATCAATAGCATTGGCAATAATATTCATAAACACTTGGTTTAACTGTCCTGGAAATCCAATAATTTCTGGCAAATCTCCATAGTCTTTAATAATATTAATTTCTGGACGTTTGTAGTTCCCTTTCAAGCGATGTTTGAGAATTAACAAAGTGCTATCAATTCCTTCATGCAAGTCAAAAGTGACTTTTTGCTGTTGATCGCTACGGGAGAAAATACGCATTGATTTACTAATCTCGGCAATGCGTTTCACCCCTGTTTTTATGGCAGCAAGCATTTCTGGTAAATCTGCTAATACATATTCCAGTTCAATTTCTTCAGCATGGGTAGTCACAGCTTCCCCTGGTGGATGATTTTGTTGATAGATTTCTAAATGCTCCAGTATATCTTGTAACGCTTCTTCGAGTTGAGTAATATTACCCGAAACAAAGCCTAATGGATTATTAATTTCATGGGTAATACCAGACATCATTTGCCCTAGAGCTGACATTTTTTCACTTTGAACCAGTTGCACTTGTGTTTGTTGTAATTCTGTTAAAGACTGTTCTAATTGTTGAGCATATTCTTGAGATTTTTGATACAGTTGAGCATTTTCTAAGGAAATTGCTGCTTGAGAACACAAGGGTTTCAATACTTCAATTCGTTGTTCAGTAAATGCTCCTGCTGTTAAGTTATTTTCTAAATATAAAATTCCTAAAAATTCTCCACGACTGCATAATGGTAAGCATAATAAACTCTGGGGTTGATTTGGGATGAAGTATTCATCAGATGCGAATTGAGGTTGAGATGAAACTTCGTCAAGATTTAGTGGTTCTAAACTGCGTTTGACTAAGTTAATTATACTGATGGGAACGGCTAAACTCTGTTCAACTGGAATAGATTTTTCAGTGCAATAAATTGTTTCATTATCATTGGTATTGTGAGTGGAAATTGCTTGAACTGTTAATTGTGATAGTTGGGATAAGATTAAAACTCCTTTTGTGGCCCCGGCATTTTCCATCATTACTTGCATTAATTGAGAGATTAATTGATTGAGTTCAATTTCACTGGATAATGCTTGAGATGCTTTAATGATGCTGGTAAAGTCCAGTGCGTCTGAAACTCCTGTAGTATTGCTGTTAACAGTTACTTTAGTGTAACTATCTGTATTTCCTAAACTGGCAATGGTTTTGAAGGGATTGAGACTAATTTTTTGTTGTTCTAAAATTGGTGCTAATAGTTGAGGATAACGTTGTTCTAAGTCTTTGATTTTGGCTTTAGCTCCCCAATGGGAATAGCAATAGTAGGCATCTATCATGTAAGCTTGAGCAAATTTTTCTTTACCCCATTCTAGATAGAATTTAGCTGCTAATTCGTTAGCTAAAGCTTGTTCTTGGATGTATTCATTTTCTTTTGCACCTGCAATGGCTTTGTCATAAAGTTCTATTGCTTCTAATTTTTGGTCTAAAACTCGATGTTTTTCTGCTGCGACTAAATCTACTTTATGTTGATGATTCATGGGAGCATGAGTTGCCCAATGCTGTTGCAATTGAGTTTGATTTTGTTCCACCCGTTGGAATAGTTCTGATGTCTGTGCTGCTGATGAATCGAAAGTAGCTAAAGCGGTCAAAGAATCATAGAAATAAAACGCAGGTTCCACAACCATTCCAGGAGCAGCTATTAAATAACGCTTGACCTCAACTGCTTGGTTTTGAGCAGATTCAATTTCCCCAAATAGGTAACACAGCATTAACTTATAGATATAGAAAGCATATAAACCATAAAAATCTTGAGCTTCGAGTAGTCGGGGCAAAAATTCTGCTTCTGGAAAAGCTTCCCCAGATAAAATACTCGGATGCTCCGTATTTCCCTGCAAATTTAAAATCGATTGCCAATAGATTCGCAACCAATTAGCTGCTATTAATTGATTGAATTGCAATAATGCATTCAAGTAGGTGTGAGTTTCTGTCTCTAAGCTAGAAAGAAGCTGACCGCACCAAAAAGAATTCAGACAAAAACCATGGGCGGAATATCCCGCAAATTCTTGATTTCCAACTGCTAGACCACTTGTATAACCCTCTTGCAGCAGCGGTAGCGTTTCTTTAATATGAGATTTACTGTGTAAGATGAATGTCCCCACCATAAATAATATCTCTGGTTTAATAGCTTTAGCATCGAGTTGAGAGGCAACTTGAACTGCCAATTGACCAAACTTTACCCCTGTCTCCACATCTTGCTGCATATTACAAGTGGTGTTGCCATGACTGACATAAGCACTGGCTGAAACTTCGGTATTTCCATATTGAATTGAGAGCTTAACTGATAAGCTTGCCAGTAATGGATATAACAGAGAACCCGAAAGGTAAGTGGCGGGTAGAATGCTCTTGGCAATCTGCAAAATAGCAATTTTCTCCCCATCTGTCATTATTGACAGGTGAACCAAGTCTTCAATTTCCCGGTTTCCCATTAGTTTTCCAATTTCCGCAACTGCCTGTTGAACATCATTCTGTGTGGGTTTTTCAGGAAAGGTAATACCCAACTTTTGCAAGAATTGTTTGCCAATGCTGATGGCTTGGATCAGTTGATTTTGAACAGTATTTGATTGAATTCTAAGTCTGTAAACATTAACCTGTTCTAATAAAGTATGAGTCTGTGCAATGACCGTTTCAATTAACTGTTCCATTGCCTCAAAGTCACCGCATAGTGAAGCTAATTCCGCAGCCAATTCATGGAACTCTAAACTCATTTCATATTGTCGTAGCCAAGGTTTTTCACCAAGCAAAAATAAGCCAATGTCGGCATATTCACGACCTGCTTGATAAGCAGTAGCACTTCGGGCTTTACGACAGGCAATTAAATTCAGTTCAGCAAGTTCATCTCTTTCTTGTTGTGCTGCAATTAATTCAACACCATAATTCAATTGATTGACAATTTCAAATATTCTCTCTTCTCCTTCATCTTCTGGTGTATTTGTTAATAACAATTGACCAATTTGGAAATGTGTTTCTTTCTTTTGATCTTCAGGAATCAGAGAATAAGCTGCTTGTTGTACACGGTCATGTAAAAACTTATAACAGGCAGAAATATGACTGCCTTGAATTGGATTTATTTCTGTCATTGTATCTGTATAAAACTTATAAATTTCTGTGGTAGGTAAAATCAATCCTTCTTTGAGGGCAACCCATAAATCTGTAGCGGTTTCCACCTCAGAAGTCTGTCTGACAATTGCCAGGGTTTCTAAATCAAATTGGTTGCCAATACAAGCTGCTAATTTCAGCACATCCTGAGTAGCATAATTTAATTTCTGTAATCTTTTACCAACAAACTCAACTACATCTTCACTAACTGATGCTAGTTTAACTTGAGCTAGATCGCATTGCCAAAATCCTTCTTCAGAATTAAAATAAATCAGTCTATCTTCATATAATGCTTTCAAAAATTGAGTAGCAAAGAAAGGATTTCCTTGAGTTTTTTGAGAAACTGCTTTAGTTAATGGTAAGGCTTTTTGTAAAGAACAATATAACGTATCTGCTACTAATTGGTTTAAATCATCTTGTCGCAATGGAGCTAATGTAATTGTATTAACAATTCCTTGATTTTTATGAATTTCATCTAATGTCAACATCAATGGATGAGCCGGATTAACTTCATTATCTCGATAAGCTCCAATTAACAATAAATATTGACTATTAGCATCACTCATCAACAGCTTAATTAGGCTCAATGAAGCTGAATCTGCCCATTGTAAATCATCTAAGAAAATGACTAATGGATGGTCTTTTGTGGTAAAAACCTGAATAAATTTTTGAAACAGTAAATTAAACCGATTTTGTGCCGCAGTTCCTGACAGTTCAACAGCCGCAGGTTGTTTCCCAATAATTTTTTCGAGTTCGGGAATAACTTCAATAATAACCTGTCCGTTTTCCCCAACTGCTTTTAATATTTTATCTTTCCATTGTTGGAGTTTGACATCATTTTCACTCAATAATTGCCCCATTAAATCCCGCAACGCTTGTACAAAAGCTGAAAACGGAATATTGCGTTGAAACTGGTCAAATTTCCCTTTAATAAAATAGCCCCGTTGACGGACAATCGGTTTATGAACTTCATTGACAATGGCTGTTTTTCCTACCCCAGAATATCCCGCCACCAGCATCATTTCTGAACCTCCCCCCAAGAGCGGTCCCCCTTCCGTCCCCCTTACCAAGGGAGAGACCAGCAGATTCTTCGCTTTTATTTCTCCCTTTTGAAAAGAAGAATCAGAAGAGATAGGATTAGCAACACGCTCAAAAGCATCTAATAATTGTTCAACTTGTTGCTGTCGTCCATAGAGTTTTTCAGGAATAATAAAATGGTCACAAATATCTCGTTTACCAATTTCAAAGAATTCAATTTTCCCAGTATTTTCTAATTGTTCTAAACAGGTTTCTAAATCTTTTTGAATTCCCCAAGCACTCTGATAACGTTCTTCAGCATTTTTCGCCATCAACTTCATCACAATCTTAGAGACAACTTCCGGTATCTCTTCCCTATCCCCTAATTTTGGAGGCACTTTAGCAATATGACAATGAACTAACTCCATGGCATCAGTGGTTTCAAACGGCAGTTTTCCACTGAATAATTCATACAAAGTCACACCAAAAGAATAAAAATCAGTTCGATAATCAATTCCTCGATTCATCCGTCCGGTTTGTTCTGGAGAAATATAACCTAGAGTTCCTTCTAAAATATTAGGATTTTTCAGCACTTGGGTTTCTCTGGGAAGCAAAGAAGCAATACTAAAGTCAATCAGTTGAATCTCTAAAGTTTGAGGATGAATTAAAATATTTGCAGGTTTAATATCTTTATGAATAATACGATGCTGATAAAGTCCAGCTAAAATTTCAGCCAGTTTAATTCCAATAGTTAGACATTGACTTAGATTCAGAGAATTATCTTGAGTATGCTCGTCAACAGAAATATAGCCTTCATCCGCCATAACTAAAATTAAACTATTGCGATAGTTTTCCAGAGCAAGTGGTTGGACAACTCCAGATAAGTCCAGATTCTGTGCGATGGTGTATTGATGGCGAAATTGGACGAGTTCATTAAAACTGGGATATTCACTGCGTAATAATTTCAGAATAACAGGTTTGTTGTCTGAAATGTGTTGAGCGCGATAAACTAAAGATTTTTTTCCTTGGTGAATACATTCAATTGTCTGATAATTTTGTAAGTTTAAAATTTGATTACCCTTCATGGTTTTACTCTTGCTTTTAATTAAAGTTTTTATAGTTAATTTTTGGTTGAACATACATCTAGTTTAAATCAAAATCTGCTTAACCAACTCAGTGTTGTCACTTATATCATGTCTCTTTAAATAAATAACCGCAATAAAAAATTTAGAGAGTAGGGAGTAGCAATACTTTTGAGAAATGGTATAAGTTCAACTCAATTAAGAATTGGTAGAAATAGGAATTTCAATGACAAATTCAGTTCCCTTACCCAGTTGTGAATCACAACTTAATTTTCCATCATGTTTTTCTTCCACAATTTGACGAGCGATCGACAGTCCTAAACCTGTTCCTTTCCCCACTTCTTTAGTTGTAAATAGATGATTAAATATTCGATTTTTCACTTCATCAGACATTCCACAACCATTATCTTGAATGCTAATTTTGACCATTTGAGTTCCATTGTCTAAATTTGTTGTTAACGTAATACTATCGGGATTTTGCTTTATTTGTGTCATTGAACGTCCTTCGCTCATCTCATCAAACACATCAATAGCATTGGCAATAATATTCATAAACACTTGGTTTAACTGCCCTGGAAATCCAATAATTTGTGGCAAATCTCCATAGTCTTTAATAATATTAATTTCTGGACGTTTGTAGTTCCCTTTCAAGCGATGTTTGAGAATTAACAAAGTGCTATCAATTCCTTCATGCAAGTCAAAAGTGACTTTTTGCTGTTGATCGCTACGGGAGAAAATACGCATTGATTTACTAATCTCGGCAATGCGTTTCACCCCTGTTTTTATGGCAGCAAGCATTTCTGGTAAATCTGCTAATACATATTCCAGTTCAATTTCTTCAGCATGGGTAGTCACAGCTTCCCCTGGTGGATGATTTTGTTGATAGATTTCTAAATGCTCCAGTATATCTTGTAACGCTTCTTCGAGTTGAGTAATATTACCCGAAACAAAGCCTAATGGATTATTAATTTCATGGGTAATACCAGACATCATTTGCCCTAGAGCTGACATTTTTTCACTTTGAACCAGTTGCACTTGTGTTTGTTGTAATTCTGTTAAAGACTGTTCTAATTGTTGAGCATATTCTTGAGATTTTTGATACAGTTGAGCATTTTCTAAGGAAATTGCTGCTTGAGAACACAAGGGTTTCAATACTTCAATTCGTTGTTCAGTAAATGCTCCTGCTGTTAAGTTATTTTCTAAATATAAAATTCCTAAAAATTCTCCACGACTGCATAATGGTAAGCATAATAAACTCTGGGGTTGATTTGGGATGAAGTATTCATCAGATGCGAATTGAGGTTGAGATGAAACTTCGTCAAGATTTAGTGGTTCTAAACTGCGTTTGACTAAGTTAATTATACTGATGGGAACGGCTAAACTCTGTTCAACTGGAATAGATTTTTCAGTGCAATAAATTGTTTCATTATCATTGGTATTGTGAGTGGAAATTGCTTGAACTGTTAATTGTGATAGTTGGGATAAGATTAAAACTCCTTTTGTTGCCCCGGCATTTTCCATCATTACTTGCATTAATTGAGAGATTAATTGATTGAGTTCAATTTCACTGGATAATGCTTGAGATGCTTTAATGATGCTGGTAAAGTCCAGTGCGTCTGAAACTCCGGTGGTATTGCTGTTAATTGTGGCTTGAGTGTAACTATCTGTATTTCCTAAACTGGCAATGGTTTTGAAGGGGTTTAGGCTAATTTTTTGTTGTTCTAAAATTGGTGCTAATAGTTGAGGATAACGTTGTTCTAAGTCTTTGATTTTGGCTTTTGCTCCCCAATGGGAATAGCAATAGTAGGCATCTATCATGTAAGCTTGAGCAAATTTTTCTTTACCCCATTCTAGATAGAATTTAGCTGCTAATTCGTTAGCTAAAGCTTGTTCTTGGATGTATTCATTTTCTTTTGCACCTGCAATGGCTTTGTCATAAAGTTCTATTGCTTCTAATTTTTGGTCTAAAACTCGATGTTTTTCTGCTGCGACTAAATCTACTTTATGTTGATGATTCATGGGAGCATATTTTGCCCAATGCTGTTGCAATTGAGCTTGATTTTGTTCAACTTGCTGGAGTATCTCTGAGTTTTTATTTAATTGTAAATTTGAGGCTACCAAAGCAGTTAAAGAATCATAGAAATAAAATGCAGGTTCACCCACTGTCCCAGCACCGCCTTTGAAATAATCCCTAACTTCAATTGCATGACTTTGAGCGGATTCAATTTCCCCGAACAAGTAGCAAAGCATCAGCTTATTTAAATATAAGAAATATAACCCCATGAAGTCACGATCCGAGAGTAGTTGAGGGAGACATTCTGTTTCTTGAAGCACTTCTCCAGATAATAGACTTGGATACTCACAAACCTCTAGTAAATTTAAAATTGATTGCCAATGAATTCGAGACCAACGAATTGCTGTCAATTGATTCAATTGCTTCAACTTACTGCAGTAGGCACGAATGACTTGCTCTAAAGTCAAAAGAGGCTGTCCGCACCAAAAAGAATTGAAACAAATATGGTGGGCAGCGTATCCAACATATTCCAAGCTGCCAACTTCTAAACCTGCCGTATACCCCTGTTGCAGTAACGGTATAGTTTTTTTGATGTGAGATTTGCGGTGCAAGATAAATAGCCCCACCGCGTCGAAGACCTCTGATTTAACTGCTTTGGCATCCAGTTTTGAGACAATCTGGAGTGCTAGCTGACCAAATTTCACCCCTGCCTCAACATTTTGATTGACATTACAAGCAATAACACCGTAGCACAGATAAGCAAAAGCTGAAGCTGATGTATTGCCATACTCAGTTGATAGCTTAACTGAGAACATAACCAATAATGGAAATAAAGGAGAACCTGAGACATATGCCACTGGCATGATACTACTGGTAGTCTGTAAAATGGTGATTTTCTCTCTATCTATCATAATTGGCAAATTAAGTAAATCTTCAATTTCTCGGTTTCTAATTAGTTTTTCAATCTCTACAATGCTATTTTGAAGATCATCTGGTGTTACCGTTTCGGGAAAAGTGACATCCAACTGCTGTAGGAATTTTAAAGCAATATTAATGGCTTCAGTTATTTGATTCCGAGAAGCATTTGATTGGATTTTAATGTGGTAAACATTAACCCGGTCTAAGACAGTATGAGTTTGTTGCAATGACTACATCAGCATTAACTGCTTCCATCAGCCTCAAAGTCGCCACAGAGTAACGCTAATTCGGCTGGCTAAGTCATGGAACGCTAAACGTTAGTTGATATTGCTGCTTGCCAAGGGTTTTTCCGAGCAAAGATATTCCCGTATTTGCATATTCACGACCAGCTTGATAAGCTGTTGCACTTCTTGCTTTCCGACAAGCAATTAGATTCAGTTCAGCCAATTCATGGCGTTCTTTCTGTTCAGCAATTAATTCCACACCATAGTTCAACTGATTAACAATTTCAAATATCCTTTCTTCTTGTTCAGTCTTCTGGTGTATTTGTTCAATAACAACTGACCAATCTTGAAATGTGTCTCTTTCTTTTGGTCTTCAGGAATCAGAGAATAAGCCGCCTGTTGAATTCGGTCATGTAAAAACTTATAACTGGCTGAGATATGACTACCTTGAACTGGATTTATTTCTGTGGTTGTATCTGCATAAAACTTATAAACTTCTGTCGTAGGTAAAATCAATCCTTCTTTGAGGGCAACCCATAAATCTGTAGCGCTTTCCACTTCAGAAGTCTGTCTGACAATAGCCAAGGTTTCTAAATCAAATTCATTGCCAATACAAGCAGCAAGTTTGAGGCAATCCTGAGTTACAGAATTTAATTTTTGCAACCGTTTACTCACAAATTCAACCACATCTTCACTCACTGCTGCCTGTTTCACTTGAGCTAAGTCGCATTGCCAAAACCCTTCTTCGGGATTAAAATAAATCAGTCTATCTTCATACAATGCTTTCAAAAATTGCGTGGCAAAGAAAGGATTTCCTTGAGTTTTTGAGCAACTGCTTGAGTTAATGGAAAGGCTTTTTGTACAGAACAATGTAACGTATCTGCCACTAATTTGTTTAAATCATCTTGTTGCAATGGTGCTAATGTAATTGTATTAATAATTCCTTGCTCTTTCTGAATCTCATCCAAAGTTAACATCAAAGGATGAGCCGAATTTACTTCATTATCTCGATAAGCTCCAATTAACAATAAATATTCACTATTACCATCACTCATTAATAGTTTTAATAGATTAAATGAAGCCGAATCTGCCCACTGTAAATCATCTAAAAAAATAACTAAGGGATGGTCTTTTGTGGTGAAAACTTGGATGAATTTTTGAAATAATAAATTAAACCGATTTTGGGCTGCAGTTCCTGACAGTTCAGCAACAGTAGGTTGAGAACCAATAATCTTTTCCAGTTCGGGGATAACTTCAATAATAACCTGTCCGTTTTCCCCAACCGCAGCTAATATTTGCTCTTTCCATTGTTGCAATTGAGCATCATTTTCACTTAATAATTGCCCCATTAAATCTCGCAATGCTTGGACAAAAGCACTGAAAGGAATATTACGTTGAAACTGGTCATATTTTCCCTTAATAAAGTAACCTCTTTGCCGAACAATAGGTTTATGAACTTCATTGACAACTGCTGTTTTTCCCACCCCAGAATATCCCGCCACCAGCATCATTTCTGAACTTCCCCCCAAGAGCGATCGCCCTTCCGTCCCCCCTGGTAATCCCTCTCCCGTCCCCTGTGTAATCCCCCTCCCGTCCCCCTTGGAAAGGGAGGCCAGATGTTGCTTCGCTTTTGTTGAATGGGGAGACCAGCGGATGCTTCGCTTTTGATAGATGGGGGATTGAGGGGGATTTCTTCCTTTTCAACAGAAAGCTGAGAAGATATAGGATTAGAAACACGCTCAAAGGCATCTAATAATTGTTGAACTTGTTGCTGTCGTCCATAGAGTTTTTCGGGGATAATAAAATGGTCACAAATATCTCGTTTGCCAATTTCAAAGAATTCAATTTTCCCAGTATTTTCTAATTGTTTTAAACAAGTCTCTAAATCTTTTGAATTCCCCAAGCACTCTGATAACGTTCTTCCGCATTTTTCTCCATCAATTTGAGGATAATATTAGACAGTACTTTGGGATTTTTTTTTCTATTACTTAAAGAACTAGGCATCTTCGCAATATGACAATGAACTAATTCCATGGCATCTGTTGTTTCAAAGGGCAGTTTTCCACTTAATAATTCATACAAAGTCACACCAAAAGAATAAAAATCAGTTCGATAATCAATTCCTCGATTCATCCGTCCGGTTTGTTCGGGAGAAATATAAGCTAGAGTTCCTTCTAAAATATTGGGATTTTTCAGCACTTGGGTTTCTTTTGGCAGGACTGAAGCAATACTAAAATCAATTAGTTGAATCTCTAAAGATTGAGGATGAATTAAAATATTTGCGGGTTTAATATCTTTATGAATAATACGATGATGATATAGTTCTGCTAAAATTTCAGTCAGTTTAATTCCTATGGTTAGACATTGACTCAAACTCAGAGAATTATCTTTTTTAATATACTCGTCAAGAGAAATATAACCTTCATCCGCCATCACTAAAATTAAACTATTGCGATAGTTTTCCAGAGCTAGGGGTTGGACAACTCCAGATAAGTTCAGATTCTTTGTGATGGTGTATTGATGGCGAAATTGGACAAGTTCATTAAAACTGGGATATTCACTGCGTAATAATTTCAGAATAACAGGTTTGTTGTCTGAAATGTGTTGAGCACGATAAACTAAAGATTTTTTGCCTTGATGAATACATTCAATTGTCTGATAATTTTGAAAGTTTAAAATTTGATGATCGTTCATGGTTTTACTCTTGCTTTTAATTAAAGTTTTTATAGTTAATTTTTGGTTGAACATACATCTAGTTTAAATCAAAATCTGCTTAACCAACTCAGTGTTGTCACTTAATGGTATAATTCAACAATTAATAATTAATAATTAATAATTAATAATTCTATCAAATCCGCCTAATTGCAGATAGATACAATAAGGTCATAATCATGATTTTAAGCTATTAGACATCTCCAATAATAAAAAATAAAATCAATTATACTACATAAATTATCAATTATTTCTCCCTACCCCCTACTCCCTATTCCCTCTTTTCTGGGTCTATTGATTGTGAGGTTATTTAACTGGATTTGATATTACCTCTCCTGGAAAAGAAGAGGATTGACGCGGTAGGGAATTTTTTTTCTTCTCTTGGTCGATTGGATATGGCGAGGAAACCTCGCCATCCCACCCAACGGGTGCGCTCCGCTACGACCGCTTTTTTCTCCTTTAAAGGAGAGGCTTTAAACCTTAATTATTCGGTAAGAATTGTAAGAATTATTTTTCTGCCCAACTATGCGCCTAAAATACGCTCCTTTTTGAGCTTGAAGAGCTGAAAACCAGGCACTTTTTAAAGGCCCCAAAAAGGCACTTATACCAATTTGATAAATGTTTGTTACAAATGGTAGGGACGTTGCATGCAACGTCCCTACGAAAGAAGGAAGAAGGAAGAAGGAAGAGGGGAAAGGTATTGAAAAAAGGGAAAACAATAGATATAAATATCTAAAATGAACTGGAGAAGCTATTTTGAAGCATATCCGATAAAAGTCTATTTTTTGTAGCATTCTTTTTCAAAGTGGTATTATCTTTATATGTCAATGCTTTTAGATTTAATCAGCAAGCCCTAATTAGCCATAATAAAAACGTTATTCTGTTATATGATAAATTTATCCCTATTCCCTGTTCCCTATTCCCTATTCCCTATTCCCTAAATTTTTCCGAAGTGGTTATTCAAAGAGACATGATATAAATTCAACTCAATCAAGAATTGGTAGAAATAGGAATTTCAATAACAAATTCAGTTCCCTTACCCAGTTGTGAATCACAACTTAATTTTCCATCATGTTTTTCTTCCACAATTTGACGAGCAATAGACAGTCCTAAACCTGTTCCTTTCCCTACTTCTTTGGTTGTAAATAGATGATTAAATATTCGATTTTTCACTTCATCAGACATTCCACAACCATTATCTTGAATGCTAATTTTGACCATTTGAGTTCCATTGTCTAAATTTGTTGTTAACGTAATACTATCGGGATTTTGCTTTATTTGTGTCATTGAACGTCCTTCGCTCATCTCATCAAACACATCAATAGCATTGGCAATAATATTCATAAACACTTGGTTTAACTGTCCTGGAAATCCAATAATTTCTGGCAAATCTCCATAGTCTTTAATAATATTAATTTCTGGACGTTTGTAGTTCCCTTTCAAGCGATGTTTGAGAATTAACAAAGTGCTATCAATTCCTTCATGCAAGTCAAAAGTGACTTTTTGCTGTTGATCGCTACGGGAGAAAATACGCATTGATTTACTAATCTCGGCAATGCGTTTCACCCCTGTTTTTATGGCAGCAAGCATTTCTGGTAAATCTGCTAATACATATTCCAGTTCAATTTCTTCAGCATGGGTAGTCACAGCTTCCCCTGGTGGATGATTTTGTTGATAGATTTCTAAATGCTCCAGTATATCTTGTAACGCTTCTTCGAGTTGAGTAATATTACCCGAAACAAAGCCTAATGGATTATTAATTTCATGGGTAATACCAGACATCATTTGCCCTAGAGCTGACATTTTTTCACTTTGAACCAGTTGCACTTGTGTTTGTTGTAATTCTGTTAAAGACTGTTCTAATTGTTGAGCATATTCTTGAGATTTTTGATACAGTTGAGCATTTTCTAAGGAAATTGCTGCTTGAGAACACAAGGGTTTCAATACTTCAATTCGTTGTTCAGTAAATGCTCCTGCTGTTAAGTTATTTTCTAAATATAAAATTCCTAAAAATTCTCCACGACTGCATAATGGTAAGCATAATAAACTCTGGGGTTGATTTGGGATGAAGTATTCATCAGATGCGAATTGAGGTTGAGATGAAACTTCGTCAAGATTTAGTGGTTCTAAACTGCGTTTGACTAAGTTAATTATACTGATGGGAACGGCTAAACTCTGTTCAACTGGAATAGATTTTTCAGTGCAATAAATTGTTTCATTATCATTGGTATTGTGAGTGGAAATTGCTTGAACTGTTAATTGTGATAGTTGGGATAAGATTAAAACTCCTTTTGTGGCCCCGGCATTTTCCATCATTACTTGCATTAATTGAGAGATTAATTGATTGAGTTCAATTTCACTGGATAATGCTTGAGATGCTTTAATGATGCTGGTAAAGTCCAGTGCGTCTGAAACTCCTGTAGTATTGCTGTTAACAGTTACTTTAGTGTAACTATCTGTATTTCCTAAACTGGCAATGGTTTTGAAGGGATTGAGACTAATTTTTTGTTGTTCTAAAATTGGTGCTAATAGTTGAGGATAACGTTGTTCTAAGTCTTTGATTTTGGCTTTAGCTCCCCAATGGGAATAGCAATAGTAGGCATCTATCATGTAAGCTTGAGCAAATTTTTCTTTACCCCATTCTAGATAGAATTTAGCTGCTAATTCGTTAGCTAAAGCTTGTTCTTGGATGTATTCATTTTCTTTTGCACCTGCAATGGCTTTGTCATAAAGTTCTATTGCTTCTAATTTTTGGTCTAAAACTCGATGTTTTTCTGCTGCGACTAAATCTACTTTATGTTGATGATTCATGGGAGCATGATGTTGCCCAATGCTGTTGCAATTGAGTTTGATTTTGTTCCAC
>NZ_BLZO01000072.1 GCF_014132355.1 Okeania sp. KiyG1
GATACCAAGAGGGAATAACGGTATATTCAGTGTTCTGTAATTCTGGGTCTTTTTGCCAGAGTTGATCGAGTAGTCTAAAGCTAGAACCGCTAGTACTGATAGAATATTGAGGATAAAGTGGCAGAATTACTAATCTTTCTATTTGGTCGCGCTTAATTCTAGCGAGAGCTTCTTCTGTAAAAGGATGCCAGTAACGCATTCCTATATAAGTTTGAACTGTTAATCCTTTTTCTTCTAACTGTTTTTCGATCGCTAAACCTTGCTGTTCGGTAATGGATCTTAATGGAGAACCACCGCCAATTTCTTTATAATTTTCCTGAGACTTTTGAAAGCGTAGGGTGGAAATTAGCCATGCTAAAGGCTTTGCAACCAAGGAAAGGGCAAACGAATAATTTCTGGGTCAGAAAATAAGTTGAATAGAAAGGGGCGAACATCTTCTAGTTGTTCTGGCCCACCTAAATTAAGTAATAAAACTCCAACACGACTCATTGTATTTACAAGGCTCCCATTTTAATATTTGTTACTAAATTTAACATATTAATATTTTCTTAAGTATATTTTCCAAGGAGTTAAGAGTCAACTACTAGCCCAAAATTAACGAAGTCAGAAGTCAGTAGGGGCGAATGGCCATTCGCCCGTACAGAAGTTATTTTTGTAACGGGGATTTGAGCAAGTCTCCAAAAATATTTCGCCAGTCAAGGCGGGGTTGCGCGACCCAATTATTTTGATAAAATTTATACACTTTTAATTTTTGACTTTTAACTTTTGACTTTTAATTTTTGACTTTTAACTTTTAACTTTTGACTTATTAATCTCATGGCAACAATTTTCAGAGACTGGAGCTACAAATATCAATGGTTATATGACGGTATTTCCCGTTTAGCAGCTCTTAGTGTTGGCGGAGAAACTAAGTTTCGCCAACTAGCTTTACAAGGTTTAACTATTGGGCAAAATACTCAGATACTTGACCTTTGTTGTGGTAGTGGTCAAGCAACTAATTTTCTGGTTAAATACTCTCAAAATGTTACAGGATTAGATGCTTCTCCACTATCAATAAATAGAGCTAAAAAAAATGTACCATCGGCTAGATATGTAGAGGCATTTGCTGAGGATATGCCATTCTCAAATAATCAATTTGATTTAGTACATACCAGTGCTGCTTTACATGAGATGAATTCTGAACAATTACGGCAAATTATCCAAGAAGTTTACCGCATTCTTAAACCAGGTGGTATTTTTACTTTTGTTGATTTTCATCGTCCGATAAATATTCTTTTTTGGCCTGGGTTTGCCATATTTTTATTGTTATTTGAAACTGAAACTTCTTGGGATTTTATTAATACAAATATATTGGAATTATTGAAAGAAGTAGGGTTTAATTTAGTAGATACTAACTCACCTAAACCTGTTTTATATGCTGGTGGTAGTCTGCAAGTAGTTCAAGTTCAAAAATAAAGTTTCTGTAGGCATTTCCTACGGACTGCTGCGCAAACAGCGGTCAGCTATCAGCTATCAGCGCTCAAGTTTGCTTTTTCTCAGATTGATTTAATCAAGGACCATTTCTACTTTCAAATTTACCGAAAAATTGTGGTATAAAGCCTCCCCTTTTAAGGGTATAAAAAGCGGTTGTAGCGCAGCTTCCCGGAGGGTGGGATGGCGTTTTGCTCCGCAACATGTAAAGCGGAGCGGCTCTGATAAGAGCGGGTCTCCTCGCCATATCCATGAGACCAAGAGAAGAAAAAATTTCATGATTAGTCAATCCTCTTCTTTTAACCCACATTCCGCACCACAAAATGTAGTAGAAAAAATAAGTCAAAAGTCATGCATTCAAAAGTAAGAAGTAAGAAGTAAGAAGTAAATTATAGTGGTCAATAGGAGTCAAGGATTCAGTAAGTGTTTATGCTGCCATAAGTAATCTGAGAATTTGACTCTCGATTGAGGTAAATGAAGATAATTTATATAGTATAAATACCTAAGCAAGCTACGGATTTTATACTTATTTTTATGTGACAAATTGAAGTGCGGAATGTGGGTTTTAAAGGAGAGGTAATTCTAAATTCGCGCATTCTAAATTCTAAATTCTTGAATTATCTTGGATTTTGATTACTCAGCAAAATAATTCCGATTCCCATCAATATCCAAGTTCCTTCAAAACCAACATTAATCCGGTGAGTTTTTTCTCTACTTAATAAATACTGAAATTCTCTATCTGATAATTCAAAAGCAGATTGTGCAAGTTGTTGATTAGCTTCAGTTAACCGCATAAAATCTAATGCTCCCCAATAGGTGGAGATACCAACAACAAAAATACCAATTCCTTTACCAAGTATGCGAAACATATGAGTTTTTCTCTACTTAATAAATACTGAAATTCTCTATCTGATAATTCAAAAGCAGATTGTGCAAGTTGTTGATTAGCTTCAGTTAATCGCATAAAATCTAATGCTCCCCAATATGCAGAGATACCAACAACAAAAATACCAATTCCTGTACCAAATATGCGAAACATATGAGTTTTTTCTCTACTTAATAAATACTGAAATTCTCTATCTGATAATTCAAAAGCAGATTGTGCAAGTTGTTGATTAGCTTCAGTTAACCGCATAAAATCTAATGCTCCCCAATAGGTGGAGATACCAACAACAAAAATACCAATTCCTTTACCAAATATGCGAAACATATGAGTTTTTTCTCTACTTAATAAATACTGAAATTCTCTATCTGATAATTCAAAAGCAGATTGTGCAAGTTGTTGATTAGCTTCAGTTAACCGCATAAAATCTAATGCTCCCCAATAGGTGGAGATACCAACAACAAAAATACCAATTCCTTTACCAAATATGCGAAACATATGAGTTTTTCTCTACTTAATAAATACTGAAATTCTCTATCTGATAATTCAAAAGCAGATTGTGCAAGTTGTTGATTAGCTTCAGTTAACCGCATAAAATCTAATGCTCCCCAATATGCAGAGATACCAACAACAAAAATACCAATTCCTTTACCAAATATGCGAAACATATGAGTTTTTTCTCTACTTAATAAATACTGAAATTCTCTATCTGATAATTCAAAAGCAGATTGTGCAAGTTGTTGATTAGCTTCAGTTAACCGCATAAAATCTAATGCTCCCCAATATGCAGAGATACCAACAACAAAAATACCAATTCCTGTACCAAATATGCGAAGCATAATTAACTGTTAAAATTATATATTTAGTTAACTTGAGTTCAATTCTGATTATAGTCAAAATTCCCAAAATATTACAACATTTGTTTTTGAGAATTAAAAGGTAGCAAAATTTTTCACTGGATGAAATCTAGTTTATTCTGTCTGTTAAAATTTATCATAATATTGTAGTTTGTAGGGTGAGTAAAAAAATAAAATTTATTGTTCTCAGCCAAAAAATTACTACTATAAAAAAACATGAAAATGCCAAAACCAAAGGTTGAACAATGAACAGAAAAAGTTTAAGTTGGTTTGAACCAGGTAAATCATTTCAAAACATTAGTGAATGGCTAGAAAAAGCTAAAAATAAAATTCGGATTGCTACAGTTTTTTTACTATCAAAGGATGGAATTTAATCCGTCGTTATACTAAAGGTAAACAAACCTATCTTTTAGTTGGTTTAGATGACCCAGGAGCACAACGAGCAAGAATGGCTCTAATTCAAGAAATAATGCGAGATTTACGGACAGGATTAGATAAAGATAGAAGAAAAGCAGTTATTGACCTTGTAGAAAAAATACAATCTCAGGAATTTGAAATTGTTGATGCTAGAGCAGCAGACCATCACAACAAACTTTATATTTCCGATGGAGAAGCAGCAATTCAAACCTCTTCAAATCTGACAGGAAAAGGTCTTTTGGAACAGGTTGAAGGTGGGAATATTATTAAGAATAAAATTGAAATTGCTGCTTTAGTTAGAGAATTTGACGATTACTTTAATAAAGCTCAAGATTTAACTCAAGAACTTCTAGAGATTTTATTGAAATGGTTGAAGTTTGATACACCGTGGGATATTTATCTCAAAACTATGTTGGCTTTTGAAAATATACAACCTCCTAAAACTCGTTACACAAAAAAACCAGTTTCTTATCAAATTGATATGATTGCCCAAACATTAAGGCAAATGCGAGACTTTAATGGTTCAATGATAGTTGCATCAACTGGATTAGGAAAAACTGTTGTTGCTGTTCATGTAGCTATACATTTAAAAGAAGAAGATTTGATTGACAATGTAATGATTATAGGACCGAAGGCAGTTTCTAGTAATTGGCAAAAAGAAATGCGAGAAGCAGGAATTTATTGTGAATTTTTTGTGCAAAAAATATTTGATAAGAAAAGTTCTGACGATGCTCATAGACTAGGGGTATTTGAAGAAATTTTAGAAGAGGTTGAACAGCAACGTTGGTTACTAATTATTGATGAGAGTCACGAATTTAGAAACCGTCATAAACAAAACTTGTTTAATATGATCAAAAATCCTCCAGAACGAAAGGCTTTTACTAGACTTAGAAAGTTAGTAGAAAAAGATAATGTTAAAGTTTTACTTCTGACAGGTTCTCCTTATGCTAAAGATATTAACAATATTAATAACCAACTCTATCTTCTACCTCATACAGCTAATAATCCCCACAAATTTGACTATTTTTTGAGTGTTTTACCAAGTCATAGAGATTTATTTCATGAAGAAACTAAAAGTGTAAAAGTCTGGTCTGTTGAAAACACAGATGAATTTATAGAACTTTCAGTAGTGAGTCAATTAACAACTCCTCACGTTGCTAAATATTATGGTCAAAAGGATGAACAAGGAACTTATATAAACTTCGGCGATGAAAAACGTTATATTCCTCATGTAGTTCTTCACACTATCAATTTTCCACTAATTTTTGAAGCTAAATTAACTGAAGCGATAACCCAAGGATATTTCAAAGTTAATTCTAGAAATCCTATGTTTAAAGATGTATTTAACAAATTAGTAAAAGTTTCTTGGGCAAGTTCTCCTTTAGCACTTCAAGGAACCCTAGAAAGTATTGCGGATACTCCAGGAGGAGACAATAGTTATAAACTTGGCAAGCTAAAATTTAGTTTTTCTCGTGAAGATAGAGAAGAAATTTTAAGACCAATCATTACTAAGCTTAAAAATTTGAATTACAGTAATGATATAAAAATCATGGCTTTATCAATTATTCTTGGACAAGCATTAGAAAATCAGCAAAAAGTAATTATTTTTTCGGAAAGAAGAGCAACTGTTATTTATCTATGTCAGAAGCTGAAATTAATACTTCCTTCTTTAAAGATTGCAGCTACTATTGAAGAAAGTGAAAGTGAAGAAAAATTCAAGATGAAGGATAGTCGAGAAATTGAAAAAATGATTAAACAATTTGCTCCTCATGCTAACAAAAAAGATGACGAATATTCAGAAAATCATGAGGTTTTTATTTCTACAGATGCTCATGGTGTGGGTATAAATATGCAAGATGCCTCAGTTGTAATTAATTATGATATTGATTGGACTCCTATTGGACCAGTACAAAGAGCAGGGAGAATTTTACGTTTCTGGCACTTACCTCGTACTGTGGAAATTTACACTTTTGTACCAACACTTACTAATCAAAATAAACCAACGACAATTAATTATGATTTAGTAGAAATTCAAAAGCGATGGAAAAATTTAATGTCTCGCCATCAAGAATCAAAAAAAGTGATTGACTTGCCTGTTTTAACTACAGAGGTAACACAAGAAGTAAATGTTTCTGAAATGGCATCTCAAGTCACAATTAAATCTGGAGAAATGGATTTGAATGCTCTGGCAAATTTAGAAATTTCTCCTTATTATCAACATACTGCTAAACTACAGCAAAATCGAGATTATGCTGAGACTTTGGCAGATGATTTAATTAGTAGTAAATTATCTTCAGATAAAGAACCTTTACTTTATATGCTACTGTTTCATCAAAACAAATATCATGGTATTTTTTACAATCCTAATACTAATAATTTGACTGAGCCTGAAATTGTCACAGTCTTAAATAAAATTGCTTGTGATGAAAATACCCCAACAGCTAATGTTAATTACGATGAAATAGAAGCTCTAAGCAATATTTGTCTTGAGCTTTGGTGTGAGAATAATCAAGTTTCTCCAGATGATGTCGAGCGAATTTGTACCTTGTATCTTAAACCAGAAAGTGAAGAGGATAATTTAACAGAATTACTATTGAAAAATTAATCCAATTAATCAGTTGGATTCTTCAACAATTAGCATACTTTTTGTAAGTACTTCCTGCAGAATGCTGCGCAAACAGGTATTAGCGGTCATAACTATTAGTTGACTAATACCAGTTTTATATGAGGTTGCATAGAATGATGAAATTCATTAAATCTATCTATCTTTATCTACGCTTACCTGCGGTCAATTATGCTTTAAATATTGTAAGCATTTCCTGCGGACTGCTGCGCAAACAGCTATTAGCAGTCAGCTATTCCTAGGTCATGCGGAGCAAACAGCTTTTTAATAAATGAAGTAAGCATTTGCTTAACTTCTACGACATTTTTAACCCATAAATTGAAGCACAAGAACAGCAAGCTTAAATTGTCCACTAAAATTAATAAAGCTGTTTGCGCAGCATTCCGTAGGAATAGCTGATAGCTGACTGCTGTTTGCGCAGCATTCCGCAGGAAATGCTTACTAAATATTATTCTATGCAGCTTCATTTCAATTTGGTATAACAGCTCTTTTATAAGAAGCACTGCTTAGGTATTAGCTTTTATTTATACTTTTAGTTTTCGCTTCATCTGTCCATACTAATTTACTGTCTAGCATACAATGATTTAATAACTAATGGCTGATAGCTGACTGCTAAATGCTGAATGCTTAGTACTTTTGATTAAATTAAACATCAATTAACTAAAGATGACCAACCAAGTTTTAATTATAGGTGGATATGGCAGAATTGGTAGTAGTGTTGCTAGAGATTTAGCTACTTATACTGACTCAGAAATTACTATTACCGGACGTAAACCAGAAGCAAATATCAAAGAAATTCCTATTCCTGGTGTTAAATATTTAGCTCTAGATTTAACAGACAAAGAAAGAGTGAAAAATATTATTCATTCCTACAGTAAATCTTCAGAAAATTTAGTAATTCATTGTGCAGGTCCATTTCATCATCGCGATACTAATGTTCTGAAAAATTGCATCGAAGCTGGTGTTAATTATGTTGATGTTAGTGACTATCGAGGGTTTACTCGTAAAGCTTTAGAATATTCTGGAGCTGCGAAAAAAGCTGGAGTTACAGCAATTATTAATACAGGAATTTTTCCCGGAATTTCTAATAGTTTGGCTCGTCAATCAGTAGAACAATTTGATGAACCAGAGGAAATACATTTAAGTTATGTCGTAGGTGGTTCCGGTGGAGCGGGAGTAACAGTTATGCGGACTACTTTTTTAGGTTTACAAAATTATTTTGATGCCTGGATAAATGGTAAATGGCAATCTATTAAACCTTATAGCGATCGCCAAGTTATTGATTTTCCTAAACCCTACGGAAAAATAGGTGTTTACTGGTTTGATATGCCAGAATGTTTGACTTTGCCGACTTCTTTTCCGGTGAAAACTGTAACTACAAAGTTTGGTTCATTTCCCGATTTTTATAATCATCTGACTTGGATGACTGCTCATTTATTTCCTGTTAGTTGGTTAAATAATTCATCGGTAATAGAATTTTTGTCTCAAGTCAGTTATAAAATGACTCAATTTACAGATAAATATAGTGGTACTGGTGTCGCAATACAAGCGAAAGTTATTGGTAAAAAGTCAGGGAAAAAAGCTGATTTTTGCTCATCAATCATACATAAAGATACTGCAACTGTTACAGGTATTGGTGCTGGAGGTATTGCCGAATTAATTTTGTCTGGGAAATTGAATAAACCGGGTGTTTGGTCTGTGGAAAATAGTTTGTCTACAGAATTATTTGAAGAGGTAATGAAAAGTCGAGGATTTGTGAAAATATGTGGTGATAAGTCTGTGGTTTATCAACTGGAAAGTTAGGGATATTTCGGTATAATTAATATTGTTGTAAATTCACTAGCCAGAAAGCTAGTTTGTAGAACTATGTATATCGACTTTAACAAGTATGACTATTCTTTGATAGATGAGAGTGAAAGAAGTCTATATATTGAGAGGGATAAAGCAGCATATAGAGAAATTATTCTAGAATGGTTCAATAGTAAAGTTGATGAGATTGTTGAAAGAAAGTGGTTAATTGAAGATCTTCAATATTTAGCATCAGTAAGCGATTTTATCAAACTTTTAAAAGAAGCAGAAAATTTATTTGAGCTTGGTTTTTATACTGGCTGTATTGCACTTACAAGTATTTCAGTTGAAGATTTTACCAAATTTTTAGCTACTCAATTGGGAGTAGAAAAGTTGGTTGATAAAACTCAGTTTGAGAGAATAAAAGGTCTCAAAAAAGAAGGTCTGATTAAAGAAGATATTTATGATAGTCTAGATTTAATCAGAAAAATCAGAAATGATTGTCTACACTACAATCAATATTTCAATAAAAAAGCTAATGATGAATTAAAAAGTGATGCTATAGAAGTTTTAAACTTATTCAAGAAAATTCTCCAAGAGTTGATTGGTTTTCCATCAACCCCAGAAGTAAAAATTGATAATTTTACGAAAGTTTTGGAGGAGGCAGCAAAGCAGTTTATGTCAGAAAATAATGAGTCTGTTAAAAACTTTGAGGACATGATATTAAAGCTGAGAAATGCGGCTTCAATTCTTCTGGGAATGCCTATAGCTTTTCATCCAGATATAAAAATAGTTATTTATTCAAGAGTTTATAAAGTCTGGGAAATCGATCTAGACATTAATCCTCCAGAAATTACCCTTGAAGATGTGACTAATAGCTTACCAGTTTTTGTGGACTTACAAGAAAAAGACAAACAACTTTTAGAAAGGGAAGGAATTAAAAAAGATGATATTATTCAGGCAAAAATTATATCGGAAGTGAGCAACACTGGTCAGACAGAAGCTTGGAAGTTTCTACACCTACGCAAGATGTGAATTATGAATCAGAAAAAACTACTTGGCAAAACAATATCATATATGTACATTTAATGTATATTTCATATATATTTATACCGTAATTTAGTAGATTAAATCATTAGTTTAGTTCTTGTTTATCGGCATTTAGGACGGGTTTAATTACCAATCTTCTCGGACTTATAAATTATAGAATCTAATCTATCGTAACTTCTCCTTTAGAGATTGTGGCTAGGACATCTATAACTTTTGGCATTAAAATTTTCAAATCTACTAAACGATTTGAAGGTGCTTTTCAATAATTGATAATTGATAATGGATAATTGATAATTACCTCTCCCTAAAAGGAAGAGGATTGAATAAAAGGAAAATTTTTTCTCTCTTGGTCGATTGGATATGGCGAGGAGACCTCGCCATCCCTCGACCGCTTGTTTCCCCTTGAAAGGGGAGGCTTTAAACCTAAATTATTTAATTATTTAATTATTTAATTCTTAATTCTTCGGTAAAACAATTACTGCAATATCGAACTGTGGTAAATATAATTGAAATGATAAGTTGTGGTCAACTTTAATAAACACAATTTGATGTGTTTCTCCAAGAGCAAGAAAATAAAAATTATTATGTCAGACCATCAAACCAGTTATACAATTAACTCAATGCTAGGTCGCCTCTATTTAAAAAACGAGGTTTTTCAGTCATTAGACCTGGAAGCTCAACAATCTATTGTTAAAGATATTTTGAAAGAGTCATACAATTCAGATGTCAATCTTGGTTAAATTTTGAGTAATGAATGTTTTTCAACATACCAATAAACTGACGAAAAAAGAACAATTAGCACAATCTTTCAAATCTGTTATTACTGTGGAAAAGTTAAAAATAATGTAGAAGATTATGGTGAAAAATATAATAGACAAGGTTTTTATCTAGATTGTGCTAATCAAGTATTGTCGGCAGATGAAATAGAGGAAAGAAAAGCAGATTAAAAGTAAAAAAACTTTGTGTCAAATGTAAGCATTCAGCTGAATGGTTACTCTCAAATTGAGATATTTTAATATTGAATAATCAATTGATACATTCATTCAAAAGAATCTTCATTATTATTTGAACGGGTAATGAAAAGTAGAGGATTTGTGAAAAATTATGGTGAAAAATCTGTGGTTTATCAGGTAGGAAATTCAATATAGGTTGATAGTTATATGACTATAATAACGATTTGGTATAAATTGAGTTATAATTTCTGATCGTAGGCGTATTGCATTAGGCTAAAAATCAAAATACTTAATTAACAAATAAATTATTATTATGTCAACAAAAAAACTATCAGTTCGAGCTACCGATATTGCTGAATATATTCGTTATCAATCATGCGATCGCCGATTTAAGTTAAAATATAACGATTATGAATTTGCTAAAAAAGATATTCCTTTTTCTAACTTAATTTTTGCTACTTCTTTAGACCCAGTGCTGGAAGAGGAAGGTCGAAGAAGAGAGAATGAATGGGAAACTTCGCTGCAAAAAGATAGCTTTCTTGACTTAACTAAAATGAGTCAGGACTCTGACCAAGAAAATCAACCAACTGAATGGAATGACTTTGTTGAAAAGCTGAAAAATTTGTCAGAAAAACAAAAAGCTTATGGACGAGAAATTTCGATAGAAGGCACTCTGGGAGAGTTTAATATTTATGGACAAATTGACTTTGTAGTTTTGCTCTGGGAAAACGATGAACCAAAATTACGATTAGTTGAAGGTAAAGCATCTAGAAAAGACCGGACTTATCATCAAGTACAGGTTGGTTTATATCAGATATTGGTACGTCAGTTAATAAGAAAAAATTCAATCAATATTTGTGGGATAAAACTCAAACCAGAAAATATAGAATGTGTTGTAGTTCGGATTGATGAAAATACTAATAAAAGTCAGGATATTATTAAATCTCCAGCCTTAAATCTAGATACGATAGAGACTGATATTAATCGTCTTTTAGCATCTGATGGCGTGTTAAAGCGGATAGTTGAAATGGACTTATCTGATTTAGATTATCAGCTAGACCAAAAATGTAGTGACTGTACATTAAGCGTTCATTGTTTAGCTGAAAGTGCTAGAGAAAAACGTATAGAATTGTTAGGAATAGACTCATCAATTGTCAGGGTATTGCATAAGGTGGGTGTTAACAATCTTGATGATTTATCTGAACTTGATTTAGAAGGAACTCAAGCGATTGAAATTCAAAAAGATACAAGTTTTACAGAGAATTTAGAGTTACTTAAATTAAAAGCAAAAACTCGTAAACGGACTCTTCCTGATGGAAATTCTAATCCAGATACCTATGAAGTAGAAGCACTACCAAAATATTCAGGTGAAAGTCAACTTCCCGAACATATTATTAATGGGGAAAGTCTGATTCGAGTATATCTTACCGTTGAATATGATTATGTCGAAAATAGGATAGGTGCCCTAGCAGCTCATGTTACTAAAAGTCAGGGAAAATTAGACCCAAAATTTGAGAAAAATGAAAATTGTAAATGGCAACCCGACCCTAAAATTAAGGAGTATATAGAAACAGGAAAAGATGACAACAATAAAACTGTTTACCAATCAAAAGAACTTGAAGGGAAAGATGTAATTAAGTTCAAAACATCGGCATGGATGGGAGAATATAAGGAAGACAATGGTTCAGAAAAAGAGTTAATACAAGGATTTTTATTAGAATTAGTAGATACTATTGCCGAAGTTGCAGAAACAGAACAAGCTCCGATTCATTTTTATGTTTGGTCACGTCAGGAAATGACCCAATTAGTTGAAGGTTGTTCTCGCGTTAGTTCTCAACTTCTAAGTCATTTGCGGGAGTTACTTGGTTGTCGAGAAAGTTTAGAACAACTAATTTATTCTTGTCTTTATGATGAAGTAGATCGTCGTTATGCTTTGGGATGGACAGGAAGAGATTTAGCGGTTGTAACTTCCCTTAAATGGTTTGGCAGACGTTATCATTGGCGACGCAAAATTAACGGAAAAATTGTTAATTTAGATAGAGCTTTTTCTCAAGATATATTTGACTTTAAAAATAATTTAGAGATAGAAAGTAATAATCAATGGGCTACTTCAAAATCAAATACTGACAATATTCGTAAACATCCTTTTGAAGTGAGACTAAGATATTTTAATTCTTTTAGTGCAGCATATTGGCGTGCTTATTGGAGAAAACTTCCTGACCCTAATGACCCAAAAATTAAAGCCAAATTAAAAAAATCTATCGAACGTTACAACGAAGCACAAACACCAAATTATTTAAAAGAATATTTTCGCGCTCGTACTCATGCTATTAGGTGGGTTGAAGAGGGAATTAGACTGAAAAATTCCGAGATTAAAAAAGAATCTTTGACTATTGCTAATTTACCAGATTTTAATTTAGGTGTAGATAATGCTGCTCAAGCAGGAATAGATTTTCTCCGTTTAGACCAGCACGTTAAAGTAACAGATTGGATTGCTAATAATTTAGTTCCACCTATCTATCGTATTTCTTCAGGCCGAACAATACCTGTTAGAAATATAGAGTCATATAATAATAGGTTAACAGCAGAAATTAATCTTGATGGATATAGTATTACTCCTGAACTTTTACAAGCTAATTGTACAATTGGTGAAGGTTCTTTTGTTAGGCTTAGTCCTTGTTATGAAAATCCACATAAAGGTCAAACAATTAATCAACTTTTGCGTGGTGGAAGTACCTGTATAGTAAATGAAATAAATTGGAATACTAAACAGATAGAACTATCTCCTATTTTTAGCCAGTCTGATAGGTATAGGTTATTTAGTAATTCTTATAGTAATAGAAATCAAGAACAAATTTTTCCAAATGCTACTCTTGATGAAAGTCCCTCAGATTTTATAGCTGGAAAAGTCGATGAAAAATTACAGAATACTCAAGGAAATCATGTTTGTCGATGGTTAGCTCCAGAAAACCCTAAAATTCCACCACAAATTACTCCTTTAGAAAATGATTTAGAAAAATATCAAAATTTTCTTAATTCCTTACCATTAGCAAATAATAAAAAGCTAGATGATAAGCAAATAGAAGCAATAATAAATGGATTAAAAACTAGGATTCAACTTTTACAAGGTCCACCAGGTACAGGTAAAACAGAAACAACAGCGATCGCTACTTTTTTAAGAATTTTGGCACGAAGTTCTCCTGGAGATATTGTTCTTATTACTGCCCATACTCATCAAGCTGTAGATGAATTACTCTTACGTCTAGGTCGCCTTTTACCTATTTTGAATCAACACGCTACTAATCTAAACTTAAACTTATCATCAATTCAACTAAGCAGAGTCGATCCTAAAAATAAAGAGGATTTTCAAAATACAAATGTTAATTCCTTCTCTTCTAAACCTTGTGTCAATAATGTTAATAAAATGCGCAAAAAGACAGTTTTAGTAATTGGAGGAACAACCAATGCAATTTTAAAGATGGTTAATGAATTGAACCAAAGAAATAATTTTTTAAAAGATTATCCCCAAGGTTTTCAAACAACGACTCTTATTGTTGATGAAGCAAGTATGATGGTATTTCCTAACTTTCTAGCATTAGCTACATTAGTCAAAAATGATGGTGAAATAATGTTAGCTGGAGACCATCGACAACTTACTCCCATTATTACCCATGATTGGGAAAATGAAGACCGCCCTCCTGTAGTATCTTACCAACCTTACGTTAGTGCATATCAGGCAATTCAAAACTTAAAAGAAAACTCAGATACTCAAATTCCTGATACAGCAATATTATGTTCAGCTTTAAATTTTACCTTCCGTTTACCGCCAGTTATTCGCGAACTTATTGCACGTCTTTATAGCAAGTTAGATAATATTCAATTACGAGGTAAAGAAAAAGATAAAAATATAGAATAAAAAGAAATAAATGGAACTTGGGAAAAACTTTTACAAGGAAATAGAGGTCTTTATCTTGTTCTTCATTCTGAGCGTAAGTCAAGACGTAGTAATCAAATAGAGGTAGAAATAATTAAACAAATTATTGATGCAGGTGGAGAAATTACTGATGGAAGTATCGGAATTGTTACCCCACATCGTGCCCAAAGAACTCTACTTAAAACAGAGTTAGCAGATTATTATGAAAATGCTATTGATGTGATAGATACTGTAGAAAAATTCCAAGGTGGCGAACGTCCAAATATAATTGTTTCTGCTACAGCAAGCGACCCGTCTGCTATTAGTAAAAATGTCGAATTTATCCTGAATCTTAATCGCTCAAATGTAGCCTTTTCTAGAGTTCAAGAAAGATTAATAGTTGTTTGTTCTAAAACTATTTTAGATTATATTCCGGCAGAATTTGAACATTACGAAGAAACAATGTTATGGAAATCTTTACGTTCCCAATGTTCAGAGCTTATTTTTACTGAAACTATTAATGAATATAAAGTAGAAGTTTTTACCCCTCCTTTAGAGCAAATAACTAAAAATTTAAATAATAAGGAAAGTCCATAATAGTGTTGTCAAAATAATAATAATTATTAGATGGTGTATTTTTCACAAAAGGTGGGAAATCTGTAGAATTGAACTATATAAAAATACTAATGGCTAATTTTCAACAATTAATAACTAATAATTAACAATTACCTCTCCTTGAAAAGAAGAGGTAATTCTAAATTCTAAATTCTAAATTCTAAATTATTGAAGGCTAATTAATCTTCCTTTACTAATATTAGCCATTAGTACTGAAAACTTTGATACTCAAATACTACTAGCAACATTATTCTGACTTAGCAGTAACTTTGCCTTCTTTGTGGGAGCGATCGCCTACTTTTTCTATCCAGTTAAATAACCGCTTTGAAACTTTTAGTTTACCGTTAATAATTGTGTCAGATAAGACGATTGTGCTTGCCAATATGGAGATACAAATTATACTCATATTACTAATTCTATACTTAGACTAGACCGTATAGTTTGATTATATTTATAATATATAACTAAAAGTTTGATAATGTCAACTCAGAAAGAAAAAAATCTCAAGGAAAAAAGCTAATGACCAAAATCAAGAGGCTGAAAAAACACGGCCAGGGTGCTGTCAACAAAGCAGAACAAATATTAAGAGGAGCAATACCAGAATTTCTGAAGAATGGTTATGCTTGTACGAGTATGGACAAAGTAGCCAAAGCATCAGGGGTATCGAAACAGACACTATATAGTCATTTCACAGATAAAGAAGGATTATTCAAAGCCTTAGTCAAGCGAGTAGCTACCAAAAAATTTAATTTTGTCTGGTCACAACCACTTGAAGGAGAACCGGAACAAGTATTGCGCAATTTAGCGGATAGATTACTCACAGAAAATATTCATGATACTGAATATTTAGAATTTGTCAGATTAATTATTGCTGAGTCAGGAAAATATCCAGATTTATCCAAATTATTTTTAACTCAAATAGCAAAACCAGCAGTAGAAATTCTGACAAAATATTTGCAAGAACATCAAGAATTAAACCTTGACGATCCAGAAGCAACTGCTATAGTTTTTGTTGGTTCTTTAGTATATTTTATTCTGAATCAAAAAGTACTCCATGGTATGGAAGTAATGCCAATGGAAGCTAGCCCTTATATTGATAATTTAGTAGCTTTAATTTCTAGGAAAGACAGAAAATAGCGTTATGTGCAACTCAAAAGTTAAAAGTAATCTCTGAGAGAATTTTTCCTAAGAAAAGAGGGAGTTGGTAAGCATTCAGCAGTCAGCTATTAGCTATCAGCTTTATTAATTTTAAAGGAGGAAAAAGCAATTGAGAGATTTCAAATAATTAAAAGTATGTGTAATACCAATTTGAAAAAAGAATGTTACGAATAATAAGTGCACTACCAAAAATTTGCAGGAAATGTTCCTTTGACAAAAAAGAGAATTTATGACCTAAAAACTGGTATTAAATCTATTCCCATACGACTCCTGACTCCTGACTCCTGACTCCTAAGAAGTACCCTATCTATTTGTAGCAAACATTTATAAAATTGGTATAAGAGTACATTAGTTAACTTTAATAGTCTATCGAGCCACATAGTTCATAAAAAAGCTGTTTGCGTAGCATTCCGCAGGAAGAGCTGAACGCTAATAGCTGAATGCTTACGGGAGTTGGGAGTTGGGAGTTGGGGAAAACAATTCATAGTTTATGTACGATAATTAATTTGATTTTTTTATTATTGGAGATGTCTAATTAGCTAACAGGTAACAGGGAGACAAAAGGATTATATAAATCGGCAAAACCTATGTTTATGGCTTTAATCTTCACAGTAGTATAATTGTGCTAGTATAATTTTACTACTATTGTATTGTGTAAATTTAAAATATGCTTAAACTGAGTAATTATTATATGAAAGCTTATATTAAGCTAGAAGGAAATGCTACTAATGATGATTCTAAAAGTTTGAAGGAACTTGCTAATCTTATTAGGAAAGACTGCGACCTGTCTGTAGAAATTGAAGAAACAAAGCCAGAATCTGGAGGTAAAGATGGTGGTTTAGCAATAGCAATAGCGATCGCCTGATTGGCCGTAGCTACTATTCAAACTTTAATCTCTGTTTTCCAATACTGGCAATCAAAAAGACCTAAGTATTCTTTATTTATCACTTTTCATAGTCCAGCTCGGAAAGAAACTTTATTGCTGGAAAGTTCATCAACACAAGAAATTCAAGAAATGATATCTCTACTGAAGTCTCAATCTTTCCCTAAGTATGAATATATCGAAGTTCAAATATCAAAACATCATTCAACAATGAATAATTATTCATTATTAATTATTCATTATTAATTATTCATTATTAATTATTAATTATTCATTACCTCTCCTTGAAAAGAAGAGGATTGACTCAAAGGAAAAACTTTTTCTTTTTTCCCCTTAAAAGGGGAGGCTTTAGACCACAATTTATCAGTAAAGAACAATGTCAGAAGACCTTCCAAAAAGAATTGCTTTAGTCTTGAATTCCTTAACTGGTGAAGAACTCAAAGGAGGAAAACAAGATGTTTCCAGAGTTTACTCTATTCTGACAGTTCCACAAAAGGGGATGTGTCTAGATAGTGGATCTACAGCAGTATACGACTGTGAAAGTAGAGGCAGCTTTGAAAAAATTTTGAGGTCTATTCTCAAAGGTTGGAATATCAAAACTCAGCTAGTATTCTACTTTTCAGGACATGGAGATATTAGGAATTATCTGTATTGTCTAAAAATGGGGTTGGATAATTCAGAGTGGTATCCGTTCAAAAATTTAATGAATGAGTTAGACTTAGCAGGAGTTAGACGTGCCATTATTATTCTTGATGCTTGTCATAGTGGAGCTGCTCTTGAAGGAAGCAAAAGTTTAGGTAATAATATGTTTAACTCTATAAAATATGATATTCCTCAAGGAATTACTATTATTGCTTCGTCTCTAGAGACTCAACAAAGTAAAGAACTACCGGATGGTTCGTCCGGAGTGTTCACCGAGATTTTTTGCACGGGTATTGAAACAAGTCTTGATGGAAAAGGAACAAATGATGGAAAAATTTATGTTGAAGATATTGTTAGTTATATTAATCATAAATTAGAAACAGAAGAACAATACTCAAAATTTGTGCAACGTTCAGTGTTTTCTCTAGATAGAGCTGAGAAAAAAATTTGGATTGCTAAAGGGAAAAAGAGGGAAAATTCTACAGCTTTACATAGTCAAGATTCTCTAGAGAATGAAATAGAGAAAATAGTTCAGAAATACGTTACTAAGTTTGTTCAAAGTCAAGGTAATAGGACTAATTATCGGGTTGCTGACTTAACTAAATTTGTTAAAGATAATGTTCAGAATGAAGTTGGTGCATATATTGACTTAAAGCTAGAGAAGGAGCTTAAACACTTTCCTAATGCTACTCTAACTCCTACTCCCCCTCCTCCGCAACGACAGTCGAGTTTAAATTGGCGAACAGCAGCTATCATTAGCGGTGTAATTGGAGTATTGAACTTAGCTGGTTTGGTTTTAAGTAACTATCAAAATCAACAACTCAATCAGATTTTTGTAATAGAACCAACACCTACACCATCTCAGCTACCACTAGAGGTATCTATTTCACAGGAGAAAGCTGTTAATTTGCTTCGGAAATACTTAGAAACAAAAAAAGTAATGTTTGCTCCACCCTATAATCGTCAAATTCTTGCTGAAATAGGCACTAGCGAGTTCTATAAAAAAGCAACTGGTACAATAGATTGGTTGCAAAGCAATGGTGCATACTATCGTTATAATGTACAAAAGATTGAAAGTGTTGAGGAGTTTATTTCACAGGGTAACGTAGCAACAATTAAAGTAAATCTAACGGAAGATTACACCCTTAATAATTCGGACGGTTCAATTGACAGAAGTAGTAAGAATTTTAAAACTATAACAGTGATCTACAACATAAGACTGATTAATGGAAACCCGAAAATTTATGACTCTAAAATAATTTAATAAAAATGAATTTGTTTAAAAACTGAGAAATTTTAGTTTAAAAACGGTTAAAGTTTATCCTAAATGCTGTTTCTGTTGCTATAATAATCGTTTTGTTTGGAATGGTAGTCCTACAGTTTTTACCTGAAAATTCGTCATTTGATATCATATATACAGCATATTTCGGGCAAATGATGTACAGGGTAAATGGTGAAAACCATGTAGCGTGGGCATCTTGCCTGCGTTTAGGCATCTTGCCCGCGATGGGTGTACCTCACCAAGGTGGAATCCGCTGTATAATTAGGTCGAAAAGTCGTCATTGCAATGAGAGGAAGCAATATTGCACAACCCCTGAGATTGCTTCCTTCCACGGAGTGACCGTCCCAATGACTTAGAAGAACTAATTATCAGGATTTGATGTCAGTGGGATATTGACATCCTCTCCGGCCTAAAGGCGCGGAGATTCCTACCGAGCCGAAGCTCCTCGGCGGGTTGACGTCTCACGGGCTGTTGCACCCACCCTCTTGCTCCTCCCGGGAGGGGATGGGGTGGGTTACGCTTGCCTCCACGTCCGTTTAGTGTCTCGGACTGCCCGCCCGCGACTAATATATTTATTGCTGCATTCTCGTCTCTATCATGTTTTGCACCACAGTTTAGACACTCCCATTCTCGCACCTGAAGGTCTAATTTTCCACCTTTAAACCCACAGCATGAGCATACTTGGGATGTTGGCTCAAGGGCGACTAATGACTCTAAAATCACGACCATATTTTTCTGCTTTTCCTTCTAGGAATGTTCTGAAAGTTCTCCAACCTAAATCTGATATTGCTCTGGATAATTTACGGTTCTTAATCATACCAGAAACGTTTAAATCTTCTAAAACAACTGTTTGGTTTTCACGAATTATTTTAGTAGATAATTTATGCAGAAAATCTGTCCTTGTATCTTTCAGTTTACCATGGAACTTAGCCACTCTAGCCCGTGCTTTTTCATACCTTTTAGACCCCTTAGTTTTCTTAGATAATGACTTACTTAACTTTCGGTACTTTTTAATACGTTTTTTCAATGGTTTAGGAGCATCAACCTTCGTACCATCGCTAAATGTAGCAAAGGTTTTAATACCTAAATCTATACCTACTGAATTATCAGTTTTAGGTAAGATTTCCGGTTGTATTTCTACTACAAAACTCAGAAAATACCTGTTAGCTGAATCTTTAATTACTGTTACGGAGCTAGGCTCACTAGGCAACTCTCTTGACCAAATAGTTTTCAGCCTTCCAATCTTAGCTAAATAAACTTTATGCTGGCTAACTTTAAACCCACCTTTTGTAAACCTAGCAGTTTGCTTTGACTTTCTACTTTTAAATTTAGGAGGTCTAACAGGTCTACCTTTTCTCTTGCCTTGAGTTGATTTAAAAAAGTTTGTAGGGGCGAACGGCCGTTCGCCCCTACGGTTTAAATCATTCAATGATTGCTGCAATGGTATGTTAGAAACCTCTGACAACCATTCTCTTTCTTCAGTCTTTTTAGCTTTAGTAATAAAAAGCTTTTGTAGTTCTGAATTAGTAGATTTCTTTTCTCCTGATTTATACCTCTGTTGGCAGTAAGCTAGACTATCATTCACTCGCCACACGGACACAGCCAAATAGCTTGGCTAATCGGTATTTTTGTCCCAGCGTTGGATAGATACGATACTTAAATCTAGCTTTCATAATTTGACTCTTCAACTAACAACAAGGTAACATATTTATTGAAAAAATAAACTAAAAAGTCGCCCTAGAAGGGCGAGGCTTGAGACCCATTTTTTCGGTCAATTCATAGTCCAACCTAACTTAGCTCTATAATAGCGATCGCCTACAATTATAATCACAGCACTTAGGCAAGTACTCTATAGATTATACTAAAGAATGTATAATTGTGTATAATATTGTCGAATTATTTGACTTCAGTATTTAGCCCGATTAAATTATTCATTATCCTACAAACAAAAAGTAACACTTAAGGACAAGCAAAAAAATGACTACACCAATTGTCGCCTTACAACAACCAAAAGATATCTCTCTAGGAGAAATAGAAGAAGAATTAAGTAAAATTTGGCTTAGTCAAAATGGAGGAAAAGCAGCACCCATTGCCACCAGAGCTGCTACCTTTAGTATGGTAATTTACGAACCAGAAGAATTCCAACAATTACTGGGGGGATTAGGATTCTATGAAGGCCCCATTGATGGCATTCATGGGCCACAAACTAGGGATGGAATTAGAAATGCACAAAAGACATATCAACTGCCAATCACGGGTAGAGTAGACCCCAACACCCTAGCCAAATTGCGCGAGGAATTTGCTAAACAACCAGAAGACCGACAAAAAATCGCAAACATTAATGTTAGAGGATTTAGTCTAGCAGACGCGATCGCAGCTCAAAACCCCTGTCGTATAGTTACTCTGTGCCCAAATATTGGGGAAGAAGATACAGGGGTAACAGCTCAAGTATCTGCCTACTGTCCAATTCAGAAGCAAAGTACCTCAAATCTAGTTTGTAGTGAATATGTCACCCTACGGGGAACCAAATCAGCAATGGAAAGGGTAGGTGAAACGGTAACATCATTAATGATTCCCGATCTACCCAAATTTGTATGGTGGAAAGCAACTCCCAACACAGACCAGGAATTATTTCGGAGTTTGTGTGAGAGCAGTAACTGTATAATTATGGACTCCTGTTACTTTTCCGATCCAGAATCAGAGTTTTTAAAGATGCAGGAATTGATTGACAAAGAAACCTATATTTCCGATCTAAATTGGCATCGTCTTTCAGCTTGGCAAGAATTAACTGCTGCTACTTTTGACCCTCCCCAACGAAGAGCAGCTTTATGGGAAGTTGACACTATTACACTTGACTATGAAAAAGGAAATGCTGCTCAAGCACTAATGTTTTTAGGTTGGTTTGCTAGTCGTCTTGATTGGAAACCAGTTTCTTATGCAGAAGTGGGTGGTGACTACGATCTTACTCATATAAAATTTTATGGGCAAAATAATCAAGAAATTGTTGCCGAATTAGCAGCTATTCCTACTGCTGACTTTGGTGAAATTCCTGGAGACTTAGTTGGTGTGCGTTTGGGTTCGACTAATCCGGATGCTGATATTAATTGTTGTACAATTTTGTGTTCTGAAACTACTGGTTGTATGCGTTTAGAATCTGGCGGTAAGGCGCAGTCTTGTCTGACGGAGCAGGTAACAGCATTAACCGATCAGAAGGCAGAAGCGTTGATGGCACAACAGTTACAACGTTGGGGAAGGGATGTTTTATATGAGGAAAGTTTAGAAATGACAGCACAGATACTGAAGTTAAATGGGAAAGAGGAATCAGGAGTCAACCCACCCCTAACCCCTCCTGGGAGGGGAAGTTAGGAGTCAGGAGTAAATGTTTAGAAGGATATTTCAACCCCTCCGCGTACCTTCCGGTTTATAGAAACCGGGGGTTTAAACCCAGAGCTGCTAAAAGCTGTTAAACGAAAAATAGTTCAAAACCTGGGCGTGTTTATCTAAATTTAATGTTGAGCAATTAATTTAATGTGAAACTCGCCCCTACCCGATGCAACATTTTAGGCGTGTCACGCTACTACTAATAGCGTTCATGGGTAAGTCCTATACACTTTAAATTATGTAGGGTGCGAAGGGTGTTATATCATGTCCGGTTGAACAGTTATAAATAAACTACTCATAATTCAGAATTTAGAATTCAGAATTTAGAATTTAGAATTTAGAATTTAGGAGGGAAGAAAGAAGAAAAGAAAGAGAAAGTTTTTTGATCACGCTCTTATCCGGACATGATATTATATAGAATCAGGCTATATAATCAGGACTTACCCACTGACAATAGATATAGGGTTTTGGTGTGTTACGCTAGCGCTAACACACCCTACAGTCCAGTAGGGACGTTGCATACAACTAAAATTCTTATATTTTCAGCCTTTTATTCCCCTCCTGGGAGGGGTTAGGGGTGGGTTGCCTGTTGCCTTCCGGAGCTGTTGCCTGTTGCCTGCGCACAGCGCTATAACTGATAACTGATAACTGTTCTAGAGGAGTGTAATTAATGAGTGAAGTCCGTAACTGGTTGAAAAGTATTCCTGCTCAAGACAAAAAAACTGCTGTTCAAATGAAAGTTGGGGAGTTATTAGAAGCTGGAAATTTTCAACAGTTATATCAATATCTAATAGATTTTGATTTTATTAAAGCTAAAATTGCTGTGGATGACCTACAGGTATTAATAGAAGATTATAATTCAATATTACATCCTTCAAAACCCTCAGATATAAATGCTCAACAAATAGAGACTTTGAGATTAATTCAAGGAGTATTTCGTCTATCGGAAGATATTATCAAACAAGATAAAAAACAACTAATAGAACAACTTTGGAGTCGTTTAGTCGGTATTGATAATCCAGATATTAAAAAATTATTAGAGCGGGCAAAAAAAAGTAGAAGAACTGCTTGGTTGCGTCCTTTAGTTCCTACTTTCCCACCCCCCGATACAGAATTAATTCGTACTATCAAAGGTCATACAGCAGTTATCAATGCTGTAGTAGTTACAACGGATAATCAATACATAATTTCTGGTGCTAGAGATAATCAAATTAAAGTGTGGAATCTGGAAACAGGAAAAGAACAATTTACTCTCACTGGTCATAAAAAAAGAAGTCACATCATTAGCAGTAACATCTGATAGAAAACTACTTATTTCAGCCTCAGCAGATGAAACAATAAAAATTTGGGATTTAATCGAAAAAAAAACCAATAATTACCCTAAATAGACATGATGCACCAGTAACTTCAGTAGTTATTACACCAGACGAAAAAGAATTTATTTCTAGTTCTGATGATGGTACTATTAAAATCTGGAATCTAGAAACAGGGGAACTTCTTCACTCTATTAAAGCCCATAAAGCAGAAGTAAAATCTGTCACAATTACACAGGATGGAAAAAAAATAATTTCAGCTTCCTTTGACAAAACTATCAAAGTTTGGAGTCGAAAAACAAGGAAATTAATTAAGACACTTAAAGGTCATACTGCAGAAGTTGAAGGAGCAGCAGTTACGCCAGATGGAAAGCGAGTTATTGGGTACGACCTCGATGGAGAATGGGAGTTCTTGTTCGGTTGGATTTATGTTTGGGATATAAAAACAGGAGAACAAATATTTCAATTATCTGGTCATGATAGTGTAGTTGAATCTGTAGCAGTAACCCCTGATGGTAAACACTTAGTTTCTGCATCTGGTGATTCAACAATTAAAGTTTGGGATTTAGAAACAGGAAAAGAAATTGCTACTTTTAGAGACCATCGTCATTATGTAAATGATATTGTCATTACAAAGGATGGTAAACTGGCAATTTCTTGTGGTTCTGAGGCTAGTATAAAAGTTTGGGATTTAACAAAAGTTTGGGAAAAAAATCGAGTAAATTATACTCCTATTGGTCATCCAGAAGAGGTCGATGCTGTTGCTATTGCTCCTAATGGTAAATGGGCAATTTCTGCTGGTTGTGACTTTAGATTAAAAGTCTGGGATTTAACAAATTTTTCTGAAGTTTGTACTATAGAAGTAGAAGGCTTTAAAGTAGTACGTTGTTTTGCAATAACTCCAGATAGTAAACAGATATTTCTTGGTTTTAGCAGTACAGAACCTAGTACTGAAATCAGAAAAATGAAATGTCGTAATCCCAGAACTAAACAAGAAACATTTGCTTTTTTATCCCCTTTACATTTAGGGAATTTTATGGTAGTAACTCCAGAAGGTGAAGCTCTTATTTCTGGATATTGGGGAAACCGTGGAATGAAGATTTGGGATTTAGAATTAAAGCAAGAAGTTGGCTATTTAGGAGGTCATGAAGAGGAGGTATCTTGTATAGCAATAAGTCCTGATGGTAAGTATGTAATTTCAGGTTCTCACGATACAAATGTCATGGTTTGGGATTTAGAAACAGAAGAAAGAATTTTGGTTTTGACTGGTCATGATGACTTCGTTAATTCTGTGGCAGTGACTCCTGATAATAAATATGTTATTTCAGGTTCTTATGATCATGATGTGAGAGTTTGGGAGTTGGAAACAGGGGATAAAGTTGGTGTGTTCAGAGGTCATGAAAGAATTGTATTAGATGTTGTAGGATTAGCAAATAGTCGAGCTATCTCTGCTTCGGAAGATAAGACTTTGAAATTGTGGGATTTAAAAACTAAGAAGGCGATCGCTACTTTTATCGGAAGTAGTGGGTTCAAACGTTGCGCAGTTGGACCGGATGGAAGAACTATTGTTGCTGGTGATTATTTTGGGAGATTACATTTTTTGTATTTAGAAGGGTGAATCAGAAGGAAGAAGGAAGAAGGAAGAGGGAAGAGGGAAGAAGTCCAGTAGTCCAGTAGTCCAGTAGTGGAGTGGCACACCCAAAATGGTGCATTAGTAGGGGCGGGTTCCGCGTTAAGTTAATGGTGTTACCCACGACTGAATAAACCCGCCCCCGCCCCAATAATCTAATGCATAAAATTAGCTGTGTCGGTCCAGTAGGGTGTGTTAGCGTTTGCGCAGCATTCCGCAGGAAAGTGTAACGCACCGCAAAATAGTAGACCGAAACAACTAAAATGGTGCGTTATATCCTTGGGTTGGGGGCGGGTTTACAAGATAATTTGTCACACCATTAATTTAACGCGAAACCCGTCTGGGTTGGGGGCGGGTTTACAAGATAATTTGTCACACTATTAATTTAACGCGAAACCCGCCCCTACTATTGCACTATTTTAGGCGTGTCACGCCACTACAAAATTTACTACTTGAAAATTTACTGTTGTTGTTGACTTGCTGCTTCCGACTGAGCAACTGCTGCAGCAAATTCTGGATTTTTTTGTAGGTCTTCTGGAACTTCTCTTGCTTCATGTAAACCGACAGTATTTGACCATTTAGTTTTCTTATCCCATGTGATAACGCCCCTCTGTGAGTCTACTGAGCTTGCTACGAATGCGGTCGGCACGAGTGAGCTTGTCACGAATGAGGTCAGCATCACTAAGGTTGCCAGCACTGAGGTCAGCACTTCTGAGGTCAGCACTTGTGAGGTAGGCATTATTGAGGTCGGCACCACTAAGAAAACTACCTACTATTTCCCAAAAAGCAACATCCTTAAGGCACCGACTATAACCAATGATTTGCAGTAGTCTTGTTCGATCAAAATCTTCACTATCAGGTTTACCGCAAGGATAAAAATGCAACTGCTCCCGCAACCCCTCCTGAGACTGTCCATAACGATGCAACTCAAACAACAAAATCATCACATTCAACCCCGTATAAATATCCACCCGACGTTGCCCAGACTCAATACCCCACTGCCACAACTGCCTCGTCTTTTTCTGAGGTAAAACTTCCTCCCTTTCCTCAATAAACTTCCCATCACACCAGTCTAGATAAAACCCATACAACCGCTCAAACAAGACCACCAACTCAACCTCACTTTTCACCAACAACGCCATCAAATATTCCACAACCTCCACAGTCAGACTGCCATAACCAAATAGATCGTAAACCCGCCACTCAAATTCCTCATCAGATACTGCATAAGTCTTACGTCGCTTCCCAGTTTTCTCCGTCAAATCTTCCAGACTTTCCACCATCCGTTTTGCACAGAGAAACTCACCAAAACTCTTGTGGAAAAACTCCACCGAATTTTCCGCCTTTGCTGCCGACTTCAAATAAAACGCAGCTAAAGCATTTTTCAATCCATCCTCTCGCTTATTTTGCCGAGCATTCTCAATTAAATCCTGCAACTCCTTGTATCCCTGTTTCACCAGTCGGTCTTCAATCATTTTTATTGCAGCATATTCTCCTCCAGACTGCACCACACATAACCCTGCTTCTGCCAACAAAATTTCTAAATCTTCTGGCTCCAACTTCGTAATTTTCGGATTAAGATTTTTACCCTCTTCTACTCGCTGTTTTTCCAGCACCCATTCCAATGCTTGCTCATAGACTGAGACTTTTGCCCCACCAGTATCAGCATTAGCAAACATCTCTACTTTTAACTGCTTATCCCGGTGCATTGCAGCGAGCAAATACAACAAAAGTGGTTCTCGTGCCAATTCCTTAACCTGCTCCGGACATTTTTGACTCTGCAAAAATTCGCGAAACTTTTCTGTTTCCTCTTGCGCAACAATAGTCTGCCACTTCTCAAACCAGCGTTGCTGAATTTCGTCACCCATGGGCAAAATACTCACCCGCTCTAAATTAGGAGGCATCAACCTTTCAATTCCATAAAGTGCCAATGGTCTTCCAGTAATTAAAACCCGATGACCGCGCTCCTTATTTTCTGCTGCCTGTTTCTGAAACTGTGCCACCTGGTCTAAAAACACTTTTAACTCATTACTTGCACCGCGCTCCAACAACAATTCATCAAACCCATCCAGCAAAAACAGAAACCGAGTATTGTGGTCTGTCAACCAACCACTATCGCTAGTAACAAAATCTCTACCCACTGCATTAGCTAGAGTCTCATCAATATTTGCTGCAAAATTTCTCACATCCCGCAACCGAATTAAAATCGGTGTATATATAGGATGTAATTCCCGGCGCACCCAGTCAGCAAACATTCGGCAAAATACACTTTTTCCTCTTCCTGGTCCTGCTTGAATAAATAACACCTGTTTGTCTTTTTTTTCATCCAACAAAATTGTTTTTGCCCACTCTTCAATATTCTGGGGTGTTGCTGTTTGTTCAATCTTCCCATCGGAGTTGACAGTTTTTACTTCCAGTGGCACATAAATTTCTCGAAAAGTGAATTTTTCATCAAATACTTCTTCGTCTGGTTTAGTAGCAATATTCTTCTCTAAATATTTGTCAATACTCCTATAAATTTCCAAATTTCCTTGCCACCCATATCCATAAATTCCGGCTAATTTTTTAGCATGGTCTTTCACCTCTACCACAGCTTCTTTCATATAACGGTGGGTATTGCGAGAAATTCTTTCGGCAACAATTTTAGCTTGATTTTCAGCTAAACCAGATTCTTTAAAACGTTCAATCAAAATTTCATCAAACTTTTCCCTCAAAGGTGAATCATAGAAACAAATTAAAGTATCCTTAGCATCTCGGTCATTAAAATTAATTTCTTCATCCAATTTTTTATTTGTTTTTGTACCGACTCCGAAGCCTCAGTTTCTGTCAGCCTATTTTTAATTTTTGGATTGTCTATAAAGAAATGTCTAATACTTTCTAAATAAGCCACCTGAGCCACCAATTGTACTTCATCTTCTAAACTTGGCTCTTTACGAGTTTTTTCAATAATAAAAGTAATAATTCCAGTTGCAATAGGCAAAAAAGGTAAACCCGCTCCGGCAACTTTTCCCAGGGGAGAATTTAACACATCCAAAACAGAATCAATATTTTCAATAAAAGGTTTTAACTCTTTAGCATCCTTATTTTCTTGTAGAGCTTTTGCTATTTCCAAAACCGCCTTACCAGACTCAACTCCACCTTTAACAGTTTCAGATAAATTCAATTCTATTTCTGTGTTGAGAACTCGCCAAATATTCCGCCAGAGTTTAGCCATAGTTAATATTTCCTCCTTTAAATTTTGCTCAATATATTTGTATATCTACAGTTTGATTTCTGTAAATTCCTGATGTTACAGCGGTTTTCAGGTCAATGAACCACAGTAGGGGCGAATGGCATTTGCTAACGCAAAGCTCCGCTAACGCCCTTATAGGTTTTTGGTTATGACGATGTGGTTTATCAATCTGAAAAGGGCTGTCAAAAAATTGTTTGTAGTGCGGGCGTCTTGCTCGCGATGAGTTTATTTCACTAAATGGGTAAGGGCAAATGACCATTTACTAACGCAAAGCTGCTGCTAATGCCAATACAATATAGGGCGAATGCCATTTCCTAAGGTCATGCTCCGCAAACGCCCCTACAGATGGTGGTTTAACAGTATAGGGCGAATGCCATTCGCCCCTACAGATGGTGGTTAAACAGTCAATTTGCGTAATTCCTGTCTTAATTTGTAGCACTCCCGTATCAAAAAAAAATAATATGGGTCGCGCAACCCCGCCTTTTAAGGCGCAATATTTTTGGAGCGGTGCTTAAGTCCCCCTTACAAAAATAACTTCATAGGGCGAATGCCATTCGCCCCTACTGACTTCTGACTTCGTTAACACTCTACCAATAATTCTACTTTCAGAATATTCCTGCTGTAACGCCTGCAAACAAGCACTCGCTGACTCCGCAGGTACAGCAGCAAGCAACCCCCCAGAAGTCTGTGGATCAAACAACAATGGATAAAGAACATGGGTACTTATCTGCTCCGAATTTTGAATTGATGCAGACATCCGCAGATTTTCCGGATACAAAGAACTAAAAATACCTTGCTGCAAAATTTCTGCCACTCCAGGCAATACAGAAATTGCCTCCATTTCCAATTCCACAGCAACTTGAGAAGCTTTCACCATTTCCAGCAAATGTCCTACTAATCCAAATCCCGTCACATCCGTACAAGCAGTCGCACCGTATTCCAATAACAATTTGGCAGCATTCTGATTTGAAACCAACATTGATTCAATTGCACTTTCAATCCAACGTCCCTTTGCACGCAAACGCATATCCGCAGCAAATAACACCCCCGTCCCCAACGCTTTCGTCAATATCAACACATCTCCCGACTGCATCCCACTGTTGTACAATAGTTTCTCCGAAAATGCTAAACCATTGCAAGTAAGACCAAAAGCTAATTCTGCTCCCTCAGTTGTATGACCTCCCATCAAAACAGCACCTGCTTGATTAAGAATTTCCGTTGCTCCTAATAACAATTGATATAAATCATCCTCTTGTTTAATAGATGAAGCATAAGGAATAGTAGCGATCGCTAAAGCACTTTGAGGTGTTGCTCCCATAGCAAATAAATCGCTCAAACAATGATTCGCCGTTATTTTTCCCAATAAATAGGGGTCATCCACCAATGCCGGAAAATAATCAATTGTCTGCACCATCACCTTATCTGTTGGCACCCTAACTACTGCAGCATCATCAGGGGTATTTATACCAATTAAAATATCATCCCTCTGTGTTTGCTGTTGAATACGGTGCAGCACCTTCTCCAAAACCTTACTGCCTACTTTTGCTCCACAACCAGCACAGTGCATAATTTCGGAATCTTTCCTCCTTCTACTCTTCCCTTTCCCAGAAGAGGGATAGCTTCTACCTTCCATCTTCAGGTTAGTAAACTTATCCATAAATTTGCGGTCAATGTGGTCTTTCCAACGCCAAAGTAAAGACTCAGGACCAAATCCCATTTTGCCACGAGAAGCGATCGCTCGTTGGTCTCCAGTGCCAATTAAAATCAGGAATTTTTTCTGAGGTATAAACGACTTTAGGGGTTTTCTATGGAGAGCGCGTTGCAAATTTTCCAATAAGGGTTTTCCTTGTCGTACTGCAAAAACTCCAGCTTTTGGTCGTGAATGGTTAACCATTGTTGCCACATCTCCCGCAGCAAAAACTTGTGGATGAGAAATTGACTGTAGTTTGTCATTGACTAAAATAAAGCCACTGGCGTCTGTTGCTAACCCCGCTGTTTGTAACCAAGGTGCAGCAGATGCTTGAGTTACCCAAAACAGAATATCGCATTCTATTTGTAATCCCGAATTACACTCAATAATTTTGGGTGCAAAGTCTGGAATTTTCCGCTCATTCATCGGTGCATCCGAGGCAAAATCACTGTCTTGCCTATCCTTACTTTTCACCCCAGTAACATTTTCTTCTAAATGCAATACCACACCACGACTTTTCAGAATTTTCTCAACTTGTTTTCCCACCCAACGATGGCGTCCGGGTAATAGTCTTGTAGTGCGATGAAACAGATGCAACTCCAGGTTATTAGTAGGTTGTCTAGCATTCTGATAGATATTGTGGAGATGACTTTGTACTGCAAATGCTAACTCCACACCTCCGACACCACCTCCAACTATTCCGATACGGATTTTTTGTTCTGGTAACTGAGCAACTGTTGCTGTTATCTGATGCCAATAGGTGAGAAATTTTGATATGGGTTTGACAGGAAGAGTATATTCTATTGCCCCCGGTACAGTTAAGCTAGCGGGAGTACTACCAATATCAATGGATAGTACATCAAAATTTACAGGTGGACGGTTAGCACAAATTACCTGATTTTTTTCCAAGTCTAAACCAATAGCGCGGTCTACAAATATTCTAGCTCCGGCAAATTTTGCTAGAGGACGCAGGTCAATATGACATTGGTCGAAGGTATATAAACCTGCCACATATCCAGGCAACATCCCAGAATAAGGAGTATGATATACATCTGTAATTAGAGTTAATCTTACTCCTGGTATAGGGTTCATCGCAAAATCTTTAATGGCGATCGCGTGGCTATGACCGCCGCCTATTAGCACTAGGTCTGTTTCTGTTGGTGTGGATAATTTCATTATTAATAATATTTAGTTATAGTATTAGTAAGGAAGAAGTAAGAAAGAAGAGAGAAGAAGTAATAAACAAATCAAAACGAAAGGCAAAATAATCGAAATAGGTAGATTCTAGGATTGTAGTGGTTATTTTTAGGCATAATTTTCAGCCTTTTTTTTGTAGCATTATTTATTTATAATTGGTATAATTAAAATTTAAAAAAGTAGATAAAAATGATAAAAATAGTGAGTTCAAGTTAAGCTTATATCGAGCATAAAACCCAAGATTATTCCTTTAAGAAAATATCTGATAAGAAGATATCTGAAAAGTTTTTTGATACTGAACTTTGCCCCCTAGCCCCCAACTTTGGGGGGAACAAGAATCAATTTGCTTGCTCTAGTCCCCCAATTTTGGGGGATTTAGGGGGCATCGACTATAAAACCCAAGATTATTCCTTTAAGAAGATATCTGAAAAGTTTTTGATAGTGAATTTTGCCCCCTAGCCCCCAACTTTGGGGGAACAAGAATCAATTTGCTTGCTCTAGTCCCCCAATTTTGGGGGATTTAGGGGGCATCGACTATAAAACCCAAGATTATTTCTTTAAGAAGATATCTGAAAAGTTTTTTGATAGTGAATTTTGCCCCCCTAGCCCCCCAACTTTGGGGGGAATAAGAGTCAATTTACTTGCTCTAGTCCCCCAAAATTGGGGGATTTAGGGGGCTTAGATGTAGCATATTGGACTTCTCATACAACCTCTAAATTGAAAAATCAAATATCAGTAGTAAAACTGATTTTCTATATCATATATATGAAGCATTAAATCTTCATAAGTGGATAATTTATTTGAATTTCCGATCTATTAGGTAATAAAAAATGGGAATTAGAGTTGGTAAAAAATAGAAATTCTTGGACAGACTACTATTTCTGCCCAAGAAATACAATAAATTATCAAAAATTGAAAAATTAAAACATTCTATCGCTACTGCGATCGCCTACTTAGTGGGCACAACCATTGTTAAACTAAGCCAGTTTGTTACCAAACCGACTCGTCTTCAGAACCGGACATGAGACTTTCACCTCATCCGGCTCCTCTCTTGAATGCCCTTTGTCATAGGCACATCCCTTCCTTAGTGCCAGCATATCGTCAACCCATAAATAACCTTCAGGTAAATCCTGTGACTTTGGCGCATGAATATGTCTTTTTATCTAAGGCAGTTTTAGTCTCGTGGCAGTGTCGGTGCAACAGTTGTTTATTCTTATATGTGTTGTCACCACCTTCAGACCTTGGTTTTATATGGTCAACTTCCATAAGGTCAGTTGGTCTAAAAGTTAGTCCACAAGATGCACATTTATTCTTCTGCTGTTTTAACAGCGTTGTGACTTCTTTCCTTACGCCTGGATATTTACCGATTCTATTGCCCCAATAAGTCCACTTGCCGTCATAGGGTGATGCAGTACTTTTCACTTTGGTGTGCCTTGTAATAGGTACATCTGTGTGTAGGTTCAGTACATATTCGCCATCGTTAAGTGTCCAATTTCTGGTTTTCTTAATTTTGGGGAAATATTTTTCTTTGACCCAACTGGCAGGCTTATTTGGATGCCTTCTACTCACCCATCTCCATAATCTTTTCCATAAGAGCATATCCAGTTTAGTGAATATCTCTCTACTGACTACGGTTGAAAAGTAGTTAGCCCATCCCCTTATTATCGGATTTAATTTGGCTATTAGTGCCTTTGTTGGTGCAGTTTTATGAGTATCACATATTTCTGCCAGTTTCCGATAATGGGTTTTAATACTCTTGGAGGATGGCTTGATTAGTGTTTTGAAACCTTGTTTAGTTGACTTTACCTTGTATTGCCTGATGTTGAATCCTAGAAAGTCAAATCCGGTCTTAGTTCCTTCATATTTCTCTAGGGTGTGGGCAATTCTAGTTTTTTCTGGTTTTAGTTCTAATCCTATTTGGTTTAACCATTCCTGTATTACGGTCTTTGCTTGCAGGACTACTTTGATGTCTTCATGTAGGATTACAAAGTCATCTGCATAACGTATTATAGATAGGCTTTGACATTTGTATATTTTTGCCATACTTTTTCCATTGAGATATCTCAACGGAAGTTCTTCAGCAAATTTCATTAGCCTTTCTTCCATACCGTGTAGGGCGATGTTTGCTAGCAGGGGTGATATGACCCCTCCCTGTGGTGTACCTTCCACAGTTTCTAGGAATTGATTGTTGTCAAATACTCCGGACTTCAACCATTGTTTGATTAATTGCCTGTATGGAGATATTCCAATTTTCCCTAGTAGTGCATCATGGTTAATTTGATCAAAACATTTGGATATGTCAGCATCTAGCACATATTTTGGTTTACGGTTGATGCTGCTAAAGATAGCTTCGATGGCATCATGTGCTGACCTCCGGAAAAGACCATAGCTATTAGGTTCAAAACGTGCTTCCCACTCTGGTTCCATACCTAACTTGACCAGGGTTTGTAACGCTCTGTCGTACATTGTGGGAATGCCTAGAGGACGTTTCTCATCTTTTCCTGGTTTTGGTATCCAGACTCTGCGGGTTGGGCTTGCTTTGAGAGGGCGTGTTCTTAGTATGTCAACCAAGTTAAGTCTTTGTATGGGTGTCAGGTTTTTGATTCCATCTACCCCGGCGGTCTTCTTACCCTGGTTGTCTTGTGTTACGCGCCTAACAGCTAGCAACCTTGCGTAGTAACTTTTTGTCAGAAGTCTTTGATATTTGCGCATCTTGCGGAGTTCGCCACGACTGGATGCTTTGTAAATCAATTTTTGTAGTTTGAATACATATTTTTCTACCTTCTTCCAATCTATGTCCTTCCACTTGAGTGTTGGGTTAATAGATGCTTGTGAGGGTATATCGTATGTATCCCATACCACACTTGAGAATGGTTTAGGAGACCCTAATTTATTCTTTAGTATCTTGGCTTTATTCATTACTAATCATTGCTTTACACTACATTCAACAGTGGACACGTCTGCATTTTGTGCTTTTTGTCCAATCCTACTCTTCCTTTGACCTGCAACTTTTGTGCAGATTGACCTTGAATGGCTTCCTAAGTTCTCGACCTATATTCTTAGGTGTCAAAGAGAGGTTTCCTCGTTCCCTTATACCTTTATGACGACTGACTTAGTGGGGCAAAATCTCCCGGAGGGTTCAGCATGGTTGTTAATAATTCCCCAAGGAATGGAACTTTCATTGACCCTCTGACTTTCGTCCTACATTCCATAGCTACCTTTGGAATGGTTTGATTTAACGAGAGTTTAATTGCCTTTCTGTTCGTCCACATATCAGTCTCTGCTAGCGGTATCGTTCCTGGTAACTGGTATTGTTCCGCATTTAGACCAGCTTCACGGATTGATGTTCAGTCTCTACCGTGTGGCCTACACTGTCAACCCAACAACAAGGCGGTAGGAATCTCACCTACAAGGCTATAAGAGTTTTTCAAACCGGAATTGTTCATTCCATGTATTTGGCTTGAAAGGCTTGCTATACCTACCTTACGGCGGTTTTTACTAGCCAACGAGTCGCACTCCATGATAATCATCAGTATCATAAAATCCATTCTTAGTGCCAAAGAATAGACAACCAACAGTAAACAACACAGTTAATCCAATTAAAATTAATTTGATATCCATAATGACAAGCTCCTTTATATGAATTTAATTCAAACAAACAAAATTATAGACAATACTTGGCTAGAACGCCCATCACCCGAAGTTGCCCCAGATTTAGTAGGCTGTACTTTAGTGCGACAGATGTCCAATGACAAAATTATCCGTAGCACCATCGTAGAAACCGAAGCTTATGCACCAGGAGACCCTGCTTGTCACGCTTATCGTAGTCGTACTTCACGAAATGACGTGATGTTTGGCCCTCCAGGAATGAGCTACGTTTACTTCATTTACGGAATGTACCACTGTTTAAATATTGTGACAGATGCAGATGGGGTTCCCAGTGCTGTCTTAATTAGAGCTTTACAATTGGAATCTGTCCCAGATTGGTTATGGGAATATATCCCAAAACAAAAATCAAAACCTAAAATTTCTCGTCTTGCTGCTGGCCCAGGTAAGCTTTGTCGTTTACTGGATATTGACCTGAGTTTGAATGGTTCACCTCTGGGAGTGGGAGAACCTATGTGGTTGGAACATCCCACGAAACAATTTCAGGAAGATTTGCAAATAGTACAAACAACTCGTATTGGCATTACAAAAGGGACTGAATTACCGTGGCGGTGGTATTTGGCAAACTGTGATGCTGTGTCTAAAATTTAATTAGGAGTCAGGAGACAGGAGACAGGAGACAGGAGACAGGAGACAACCCACCCCTAACCCCTCCCAACCCACCCCTACCCCTCCCAGGAGGAGGGGAGAAATGGGAATGAGCGAGGAGGTAGGATTCAATAATTAATAATTAATAATTAATAATTAATAATTACCTCCACAGTGAAAACGGAATGGGCTGAATAATTATGAAAAATTTTTCTTGTTTCTCCACAGCGAGTGAGAGGATTTTTACCTTAATTATTCGGATTTGAATTGTCAATTTGGGATTTTTATGCCCAACTATGAGCCTAAAATACTAACTTTTTGAGCGTTTTAGACGTGATATCAGGCACTTTTTAAAGGTTCCAAAAAGGCACTTGTTTTTATATGTCAATGCTTTTAGATTTAATCAGCAAGCCCTAAATAAAAATTATGAGAATTTTAAAACAATCTCCATCACTACAACAAGCTTTTCAAGCAAAAATTCAGGAAAAAATTTCTGACAATAGACAAGAAGTGAAACAAGATTTAGGTGGTGGTTTATTTGGAGAAATTGGCGCTGGTTTTTTTCAGTTTAAACAATTTAGAAACCAAATAAAAGGCAACTTAGGCGAGACTTTTTTATCATTATTACTCATGTCACTACCTGACAATTGGGTAATGTTTAAAAATGCTTTAATTCCCACAAAATCTAGAAACATTACAGAAATTGACCTTTTAATTATTGGCAATGCAGGTGCTTTTTTAGTAGAAGTCAAAACTTGGAAAGGTTCATTTTCTGCTAATCAAGATAAATGGAAAAGACGAGAAGGAGCAAAGTGGGTTCCCTTAGAAAATAGCCCTACTTCTCAAAGTATATATCACAAAAAAATGTTTGAAAATTGGATTATGCCTCAAGTTTCTGGTTTCCCTGAAAATTTTATATTTGCTCCTGTTGTTTTTCCTGTAGCAAAATGGATTGGTACAACTAATTGTTCTGTGCCTGTATTACACGGTTTTCAAGAACTAACACAGATGTTACAGCAATATCCTAAATGTTTAACAAATGAACAAGTTTTAATAATTAGTAAATTAGTTGAAAATTGCGATATTTCAGATATTCCTAAACCTTCTACAAAACCAAAGCCTATTTTACGAAAATCTTCGGGTCTTTAACGAAGTCAGAAGTCAGAAGTCAGAAGTCAGAAGTTATTTTTGTAACGGAGATTTGAGCTTCACTCCAAAAATATTTCGCCTTAAAAGGCCTAAGCATTCAGCTATTAACTATCAACTAGCCTCCTGCGGAGGAACTGCGTTAACAGCAAAAAGACTCTCTCATATAGGATAGTGTTTAAATTAATATAGACTTTAAGGGCAAGGGAGACAACTTTTGTAATAAGAGAATTAATAAAGCTTTTATCGTCAAGTAAAAGCAATAGCTGATAGCTGATAGCTGATGGCTGACGGCTGTTTGGGCAGCAGTCCGTAGGAAATGCTTACTAAAAGGCGGGATTACGCGACCCAATTATTTTGATAATTCTTAATAAGAAAAACTGCTGCAAATTTTTCTACTCTACTAAAGAGCAGTCCACTTTTTTACCTAAAAATGATTCAAATATCAAGTAAAAATTAGCCATATAATATTTTGGGCCGATAACTTTTGTGAACAAAGTATAGCACTACGCAAATAGGGCGCGGACATTTATAAATGCTCAAAGTTAGTCAGGGATTACTTCTGACTTCTCTAAGGGCGAATGCCATTCGCCCCTACTGACTTCTGACTTGCGCGTAGCGCTATATGTGCAACTTACCCAGAATTGTTCTAATCTATATTATGTACTCAATAATTAATATAGAGTTGTAATATGCCCAGAACTCAACGAAATGATAACTTCATTGACAAATCATTTACGGTCATGGCAGATTTGATTTTGAAGCTGCTACCAACAAATAATCAAGCTAAAGAGGCTTTTGCTTATTATCGTGATGGAATGTCGGCACAGGGTGATGGTGAATATGCTGAGGCATTAGACAATTATTATGAAGCTTTGAATTTAGAAAATGACCCTAATGACCGGAGTTATATTCTTTATAATATAGGTTTAATTCATGCTAGTAATGGCGAACACGATAAAGCAATAGAATACTATCACCAAGCTTTAGAAAATAATCCGAGAATGCCTCAAGCTTTAAATAATATTGCTGTGATTTTCCACTACAGAGGGGATCAGGCGAAAGAAAAAGGTTCGTCAGAAGAAGCAGATGGTTGGTTTGATAAAGCGGCAGAATATTGGCAACAGGCAATAAGTTTAGCTCCTAATAATTATATTGAAGCTCAAAACTGGTTGAAAACTACTGGGCGGTCAACTAAAGATGTATTTTTCTAAATATAGCAATTTCCATACTGGTGAGGTACAAAATTCTTTGGTTTTAGGGAGTAGGGAGTAGGGAGTAGGGAGTAGTAAGTCTGGTTCCGTAGAAACCGATAAAGAAGAAAAACAACTGTACCTCATTAGCTTGGGAAACGCTATATAGTTAATTTCAGAGTTTTAAAAAGAGGAAAATTTACTAATGATTGACAGCGAACAAGTCCGTAAAGTTGCACATTTAGCTAGATTAAAACTTAACTCAGAAGAAGAGGAAAAATTTACGACTCAGTTAAGTAGCATTTTGGATTATTTTGAGCAGTTGAGTGAATTAGATACAGAGAAAGTACGTCCTACTACTAGGGTAATTGATGTTAGTAATATCACTCGTAATGATAATTTGGAAGAGTTTCCAAATAGAGAAGAAATTCTCTCCTGCGCTCCAGAGCAAGATGGAGACTTTTTTAGAGTTCCTAAAATTATGAGCGAAGAATAATATAGTAGGGAAGTAAGCATTTCCTGCGGAATGCTGCGCAAACAGCAGTCAGCTATCAGCTATCAGCTTTATATCTAGATGGTGCGTTACATTTCATTAACGCACCCTACTGGACTACTGGACTGACACAGCTTAAATGGTGCATTAGATTATTGGGGCGGGGGCGGGTTTACTCAGTCGTGGGTGACACCATTAACTTAACGCGGAACCCGCCCCTACTATTGCACCATTTTAGGTTTGTCACGCTACTACTGGACTCCTACAGGACTACCAAAAAACGTTGCAAAACGGCGTAACACCAAATATTCCCAACTAAAAATCGAATACCCATAGCCTTGTTGCTTAACTGCTTCAACCTGTTTTTGTACTGTATTAATTGAGAAAGGAACAACATTCCAGACTGCTGAGAGACCAACTCCAACTGGCACATAATAAGAAGCAGTGTAAATACCAGAATTTGATAAACTTGCTATTACCGCTTCTGGTGTTGGACGATAAACCTGCAACACTATTTCATCTACTATTCCTTGTTCCACCCACCACAACCAATCTTGATTGTATTTCGAGACAGCAAAGTTGTAAGGATTAGGGGAAACGCTAACCACCATTTGAGGATTTTTCGCTTTAATATGACTATACACCTTTTGGGTGAAGCTGGTTAATGCCTGACGTCGATCGCTACTACCAAAAGCTGTAGGAACAGCCCAATGATCGTCTAATTGAATTCCCTCTAACTCTTTGACTTTGAGAATATCATCTATGTTACCTAAGATATATTCTTGAACTTCTGGATCAGCTGGATCTAGCCAGACATTTCCATCTTCTACAGTTTCCCCTGCTACTGTTTTGAGCAACCAATCTGGATGTTCCTGAACAATAGCATTTCCAGGATTAAGCATCAGACCGTATTCAAACCAGGCATAAGGTTTTAATCCTTGACGCCTAGATTCTTGGGCCGCCGCTTTGAGAGGATTAGTCAAAGGAGGACGTAATAGAAAGTGAGTAGAACTGTGAGAAGTCGGGTAGAGGGTTCCTTTTAAGCCATAAACACTGAAGTAAATACGATCGTATCCTGAGAGAGAAATATGATGTAGGATTTCATCTAAGAATGTGGTATGATGTAGAAATGCTGTTGCAACATTAGTCAGCCAAATTCCCTGCATCTTTTCTTTAACTACAGGAGAACGAGAAGGCGCATGATGAGTCGCTACCAACAATAAACAAACCCCTATGGCGATGGGTAACCATCTGAAGAACTTTTTGATGATTCTTTTCATTAGACATCTCCAGAAACTAAGTTTTACTCTTAATTACAAAGGTTTGAGACGAATTTTCGGAGAATTCTATTTTGAAGTTAAGTTTTTTGGTTTTCCTGCTCGCTAACGTGTGAAGATATATATATTTTTTCTTCCCACACCCCCCACACTCCCCACACTCCCCACACTCCCCACACTAATTCATCCTGCACATAAGCAACGCCATTTTTTTTATTTCTACAACACCCTCAATACACTGGGAATACTATCGATCGCATCTAATGATTGAATTTCCTCTAATGCTTGCCGGAAGTTGCCTTCTTTTACATCATGGGTGACAACCACTATTTCTGCTAGTTGATCGTGTATTCCTGTTTGCACTACAGATTCTAAACTTACATCATGACTGCCAAAACAAGTACCCAGTTCACCAATAACACCAGGGTTGTCTTTTGTCAGGAAACGAGCATAAAATCTGGTGACAAGTTCTGCCATTGATGCTGTTTCACAATAATGTTGATGGGTACAACTTAATAAAGGGTGGGGAATAGGTTCGGTTTCTGTTTGTAGAATAGCAGCAATACTCATAATATCCGAAACAACTGCACTCGCTGTGGGACCTGAACCTGCACCAGGCCCGAAAAACATTACTTGTCCGATGGGTTCTCCTTCTACTAGAATGGCGTTGTAAACATCATTTATGCTAGCGAGGGGGTGAGTTTTGGGCACGAGAGTAGGATGTACTCTTAGTTGGAGTTTGTCTGTGGTGGAGTTAATACTGTTGGGGTTGCATTTGGCGATCGCTAATAATTTGATGGCAAAATCTAGTCTGTCAGCGTAGGCAATATCCGCCGCCGTTACTTGACGAATACCTTCGCAATGAATATCTTCTAATTTAATTAAACCGCCAAAAGCGAGAGAAGCCAAAATTGCGATTTTATCTTTCGCATCTAACCCATCTACATCTGCAGTGGGGTCAGCTTCTGCATAACCTAAATTTTGAGCATCAGCAAGAACATCCGCAAAGTCTGCTCCCTCTTTTTGCATTCTGGTGAGGATGTAGTTGGTTGTCCCGTTAATGATGCCGATAACCGAATGAATACGATTTACTCCAAGAGATTCTTTGAGGGGTTGAATAACAGGTATACCGCCACCCACTGCTGCTTCTAACATGACGTAAACACCTTTTTCATTCGCTGCATCAAAAATTTCTGGACCGTAGCGAGAAATAACAGCTTTGTTAGCGGTGACGACGTGTTTGCCATGGGCAATAGCTTTGAGAATTAGGCTTCTTGCCGGTTCCAACCCACCGATAAGTTCTACTATAATATCTATATTTGAGTCAGTAGCGATCGCTTCTAAATCTGTTGTTAAAATATCTGAAGATAGATTAATATCTCTGGTTTTGGAGATATCGCGTACTCCCACTCGATGTATTTCCAATTCCTGAATTAAAGGATGACGACCTTTTGGAGATAGCAAAATTTTTGCTGTCCCTATACCTACTGTACCTAATCCCAACAAACCAATTTTGAATCCCACGATTGTTAACCCATAATGAATTAAATATTTTGAGCAAGGTTCAGCTATTATAGCTGAATACTATTCTAATATTATAGCAGAAGGAAGAAGAAAGAAGGAAAAATTTTGGCGTTGCTGATTCTGGGTATGATGCAGAGCTACCCTAACCCCCCAATTTTGGGGGGAATAAAACTCTAAAAGTCCCCCAATTTTGGGGATTTAGGGGCTTGAGCAGAACCAAACAATCGCGCACTCATACTTCAATTCAGCAACGCCAAAATTTTACGTTGTCTAAGTTTTAAGCTGTCGATCTGTCCGCGCCCTTTTCTTCGACTGCTATAATAAATCGAACAAAAAATAGTCTTTTTGGGAAAAATATTCCGTTGGAAAAATGTTTAATGAATCAACTTAACTTAAATAATTACAAACAAGAAATAGCAGACTTATATACTCGCAGAAGCGATAAATATGATAATAGTGATTGGCACTGGAGAATTGCTAATCGTTTAGTTGAATATGGGCAAGTAAATGCTGGTCAACAAATTTTAGATCTTGCTACAGGAACAGGTCATTGTGCAATTGCCACTGCTAAATTAGTGGGCAGTTCAGGTAAAGTAATTGGCATTGATATTGCACCTGGAATGATTGCTCAAGCCCAAAAAAAAGCGAATATTCTGGGTCTAAATAATCTAGAATTTTTACTAGCTGATGCTGAAAATATTGATTTTCCTGAAAATAATTTTGAGAGGATTTTTTGCGCATCTGCATTTATTTGGATGTCCGATCTAGTTAAGTCTCTGCTTCTTTGGCGTAAATTTCTCAAACCTGGAGGAATTATGGGAATTCAAGCTTTTGCTGAAACTGCTTTTGTTGGTGGAGTTATTACACAAAATATTCTGAAAAATATGGTATTTCATATTTAATGAGTCAGCCAACTGGAACAGTTGAAAAATGTCAAAAATTACTTGATAAAGCTAGTCTTGAGTTAATTGAAATTAAAGTTGAACAAGATGGTAATTATATTAGTTTAGAGTCAGCAAAAAAAATGTGGGCTGGAAAATATCATCCTGCACCCGGACAATACCCTCACCCTTTATCAAAGCTTTCAACAGAGCAATTGAATCAAGCTAAATTAGAGTTTGAAAATGAATTAAAATCCTTACAAACTGACCAAGGTATTTGGAATGACATTACGACTTTTTATATATATGGTCGGAAACCAAAGGTCTAGATTTTTCAACAATTAATAATTAATAATTAATAATTAATAATTACCTCTCCTTTAAAATAATAGGATTGGCTCAAAGGAAAATTTTTCTTTTTCTCCCCTTAAAAGAGGAGGCTTTAAACCACAATTTTTCGGCAAAATAAATTGGGAGTTTTCAATAAATTGAATACCTTTCAAAATACTGTAATTGAAGTGAGTAAAATTTGCAAGTTTTTTTTTATATGATTATAACTATTATGGAATAATTTTCATGAGGATTCAGGATATTTTTGCTCTCTATATTTCAATTTTTATTTTACTATAAGCAAGCAGTAGTGTTGACAAGCAAGGAGAAAGTGAAAAATTAATTTTTAGGTTACTAATTTACATACTAACTGGAGAGTACAAAGTTATGCAAAAAAACGATTTGTTTTGAAGACTGAAAGTATTACTGGAAAAGGCTTACAGTACTTACAGCTGTGAATAAAGAGTTTTTAACCTTTAGATCGCTGAAAGCCTTAGCTACCAATAGTTATTCCAAGAACTTTGCACTGTCTAGATACTAATATGAAATGGGAAAAATAATGCTACGGAAGCTCCCCCTTTAACCTTCCTTCAAAAGCGGGAGACTGCTTAAAAAAAGGGTAAATATGTATAGCAGTCACCATTACTGTATTTGATATATCAAAAACTTAAACTTAGACAATGCAATATTTTTTCTTTTTCTCCTAGATAACTAAATCCTTCTTCCCTCTTGCTTCTTCCTTCTTCCTTGCAAACTTAACTCAAGTTTATTAACCCATTTTTTTATCAAAAGTCTTACAAAAATATCGGATAAAAATGAATCAAAATATTAACATCTCAGGAATCAGAGGCTCATTTATAGATTTTGTTGCAGACCCATTTTACTATCCAGAATTAGAAACCGTTCGTTATATCCATGATGGTTTAATGATTATCTCCGGAGGCATAATTCAAGAACTAGGAAACTACGACAAATTAAAACCTAAATATCCTGACATTCCTATTACTTCTTATCCAGGAATGATAATTTTACCAGGATTTATCGATATTCATATCCATTATCCCCAAACAGAAATAATTGCCTCCTCTAGCAAACAACTTTTGGAATGGTTAGATAAATATACTTTCCCTGTAGAAGGAAAATTTCAAGATAAAACCTATGCTCAAAAAATAGCATCCTTTTTTCTCGACCAATTACTAAAAAATGGTACGACAAGTGCCTTAGTTTTAACCACAGTTTATCCTCAGTCAGTTGATGCCTTATTTGAAGCAGCGGAACTACGAAATATGCGGATAATTGCTGGTAAAATGCTCATGGACCGGAATGCTCCAGATTATTTATTGGATACTCCAGAAACTAGCTACGAAGATAGCAAAAACTTGATTAAAAAATGGCATGGAAAAGGCAGACTTCTATACGCTATTACTCCCAGATTTGCCATTACTTCTACCCCCGAACAACTACATCTAGCTGGTGTTCTCAAACAAGAATTTCCAGATGTTTATATACATACACATTTATCTGAACAAAAATCTGAAATTGAGAAAGTTGCCCAACTTTTTCCTAATAATAAAGACTATTTAGATGTTTATGAAAAGTTTAGTTTAGTTAGTAATAAATCAATTTTCGCCCACGGTATTTATCTCAGTGATTCTGAATTTAATCGACTCTCACAAGCAGATTCAACTATTGCATTTTGTCCGACTTCAAATCTATTTTTAGGCAGCGGTTTATTTCAACTACACACAGCAAAATCTCAACAAACTCCAGTGAAAGTTGGTTTAGGTACAGATGTGGGAGGTGGAACTAGCTTTTCAATATTTCAAACTATGAACGATGCTTATAAAATTTCTCAATTACAAGAGCAAAATTTATCTTCTTTAAAAGCTTTTTATCTGGCTACTTTAGGAGGAGCAAAATCTCTATCTCTGGAACATAAAATTGGCAATTTTGATGTAGGAAAAGAAGTAGATTTAGTTGTGCTAGATACCAGAGTAACTCCGTTGTTAAAGCTGCGTAATTCTCGAAATAATTCCGATTTATTAACTGACATTATTGATGAATTATTTACCCTGATTATTTTGGGAGATGAACGAGTAGTTCAAGCTACTTATGTAGCAGGAAATTTAGTTTATGAACATAAAATATAGCAATTCTCATATTTATACTTGAACAAAATGCAGGACTACCAAATTTATATTCTGTTATCAGTAATCATTAAATCTGTGATTAAAGGTAAATGATCTGAACCTATATTTTTACCACTTTTTATTTTGACAACCCTAATATTTTGACTTACCAAACAATGGTCTATTGGAATAGATAATAACGGGATGAAGCTTGGCCAAGTGGGAATCATACCAAAGCCTGTTCGTGCATTATACAGTCCAGAATTACGAATCAACTCTTTGTAATATGGAGACCACATCGTTATATTCAAATCCCCAATGACTACAATTGAGCTTTTCTGACTTGCTACATAACTGGCAATTTCTGATAGTTGTTTATTCCTCAAATTAAACTTATATTTTCCAATACTCCAAGTAGGATGGGTTGCTAATATTGAGAGAGTTTGTCCCTGAATCTCAACTTGGGTACTTACGGTTTTTCTTCCTCCTCCTAAATCTTGTATCGATGTATTTTTTAGAGGTATCTTGCTATAAACTGCTATTCCCAAATTTATATTTTTACCGAAAGCAATTTGTGGATCTTGATGAATCACCGAATAAGAATAATCTTGTTGTAAAAGTTCTAATTTTTCTGCCCAAGCATCAGTCACTTCTATAAATATGGCTACATCGGGATTTTCTTCTTTGACTTCAGAGATTAATCGCTTATACTGTTGGTTCATATAGAAGACATTCGCTTCCAAAAATCTGATTTTTTGAACGCTCCCATCTTTGATTATATTTCGGGAAATATAAAACGGCATTACTTCTAACAAATTAATCGTCAGGCAGAATAAACTAATCAGCAACCAGAGAGAATTGCCAACCCATAAAAAAAACGATATCCCCAACAAGCTAAGAAATGTATATTGGATTTTAAAATGGCAGGTTAGTTCGAGCAGAAAATGAAACTTCCCTAAATAACTTGCCAGAGAACATAGAGTCACTAAAACGATGGTAATGACAAAAATCAAGTATAGTAGTTTTTCTATCCCCAAAATATCCATAAGACTTTCCTGTTAATAAGTTAATTAAAGAGATCCAAGATTAAATTAGCAAGCAAGAGTAGTTCTATATAGAATCCGGTTATGAAGTTTTGAGATTCAAAATAATCATCTTTTGTGCAACAAAGCAAGGGATTCATACAAATATTCTAATTTAGCAGAAACATCTGGAGGTTTAGCCGTAAAATGAATATAAAAATTTCCATTTCCTGCTTTTTTCTCTAAAACCTTGCCATAAATATCCTCACTTTCTACCCCATCCCAGATCAAATTCAGCTTAATATTAATCAAAGCTGGTGGCAGATAATCTTTTGTTTGCATACCCTGAATTTCTGCTTCTTTTTCTGATAGTTTTACTAAACTTCCTTTTTGCAAACAATCACCGACATTTTTACCATCTAAAACTACATAATGTAAAGATATTGGTTCTTGAAGTGATAGATAATGTTCTTCTTCTTTTCTCAAAAATAAATTATATTTACCATCAATACCAGCAACATCATAAATAGTAATTGGTTTTTTAACTCCTTTCGGCATTACTTCTTTTTGATCGTTAATTTTAATTATCGGCCCCACTTCTTTCAAAGTTGTTTCAGAAATTAAAACTTGACCACCTGTAGTATAAGATTCAATCCGATAAGTTAAATTTACCTGACTGCCTACAACACCATATTTTGTCCGTTTATCAGAGCCAATATTACCAACAACAACCTCTCCTGTATTAATACCAATTCCCATTTCTAATGGTGGTAAACCCCATTCTTTCATCTGTTTATTGACAGGTTCCATTGCTAATTGCATATCAATAGCACAAGCAATAGCTCTTACCGGGTCGTCTTCTCTAGTTATAGGAGCACCGAATAAAACCAAAATTCCATCCCCCATAAACTCATCAATAGTTCCCTGATACTTAGTAATTACATCTGCCATATATCCCAGATAAAAGTTAAGAATTTTCACAACTTCTTCTGGTGTTACACGTTCTGATGTAGCAGTAAATCCTCTTAAATCGGAAGTTAAAATAGTGATTTTTCGGCGTTCGCCTCCTAATCTTAATCCTTCAGGACTTTCTAATAAAGTCGCCACTACTTCATCAGTTAAATAACGACCAAAAGTTTTGCGAATATCTTGTGCAGTACGAGCAATATAAGTTGTAATTGTAACTGCTGATGCACTCAGACCTAAAAACGCTGGAATTACTGGCAACCACAAATTCCAAACAAAAGCAGTATAGGTGCTAGCGAATAAAACTACACCTGCAGCGAACATTGTCAATACTTTCCAAATAGAAAAATAGCTAACACCACCAGCAGTACGCCATTTCCAGGTTGTCGCTGCTCCCACCAAAGACCAGAATAAAATCCACACCCACTCAAGAGGTTCTGCCCAAATCTTAATTAGAGGACGACCATCGGTAGCAGAACTAATTAGTTGACTGATGAGATTAGCATGAACTTCTACCCCACTCATGGGTTCTAGAGTTTTAATTAAGTTACTACTGTGGGGGGTAGAAAATAAATCATTAAAGCCTTCACTGACTGCTCCAATCAAGATGATGCGATCGCGGCCCCAATCAGGCGGCACTCTGTCTTTGAGAATATCCATCATGGAAACAATATCAAAGTAGCGACTCGGACCCCGGTAGTTTAGAAGCATGAGATAACCACCTGCATCTGCTCTGATATAACCACCATCATTAGCTTCAAATGGCTCTATTATTGTCTTCCCTAACTGAAATTTGTCACCATCAATTTTCTCAAGACTAATACTCAAATTGTGTAAGTAACGCAAAGCAACATGAGAAGCAAAACTCCAGACATTTTCTCCGTTTTGCAGCGTGACATATAAATAACCTCGTCGAATTTTTTTATCTGGGTCTACCTTTACATCATTAGCACCTGCTTGATTATTAGCTTCCAGAGCTGGTGGTGCTTCTATTACATCATTTTGCCTTTCCCCCACTACTTTTTTAATTCCTACCAAGTTGGAGGTAGACTCGAATATTTTCACTAAGTCCTGATGGCCAGGCTCTACAGGTAAGTCTCGATAAATGTCTAGACCAATAACTTTTGGCTCCATTGCTTTTAATTTATTCAGCAATTTAGCGTAAATAGCGTCAGGAAAAATTGGTTGCCCGACTGCTCTGACATCATCTTCATTTATACCTACAATGACGATACGATTGTCTGGACTCTCCAAAGGCCGCCATCGCATATATTGGTCATAAGTTGCCCATTCCCAAGCTTGTAGTAAGCCAAGAAAACGTAGTAGGATTACTAACCCTGTGATGCTGGGGGCGGTAATCCATACACCATACCACTGAGAAAAAAAATTCTGGCATTTATTCCATAACATTTGTGTTAGCTGCTTTGTAGAAATTAAAAGTTTTTGGGGGTAGTTCAACAATTAATAATTAATAATTAATAATTAATAATTAACAATTACCTCTCCTTGAAAACGGATAGGATTGACTAATCATGAAAGTTTTTTCTTGTTTCTCCTTTAAACGAGAGGCTTTAAACCTTAATTATGGGGTAAAAAAAACAGAGCGATTTGCTCGCCTTCACCATAAAATCAATGTGATAGTAGTGTACCAGACTCAACTTAGTTACTGACAGCTATTTCAATGCTAACTTAATTTATTCTTCTATTTGACAGCAGGGTGCAAAGGGTTCAGAAGCAATCTCTTGTAATCCGACTGATGTTAGTAATTCTTCCCACTCTGTCGGGTTAGAATCGCGTAACTCGGCCACAGTAGCGATCGTTTCATTCCAAATCCTTGCTTTTGCATATATTTCTGCTTGTTCCAGGGGACTAGCGTTTTTTAAGCTATTTTCTAAGTCTGAACTGATTTCTACTTTTTTGATAGTTCCTTCAACATATGGGTAACCACTGCGATCCCATTCATCTTCACCTTCATTACAAATCATTACAAATGCCCAAGTATATTCTTTATTGGTTGTCAGACTTATATTTTTTGGCAGGGTAAGTTTCACAATACCAGAAGTCTCGGAAATATCTAATTCAGTTAAATAGATGCTCTTACCTGATGATTTATCAGTTATTTCAAATTCTGCTGACTTTGCTTTGTGTTCGGGAACATACAGGAAAAATTTGGGGTTATTAGCAACTGTTGTTACGACATTATCTCCTGGCATTAAGGCTGTCAATTTGATTTCACCACGAGTACAGGGGTCTCCACGAGTACCTGCACCTCTTGTTTCTTCTGAACTTGGCCTTTGTGGCCCAGAAGGAAATTTTACACTAATCAGCAATTCTGCGGTTGACTGTGCTTGTACTAGATGCACCCCTGAAAAAGTTACAATTATTGGGGATGTCGCTAAAGCCAAAAGTCCCCAAAACTTTATATTTTGCCTCCCCATAATTTATTATATCTCCTTTTTTGATATTTTCACTATACCTGTAATCCTAACATACCTCTAAATCAGTTTTTATCGGTGTCTTAATTTACTTCAAACTTTCCCTTCTACGAGATAGTTTTTCTTGATTCTCGGGTAATTTTATATAGCGTTTATTCTTGGAATTAGGTAAAAATTTTGATTTTTAGGGAACAGAGAATCTAGAAATGTATCATACACATCGCGTATTTTTTGGAAAATTATTATATTTACCGAAATTCGATTTGATATATTTGATATATAAGTAAGGGTAAATAACAGCTTGACATAATCTATGATTATCTAGTATAAAGCGTTAAATTTAGCTATGGCGGTCAGTTTGCTCCGCAACGCTGGCGCGTTTCGCGCTAGCGTTGCGTTGCGCCAGCTTTGCGTTGCGCCAGCTTTGCGTTGCGCCAGCTTTGCGAAGCAAAAGCAAAAGCAAAAGCAAACGACCGTGACAGCCTGTGGACTGGACAGGCGCCGACGTTGCCAGATAGAAACAGGAATAGAACAGGCTATCTATAGATAATCATAGATTTATATAGATAATCGTAGGTTTCTAAGAACGGATAGGTAAACTGATGAAACATAATCATCAAGCAAAATAAGATAGAACAACATTTAGGAAAATCTTGATTTGTTGGTGTAGCTACCATTTGAATCAGTTAACTAGCTATCAGCATTTCAGCACCCTAAAAGCTTGGGTTGGACCTCCCGACTTCGAGCAAGTCGCTCCTGTTTTCAAAGCAGTCGATCGCCTCCTTTGAAAAAGCTGGCAAGGGTTGCATTCTGGAACGGAAACACTGATTGCTGACTACTTCTTTAACTGATGAGCGATCGATAACATCTTTAAATATTGAGTTAATTAACAATATCTCACAAAAATTTTCAACAATAGTCCGTTTTTTAGGGGATGCATGATCGAAGTTATTAGTGATTTATACACACAAAAATTGTCTACTTATCCGGCCTCTGTTTCTAAATAGTCCCAACTTGATGAAAAGATAGTTAAGGTACTCTATATGAATACAGTTTTTTATTTAGGCTAAGTATATACTCTAGCTTAAGGGTGGCAATGCTAAAGTTATTTTCCTTGAAGTGAAAAACGGTGGTGTTGATGATTCTGGGTATGATGCAAGCCCCCCTAGCCCCCCACCCATTGGGGGGAATAAAACTCTAAAAGTCCCCTTTTATTAATCCCCCTCCCGTCCGCCTTTTTGATCCCCCTCCCGTCCCCCGCAGGATCGGGGGAAGCCAGAGGATGTTTCGCTTTTTGTTGAATGGTGGACCAGAGGGGGCGAAGGCGAGAACCAAACAATCGCGCATTCATACTTCAATTCAGCAACGCCAAAATGGTAAATACTTTTCACATATTCTCTGAGCTTAGGCTAGTAATTATTACTCAAAGCCATTGAGATTTTGAGTCTGTAGATCGAGCAACCTGATATTTACCGAAAAATTGTGGTTTAAAGCCTCCTCTTTTAAGGGGATAAAAGCGGTCGTTTGCTTTTGCTTTTGTTTCGCAAAGCTGGCGCAACGCAAAGCTGGCGCAACGCAACGCTGACGCGTTTCGCGTCAGCGGAACGGAGTTCTATCTTTGGAGCTTACCGTAGGATGGGATGGCGAGGAAACCTGCACCATATCCAATCGAGCAACAGAAGAAAAATTTTCCTTTTAGTCAATCCTATCCGTTTTAAAGGAGAGGTAATTGTTAATTACTAATTATTAATTATTAATTGTTGAAAGTAGCAGATTTAAGAAAGAGGTAGTATGACTATTTCATTATTAAAACAACTCAATTTGATTTCTTTTATACCTATATTCTTAATAATATTTTTTGAGTATCCTTCTTTGTCAAAAATTACACTCAAAAATTATCAGATAATGAAGCCAACAATATATTAAAACTAAACAAGCCTCAATCTACTAAACCGCAAAATCAACCTCCTAATAAATATCTAAAAATAGAATAGAAGTATCTGAAGATGGATGTATAACTAAGAACTTGAGGTTGAGAAATGGTATGAAGATTAAAATCAGACAAAATTGTAATTAAGTGAAAGTTTAAAAAATAAGCTTTGAAAAAGGAGTCAGTTATCAGTTATCAGTACCTCCTACTGTTTGCGTAGCATGACCTAGGAAAGCAGGAGGCAAGAAAATACTGAAGTTTATCTTCTCAGAGAAAAAAAATTTTCCCTACTGCCTCAATTCTCTTCTTTTCAAGGAGAGGTAATAATTAATTAGGGTTTGCTGATTAAATCTAAAAACATTGATATCTAAAGCTAGAGCGTATTTTTTAGTTGAAAAAAGTCCAAGCTTAATGGTCGTAATGGTTCAAAAAATTAGCATTTTAGGCGGCTTTGTTGCACAGAATAATCCCTTGATTATTCTTCCTCCTACCTCCTAATTAATTCCCATTTATCCTGTCTCCCCCTCCCCTCCTGGGAGGGGTTAGGGTGGGTTGGGAGGGGAGGGGTTAGGGGTGGGTTGTCTACTGTCTTCCCCTCCTCCTGGGAGGGGCGAGGGTGGGTTGTCTCCTACCCTTACCCATAAGACTTTTTCAGCAAACCCTAATTATTAATTATTAATTGTTGAACGGTGATTATTAAAGTATGGAATTAAAGTATGGAAAATTAAAATAATCCTCTGGCAACAGCAATTTCAAAAAGCAAGACTTAACAGTAAATTCAAGTAGGCAATAAACCTTTTTAAGGCTAATGTTGTTGGTATCCAAAAAATAATTAAATATTTTAAATACTACCCATTTTGACTTGCCGTTAGAATTAGAATATATTTATTGACTGCAATATCCTAATTCAGCAAGGTAATGCAACTATGACACAAACACCACCACCTCGTCCCCCAGCACCTCGTCCTCCTGGAAGCCGTGGTTTACCGCGTCCCCCAGCTCCACCTAGTCCACCAGCAGCAAGAAGACCGCCAACATCTCCTCCACCTTCTTCCGCTCCACCAGCATCATCAACATCTGTTTCTCAACAAATAATTCCTCCAACGGAAACCGCACCAGTACCTCAAATACCAACTCCCGGTGGTCCACAACTGGGTTCTGGACAAATACCACTGACAGATATTGTCCGGCGAGCTAATGAAGAAGGTGTTTCAGATGTTCATCTAGGGGTGAAAGAAGTACCACGGTTCCGCAAACGTGGAGACCTTCTACCCCTTGAATATCCAGAAACTGATTTGAACACCTTTATGTTTTGGTTGCGAGAAATTCTTACAGATGAAGAAATTCGTGCATTCCAAGAAAATCTTGACTTTGATGGTGCTGCTGACTTGGGTTTTGTACGGATTAGGATTAGTTTGTTTGACTCTCTTGCAGGTCCAGCCATGGTTTTACGACTGATTGGGTCTAAAATCCTGACGATGGAGCAACTTAAATTGCCAGAAGTCTTTAAGAAAGTCTGTCATTACCATAAAGGGTTAATTTTGGTGACCGGACCTACAGGTTCTGGTAAGTCCACCACCATGGCAGCGATGATTGATTTTATGAACAGTACTTTTCCTTATCATGTCATCACTATCGAAGACCCTGTGGAATTTGTCCATGAAAGCCGAAAATGTTTGATCAAGCACCGGGAAGTAGGTAGACATACTCTAAAATTCTTCAATGCTCTTAAAGGTGCTCTCCGTCAAGACCCTGACTTAATGTTAGTAGGGGAAATTCGAGATAAGGAAACGGTGGGAATTGCTATTAAAGCTGCTTCTACAGGACACTTGGTAATGGGAACATTACACACCAACAGTGCCATCAAGACTCTGACTCGTATTTTGGATATGTTTTCTGCTGAGGAGCAACCAGCGATTAAATTAGCTCTTTCAGAAATTCTGGTAGCAATTATTGCTCAGTTGTTGTGCAAAACTACTGATGGTAAGCGAGCAGCTTTCCATGACATTTTGATTAATACTGATGTAGTTAAGGAATATATTGTTAAAGACCAGTATGAGGAAATTAACCAAATTATGCTCAAAGATACTTATGAAGGTATGACTACCATGAATAGGTCTTTGTTTGATCTTTATCAAGAAGGTCGAATAACAGAAGAAACAGCAATAGACCAGTCTCCCTTCCCAAATGAAATGGCTCAGATTTTACGAGGTAGAATTTGACATACTCCCAACATTGCGCATGGCGCGACAACGCGGGATTCTTCAGCCAGAGAAGCTCTGACCGCAGTTTTAACAGAGGTGATGTCTTCCCCCTGCGTTGATAACAATCCAACCCACCCCCATCCCCTCCCGGGAGGGGAGCTAGAGGGGTGGGTGAGTTATAGTCCCTATCTAGTTCTTGTCCGCATTTAGGACATGAATGCCTTTCATGTCGCGGAGCGAAACGCTCTGATAAGCTTTTAGGGACTTTACTTAAGCATTCCCAACAATGTTGAGATGTACCTTTTGGGTCTACGCGTGATAATTATCTTGCCAAGTTTCCAAGGGACATATTCTAAGACTTGAACAAACTTACCAAAAGCTGCATCCTGCAAGGACTTATTTAGTCCTGACTTCGCCGATTGACCGTTGGGTAAGAACTGGCCATTATGGCAGAAGAAAGAAGGAAGAAGGAAGAAGGAAGAAGGAAAAGTATTACATTGTCTGAGTTTTAAGTTTTTGATCTGTCCTAACCTTTGCTTCGACTGCTATATCGCTGATTTTTGCTTTGCAACGTCTAACTAAAGAAGCTATCTGTAGGTCTTCAAGGAATATTACCTGACAATCACGCTCACAAATGATAAGCAAGTTTGAATTGCCAGTCTAACCTTTGTCTAGCTATTAATTGATGCAGTTTAGCTATTTTGCACTTGAGAATCTTCCAAGATCGGGAATGTTTTCGTTTCTTAGCCAATCTAACCTGGAGTTTAGACAATCGATACTCAGATTTTCTAAAGAACTTGGGAACTTCTATAAACTCACCATCACTGGTAACAGCATAGTGCAACAATCCTAAATCAATACATCCATGAGTTTTCTTTAGTGGGTTGAATTTCTGCAACCTCTAATGCTACAGTCTTATCTTCTATTGTTAAGCTGATATACCAACCATCAGCTTCACGGATTACTGTTCCGGTTTTAACCTTGAATCCTCTTGGTATTGAGCGATTGTAGACAAAAGGAACTAAGCCTATTTTTGGTAAATTGATACAATAACGACCGTTAGCATTTTTAACAATATTGGTATTTGATAGCTGAGGATAACTGAACGAGTTATAGTAATGCTTCCCTTTGAATTTAGGTCTCCCACTGGTTTTACCGTTTTTGTCAGGTAAGGCACAACTTATCCATAGTAGTTTGTACACGCTGGATAACATCTTGTAGCACTTGAGAGTGCATAGACTTATACTCAGGAAATAGCTTTTTGGTTTGTACTAAATCTGCTAGTTGAACAGTTTCCCACACAACATAACCATTTATTATATTTGGATGCCTATCGCCTTTCTTTGTTACTGGATTACCATCGCCGTCTTTTTTTCTACCGTCCCTTGTTTGTATTCTAAACTCTGGGATATGCATGATAAATCTTTTCTACAGGAACTACTGAAACGTTAAGTGGGCAAGCGTTTACTGGTGTCCGTGTGGCTTCAAACCAATTCATCCTTTGAGCTAAACGGTAGTTATATTGCTTTCGGGCTAATTCCAACCAATTAGCTATAATTACCGTTTGGCTTTTCTGTGGTTTGAGCTTGTACTTATATTTCAGTAGCATGATGTAGTATCGACCTTTATATCTACGTTATCTATCATAACAACTGTTTTGATTTATAGCTGTGGTAGTGCCAGTGTTCCAGTGCTAAAGGAGTGCATAGAAAATCAGGCAAACCGCACACATAACACCCGACTTTCTCGTAGGGCGCTGAATTAAAAATTACAGCGCGGGACTTTTCCCCAGGAAAGTTAAAAAGATTGTGAAGTTTTAAATTTTAAGGTCTCTAGATGAACTAGAGTATAAGTGAAGGGTACAGTTTGAAGTTAAGCTAATGCCTTAATTAGCTATCAGCTTTTAGCATTCAGCTACCCTCCCAAGTCGGAACTGCGTTAACAGCTTTTTGCAGCTCTAGGTTAAAATCCCCTGCAACTATTGTATTGCGCAGGATTGTTGAGTAGGGTTTGAAATTCCCTTCTCGCACGTTCAAAAAAATAATCTTGCTGAGTGCTGAGTGCTGAGTGCTCAACGCTTCTTTAACCAGTCGAGTTTAATGAAAAAACTCTAAAGTCTGTAGTCGATCCTAATTGATTTTCTTGAAACCAGATCCAGTAAAATTCCCCCTGTTGTTCAAGGGTATTGCCTTGTTTACACCTGGGGGGGATTTAATTTATTGTATAGACCCAAGTAAACAAAATCGATGGCATCTACACCTCTGTGTAGAGCTACAAGAAATATTGGGGTTATCTGAACCACCTCATTTCTTGATACCAGGATACACTGCAACTATTGATAAATGGTTAGACCCTCGCACTCAAGAAGTCCAAATCTCTGCTGAAGCTTATGCTCCTGTTTTAAGATATCAAATATTACTTAATGCCATTTTTAAGACTGATAACTTGATTTGGCAACCTGCTCCTTGGTCAGAGGAATTTTGTAATCCAATGGTAATTTCTACTTATTATGACCAGTTTTCTCAACTCTGGGAAAATCATGACCTTGTTGTACATCTTGAGCAGCAAGAGTTTAATCTGGACTCAACTCCAGAGGAAGTTTTGACTTCCAGTCTCGATCTACAACTAGAAAAACCAGAAGTTCAAGGGTATGTTCTTCGGTTATTTGTATCGGGTAATAGTATTGGCACTGAGCGGGCTCTGAAGAGTCTCCACCAAATATTAGAACAGTCTCTTTCTCATCCTTATACTTTGAAGGTAATAGATGTGTTGCAACATCCCGAACAAGCTGAAGCAGATCAAATTACTGCTACTCCTACCTTGATTAGGGTTTGGCCTCTACCTGTGCGGAGAATTGTTGGGGAATTTAATGATGTGGAAAAAATTCTTACGTTGTTGGAAGCTAATAATTACAGATTTTAAATGTTAGATTTTTAGCATTTGGTAGTAATATCATGTCTGGTGGAAGGAAGGCAGAAGGCAGAAGGTTTTTTTCCCATTGCTACCTTATTTTATACAATAAAGATTTTACAGGACATTATATCAGAACTCAGAACTCAGGAGTGAAGAAGAGGGGGTTTTAAGGTATAAGGAAGAAAAAGTTTTTTTGTCATGCTTTTATCCAGACATGATATCTAATCCGGTTAAACATGGTTAAGTCTTTAGGAATCAGTTAGGGGAGCTGTCGGTAGGGCGACGTACGGGAGGAAAAAGAATCACAAAGATTTAAAAGCTTAAAACTCAGACAACGTAAGATTTTTCCTTCTTCCTTCTTCCTTCTTCCTTCTTCCTTCTTCCTTCTTCCTTCTGCTATAAACAGACATCAGGAGCGCACAAACCTGGAAAATTTACGGTTGTGACTTCCAAGGTATCTAGCTCAACTTTGCGGATAATACAATTATTTGTATCTGCAATAAATAAATGTTGCGCGATCGCACTTAATCCTGATGGCTCAAAAAATTGACAATTAATACCTTGTCCATCTTGATGACCAGTGGTGCCATTTCCTAACATGGTAAGGCATAAACCTGCGTGATATTCTACCCGCTTAATTTTGTGATTATAGGTATCAGCAACCCATACATAATTTTGGGTATATTCTATTCCCAAACAGTGTTGTAGCAAAACTTCTGAACCTTGGCCATCTTTGTCGCCAAAGCCAAATAGTCCTCCACTACCACAAATAGTCCGCACTTGCGGATGCTCATTAATACCTACTGCTCGAATAGAGCTAATTTCACTATCTGCCACAAATAATTCATTGCCATCCGTACTAATACCGCTAGGTTGAGCAAAAGCAGATTCTGTCAGAGAGCCATCTACACAAGCTTCTGCACCAGTCCCTGCATAAGTGCTAATCATCCCAGTATCCAGTTGCAACAGCCAAATTTGATGGGAACCTGCCATAGCAATAAAGATGCGATCGCCTATCTTGTCCACATCCCAAGGTGAATTAAGTTTAGTTTCTCTAGCAACTCCACTATGAGATGCAATTTGATAACTTTTTTCTCCAGTACCTGCAATAGTTTCCACCTGCTGAGTTCTAAAATCAATTTTGCGTAAAGCATGATTTTCTGTATCGGCAACATATAGAATTTGATTCTTGGCATCAAAAGTCATACCTTGGGGAGCAAAAAATTGAGCTTCAGAAAATGAACCATTAATTAATCCTGCTTTCCCAGTACCAATAATGTGCAAAACTTCTCCCTCAAGAGTACTAACAACAATACGATGATGTCCTGAGTCGGCGACAAATAATTGATTAGTATCACTATCAGCAAGAACTTTACCTGGAAAAGCTAAAGGTGTAGTCACAGGTTGCTTTTGCTTTTCTAGAATTGAGCTAACTTCACTAAAATTAATAGTACCTTTGTCTTGATGTTCTTCTATCAATTTACCAATAATTTCATCCAAGACATCACGTTTACCTTCACCAGAAACAGACCCCACTATATACCCTTCTGGATCGATAATTTTGAAAGTCGGCCATGCACGAACAGCATATTGTTGCCAAACTCTCGATCCACTGTCCACTAAAACAGGATGTCCAATATCGTAGCGGAGGATAGCTTGGCGGACATTTTCCAATTCTTTTTCATTCTCGAATTTTGCTGAGTGGACACCAATAATAGTCAGGCTATCTGGATATTTTTGTTCTAGGAATTCTAGGTCTGGTAGAACGTGGAGGCAATTAATGCAACAGTAAGTCCAGAAGTCGAGGATAACCACTCGTCCTTTTAGAGATTCGAGGGACAGTGGTTTGTCTGTATTTAGCCAGGGATAATTTTGGGGCAGTTTAGGCGCTCTGATACGGGACATATATATTGGCTCGGTAATAGTAAAAGTTGGTGCTTATCTAAATTTAACGAAGTCTGAGGGTCTTGTTTGATTAAGGTAATATTTTTACTCCTACATTTCTGCAGGGTCCAATCTTCAACTGATCAGAAAATACGCTCGCTGTTAAATCCAAAACGGCGGGCGCATTATTATCAGCTATATTAGATATTATTTTTTAATTTTTATTTATTTAACAGAAGTCAACCTTGTATTTGAGTTAATTTTGATGTCGCTCTATTTTCTAAACTGAACACTTTGAATAGAAAAATGAACAGAAAGTGAACAATTTAATAAAAAAGTGAACAGATAAGTGAGCAGAAAAATGAGCAACCACTGTGGAATTACTGTGAGATTATTAGTAAAGTAAAGTTATTCTGAATTAAAGTTTAAAATATGGAATTTCAAAATTCCTCAAATCATTGTAATCAGTTACTAAAAAAAGTTATTTTCTTCACTTTAAGCTTAAGTAGTTCGATCTGTATAGCTGGTGAGGCAAAGGCAGCAAGTTTCTTAGCAGAAATTAATAATTTTAATCTTACAATGCCTGACGCTATAACCAACAAATTTGGATTTACTTTAAGTACAGGAACAGAAAGAAATACTGCACCCAGAGGTGATAGAAATTTCTTTGGAGATGCTTTTGCTGACTATAATAAATTTACGGTTTCAGGTCCAGATCCTATCCCTCCAGTTGAAAGACAAATTACAGGGGGGAGCTGCCTTTGGTGATGCAGGACCTTCTTCAGGTTTCTCCGAAGCTTATTCACAAGCAATGCTTTTTGGTAGATTGGGTAATCCAACAGGCCGAGATGGATTCCCACCAGCTGAAGATATACCACTAACATTTGATTTGAGCTTTAGTTATAATTTAAGTGCTGTAGCAAATAATTTGGCATTTGAAGATGCTTCTGCTGGTTATGAAGTTAGTGTAGATGGATTCGGTACTCCCGATGCAGCTTGTGCGCCTTTAAGCCTTAATATTGACGCTAACGACGCTCAAAATGGTAATGTTACTTGTACTTTCTCCACAATTCTGGAAGCAGATGAATTTCGAGATTTTGATATTCAAGTCAAAGTATTTGGTAATGCCGTAGCAGTTGATATGCCTCCTGTTCCTATTTTTCCTATATTAGTTCCACCTGATATTGTAGCAACACCTGAACCAATATCAACCATAAGTCTCGTTTCCCTTGGAATTCTTGGAGCAGGTGCGACTTTAAAACGCAAATTCAAACGCCTATAATTTCTCTTTTTTTAAAACCGAGAAGAATGAAGAAGACCTCTTGGAAAGTGCAGTTCTCAATAGTGATTCTTAATGCTTATTGATGCCATTGTAGAACTCCCCACTTAAAATAGTGGCGCTAACGCGTCACCATTTTCTATAGCTATTAGACTTGTCACTAAATAGAGGAAAAAAATTCCTCCAACCTAGACAGAGCAATAATTCTAAGGCATTTTAGTTTCCAATGGCTACAATCCTTGTAGAACAAGGTTTTTGGGAATTTTTTAAGTTATAAAGTGACAAGTCTATTATTTTATTCAAATAATTTTCATTTTCCCTTTTAATCTATTATGTCTTAATAATCAAATCCCGTTCTCCACCATTCACGATTGGCAGGCTCGGTCGGGAACGGTGTCGCTATTTCTGCATCTCCTAGTTTTTTTGCCCAATAGGGAATTTGACCGTAGATGCTTTTTAAGAAAGCACCATCAAGGTATTTCACATAAGAATCAAGAGATTGTGCAACATCTCCTCCTTGTTCATAAATTTCCCATTCTTGTGTAAAGCGATCAAATAAATCAAAAGTCTCATTTCCTGAAGTTTCCATATATCTAGATGTCCTTGTACTTCTTTGAAATCAACTTCAGAATTTTAATATAAGTAGAAAGTTAAGTGTCTGATAAGGACGATCGCTTAATTAGGCTAAAACTAGAGAAGCTGTATTTTAGTGCCAACTCACTTGTAACGCAGTCTATGAGTAAACTTAAGCATAGCCAATTCCCTTCTGATCCTAAAAAAATGAGCGCATTATTGTCAGCTATAACACACTCAACCATTCGCCCACTCCCAACTCCCTAATAAATATCAAACAGATAACATAATTTGAGAACCTTGAGGGGTTTTACTAACTTCAATTCGTGCCTGAAAAGCTTCTTTAAAATGAGGAATATGAGTCACAGTCAAAATACAAGAAAAATCAGAAGAAATGGCATTAATAGCTGCAATTAATCTGTCGCATCCTTCAGCATCTTGAGTGCCAAATCCTTCATCAATAATTAGCAGTTGTAATGCAGTTCCAGAACGCTGTGCCAACAATTTTGACAATGCTAAACGGATAGCAAAGTTAACTCTAAAAGCTTCTCCACCGGAATAAGTTTCATAAGGTCTTGTTCCTTGAGTGTCTGCAATTAAAATATCCAAAGTATCTATCCATTTGCTATTTTTTTTACTCCCTTTTGTAGCTTTTTGAGTCACAAATTGAATGTGTAATTGATTACCACTTAATCTTGCTAAAATCTGATTTGTTTCAGCTTCTAATTGTGGCAAAATATTTTCAATCATTAGCGCTTGAATACCTTTTTTCCCAAAAGCTAAAGATAATTCTTGATAAACTCGATATTGCCTTTTAGCAGTTTTTAATTGCTCTAATTGTTCATGGGTTTGAACTTTCAATTTCTCTAAATGTTGTAATTGCTGTTGCACTTTTCCTAAACTTCCCAACTTTTCATCTAACTGCCGACGACGGTCTTGAATTTTTTTATCTAAAAATAGAATCTTTTCATCGGCATCAGGAGTTTGTTCTAACTGTTGATTTAAAGTTAAAATCTGGCTTTTAATTCCTGCTAAATCTTGTTGCTGATTTTCGATAACTTCCTTCAATTCATTAATTCGTTTTAATAGTTGGGGATATTGTTTTTGAGCCTGACATAATTTTTCCACACGAGTTAACCAAAATTGTGTTTTTCTCAATTCAGACCTCACACAATTATGTTCTTCTAAATCATATCCAATTTCAGCAATTTCTCTCTCAATCATAATAATTTGCTGTTGTACATGAGAAGTTTGTTTTTGTTGCTCCAACTCCTGCTTTAAACTAACTATTTGCTCTTCAATTTCTGGCAGATGAACCCTAATTTTCCCCAACTTTGTCTCTGCATCTTTAATCTGACCATACTTAATTTCTGCCCACCTTAATTTCTTCTCTTCTTGTCTAGCTAAACTATGACTCCGGTCATCATAATTAAGCTGTTTAATTTTTTCCTCTAAAATGCTAAGTTCAGCATATAAATTAGCTGCAAAATCTCCCGTCTGTAGCGATCGCTCTACCTGTGTCACTTCCTTTACTAACTCTTGCAACAAAGTTTCATCTTTACCAATATTATCTAACTGCGCTTGTAAACTACCTCGACATTCCCGCAACTCATCATATTTCTCTAACTCTCCCTCTATTTGCCGATATTCGGTTCTCAAAACCTGAATTTCCCGCTCAGAAATAGCTAGTTGTTCCCGTGCAACCCATAATAAGTCTCTAATTTCCTTTTGCTGACTCTGATGTTTGTCCACGACTAAATTCCAGTGATGTTCATCCAGGGGGCGATCGCATAATGGACAAGGTGGGTACTCTGTCACTCCTATTTCAATATTATCGGTACCTTTATTTAATAATTTCAACTTTTGGTCTAACTCAGTCAGTCTAGTTTCGTAGTCTTTTTTATTACGAACTAAACGTTCGAGAAAATGATGTCTTTCCTGTCCCTTCTCCTGTACCCGTCGCAGATAAACTCGCTTATTATCTAATTTAGAAATTTCTTCTACTACTTCCTGTAATGCTGCTTGTAGTTGAGGTTGCTTTTGCAGTTGAGTTTTTCTGAGTTGCTGCACTCTAGAATTGAGTTCTTCCAAACGAGCGCTCAAACGTGCTTGCTCCCGTTCCAGTTCAGTTTGTAATTTTTGGCGTTGTTGCTGTAGTGGGGTAACTTCCACCTGTAACTTATCTAGTTCATTTAATTTTGTTCTGGCAGTTTGCAGTTGTGTCAGAGCAGTTTCAATATCAGCACGCTTACTCAAAATATCCAAATTTTCTTGTTCCTGTTGTTTTAGAGAATTTAACTGTGCTTGATGTTGCTGAATTTTGTTTTGTACTTCTTGGAGTTGTTGACGTTGTTTTTCCTGGAGTTGTTGACGCTGGTTCAGAGCATTTTGATGGGTTCTAAATTTTGCAGATAAACTCTCTTCGGTAGTTTGCAAGTTTTGGAAATGAGCATATCCAGCTTTAATTTCATCTTCCTGTTCTAAAACTGCTAATAGTTCGTCTTGTTGTTGTTGGGTAGTTTTGAGTTCCTGTTGGAGGCGATAACATTCTTGCACCAGTTTGTCATATTGTTGTTGTTGTCCGTGCAGTAGTTTTTCCCAGGTTAGACGATGGTTTTGTTGAGTTTGCAGTTGTTTTAGTCGTTCTTTATCACATTCTTGTTGTTGCTGGAGTTGAGTAAGGGTAGTTTGGAGATGAGTCTGTTGTTTAGCGATCGCTTCTTTTTGTTCGAGTTGCTTTTGGTTTACTTCTAAGGTCTGTTCGAGTAATTCCACTTTAGCTTTAAATTGTCGAGCAGTATCTTTAGCTTTTTCTCCCAGGGTGTCATATTGGTCAAGTTTGAGGAGGTTGGCGAGAATTTCTTTCCGTTCATTAGGACGTTTGAGCATAAATTCATCTGCTCTACCTTGACGCAGATATGCTGAGTTCACGAATGTTTCATAGTCGAGTTTGAGATGTTGGATAATAGTTTGTTGGGTTGCACGGACGCCTTTTTGAGTAAGACTTTTAAACCGGGAACCAGTGCTAATTTGAAATTCTAGAGTAGCTGAACTACCCCGACGACGACCACGAATTACACGGTAGACGTTACCGTTGCTGCTAAAGGTGAAGTCTACTCGTACTTCCTTTTCTCCCAGACTGATAATATCATCTTCAGTAGCGGCACGACTATTTCCCCACACTGACCAGGCGATCGCTTCTAATAGAGAAGATTTTCCTGCACCATTTGGTCCGCAAATACAAGCAGTATGCAGACCCGTAAAATCTAGAGTTGCTTCCTGATAGCTGAGGAAATTTTTTAGTTTCAATTTTTGAGGAATCATTTTGTTATCGCACTTTTAGTTGTCAAGATTTATTAAACAGGACTTACACAAATTCACCTTGAAAACACCATCTGTAGGGGCGAATGGCATTCGCCCTCACTTGATTTAGTGTTCGTGCGTAAGTCCTGACTAAAATAATGTTTCACTGAGTTTTGTTTTAACTAATTTGGTTGATGTTAATTTACCTAGTTTTTGCTTTCTTTTCTAGGTTATTTTGTATACAACAAATATATTAGTTTGGTTAAATTTTTCACATTTTACATTAGCACAAAAAAATAACTATTGTGCTTAGGTTTCTATCTACAAATATAAATTCTTGAGTTTCCTATGGTAGACTTAATCTAATTTTTTCTATATTTGGTGTGATTAATTTCTTGTTAACGCTATATATAAATTTTCTAGCGGTGGCGATCGCTAAAAGCTGATTTATAAATTTATCCCGTATCTTGAGTAGGGGAGTGGGGGAGTGAGGGAGTAGGGGAGTGGGGGAGAAGTAAACATCAGAATAATTGATGCTAACCAGGGTGCTAATTATTAACAAATCGCTAAAAGTTGATTTATAAAATTGACTAATTTTTGTAGTAATTCACATGACACGATGAATCCCTTCTACATAGAAATCTTTGAGACGTTCATCAAAACCAGTAAAATCAGGTTCACTACTTAGAGGAATTCGTAGTAATTCAATTTTTTCTTCATCAGAACTTCCTGTAATTTTATCAGAAGGATTGATAATTCCTAGTAAAATTACTTCATTTCCTGTTAAGTACCCTTCAAATGCGGGAGAAAAGAATTCATTTAAAAAATCATAAGATACGTTAATACCCCCTCCATAAAACAGACCTACAGATGTATATCTAAATCTGAAATTTTCCCAGTCGTGGTATATGCGTGATGTATCTGCTCTTCCTTTATCTGCAACATAAAAATCAGAACTAATCTCTGGGACTATACGCTCAACAATCTTAAAAACTTCACTAATAATTTTATGAGAAATATCTTGAAATAACTTCTTTTCTACATTACTTGATACTTTGTATCTAATCTGTTCTAATAAAACTTCAGTTTGATTAGGGTCTTGATTTTCTGATTCTACAATATTTATTAAAGTATTTCTAAGTGCAGGAATAGACTGCCAACGAGTATCTATTCTATATTCAAAAGCTCTATCAAAAACTCTATTGATTTTAGATAGTATGTGTTGGGGTAAAATTGATAAATTTTGTTGAATTTCTTGCCTCTGATTCTGATGTGGTTTATTTCCTCTTTCATCTAAATGATGGCGAGGTTCTTTTCCTGTTATAACAAAAAATAAAATGCCACAAACTTGTGTTATGTCAGACCGTTCGTCTCTTTGTAAACCACTTTCTCGTTTATGCTCTGGAAGCACAAGAAATCTATTTCCTATATCCTGTCCTGTAGGTGTTAAACTTGTATCATCTTCTTTGTTAAAAGAAAGACCAAAATCTATTAATACAGGTGTAGTAATATCATTGTTTCTAATAATAATATTATCGGGCTTAATATCTCGATGAACTATATCTCTTTGATGACAATATTCAAGAATATCTAATAATTTGAGTGTAAAATGTACAGCATCAAAAACATTCATTACACCTTCTGCTACAAACTATTCTAATGTACTTCCTTCTATCAATTCAGTCACCATGTAGAGAGGAATATTTAAGTCTTCAAAAAACTCGTAATTAGAATCAATTAATTTAGGTATTCCGGGATTTTTCAAAGTTCTGATATTAGTTACCTCTCTGTACATTCTTGCACGTCTTTCATCATCCTTTTGCTTATGAAGTATTTTTAGTACATATTTGCCAGGAAGAGATGAATCATTTTTAGATTTGACTAAAGAAGTTTTGCCTTGACCACCACTACCAATATCTTCAAGTTTTTCCCAATTTTCATCCCAAGGTTTAGGTTTACTTTTACTTTTGCTCATAATTACACTGACTAAAACGTACAAATGTTATTATATAGTCAGGACTTACGCAGAGACTCTACATATAGGGAGGGCGAATGCCATTCGCCCCTACATATCAGGATTTTTTTTCGGTGGTGCTGCATTATAGTTATTTTTGTTACCAGACACGGTAGTGGGAGCATCTTGCTCCCTCACTGCTATTGCTTTTTCTTAATAGCTACTTAACTTTTTTTCCCCACAACAAAAACAACGCCTCAGTCTTACTCACTCAGTGACTTCCTTCAATTTATGGATTATTTCTGGAGTTGCACTAAGTCATAAAAGAAATCTTAGTTACATCGCTCCCCTTTTACCATTTAAGGAAGTATTAGTTTTCTATTTTGGCGTTGTTTTTGATTATTTAAGGAGACAGATTTTCGTAGATTTAACAGCTTTATAACCTCCTGAGTTCCTGAAATTATTTCCTCTGTTTTAATGAATTTGAAATGAAGTTTAACTCAAATCTAAACTTGAGCAATCTTTACTTCCTTACTGTTACAACTTGAGGAAATACCAGCTTCTGCCAAAGAAGTTGCTGTTGTTGAATCAGACAGATAACTAGATTTAACAGTATTTTGTTTCCTCCTTATTTTTAATGTCAACTACTTAAATTAACAATTAAGGTTGACAACAACCTGTTTCTCAGTCAAAACCTTAACACTAAGTATTAAGTTCTAACTCTTTGAGCAAAGAATATAAGGTTGTTAATGCAATTACTTGCTTCAATTACTAATCTAACACTTTTACTAATAATTACAAGACAATTTAACGAAACTTTACTTTATTTTTTTAAGTCAATCTTTTCAGACAATAACACCCACCTATACTCACTTCATTACTTCCTTTTTTCCTCTTTAGGTCTTGGATGTACAGTCTTCAATTCACTGTACTAATCCCAAATTTTTAGGAAGTATTCGCTTTCTAGATGGGTGTTATTCCGACTCTGTATTGAGATTAAGTTAAAGTTAAACAGCTTTTTTTTACCTCCTTGGCTGAGTAATTTCCTCTACATTATTCAATATTAAATAGAGTTAGAATTTTCAAAAGTTTGAATTCATTGCTCCCCTACAAATATTTGAGGAAATATCAACCACCGTTGGTTGCTGTTGGAGTCTAAACGAACAGATGATGAGCAGGTTAAACAGTTTTTTGTTGCCTCCTAAGTTATTATTTCAACTTTTGACATCTGCTAAAGAAGCCTCTTTGCTTCTTCATGTTTCTAATTTAGCACTATTAATTAACTATGCAAGTTAATTTAACGAAACTTCACTGAATAGCTTTTCAATACCTTTGAGATTGTAAATATAGGTTAAATTTTAGTCATATTTACTATATAATTAAAATCTAAGTCAAACTCTGATTAGGAGATAATTTAGTATTTAGGAAAGTGACAATCAATCATATTAAGAATTGAAAAATTAATAACTTTGAACGCCGTTATATGCTAGAGGCGCGATCGCAGTATTCAGAAAACAAGAAAATACTTCCCAAGTTCACAATCAACTTTCACCAAAAAATAAGGTCTGAAGCCTCCCCTTGGCTGCGTCGCGAGCTACCGCTCTACAAGGGGAGGTACTGATAACTGATAACTGATAACTGAAATGACTTCACTTTCTATTTATAATAATTTCTCCTTTCAATTTCTGATTTTTATTGAGACAATGATGCAGAATTGTGGGATTCTAATTAATATACAAACTACTAATTAAGTAAGTATCTAAAATCTAAAAAAGCTAATATAGTAAAATTACACTAACTGGCCTATAACTATAATGTTAAAAACATCAATTCCATCACTACGAGAACAACAACACCCCTTAGTACGCCAACTAGCAGATACCATAGAAGAAGTTTGGCAACGTTACCTGGACTTACAACCATATTACTTACCCGCAGAACTAGGGTATGTAGAAGGCCGCCTCGAAGGGGAAAAACTAACAATAGAAAATAAATGCTATCAAACCCCCCAGTTCCGCAAGCTACATCTGGAACTGGCCAAAGTAGGACAAAGCTTAGATATATTGCACTGCGTAATGTTTCCTAGAACAAGTTATGCCTTACCCATATTTGGCACAGACTTAGTGGGAGGAAGAGAGCAAATAAGTGCAGCAGTAGTGGATCTATCACCCCTAAATCAAGATAGAAAACTGCCACAAGTGTATAATTACCAACTTAAAAGCTTACCAATAAAAGAATTTTCTTCTCCTCGCCAACTCCCAGAATGGGGCGAAATATTTTCAGAATTTTGTCTATTCATAAGACCTAATGATTTAAACGAAGAGCAAAAATTTCTAGATATAGTGGAATCTTACCTAGAAATACATTGTCAACAAGCGATCGCCCAAACACCTGTTACCCCAGAACAACAACTTGAGATTCTTAAAGCTCAACGCCATTACTCTAGTCAGCAGAGACAAAACGACAAAACCCGCCGAGTCTTGGAAAAAGCTTTTGGGCCTGAATGGACAGATTATTATTTGACAACTGTATTATTTGATAGTCCTGATTAATTAGTTAGAATAAAGTTCTTAGGGAACGGGCCAGATGACCATTCCACAAAACTATTAAAATTATCCCGCATTAAAGAACGAGTTGGTTTTTGATTTATGCTGCTGATGAAGCTTCAACAATTAATAATTAATAATTAATAATTACCTCTCCTTGAAAAGAAGAGGATTGATTCAAAGGAATTTTTTTTGTTTCTCCTTAAAAGGAGAGGATTTAAACCTTAATTATTCGGTTATCAATAAAGTTGAAATTATACAAAAATTAACGATAAAAAGAAGATAACTATATTTATTTTTACTCACAATTATCGCATTTTATAGCATTGAGGGACAATTATTACTCCTACCTCCTCTAAATTCCCTGTTTCTCCTGACTTCTGACTCCTACCCCTACCACTCATACTTTATTCAGCAAACCCTAATTATTTCCGAATTTTAGCATTTTTAGCATTATTTTTAATTGCACCTTTTGTTTTCTCTTTTGTAGATAGTTGGGTTGCTACTTTTTTAGTAGTCTTTCTTTTACCTACAGTTGATTTGGATGGAGGTGGAGGAGGTGGTGGACTAGCATTCCTTACTGCTGGTCGGTTAGTACGAAATAGAACTCCATCATTAGATTGTTCTAGTACCAACATCGGTGTTGGTTTTGCTTTTTGATCCCAATCAATATGTACAATTCGACCTTGAATAGTAGGAGTCCAATTATCATGATCGTCACTAGGACTAAGGTAGGTTTCTAAACAATCAATAATTTGATTAATCGTTTGAGAAGTTGCCTGAGTTGGTAATTTTGTCAGTTTGATTGACACTCGAAATAACACTCTTTTTTTAACTTCTTTACCTGCTTCTCCAGTCTCATATTCTACATCAAACATAGAATCAATTTGTCGCCCACTTGGACTTCCTTTTTCTCCTGCTGTTAATGGAGTAGGACGCAGTGCAACACTAATTTGTTGTTTAACTTTTACTTTAATTTGATTGACAATAGCAAAGTGAAAAACTTCCTCTGCCATCCGCATTCTTAAGTAGTCTAAGTTAAAGTCTCGCGAATGGATTAAGTCAGGATTTTTTTCCATTTTTGAGATAGTTGCTACAGCTAATTTATATTTTTTTTGCAGGTCTTTATTTCTAAACTCCTCCAGATTAAGTTTTTTATTAAATTGCTTCATTTTTACTTGGTGGAATATACTCATAATAACCAGTAATAGCAATAGTATTCCAGATGCACTCATCCAAATATATTCTGATTTTGGCAAAGTTAGTTCTGGTGCTGGTGAAGCTTCGGCTAACTTTGGTTCCACAATAGTCATTGGTGTTAACATAGGTTTTAAACAAAATTTGACAATTAATTTACAGCAATTTCCGTATAAATGTCTGATAGTTATAGTTGTATAAAATAATTGAGGCTATTGATTGGCAGGAAAATTATAGATTGGTTGAAAATCACTGACTGGTAAATCTACAGTCAGCATCTTAATAATTTTAATTTCCCAGAAGTTACAGAACATAAACCATAAATTTATCTTGCTTTTATTTGCTTTGAGGGTGTCTTAAATTCTGAGAATACCTCAGATTTATACACTCGTTTTTGACTTATCTTATGCACAAAATATTATATAAAATCTAGAGTTTTTGTTCTATAATGCGTAAGCATTCAGCAGTCAGCTAGCCTCCTGTCGGAGGAACTGCGTTATCAGCACTTCCCTGCGGGATGCTACGCAAACAGCTATTACTTTTAGTTTGAGATAAAAGCTTTACTAATTGAGGTATAATAATTTATATTTATTATCAAAGTATGCTAAAAAGTCTATAGCAATCCTATTTTATTCGTGTCAAAAATCTTACTGCTTTTTAGGGAACAGGGAACAGGGAACAGGTAAGAGTTTAAGTTTTTTTATCTACTTTTTGATTACCCGCAACCTATTTAGGATTGCTATATATTCATTTAAACCCACTCATGAGAGCTAATAGCTGTTTGCGCAGCATTCCGCAGGAAATGCTTACTATAATTCTGTAAATTAAAGATTGATTGTCTAAGCAATCAAAGATAAATCCTACACCAGCTAGCCAATTTTCCAGCCTCATAGAAATTTATAGCCGAATCTAAATTAAGTTAGATTTTGTCAAAATTACTCACAAAATAAAGGCTATTCAAACTATTTTTATCAAAATTAGCTTATCAGTTAGGAATTATGTTATGCCAGTTTCATGAAATTATTACTAGAGTGGTTTAATTTGCCGGTGGATATCTAGAGATTAAGACTATAACTATCTTTTTGAATTTGGTATTAGAAATTAGACATACATTTAATTTATTCACAAAAATTAAGTAAGATATTTAGAATTTTTGAGCTACTACTCTATAATAGTAAATATTATACTTCATATAAATTAGGGAAAATACATAAATTGTTAAAACCTTTGTAAAGGAATAAATTTTCATAGACAATATAATTAGGGTTTGCTGAAAAAGTCTTATGGGTGAGGGTAGGAGACAGGAGACAACCCACCCCTCGCCCCTCCCCCTCCGGTGGAGGGGAAGACAGGAGACAGGAGAAATGGGAACGAGCGAGGAGGTAGGAGCTAAGTTTTGTAAGAATGATTTTCTGCCCAACTATTCGCCTAAAATACGCTCCTTTTTGACCTTGAGCAACCGAAAACAGGCGCACTTTTTTAAATCTAAAACAGCTGAAACCTTTATCTATCAATGCTTTGATATTAGATCGGTAAGCCCTAACTAAAATATCATCAAATTCTTAAGTATAAATACAGAAAAAGCAATAAATTAGTATTGCTTATTACTTTCATCAAATTGGAATATACGAAATCATTCTTATTTCTGAATTGTGGCCTACAAACCTCTCCATCACAAATATCGTCCTCAGACTTTTGCTGACTTAGTGGGTCAGGAAGCGATCGCCCAAACCCTCACAAATGCTATCCATACTGAACGAATAGCTCCAGCATATCTATTCACAGGACCGAGAGGTACAGGGAAAACTTCCAGCGCCAGAATTTTTGCCAAATCTCTCAACTGTCTCTCCCACGATCGCCCTACCTCCACTCCTTGTGGTACTTGTGATGTTTGTACAGGTATTACAAAAGGGTCAACTCTGGATGTAATAGAAATTGATGCTGCTAGCAATACTGGTGTGGACAACATTCGGGAATTGATTGAAAGGTCCCAGTTTGCACCCGTTCAATGTCGTTATAAGGTATATGTGGTCGATGAAGTCCATATGTTGTCTGTGTCAGCTTTTAATGCTCTGCTCAAAACTTTGGAAGAGCCACCAAACCGAGTGGTCTTTATTCTGGCAACGACAGACCCTCAGAGAGTTTTACCGACTATTATTTCCCGTTGTCAAAGGTTTGACTTTCGTAGAATTCCTCTAGAAGCGATGGTCGGACACTTACAAAAAATTGCTACGGAAGAAAAGATTGAAATTAGTGCTGAAGCTGTCCAAATGATAGCTCAAATTGCTCAAGGTGGACTGCGAGACGCAGAAAGTTTGTTAGACCAGTTGAGTTTATTGGCAGGTGAGATTACAGTTGAACGAGTATGGGACTTGGTAGGGGCGGTGCCTGAGCGAGATTTAATGGCACTTTTGGAAGCGATCGCCTCTGATAATTCTACGGATGTTTTGGAATGTACTCGTCAAATAATGGACCGGGGTCGGGAACCTATTATTGTATTGCAAAATTTAGCAGGATTTTACCGAGATTTATTAATAGCAAAAACTGCACCGACAAATGGAAATTTGGTGGCGTTGACAAAAGCTACTTGGGAACAACTTTGTCAAGTTTCTCAAGCATGGGATATTAGTACTATTTTAGCTGGTCAAAAACATTTACAAACTTCTGAGGTACAAATTAAAAATACTACTCAACCTCGTTTATGGTTGGAGGTAACTTTATTGGGATTATTGCCTGCTGCATTGGCAAGTTCGAGGGTAATAGTTGAACAGGTACCTGAAAGACAAGTAACCAAAGAAATAAGTAAAAATATTCCAGTTAAAGCCACTCCAAAAACTGCGCCTGAAGTAAAATCACAAGCACCTATTTCTCAACCTCCTGAAAGAAAAATCTCGGAGGTACAAGAAATTCCTGCTGCATCAAAAAATGAGGAAAATTTAGTTAGTTCTGAAGGGGTTAATGTTAATCCTGAAGAACAGAATTTAGAAGAAATTTGGCAACGGGTACTTGCTCAGATAAAAAAAATTGGTACTCAACAGTTGTTCCAACAAAATGCAAAATTACTAAGTTTTAATGGTCAAGTAGCTTATATCGGTATTCGCTTTCAAAATTGGTTAAAAAGGGTATCTGAGAAAGCATCTGAAATTGAGGATGCTTTTGAAAAAGTTTTTGATATGCAAATAAAGGTAAAAATAGAGGTAGCTAATTCTAATCAGAATAATCATCCTCGAACTAGAAATACAAATTATCCCAATACGACCAGAAAATACAATCAAGAAACTCAACCTGATAGAGAACCGGAAACTTCTAATTCTGATGATGAAACTTCAGAGGATGAACCAGAAATTTATCCGCCATCTAATCCAATAAATTCTCAGATAGAAAACAAAATTATCCCAGAGGTTTCCCGGTCTAAATCACAGTTAAATAATGTGGTGGAGCAGGAAAAATATTCTGAAAGAGAAAGACAGACTGTGGAGATCGCCACTCAGCGAATAGTTGATTTTTTTCAGGGAGAAATAATAGATATAGAGTCTCTTAAATCAGTGGATAAAACCAATATATCTACGATATCTGAGTCTCCTAATTTATCTATTGATTCTCAGATTGTTGAGTTTGAAAATAGTAATGTTGTTATAGATGAACCAGAGGAAAATGAAGAGATTGAGTTGAATGATGATGTTGATTTTTAACCTAATTTTGCGGGGTTAAATAGCAAACTTGTAGCACTGCACCTGAAGCAAAATTACAACCACCTATTTCTCTACCTCCAGAATCAAAAATATCGGAGGCAAAAGAAATTCGGTAGTGCATCAAAAAGTGAGGAAAATTTAGTTAGTTCTGAAGGGGTTAATATTAATCCTGAACAACATAATTTACAAGAAATTTGGCAAAGGGTACTTGCTGAAGTGAAATTGAGTACCCAACAGTTACTACTTCAACCTCAGCCCCAAGTTAGATTATTAGGGTTTAATAATCAAGTAGCGCGTATTGCTGTTAGTTCTGATAAATGGCAAAAAATGGTAATGTCTAAAGTTGCTAGTATTGAAGCTGGGTTTGAGAAGGTTTTTAAGACTGCGGTAAAAGTTAAAGTAGAAGTAACGAATACCAAGGGAAAAAATCAAAGTGTTAGTGAAAATATTTATCCCAATAATAGTAAAAGAGAAAGAAATATAACTAACTATGAAAAACATCAAGAAACCTCTAATTATGAGGATGAAATTGTAGAAAATGAGCCATAAAAAAAAACACTTCCAGCTAATACAATAAACTCAGAAAAAGGAAACAAAGATGAATCTAAAATTTCTTGAACTCAACAAAATTGGGATGATCAGGTTGAAAAAGAAAAATATACGGAAAAAGAAAGACAGACTGTAGAAGTTGCCACTCAGCGAATAGTTGATTTTTTTCAGGGAGAAATAATAGATATAGAGTCTCTTAAATCAGTGGATAAAACCAATATATCTACGATATCTGAGTCTCCTAATTTATCTATTGATTCTCAGATTGTTGAGTTTTAAAATAGTAATGTTGTTATAGATGAACCAGAGGAAAATGAAGAGTTTGAGTTTAATGATGATGTCGAATTTTAACCTTATTTTTCTGGGTTAAATAGCCAACTTGTAGAGTGCGTTAGACGGCTTAAATTAAGACTAGGAAAAGGATTAGCAATCCGTCGTAACGCACCATTTTAACTGCGGAACTGACTAAACTTTATTTGGATGGCGGTGCGTTAGCGAAGCGTAACGCACCCTACTGGACTTATAGTGGAATGACACACCTTTTTTTGATATGGACTTAGATGAAATTCTTAAGAATGGTATTGAATATTACTGGGAAAAAAGCTACGAACAAGCTATTGAATGCTTTAACCAAATTATTAGTTTTAATCCTAACTATGCTAAAGCATACCATTATCGAGCTTTAGTTCGGCGGCGACAAAGAGATGACAAAGGTGCTAGAGAAGACTTAGTACAAGCTGCCTCACTTTTGGGAGACCGAGAATACACTGCTATGTCTCAAAAAATGCTGAAGTTAATTGGTTGTGATTATCGACACAAATCTCCCCCTAGAGAGGATGATTTTGATTTTATTTTTTATGACGAGAATTGGTACAGTGATTATGATGAATTGTCAGAAATGTTTCCCGAAGAGTTTCCTCCCTCTTGGGAATATGAAGTTGATATATTAGATGGAATTGCTTATGCAGGAGAAGAGTTAGACAGACTCGAAACATGGCTCTTTAAAAAACTAGAACGTGCTTGTTATATTCAAAAAAAACGTGCAATAAATGCTAAGTTTGATGAGAAGAGATTAAGGGAAAATAACTTACCATTATGTAATTCCCATGAAGAGATTGCTGCTGCTATAGGAATTAGTATTGCAGGATTACGTTGGTTAGCTTATTCGCAAAAAAAATACCACTATACTCATTTTAAAATACCAAAAAAAACTGGTGGAGAACGAAACATATCTACACCTATTCCTCTATTGAAAAAAGCACAAAATTGGATTCTGAATAATATTTTGATAAAAATCCAACCACACGATGCTGCTCACGGGTTCTGTACTGAACGTTCCATAGTTACGAATGCTCAACTGCACTTAGGGAAAGAAGTTATTATCAATATCGACTTAAAAGACTTTTTTCCTTCTATTTCCTACAAACGAGTCAAAGGAGTTTTTCAATCTTTTGGATACTCAAAAACAGCATCAATAATCTTTGGTTTGATTTGTACTGCACCCAAGTTAAAAGAAATAAAATTGGATGAAAAACTTCATCAACTACTATCCTGGAAAGAACGTTATTTACCTCAGGGTTCTCCTAGTAGTCCTGCTATTAGTAATCTTGTTTGTCGGAGGTTAGATAGCAGATTAACTGAAATAGCTGTAAAATATGGTTTTAATTATACTCGCTATGCTGATGATCTAACTTTTTCTGCTTCTGGAGACAGTCTCAGAAATATTTCTCATATTCTTAAAGACACGAGATTAATTGTAAGATTGCAAGACTTTGAAATTAACGAAAATAAAACTAGAATTATGCGGAAATCTCGGCGACAAGAAGTTACTGGAATTGTTGTCAATAGTGAGTTGAATATTTCTAGAGAAACTTTAAAACGCTTCCGCGCTACTCTATATAATCTGGAAAAAGACGGTTTAGAAAATCGACATTGGAGGAATTCTCAAGGTGGTGATATTATTGCCTCAATTGAAGGATTTGCTAATTTTGTATCTATGGTCAATCCTCAAAAAGGAGCTAAATTTCAACAGCAAGTAACTCGGATTAAAGAAAAATATAAACCTAAAAAAACACAAAACAGTCTCGCTCCCCAACTCATAACTAAATCGGATATTATTGCTTTGATTAATGACGATATTAGAAAGTTGCACTGGAGTAATAGAGACAGGCGAATATATTTGAGGCAAGTCTACGGGAAACAATCACTTCAACAATTTACAGAAGAAGAATTACTGAAAGTACAGAATCATTTTTGTAGTTTTTTAGATGCTTTATCCCAAAAAATATAGAGGTCGCTCGCTTGGGGTGGAGCGGACTACGGGAACAAAATTATCTTGAAGACACTTATTATAAATATTCGCCTGAAGACTTAACCTACCAAGAGTTGCTAGAATTTCTAGAATATCTGAAATCTCAGCCAAGTCCATAATTCTTATTTGATATGTTGTCCAACTCAAGATAAAAGTTATCAATCTATAGATATCCCCTCTTTTTGAATCATGTTATAATTATGAAGTTACGCACAACTATTAACAGGCAAAACAGCCTTGCAATCTGGGCGGTGGAGCGCCGTCCATGTCTTAATGATAACTCTTAATCGCCTGGCCTTTCGGCTTTCGGCGAATCACCAGAAGACTAATGTTGTTTGGTGGACATTTACGAAGGGGCAATCTGTTAGCAGGAGTGCGTGGCTTTTTTTCAGAATAGTTTTCTGGAAAACAATTGTTAATAAGCAAGGAGATGGGGAAGTTATAAAATCAAAAGGAGGTACTAGACTGACACACCTTAAATAGTGCGTTACTTTTTGGTTGTGATGCTTACTTGGAAGACAAGGGATACAAGGTGATAAGGGAGAAAAAAAACGCTATGCACAGTTTTATTTGTGTCAGTCTAATACTAGACTCTAACTCATTTTCTTCCTAAATTCTCTTAGCATTTTACTGCTACCTATCTTGAATGCTTACTTAACTAAACTAGGAATTAAATCTAAAATTGGTAAATCGGGAAAGGTAGAACTGATAGATGATTCCACATATAATCCATCAGTAAAAACATTAATCGTGAATTTTTCTTCAGTATAGCTCCATAATTCTGGGATTTCTAAAGCTTGATAAGCATCAAGAGTAGTTTTGGAAGTTACCGAAAAATTGGGTTTAAAGCCTCGCCCTTCTAGGGCGACTTTTTATTTGCAAGTAAATTGAATATATGCTATGGTACTAAAAGTTGCCGGGGGGCACTCGGAAACTCTAAACGGACGTGGAGGCAGGCATAAGACTACTGTCAAAGTAGCAGCAGCCTAAGAAGCGTCAACCCGCCGAAGAGCTACGGCTCAGTAGGAATCTCCGTGCCTTTAGGCCGGAGAGGATGTCAAATCTACCTCAATAGCTAAGTCAGGGGGTGGATCTACAGTCATATCTATCCTCATTCGAGGACGCATTTTTTGAGCATTTTAAATATAAAAACAGTTATCAGGTTCTAGACCGACTTTTTTCGCTCTTTTCCTAAAGGTTGTCGAACCGAACTCTTCCCAGTCTCGCTCTTGACTGTCCAGCAATACTTTCACAATATCGCTAATAATTCGGTGTGGTCGTTCGTGAGCGGGGAGAGGAGACATGATGGCTAAAGTTCCTTGAATATAAGCAATCCGTGTCCTTATTCCTTTAGCTTCTTTTTCCTCCATAAATGCTTCAAACTGCTCCCACGTTAAGTCATTAAGGGTAATTAGACTACCTGGGTTAAGCTGAATTTTGTTAATAGGTATGGTCATTTCAGTTATCAGTTATCAGTTATCAGTTATCAGCTTTTAGTTATCAGACATCTCCAGAAAATAGGGAATAGGGGACCCACCCTAACCCCTCCCAGGAGGGGAAATAATTGATAATTTCTGTACGATAATTGATTTTATTTTTGATTTTTGGAGATGTCTTTATCAGTTATCAGCTTTTAGCTATCAGCTATTATAGTTGTGAGTAAAAATCCCCGCGAATGGTTGAGGAGGAGTTGAAATCTCCTTTCCTGACGGAATGCTCCGCAAAAGAGGGGGTCTCACAAAAATGCTGAGTGCTGAGTGCTGAGTGCTGACTGCTTCTTTAAAGCTGAATAAATTCACTCATTCCTGTTTCTAATATTTCCAATAAAGTATCAACATTCTGACCCAGTTGTTCAAAACAGTCTGGTGGGGATGTTTCTGGTTGAAAATAAACTAATTTTATTTGACCATCACCAATAGCAATCATTAATACTTCTAATTCTGGTTTATAACCATCTATCAAACCTAAAATTTCCTGAATTTTACCATCAACATTGCGATTTAATGTTTCTATAGCTGCTTTTGAACAATATACAAATTTTGGTGTTCCTTTTAAATCAATTCCAATTGTCTCATCAGTTTCTCCCTTTTCCAAATGTAGACCCCATGCTAAAGCTGCTAATTCTTTTTGATTAGCTTTAACAAATTTATTTAATTGATGTTGCCAATTATTTTTGTCTTTATTAGGTGGGTTAGTATTTAATCTATTCATAGTTAAATGTGAAGTTCAATTTTTTAGGATAAATATTTGGTTGCCAGGAAACATCTCTAGAAACTAAATTTTTACTCTGATTTTACAATACTTTCAGCTTCATTTTTGCAGAGGTCTAGTAGTAACCAAATAATTTTGTAGTCTTAGACTAAAATTTTGACCATCATTAATTTATAAAAATCAATTTTTTCAGGTAAATACCTTAAATTTATTAATCAAAGCTTAGGAAACAATAATATAGTCATTTAACTTTAGATTGAGACAAAGCTTTCTTGCTCTGAGGAAGTTTCAGACGAAAAACGTCTCATTTTTAAGTTAAACAACTATAGTTTCAAAAATTATCAAATAGTAATTTTTTTAGGGTATATTTGTTCCATTACTACCAAAACAATTTTCCTTTTTTTATTAACCTAGGTTTTTGTTCTATTACTGGCGATCGCTTAGGTGCGAAATCTCAATTGTTGAACTTTAGGTATAAACAACTGATTACATTCTCACTAACTATGCCTGGGTTTGGTATTAGGATTTTTTCAATATATTTCACTTCTGCCTTCCTTATTATTTCTTCCTTCTTACTTCTTACCAAATAATTAAGGTTTAAAGGAGAGGCTTTAAAGGATAAAAAAGCAGTCGTTGCGTAGCTTCCCGTAGGGTGGGATGGTGAGGTTTCCTCGCCATATCCAATTGACCAAGAGAAGAAAAAATTTTCCTTTTAGTCAATCCTTTTCTTTTCAAGGAGAGGTAATTATTAATTATTAATTATTAATTATTAATTGTTGAATCCTTCCTTACTTTAAGCCAGATTGTACTCTCCATAAACTAGCATAAATTCCCGCACTTTCTAATAACTCTTCATGGCGACCAAACTCAACTATTTTACCAGATTCCATTACATAAATACTATCGGCATTTCTGATAGTAGAAAGACGATGAGCAATAGCAATAGTTGTCCGATTTTGAGTAATTTTTTCTAAAGATTTTTGAATAGCTGCTTCAGTTTCATTATCAACTGCTGAAGTTGCCTCATCAAGTATCAAAATAGGAGGATTTTTCAACACAGCTCTAGCAATAGCAATTCGCTGTCTTTGACCCCCTGATAATTTCTGTCCTCTTTCCCCAACAATAGTATCGTAACCTTGAGGTAATTTATTAATAAAATCATCCGCTTCAGCAATTTTAGCTGCGGCAATAATTTCTGGCAAAGTTGCATCAAAAGAACCATAATTAATATTTTCAGCCACAGTTCCATGAAACAAAAATACATCCTGACTAACTAAACCTATTGCTCGCCGTAAATCTTGTAAATTAATCTGATTTATTTCCATACCATCCAGAGTAATTTTACCTGCTTGTATTTCATAAAACCTGAGTAATAACTTTACTATTGTGCTTTTTCCCGAACCTGTTGAACCGACAATTCCAATAGTTTTACCAGCAGGAATTTTGAGAGAAATATTTTCTACAACAGGTAGATTTTTCCCATAGGCAAAAGTGACATTTTCTAACTCTAATTCTCCCTTAACTGACTCAACAGACAAAGCAATATTTCCCGGATAAATAGTAATCTGAGTATCCAATAAATTCATCACCCGATTAGTAGAAGCCATACTTCGTTGATATAAATCAAGAGTTTGTCCTAAACGAGTTAAAGGCCATAATAATCTTTGAGTTAAAAATACCATGACACTATAAGTACCTACAGCTAATCTACCAGCAACTGCCTCTAAACCACCTAATAATAAAGTTGCAGTAAAACCAATAAAAATTATAATTCTAATCAAAGGCACAAAAGCAGCAGAAAAAGCGATCGCTCGTCTATTACTGATTTTATAAGCTTCACTTTCTCGACTAATTCTTCCTACTTCGTAAGCTTCTGCTGTGAAACTTTTGATAGTAGTAATTCCTGAAAGATTATTAGATAATTGCCCGCTTAATAAACTTACCCTTTCTCTAACTTCAGCATAACGAGGCACCAAAAATTTTTGAAACACAATTGAACCCCAAATAATAAATGGCATCGGTAAAACTGCCCACCAAGCTACACTAGGGGTTAAAACAAAAAAAGCACCACCAATAATTAAGACTGTTACTAGCACTTGAATTATTTCATTTGCTCCTATATCTAAGAATCTTTCTAACTGATTAATATCATCATTTAAAATTGCCATTAAATTGCCCGTGCTGCGTTCTTCAAAATAGGCTAATTCTAAATCTTGTAAATGACTATAAGCTTCAATGCGTAGATTGTGCTGAATATTTTGAGCCAAACTGCGCCAAAGTAGCTCATAAGCATATTGAAAAATTGATTCTAATCCCCAAACAATTAAACTCAAAAATGTTAAAATTATAAGTTGTCCAAAAATATCTTGAATTCCCCATTGAGCAATTAGAGAATCTTCTTGTTTGACAACAACATCAACTGCTGCTCCAATTAAAACTGGAGGTGCCAGGTCGAAAATTTTATTTAAAATTGAGCAGATAGTAGCTTGCCAAATTTGAATACGATAACTACTTCCATAGTTGAGCAAACGTAAAAAAGGATGTTTTGATTTAATTGTTTTTTTTGACAAGGTCATTTCAGTTAACAGTTATCAGTTATCAGTTATCAGTTAACCTCCCCCGGAGAAACTGCGGACTTCAGTACCTCTGCAATAAGGAGTCTTGACATAAGGAATATATTCTTTTCTCTTGGTCGATTAGATATGGCGAGGAAACTTCGCCATCTCCCGACCACTTTTTATCTCCTTAAAAGGGGAAGTTTTAGACCAGAATTTTTCGGTAAAATCCCAATAATTTTATATCAATAAAAGCAGAAGTTATTATAACATATTTAACATTAACTATAATGTAAATATAGCCAGTCTAAATTAACGAACTATGAAAAATTCCCAAATAGATAAAAAATGTAAAATTATTATCCCTGTTATCTTGAGACAATCCTCAATACTTAATCTATTCTTAATCACGGCTGCAACTATTTTTAATACTAGCTGTAGTGATTGGGACTTGAAATTATATAATTCCAGGCAAACTATAGACCAACAAACTCGTTTTTCCTTGAATAACCGTCCAGACTTTTTTGAAAAAGGACGACTACAGATAGAGGAAGAAATGAGAAAACTAGAAATACAAAAACCCCAATCTGTATTAACAATTGAATCTGGGCAGATAGAATGGCAAAAATTTCTTTTTAAAGAAGGTGATTTTACCATCTGGATGCCTACTGGTGGAATGACTGCCGAGACAGAAGTTATTGAAATTAAGAATGGAAAGATTAATTTTAAAGTATTTGCAAGTCATCCTAAATCAGCAAGATTTGTAGTTGCTTATTCCGACGTTTTAAATAGTAAACAATTGGCCGATCAACAAGAGATATTAGTAAGAGTAAAAAGAAAATTATTGATGTTAAAGATTTTAAATTGATTAGGGATTATTCCTACAATTCAGAAAGATTTTTAGGGCGAGAATTTGTACTGAAAATGATGTAGAAATTATTACATTCAGAGTTTATTTAGCAGGAAAAAGGTTGTATATGGTTGGAGCAAGTGAAATAGAAACAGAACACGAAATTCCAGGAGCAGTAGAAAAATTTTTAGATTCATTTAAACTAAATTAAATACTGTGATGAATAACATACCTCGTCAAACACTTTATCAATTGATTCAAAAAGAGGGGATAACCCGGTACAAGGAAGCAAAAAAATGTAAAACTGTACTATAATACCAAATCCGGTTAAACAGTTATAGAATGGTTAACTTTCTAGGAGTCAGGAGTCAGGAGTCAGGAGGAGAGAGAATTACAAATATGAACGTAGTTATCACGATTGAAGATTTTTTGGTTGTGCATTACCAAAGTGTGGGATAAGTAAGTAGGGCAGGCGGTTGGTAATCATTCAGCACTGATATATATAAGGTTGAGCGTATTTTTGTCGCGAAGGGGTGCGAGTTGTTAAGCTTGTTGGACCAAAAAGTTAGGACGGCATCAAGACAAGCACAATAAATATACACCCAACAATTATTCCTCCTACTTTCTTTCTCAGCTCTCCCCACATTCCCCTCCACGGTCGGGGGAGGGGCTAGGGTGGGTCCCCACCCTCCCCACACTTCCTTGACGCACTACCGATTTTTTTTATGTCCAATAAAGCGGATCTGATATCAGATTTGTGTGGAGAATATCCAAAGGAAATTTCAGCACTTGTTGTAGCACTAGAAGAACAAGTTCAAGTTATAGATGAGTTGCAAAAAAATGCCGAAGTTGTTCCTTGAGAGCTGATTTGTAAACTTAGCTGAAAGTCTTATCTTCCTGAATAATTGTGGTTTAAATACTCCTATTTTAAGGGGATAAAAAGAAAAATTTTCCTTTCTAAAGTTTGAAACTATTTATAACATTCTTTTTCAAGTTAGAATAACATCAAATTTGGTGAAATGCTAAATTATAAAAAATGAATTTGTATGATGGAGGAAATATGAATCATGTATCAAAAAATAGCAGCTCTAAAAAAGATTCTAATATTCGGAATTTTAGCAGCATTTGGTTGCTTAATAGGTGCAATTATTGGTGAACTCTTACTGGCATTTATTCTACCAACTCCTACTCTTCAGCAAATTGATGTTTTATTTGTATTAGATGCTACTAATAGTATGGAAGGAGAAATCAATGGTGTAAAAAATGGCATCAGTAACTTTGTATCTACTTTAAACTCAAGAGAACTAGATGCACAAGTAGGATTAATTGCCTTTCGCGATCGCTTTCACGGAGCAGAACCTGAAATTCTCTCTTTTGATGGAAAACCTTTTACCAAAGATATAGATAGCTTTAGAAATAAATTAGGCAAAGTAAGAACAATTAGTGGGGTAGATTGGCCAGAAAGTAGTCTTGATGCCCTAGTTTTAGGAGCACGACAGCCATTTCGTGAGGATGCCACCAAAGTTATTCTTTTGATTACTGATGCTTCGCCCAAAATACCAGATAAAGAAATTCCCTCTGTAGCAGCAGCGGAAAAATTTGTGCGAGACCAAAGAATAGACCAACTTCATCTAGTAATTAGCGATAAATACCGTTCAACATTCCAACCATTACAAACAGAAATTAGTGGTGAAATTTTTTCCCTCGCTAATACTGCTGCTGCTCGGCAAAACTTTGACAAAATTTTACCAGAAATCGGAGAAAAAATCGCTTCTGCTATTGGAACACAACAAGTTTCCAAAGACCAAAAGACTTCTTTGATCCTTGCTACTAGCTTGTGGACTGCCTTACTAGCTATTGGTACATTTATTGCTCTAACCACAGGGCAAAAACGCTATTTAGGAACCTCCCTCAACTTTGTACAGGGGACTGCTGGAGTTGCAGGTAGTTTGACAGCAGGTTTAGTCGCAGGAGGAATGGGAGAATTATTTTATGGAGGAATGGCAGATGTTGCAATTATAGGTAGGAGCATTGCCTGGGGACTACTTGGAGCATTATTAGCTTTTGGTATGGCATTCTTTATACCTAACTTACAGGGAAAACGAGCCTTAGTTGGTGGAGCAGTAGGCGGTGTTCTAGGAGCGATCGCCTTTCTATCCATCGCTGGAGCTTTTGGCGATCTAGCAGGTAGATTAATAGGTGCTGCCATATTAGGATTCTGTATCGGTATAATGATTGTGATTACAGAAGTTCTATTTCGGAAAGCATGGTTGGAAATTAGTTATGGTCCAAAAGAAATTAAGACGGTGAATCTGGGAAAAGAAACTGTAACTGTGGGGAGTAACCCCGAACTATGTATCGTTTATATTCCTGACACTCCCTCTGTTGCTTTGAAATTTCAGTTCGATCAAGGAAACATTTTCTGTGAAGACGTGGAAGCAGGTAGCAAGCGAAGCGTTCGACCAGGATACCAAATAGATGTAGGTCGGGCAAAAGTAACGGTTTGTGGTTCAGAAGCAACAACTTCCACTTTATCTGACTCACCGATAAAAATGCCTCCACTTTCATCAAGAAGCAGTTTTTCTTTGAATATCAATGGTCGGGTAATTACCCTTAACCATAATACTCAACTAAATGAAAGAGATATTTCAGGTTTAACCTCTCAATCAAATAATGGAATTGTGGCAAAAGTTAATCCTAATCCTAAAGACCCTAATATATTAGGATTACAAAATTTATCCAATCAAACTTGGGTTGCTATTATGGCTAATGGTGAGTCTAAAAATATTGAACCTACTCGAACTTTAAAGCTAGCAGCAGGTACTCAAATTAATTTTGGTTCTGTTAGAGGACAAATATAGTTGAAGTCAGAAGTCAGAAGTGTAAGCATTTCCTACGGAATGCTGCGCAAACAGCGGTCAGCTATCAGCTATCAGCTTTATAGAATTAAAAGTATGAGTAATAGAATTGCCGATTACTTAACCTTAGCAGTAAGTGCGAGCCACATATACATTTTCCTCCATAGAGTTGAAAATGTAGTAGAAGTTAAACGAGTACTTGCTTCATTCATTTTTATTGCTGTTTGCGCAGCATTCCGCAGGAATAGCTGAGTGCTAATAGCTGAATGCTTACTCTGAAGTTATCTATTACTCAGTTTTTCCTAGGTCAATGCTCCGCAAACAGTATTTACTAATGTCTGCGCCTTTTGCTTCTACTGCTATAAATGCCTCAAAAAAACTATCAGGACTTATACCATTTTGAAAAAAGAATGTTACGAATAATAAGGGCCATTAAAATACTTTATAGAAGATGTATCTTAGACGAAAAAGATAAATTAAGACCTAAAAACTGCTATTAAAGTTATTCATTCTGACTCCTGAATCCTAAGAAATATCCTAGCTATTTATAGCAAAAATTTATCCATTTGTATTACCCGTTCGAGCAAAAAAAACAAGTAAACTTTATCATATAGACGATGGGAAAAAATATAATTTTTCAGCACCAGTAGCAGAAGTAGTTAGAAATCCTAAAAAATTCTAGCCTTTGGGGACTGAAAAATCTAACCACTGCAAAATGCGTGGTGATAATAACATGAAAGATTTTGAACCTGGAGGTGGTGTTACTATGGTAGTGGGAACGAAAATTAACTTCGGAACTGAACAAGGAGAAATTCGAGTTTAAATTTCCTTTCAAATTTTTTGACCAGAAAACATTAAACAGCATTAGGAGAAACAACTTATCAAATCGACCAAGAGAAAGAGAATATTCCAGATTTCAAGCCTCCTTATTGCAAGAGGTACTGATAACTGATAACTGATAACTGATAACTGAAATGACAAACACCATTGCTTTACTTGCTTATGACAGTAAAAAAGACAACTTAGTTGAATTTGCCAAACAACATCAAGTTGTGCTATCTCGCTATCAATTAATTGCCCCAGAAGACACTGCTCAATATCTTTTACAAGAAACAGCTATAGAAATAAACTCTGTATTACCAATTTCCTTGGGAGGAGATGCTCAAATAGCAGCAGAAATAGCCACAGGAAATATTATTGCTGTTATCTGTTTAGTAGATTACCTATTCTCTCAATCTTATGAACCAGACCTCAAATTATTACTGCGTATTTGTCAGGTACATAATGTTCCCATTGCCATTAATATTGCCACTGCTGAAGCAATTATTAATAGTTTCATTCAAGCTACTGTTGCCCACCTCATATTCAACCCTGTATCTGGTCAGGGCAATGCTCAACAAGAATTATCATTAATTAAATCACTTCTCGAACCTCATCTACATTTACATATACACGAAACAACTATAGATAAAACAGCAGAAGAATTGACAAAAGAAGCGATCGCTAAACAAGCAGATATTATTATTGCTTCTGGCGGTGATGGCACTGTTTCTGCTGTTGCTGGAGAATTAGTAAATACAGGTATTCCTCTGGGTATAATTCCTAGAGGTACTGCTAATGCTTTTAGTATGGCTTTAGGAATTCCCAGTATTACGCCAATTAGAAGTGCTTGTGATGTCATCTTAGCAGGCAAAATTCGTACAATAGATGTTGGTCAGTGCAATGAGCGTACCATGATTTTGTTAGCAGGAGTGGGGTATGAAGCAGAAACTATAGAGAGAGCAGATAGAGAAGCAAAAAACCGTTGGGGAGTTCTTGCTTATGTGATGGCAGGTTGGCAACAACTAAACGAACAACAACTTTTTGATGTTGAAATAGAAATTGACGGTGTTACCAAAACCTTTGAAGCAGGAGCAATAACTATTGCCAATGCAGCTCCACCCACATCAGTTTTAGCTCAAGGTTTGGGAGAAGTAATTATGAATGATGGTTTATTAGAAGTAATGATTATTACCTCCAATAGTAGACTGCAAGCTGTTAATACCGTAGTTAGAATGTTCGGGTCAGGCATATTTAAAACTCCTGCTCAACATCAAGATACTATTGGTTTGCGAACCAAGCAGGTAAAAGTTAGTACAGATCCACCACAAAAAGTTGTTCTTGACGGTGAAATTATTGGCACTACTCCAGTTGAAATTAAGTGTATTCCTGATGGTTTAATTGTGCTTGCTCCACCAACTAATGAAGTTGAAGAAAAATCTGCCTGGAGTTTCTTATCTTTACCAACAAGAGTTAAAAATCAGGTTCTGCTTTAAGGAGTGGGGGAGCGGGGAGCGGGGGAGTGGGGTAGTGAGGGAGAAATAAACATAAGAATAATTAAAATTAACTTAGCTGCTAATTAGCAAAAAAGTTATTCGACCTTTGTTAATTATTTCATGATTTAGGCAAAACCGCCATATATAGTATATAGTAGGGGTGAATGCCATTCGCCCCTTACAGATAGCGTATTGTCTAAGAATTTGCGTAAGTCCTGTATTTACAGCAAATTCCAAGTATATGAAGTACAGATATGAAAAATTAAATGTTCCCAGTGCGAGCATCTTGCTCGCTTCGGGGTGTACCTCACCAAGGTGGAACCCGCTGTAATAATTGAAGTGTGGCCTAAGTATAGCATTAATGCACGGGAATTCTTATAAGTAGTCAGGAGGGAAGAAAAGAGAAAAGCAGAAGTAATTTCAAAATTTCTTCAGTACTGTAAATTCTTAAATTTTAGACAAAAATAATGATCTACTCAGACAAAATAAATATTTCACAGCAACAACCTAAAAAAGGTAATCATGCAATCGTAATTGGTGGTAGTATCGCAGGGTTATTAGCAGGACGAGTATTAACAAACCATTTTCAGCAAGTAACAATAGTAGAGCGCGATCGCTTTCCCGAACATCCCCAATTTCGGCCAGGAGTAGCTCAAAGCCATCATGTCCATGTACTATTATCCAAAGGTCAACAAATTTTAGAGCAACTGTTTCCTGGTTTAGTCAAAAATTTGGAAACTGCAGGTTCCCTAAAAATTGATTGGGCAGCAGAATTTCCCTGGTATAATTTATTTGGTTGGCAACCTCGGTTTCGTTCAGATATAAAAAGTTGTCTTTGTAGTCGCCATCTATTAGAGTGGTCAATACGTCGTCAATTAACTGCTGATTACAGTGTGCAATTTCTAGAAGGTACTCAGGTAAAAAATTTACTCAGCAACGTTAATAACTCTAGAGTTACAGGAGTACGAATAAAGTCAAATTCTCACGAACAAGATTTAACTGCTGACTTAGTTGTTGATGCTAGTGGGCGAAATTCCTCTCTACCTAAATGGTTAACTGCTTTAGGTTATCAAGCTCCTGAAGAAACAGTAATAAATTCTTTTTTGGGCTATAGTAGTCGATGGTATAAGTGTCCAGAGGGTTTTCAGACAGATTGGAAAGTATTAGCAGTAGCAACAAAGCCACCCAATGATCAACGTGCGGGGATAATTTATTCGGTGGAAAACAATTGTTGGGTGACTACTCTTTATGGTATCAACAAAGATTATCCTCCTACTGATGAAGTTGGTTTCCTAGAATTTGCCCGTAGTTTGCGAAATCCCATTGTCTACGAATTTATTAAAGATGCTCAACCCATTTCCCCAGTTTATAGCTACCGACGTACAGAAAATCGCCTCAGTCATTACGATAAATTATCAAGACTACCAGATGGTATTGTTGCTATAGGTGATGCAGTCTGTTGCTTTAATCCTGTTTATGGTCAAGGTATGACTGTAGCTGCTTTAGGAGCGATCACCCTTGATGGATGTCTGCAAAGTAATCCCAGTCTTAAAGGTTTAAACAAGTATTTCCAGAAGCAACTTGCTCAAGTAAATTCTATCCCTTGGTTAATGGCAACTTCGGAAGATTTACGTTGGCCAGGTACAGAAGGTGCTAAACCAGACTGGATGACAAGATTAATACAGCAATATTTAGACCAGGTATTGCGGCTTTCTGTAGAGCACCCGGAAGTTTATCAAAAATATATAGTAGTCATGCAACTGACTCAACCTCCAAAAATTCTGTTTCAACCTGATATTATGGCAAAAATTTTGGGGCAGATAATCAAAAATAATCAACAATTTGAGCAAACTGTTCTGGGGCAAAATATTCCTGAACTGCACAGTAATTAAACAATAAAATCTGGTTTTAGGTAGGTATTTCACCTGCCTTTTAGTTTGATAATTTGTAGCTTGACAAATATTAAAGAATATGATTATCTACTCGAAAGAATTAAAATTGCATTGGAATGGTAACTCAAATTCTTGTTTTTTGACGGTGACTGCTACAACTATTCCTTAGTCAAACTTTCTTTCCTGGCGATACATTTCCAGTGGGTCCTCTCTACCTATGGTGGTGCATTCGTAACCAGGAACAGTTTCTTTAACCTTCCATAGTGTCATGACTAAATTGTCTTTACCACCAACATACTCAAATTCAGCTTCTCCTTTGCACCTCTCAGCTCCCTTATTGTCAACAAATTTGTACTTAGCAAAATCATTATTATAGTTTCCGCACTGACTAGGATAGAGTAAACCGCTCGCAGCATTTTCAACAAAAACAGAATAAGAACCACTGTGTTTTCCTGCTTCACAAGCTTCTTTGTATAAAAATAATTGTGTTACCTTTGTTTTCTTGTCTTTAGTAAATAAAACATAATACTTTTTTAGCTGGTTTAATATACTAATAACCTCATTATAAGAGTCAGTTTGACCGCTATTTAAAAAAATGTTTGCTGCTTTTTCAAATTCTTTAATCGCAGCTTTATGTTTTTCAAAATTAATATAGTAAATATTTCCTATTCTGGCATAAGCAAGCCCGTAGTTAGAATCAATTTGAATGGCTTTTCTATACTCCTGCAAAGCAGCGTCTTTATCCCCTTTTTTTTGATAAATATCTCCACGACCAACGTAACCTGGTGCATATTTTGAGTCTATATTAACTGCATTAGAATACTCCTTAAAAGCAGCGTCTTTATCTCCTTTTTTTTGATAAACATCTCCACGACCAACATAGGCTGGTGCATATTTGGGGTCTATATTAACTGCATTAGAATACTCTTTAAAAGCAGCGTCTTTATCCCCTTTTTTTTGATAAACATCTCCACGACCAACATAGGCTGGTGCATATTTGGGGTCTATATTAACTGCATTAGAATACTCTTTAAAAGCAGCATCTTTATCTCCTTTTTTTTGATAAATATTTCCACGACCAACATAGGCTGGTGCATATTCTGGATCTATTTTCACACTTGCAGTATAGTCCTTAAAAGCAGCTTCAATATTTTCTATATCTAAGTAAGCATTACCCCGCTTATAATATATTGTCTTGCTGTTAGGTTGAGCTTCTATTTCCTTGGTATATTTTTTAATGTTTCTCTTTGATTCATACTCTTTAGTTTTTAAGGAAGCATCCCATCTAGGAGGTGAACCAGGATAATGGCACGTTAGCTCTGAAGGTCTCCATTCACCAGCCATAATCCAGTGTTCAAGAGAACACCAATTTGTGACACTATTATTAATTAATCCAGCCAAGCCTATATGTGGACTTATAAACCAAATAGGTACGATAATTAAAGGTAAAGCATACCACTTTTTTTGACGAAGCAACCAAGGTATTCTTTCTATTTTTAGAGATAAGTTTTCTGCTTTTGTTTTTAAAGATTCAATAAATCCAATAATATCAACTAGAAAATAACCTAGTATGTAGACTATTTCTGGTGGCTCCCCTTTCCTTTTTCTTATTCTTGAAGTTATTTGGTAGTCAAAAAACAATAATAATAATGAGCCAATAAGTTTCGCAAAATATAAAGCTATTTGCAAAAATATTACGGTTGCCCACGGAAGAAAACGAAGAGCGAAAAACGGAGCAAGAGGTATTGCTAGCAAAAACACCACTAATACTTGCCACGGCATGGGTATAGGTAATAGAAACTCCCACAAATTTTGAAAAACAAATCCCATAAATCTTAGAAAGTAATAGTTTACCTTTTCAACAGGAATTACGCATTTTTTAGCTCTAAGCACTATATATTTCTAACGTTATAGTTTTTGAATGCTATAGATAGTGTCTTTGCGTAATTCCTGTTCAATCCACATCGATTTACTTGAGCAGTTTGATGATTAATCGTCTTTGTCTCGGCTAATTTCATCAGGTATAGATGGCTTAAAATCCTGAATCTGCTGAAAATCTTCTGGTTTGTTAGATTCTAATTGACTCTCTAAAGAAGCCACTGATTGATCAAACACCCCACCCGTGAATAACTTAGCAAATTCATGAAGTTCCCAAACTTCTAATTTACCTTTTTCAATTAAGTCTTTTAAATTTTTCACCATTTCCTGCTTTCTTTGACTATCTATTTCTTGTTGATTTAACGCTACATCTAGCATTTTTTGATCTGCTGGATCGTTTGGATTAAACATTGCCAAGAGAGTTTGCCAGTCACCAGATTTGATTAAGTCTACAAAGAATTCCGCCCTCTTTTTCTTTAACTCGAAATCAGTTGCCTGTTTTAATTGATTTACTACACTATCTTTTTAATTTGACTAATTTCTTTATCCCCAGATATCTCAACAAAAGCAGAGATTATCGGCTTGAAGCCTTTCTCACGAACCTCATCTTTAATTATAGCAGCAATAATATTTTCGGCTTCTCCAATCTGCTCATAAGTGTATTCGCGGCTAGTACGTCGCATCACCTTAATTGCTTGTTTTTTTAACTGACCTGCATCTGTTATTCGATCGTTCACAATCAGAGCAGGATCGCTCACCGCATAAGTTAGTTCAACTTTTGCACGAAACTCCAAGCCATCAGCAAAAGGTAACTTTTCCTCTAATTCCAGTGAGCGATCGCCCATATCCACTTCATAGAATGTATTGTATTTCCCCCACAACAATTCTCCTTGTGTCGGACCCCGCTCACCTTCATAAACAACAACAGGCTTTTTACCACCAATAAAAACAAGAGCAGTCCCCAGTTTTGGCGATTCAGGACGTTTCCAACGCTTCAATTCCTTTTCTACAAAAAGTAACTTTTCTTCCGGCATTTCTTGCTCCTATGTTACAAATTTTGATTAATTAAATTTAGAATCCGAATAGCTGTTTGAGAATTTCTAGACCACATATTTAGGTAATAGCATATTCTTTTGCGCTCATTTCCAGAACTGGCAGCTAGAGTAAAAATAATTCTCGCAAGAGTTTTATATAAAGTTTGATGTCGATCAACAAACTCCAACCAATTAAGAATTTCAGTCAGTATCGAATCTCTTCTTGACCCTAAATTGAGACCATTCCTCATCAGATATACTATTGAGTCTTCAAAATCCTCACTTTCTTTTGCTAGCCAAAGTAAGGTTGGTTGTCGAATATCATTTTTCACAATCCATGATTTACGCATTAACCCCCTGAAAATAAGCAAACTTAATCTATAAACAGAAGTGTTGTCATCTTGATCTACCCATTCTCTAAGTCTATTTAACACAAGACCATGTAGATTAGGAAGTTGAACACCCGCATTAAACAACTTTTCCACAGCTTTAGCAATATCTGAGAACAACTTGCCATTGCCTGATTGGGCAATTATCTTTAAGTTATCAAGGGCTTTTTCAGGAACAAGCAATCCTATATAACCACCGTATGCAGCAATAGCTGTCCATTGCAAAGGGGGCGATGTTTTTAAACTGCTCCAGTGATCGACAAGATTTAAAGCTTGCTGGGCGATCTCCTCATTTTCGTTATATGCCACTACAGCAAGAGCTAAAGCTGCTAATTTTTGAACACTGGGTTTACCTGATTTAGCCCAAGGTGAAAGTATTTTTTCACGAACTGGACGAAACTCATAGGTTGCTAACTTCCCTGCAGTTTCTGCCACCTTCAAGCGAGCTTCAAAATTTTGCCCTTCTGCTAGCTCATATAACCACTGAAGTGTGGCTTCTGCGTAAGTATCATACTCATCCCAAACATAGGAAAGAATAGACAGCGGAGCTTCTTGCTCTTTATACGAAACTCTCTTTATGGGATTTTTCCCAGATTCAGTAAGTTCGTAACCTTCAACTAAATGTGCAGAAACCTCCTGAAGCAATTCACTACGTTTTTTCTCGTTTACTCCTATGTTCAGACTGCTAGATGTCATATTTATGCTTCCAATTTTTCTTCCGGTTCAAGAATAGACTGCAATTTCTGACTAGCTTTATACACTGTGTAATAGTTACAACCATTAAGTGCTGCTAGAGCAATCATAAAGCTACGTTGTTTAACATTTTCACGTCTATCAAATACTGACTCAATAGACTCATTTTTCTCTTGGTCATCAAGTGATTTGTTACTTTGTTCTCCTGAAAGTCCCTCTGTATTAACATTTGAATTAGTCTTTAAATCTCTTCCTACAAAATGCCCATTCTTGCTTTCTACATGACTATCCTTAATATGAATACCGTCATAATAATTATTTGTTGTACCGAATAAGTTTTCAAGTCCAAGTTCTTGTGCTTTTTTGCAAAAGCTTATAAATTTGAAAAATTCTTTTTCTGCGTCTAAACCAGAGTCTTCAGCTTGGTTAGCTTCGGGATTAAATACACTCTCTGCTGATTCGAGACCTTCTTCTTCTGATATTGCCTCAACGGATTCGTTGTCTTCCTCCTCCGTTGATTCAGCTTTATCAGAATTAAAGTCTTCAGACTGAGGTTCGTTTACATTAGGATCGTCTGAAGTAGGTTTGTTGCTCATCTGATTAAGTCCTCAACTACTTATTACCAACGGTTTTATCGCCCCCAACAATATCTCCATTTGTCTGCGAGACAGTTGAGCCAGAAATATGTACGCCCCCAATGTGAATTTCTGTTTGAGTGGAAGAGGTTTTTGCTTGATGAAGAAGCTTCTCAATCTCTGAGCTTACTTGTGGGTTATCCGTAAGAAGTTTCTTGATTTGAAAACGTAGCATAGCTTGTGCATCCTCATCAGAAGGACTATTTGCTACTTCTGTAGCAGCTTCTGTAATAGCCGCTTCTTTTTCATTCGATTTTGGTCCAGAACGAGAAACAAGTTTTTCCCAGATAGTTTTAGCCCATTCTAAAGTATCTGCGCCTACCTTTCTTGAAGCTCCAGCGAAGACTTCTTCCCCTCCTTTTTTTAAAAGATATGGGATTGCTGGAACTATAAATGAAGTAACTTTTTCTGCCAGTGGTGCTGCTTCTAGCATAGTTTTTATAGACCTTTATGAAGTTTTACTTGATAAAAAGTACATTTTCAATATATTATAGTAAATTTTATTTCAGCCATCAACAAATGGTTTTCTGGCCATTTCCCATCAAAAAGCCAAGCAGCATTAAACTGTATATCTCTTGACTACAGCTACGCAAATAAACTGTATCGATCGCCAAGCAGAACAATCAGTAGTAGAAGTAATCTTGCGCAACTCCTGAGATTGCTTCCTTCCACTCCGTTCTAGTCGCAATGACCTACAATAAGCAATTATTAGGATTTAATATCAGAAATTACTTCTGACTTCTAACTTCTGACTTCTGACTTCAGCTTGCCATCCAAACCAGAAAGCTCAAAATTTGCTCAACGGGTGGCAATGGATAATCTGTCAAATCAATTGTTACTGTTTGTTCTTCTAGTTTGAGAAACCGCCAAACTGTACCACTTGTCACTGTACCGTATATAGTAGAAATTGGTTGCTGTTTCTGTTGATTAAACCGTTGAGCTGCTACCATTTGTGCTAAACATTGTCCAAGAGCTGGTTTCAGGTCTTCTTTTTTCGCTTCAACTAATACCACCACAGGAGCTTTAATAAACAATTGCTCTGGAGAACGACTAATCAGAAAATCAACATACCCAGTCAAATCAACTTCTGGTTGTACGGCGAATTCTTCACCAGAAAAAACACTAATTTTTCCTTTGAGCTGACGTTTTACTTCTAATAATACGGGATTAATAATACCTTCAGAACGAGCTTTTTCACTACCCACAGCGATCGCCCAAGGTACTGTTTCTTTGAGGGTATCTTTGAGCAAAGCAGTAGGATTAATTGGGAAACGTCTGGTAAAAAGCGATCGCCTTCGATGATAGTCAGTTGAAAATCTTCTACGACTTTACTGAGGGTAAATTTACTATAGGGCATAATGGAAGTAAGGGAGTAGGGGAGTGGGGAGTGGGGAAGTAAGGGAGTAGGGGAGTTAGGGAGTTAGGGAGTTAGGGAGTAAAATAATACAGAGTAATATTATTAGACTAATTTACTCTAAAAGTAGGTTATTTAGGATTACCTATAAATTGCAAATTACTCGTCAACTAACTAAAGATTTTAGCCTTTCCAGTTTCGACAAATATTGATATTATCATTGCATTTTCTTAGCAAGTTTAGCACAATATTTCTATAAATCATTGCTTTGAATTAGTTTGTTTAACGCTATTATTTTTTGACAAATATAAAAAATATGGTAATCAAATATAAAAATATAGAGGAAATAACTAATGAAAATTGGGTTTTTAGGAACGGGTTTAATGGGTCTGCCAATGGCTCAAAAATTGTTAGAAGCTAATCATATTGTAACTGCTTATAATCGGACTCAATCAAAATTAGAACCTTTACAAAAAGTAGGTGCTAATATTGCTAATTCTCCGGTAGAAGCTATTCAAAATTCTGAATGTTTGATTTTGATGTTGACTAATGCTGAAGCTATTCAAAATGTACTTTTATCTGATAGTTCAAAAGCCGAATTATCGGGTCGAACAGTGATTCAAATGGGAACTATTTCCCCTACTGAAAGTAAAGAAATTAGAGATGAAGTTGTGGCTTGTGGCTGTGAATATTTAGAAGCTCCTGTTTTGGGCAGTATTCCTCAAGTAAAATCTGGCAGTTTAATTGTTATGGTAGGAGCTTCGCCAGAACAATATGAAAAATGGTGTGGTTTATTAAAGATATTTAGTTCCGAACCATTACATATTGGCGCGGTGGGTAGTGGTGCTGCAATTAAGTTAGCAATGAATCAATTAATTGGTTCTTTAACAACTGCTTTTGCTCTGAGTTTAGGATTAATAGTTAGGGAAGGAATAGATGTAGATTTGTTTATGCAAATTGTTCGGAATAGCGCTTTATATGCTCCAACATTTGATAAAAAGTTACAACGAATGTTAGACAGAAATTATGAAAATCCTAATTTTCCAGCCAAACATTTATTGAAGGATACGAACATATTTATTAATGCGGCAGAATCAGCAGGACTTGATGTGAGTATTCAAGAAGGAGTGCGTAAAGTTTTGGAGAAAACTATTGAATTAGGTTTATCAGATGTGGATTATTCTGCTTTATTTTCAGCAGTTAATCCAAATAACTAGAATATGTTTTCTTTTGATAAGCACGTTCTTCCAAAGTTATGAAAAAATCACCCTTAATTGTGGCGCTGCTGATTTGATCTATAAAATTCAATTAGTAGCGCTGTGCGCAGGCAATAGGCAACAGGGGAATAAAAGCTTATAATATAAAACTTTTAGCTATTGGACACCTCCTGCAATTTGTAAATTTTCACCCAATTCTTAGTTGAATAAAAAGTCATGTATAGGGGCGAGTTACCCCCAATAACTAAATCATATCATGATTTGTCTTGAGTGTGTCTTTCATTCCGAGGAGACCTCGGAATTACACACTCGCTTTTTGAGGATGCAAGGGGAAAAGCCTTGCCGTTTTTTTGGTCTTGACAGGATGATAATTTTCTGGATTTGTGAATATAGCGTTGGCGGAGCAAGTGCGGTAGCTACATCGCTTCTTCATGAATAATATTGATACTCTTGATGGGGCGGGCAAATTTTCTGATCGTTACTTCTTGAGCTAAGTGCTTCACAGAATGATGATATTTCTCTTTTTTTGATGTGTGAATATCTCTTCTATATAGTATTCAGCGACGATATGCCATTACTTAGTTGAATAAAAAGTCATGCGTAGGGGCGTGTTACACCCTATAACAAAATAGTATCACGATTTTTTAGGAGATGCAAGGAGAAAAACCTTCCCGTTTTTTTTGAGCTTCACAAAATGCAGATTAATCATCCCTGTATATGTAGCTAAATCCTTGTCTGGCTGATGGAGTTGAAAATTTTTCCTATCATTACTTTTTTTATCTAAGTGCTTCACAGGATGATATTTTTTCTCTGCTTTGGTTTCTGAGTATCTCTTCATATATATTCTATTCAGTGGCGATATGCTGTTTTGGGGTTGAATAAAAAGTCATGCGTAGGGGCGTGTTACACCCTATAACAAAATAGTATCACGATTTTTTAGGAGATGCAAGGGGAAATTCCTTGCCGTTTTTTTTGAGCTTCACAAAATGAAAATCTTTGGTTGTGAATATAGCCTACGCTTCTACATAAATAATATCGATACTGTGGATGGGGTGAAAAATTTGGCTATCGCTACTTCTTTATTCAAGTGCTTCACAAAATGATGAAATTTATCTGGTTTGATTTCTGAGTATCCCTTCTATATATTCAGTGGCGATATGCTGTTTTTGCGTTGAATAAAAAGTCATGCACAGGGGCGAGTGAACCCCAATAATAAAATAGTATCACGATTTTTTTGGCGATGCAAGAGGAAAAACCTTGCTGTTTTTTTTGAGCTTCACAAAATGCAGGTTAATCATCTGTGTATCCGTGGCAAAATCCTTGTCTGGCTGATGGGGCGGGCAAATTTTCTGATCGTTACTTTTACAGCAAAGTGCTTCACAGAATGATAATTTTTCTGCTTTGATAGTGTGAGTATCTCTTCTATATATATTCAGTGGCGATATGCTATTTTTGCGTTGAATAAAAAGTCATGCACAGGGGCGAGTGAACCCCAATAATAAAATAGTATCACGATTTTTTTGGCGATGCAAGAGGAAAAACCTTGCTGTTTTTTTTTTGAGCTTCACAGGATGCAGATTAATCATAGGTGTATCCGTGGCAAAATCCTTGTCTGGCAACGCCTTAATTGTATTTTTCCAAAATCTGATTTCGATCGCTAGCTCCCAAACCCAAGCGATCGCCATTAATCTGAGGAGTAATAACCTCGGGTACTTCAGTAACTCCCCAAAGACTTACCAATTGCTGTAAAAATTTATCTTGCTCCACCCGTGTTGCTTCCCAGTAGGGACTTCGGTTAATCATCGTAAACCAAACCAAACCCTCTTCACGGGTAGGAATAACTCCAGCCAAAGCAATCACATCATTGAGAGTACCAGTTTTCACCGCCGAACCCTGGGGAATATTCCTAGACTGGTCTACCAAAGTTCCTCGGTCATAACCAGATACCGGAAACAAGTCAGCAATAACCCACTTAGAAGTTTGAAGATACCTTTGAATAGCAATTAACATTGCACTTACCGCTCTTGGAGAAATTTTATTTTCCACTCCCAACCCAGAACCATTAATTAACTGAATTTCTGCTTGAGGCACTCCCGCAGTCCAGGCAGCTTTTTGTTGAACAACTTTTGCTCCACCCAAATTACTAGCTATTATTTCAGCCAACTCATTATTACTTTCCACATTCATAGTTTTGAGAATATAGATAAGTGGCAAAGACTTGTGTCGAACAATTGGAATTTCTGTAGATACAGATTTTTGGGATATTACAGAACCAGCGATCGCCACTTTTGGCTGAAGTGTTCCTGGTGGCATTCGGTTGTAGATATTTCTCACATTATTAGACCAAGTGGCTGAATTAATACCTTCTCGGAATAATTGGCCTGCAACTATAGGGTCAGTCCGATAATTCATCCAGAAATCACCTACTACAATCAAATTACCTGTGACTTGATTAATTCCTAGTTTTTGGATGGTGTTCCCCAGGGCGATCGCTTCTTCCCAGACAAAATATGGGTCATTACCGCCATTAATTACTAAATCTCCTCGCAATATTCCATTTGTAATTGGGCCTGTGGTGCTGATGGAGGTTTCAAATTGATGTTGAGGTCCCCAAGTTTCTAGGGCAGCTAAAGATGTGGCGATTTTTGTTAAGGAAGCACCAGGCATGGGAACTGTACCTTCGTGGCCATGCAAAAGTTTAAATTCTGACTGTATCCATATACCCTGAGCATCGGAAGTTAGTAATCTCTTGGCTGCCAAACCTTTCAAATATTCATCTACTTCTATAGTTAATATTTGATCGGAATTTTCAGGTGAAATTAATTGGGGTAAACCTGTTTGCCATTTGAGTATGGTTACAGTATTTTGCCCAATAGTTTGTATGCCTGCCATTTCTAGCCATAGAGATATAATTCCATAGCTGAACAAATCCCACATAAATCAATTCAATTTTTTTCAATTGATGTCTCTAGGGGTTAAAACACCCTAGATTCTTAGCGGATGTGCTACGCGGGCGCTATTGCCATGCAACGCACTGCTGACGATATTTTTGAGTTAGATTATCCAACTTATATCGCTGTGGAAGCATCAAGACTCCCCTACAGACCTTGGCTAGATTTATTTCTAGCTGTGTCGATACTTTTCTTAAAATATTGGCTGCTCCATTAGCATCGGCATTAATCAATTTACCTGTTGATGAACGGTACAAACCACGATTAACACGCTTTCCTGATGGCTCCCACCTTTTGGGTTTTTCACCAAATGTCGGCAGAAAATCATCATCTAGAAAACTAGCCTTACTTGTGTAACTTTCCTCAGTCTCAACAAACTTAATCCCATACTGCTCAGACAATTCAGCTATCCTGGCTTTTAACTTGGCTGTTGGTATTTGAACAAACTGTTGGTTATTTTTCTTACCAATGTTAATACTATCTTTTTGGCGTTTATTCCAACCAAAAACTACTGTACCTATTTGATGCTCAATGCACCAGTTGACAACAAATCTTGCTGCTTTGTTCACATTATCCCGCATCTGACGGTTGCGCTTTTCAGTAATAGCTGCTAAGTTATCGTCCCAGTAGTCACCAGGCTTACCTGCTTTGATTTTGGCTACTTGCTTATTGTACCATTGATTTTGGGATTTGACCTTTTTTCCATCAACTATAAAAGCTTTTCCCACATTACTCACACAGGTTAACCAGTTATTTAATCCTGGGTCTATGCCTAAGACGTTTTCTGCTATTAGCTGGCCTTTTTTAGGTTCTGGTTGGTCATAGACAAACTCTAGGTAAAAGCAGTTATTTCTAGGGACGAACCTAAATTCTTTTATTTGCTTAAAGTCTAGGTTCAAGGGCATTGGTAACAAGAAATGGTCAATGCCAAACCATGCTTTAACTTGCTTGCCCAGTGGAAACTTAAGCATTTCATTCACCAACTTCACCCAACGCGCCGGATAACTTACAACTGCTAAACCATATTTTTTACGGTATTTTGGTGGTTTTGGTTTCTGTGTCAGTTGACCTGATTTAAACATTTTGGCAAGTCTTGCATAAGAGTTAAAGGACTCAATTACAGAGTGCAGTGTTTGTTGGGCACAAGCTGTTCGCGCTAGCGTTGCGGAGCAAACGCATGGCCTTAAAATGCGGATTACTTTTTAACTCAAAATCTAGTTCAGCTTTAGACACAAAGCGTCCTGCTTTAAACAGCATTTGACGACAATAGTAAATCCCGCAGTTAGTAAGCTTATTGGCTTCTGTGCAAAGGTACTCAATAGTTGCCATTACTTCTGGACTACTTTTAACTAAGTGTTGCTGACATCCGTACATTAATCATCACCTCCTGTAGATATAATAGCACTATTCAACATAATATATCTACATATATGAAAAAAACCAGACGAATATAGAAGAAATCCCCACTCAGTAACATTAATAAATTACTATTTTGTATTTTGTCCCAAACGTAGAAAACCAGTACTGGTAGGAGATGTCAAACAGCGGCTACAAGAAATTATTTTTGAGTTATGTACTGAGCATGATTGGAGACTCATAGGACTTGAAATAATGCCAGACCATGTACATTTATTTTTAGAAGTTGACCCAACTTTTGCACCCTCTGTAATTATCAAACGAGTCAAAGGTAGGGCTTCTCATCACTTGAGAAAAGAATTTCCTAGATTACTAAAGCTACCCACACTTTGGACTCCTAGCTTTTTTTGCGCAACAACAGGAAATGCTTCAACGGAAACAGTTAAAAAGTATATTGAAAACCAGACCGGAAAGTAACGCCGCTTTGTTACCCGCGTGTCGTTATTCAACCAGGGGATAAATCTTCCGGGAACTTTCTGAGCGTCATTTTTTAGGTTTTGACATACGCAACAGTAAGACATCAAACCTCTGCCAATCATCAATTTGAAGACTCCTACTGAGGAAAAAGTATTATTTTTTACTTTAATTACTGAGAAAATAAATGATTAAAGATTTACAAAATTTTACTAAATTATTTGCTAAACTTGTTTATTGAATATGCTAAGTTCTGAAAATGAGCAAAATTTCTATAGGGAAAGCCGCAGAACTACTTGGAGTAGCAGAAAGTACTCTAAGAAGATGGGAACGCGAAGGCAAAATCCAATCAGAAAGAACTAAAAATGGACATCGCCGATATGATGTTACTACTCTTCTTGGACTAAGAGCTGGAGAACGTAAAACTATTGGTTATGCCTGCATTTCCAATTCTGAGCGAACAGCGGATTTAGATAGACAAATTATGGTACTAGAAGCCTACTGTAATAATCAGGGTTGGCTAGTAGAAATTATCCGAGATTTAGGCTCAGGAATTAATTATAGAAAACGGGGGTTAGTAAGATTAATAAAAATGATCTGCTCAGAAAAAGTAGAGCGTTTAGTTTTAACGAATAAAGACCGTTTAGTAAGATTTGGTTCGGAACTAATCTTTACAATTTGTGAGATTTTTGGCACAGAAATTGTGATTATTAATCACTTGTCTGAATGTACAGAAGAAGAAGATTTGGGTACAGATATCTTAGAAATAATCAAAATTTTTAGTGCTAGGTTATATGGTAGCCGTAGCCAAAAAATAAAAAATCGTCGAAAAATTGCAAGAGGCAGCTAATCAAATAAATTGATAGCTATTAATTCAAAAAATCTCAGTAATGAAGACCTCTGTAAATCAACTCGGAAAACTGTATATTTTGTGTGTTTATAGAAAATATTTTTGCTTTTATAAATTGAATTAATGTCCGAGAGAATAATTTTTCAAAAGTCATTCATTCAAAGTAAATAAACATCAATTAACTGATAAAATCTTGAAGGTTTCTCTAACTTGGATCAATGGGAATAACACCTACACGAATCGCAATAGACGCTATGGGTGGGGACTACGCCCCATCAGAAATTGTTGAGGGAGCAATACAAGCACAAGAAACTCATGGTGTAAAAGTATTGTTAGTTGGCGACCCTCAGCAAATAAAAGCCTGTATTAATCACAAGTCAAATCAACCTCTGCCAGAAATAGTCCCCGCCGAGGAAATTGTGGAAATGCACGAAGAACCTTTGACTGCTATTAGACGTAAGTCCAAAGCATCAATTAATGTGGCAATGAAATTAGTCAAGCAAAAAGAAGCTGATGCTGTGGTATCTGCAGGTCATTCAGGAGCAGTCATGGCCTCCGCTTTACTACGTTTGGGACGACTAACAGGAATCGATCGCCCTGCAATTGGGGCAGTTTTGCCAACTATGGTTCCCAAAAAACCAGTACTGATTCTTGATGTTGGAGCAAATGTAGACTGCCGTCCTAAATTTTTAGAGCAGTTTGCAGTGATGGGAACAATTTATAGCGAATATGTCCTGGGGACTACTGAACCAAAAGTGGGACTACTGAATATTGGGGAAGAACCATCAAAAGGAAATGATTTAGCAGTAAGGAGTCATCAAATACTGCAAGAAAATAATCAAATTAAGTTTATTGGTAATGCAGAAGGTCGGGATGTTTTATCTGGTAGTTTTGATGTGATAGTCTGTGATGGTTTTGCCGGAAATATTTTATTAAAATTTGCTGAGGCAGTGGGTGATGCTGTATTGCAAATGATGAGAGAAGAATTAACGCCAGGTCTGAGTGGGAAAATAGGTACTGCAATATTACGACCTAATTTAAAACGAATGAAGCAAAGAATAGATCATGTAGAACATGGAGGTGGATTACTATTAGGAGTAGGCGGGATTTGTATTATTAGTCATGGTTCTTCTAAAGCTATCGCTATATCTAATGCAATTCGTTCAGCAAGGGACGCAGTAGAAAATAAAGTAATTGAACGAATTAATTCTAACTATGTACCAGAAAATCACAAATCAATAGTCAGTAATCAGTAATTTTTCTATATATTTTAGGTTGATTAACTGTGATTAGAAGCTGCCAAAATTATTGAACAAAAATTGGAAAGGTAAAGTTAATTCAACATCGTCCAATACCAGAAGGGTTTATAATTAAAACAGTGAGTATTAGTCGTAAAGCTGATGGTTATTATGTTACCAAAAAATAAGGTCAATAGCCTCCCCTTGGCTGCGCCGCGAGCTACCGCTCTACAAGGGGATGAAAAAGCGGTCGAGGGATGGCGAGGAAACCTGCGCCATATCCATGAGACCAAGAGAAAGTCAAGTTCAATATTTCAATCTCGATGCTTGACCTTTGTCATGCTGCGCAAACAGGCACACAGAGGTACTGATAACTGATAACTGATAACTGAAATGACTTTATCCCTAGAAGAAAAATCAGTTCCAGCTTTAACAACTGAAGTGGAAACTACATTAAAAAATACTCTGGGAATTGATATGGGGTTGAAGGAATTCTTAGTAACAAGTGAAGGAGAATCTGTCTCCATACCTGAATACTATCGAAAATATCAGCAGCGATTAAAGACTCAAAAGAAACGTTTATCTCGTAAAAAGAAAGGTAGCAAAAGATGGTTAAAAGCTGTCAAAGCTGTCGTAAAACAACGTAAAAAGGTTGCCGATAAACGTAAAGATTTTAATTTTAAAACAGCCAATAAATTGTTATCAAAAGCTAAAGTTATCCAATACGAAAACTTAAACATTAAAGGGCTAGCAAAGACTCGTTTGAGTAAATCAATTAAGGATGCGATTTGGGGGTCAATTCCTGTCTATTTTGACTGTCAAAGCCGGAAATGCTGGAGGTGAAAACTATAACAGTGAACCCAAAAAATACTAGCCAAAATTGCTCAAACTGTGGGGAAAAAGTCGATAAAGAATTAAACATACGAACTCATTCTTGCCCACATTGCGGTATTGTAGTAGAGCGCGACTTGTTTGCGTAGTATGACAAACGGAAATGCAGCGATAAATATAAAAAATAGGGCGGTAGGGCATTCCGTCTTTAAAGCTCGTGGAGCCCGATGCAATGGCAGGGCTGCGAAACGAGAAGCCCACACTATAGCGCCAGCGAGCGTGTGGGAGTATGTCACTCACGTTTAAACCAATAAGAGCTTAAAAACTGACAGATGACAAATATCGGTATTGCCATTACAGGAAGCGGTTCAGCTACGCCAAAAGTCTCCCTAAGTAACCAACAGTTATCCCAAATAGTAGAGACTTCTGACGAATGGATCGGCACTCGTACAGGAATTCGTAATCGACGACTGGCAGATACAACAGAATCATTATGTACCCTTGCAACTAAAGCATCTCTAGCAGCGATCGCCCAAGCTAATATTACTCCTACAGATATTGACTTGATAATTTTGGCCACATCTACTCCAGATGATTTGTTTGGCACTGCTAGTCAAATTCAAGCAGAATTGGGTGCCCTGAAAGCAGTGGCCTTCGATCTGACTGCTGCTTGTTCTGGATTTTTATTTGGTCTGGTAACAGGAGGACAATTTATCCGTACAGGAGTGTATCAGAATGTTTTGCTGATTGGGGCAGATATTTTGTCCCGATGGGTAGACTGGGAAGATAGAGGCACTTGTGTGTTATTTGGAGATGGTGCTGGTGCTGTGATTTTGCAAGCTTCAGAACAAGACCGACTCTTTGGGTTTGAACTTCGCAGTGATGGTAGTCAAAATAACTGTCTAAATCTTTCTTATCAACCCCAAGCAAAACAAATAATTGAGGGAGTAACTGTTAGTCAAGGTACTTATCAACCAGTCACTATGAATGGGAAAGAAGTCTATCGTTTTGCGGTTCAAAAAGTTCCGGAAGTGATAGAAAAAGCTTTATTTAAGGCTAATATGAGTACTGAGAAAATTGATTGGTTATTATTACATCAGGCTAACCAAAGAATTCTTGATTCTGTTGCTAGTAGACTCAAAATTCCATCAGAAAAAGTTATTAGTAATCTCGAAAATTATGGCAATACTTCTGCTGCTTCTATACCTATAGCTTTAGATGAAGCTGTGAGGGAGGGTAAAGTTAAACCGGGAGATATTATTGCTGCTTCTGGTTTTGGAGCAGGGTTAACTTGGGGAGCAGCAATTTTTGAATGGGGCATTTCAATAATTAATAATTAATAATTAATAATTAAATAATTCGCGCCTTGAAGCCTCCCTTGATCGGGGAAAAAAGAAATAATATTTCCTTATATTCAATTCCGTAACGGTTAAAACCCGAGGTAATTATCAATTATCCATTATCAATTATCAATTAATGAACCCTCCTTTAAAACGGAATTGATTGACTAATCATGAAAATTTTTCTTCTCTTGGTCGATTGGATATGGCCAGGAAACCCGAAGAGTAACAGAGCCGCTCTGAATGGTGCCATCTCACTCTACGGGAAGCTCCGAATATCGACCGTTTTTATCCTCTGAAAAGAGGAGGCTTTCAACCACAATTTTTCGGTAATTGAGTCGAAGTTCAAATAGACCTCTCTATCAAAAGAGGGAGTAGGGAGTAGGGGAAAATAATTGATTATTTATGTGCGATAATTGATTTGATTTGTAATCATTTCCTGCGGACTGCTGCGCAAACAGCCGTCAGCTAGCCTCCTGTGGTCGGAACTGCGAACTTCAGCTATTGCTTTTAGTTTTAGATAAAAGCTTTACTAATTGAGGCAGAATTTATACTTAACTATAAAAGCTGGCTAAAACAGTCTATATTAATTAAAATCCCCTCATGAGAGCTGAGAGCTGACAGCTAATAGCTGAATGCTTACTTTGATTTTTTATTATCATGTCTATGTCTAATGTAATTTAAGCTAAAACGCATTGATGATTTTATACTCTCTATTTCCTTTTACAAAAAATTGGGATATATAGCAGAAGAAAAAAGAAATAAGAAAGAAGGAATAAGAAAGAAGAAATAAGAAAGAAAGAAAAGTCTTACGTTTTCTGAGTTTTAAACTTTTTAACTGTCAAGCACCTTTCCTTCGACTACTATATATTTTCAGGGCTAAATAGCTGATACCATTTCGACCTGATGTTGCGTTTAATAAAAGATAACAGCTATTAGTAAAATTCAGGTTTTGGTAATAATTATTAAGCGCATTGTTACAGAGAAATGGTATGACAACTTTTAAACATAAATCATAGTCAAAATTATCATATTAAAATGACAAAAACAGCATGGGTGTTTCCAGGGCAAGGTTCTCAAAAAATTGGTATGGGAATAGATTTGTTAGACTTACCTTCTGCTCAAGCAAAATTTGAGAAAGCTAACGAAATTTTAGATTGGTCTATTACGGAAATTTGTGAAACCCAAGAAGAAAAATTATCTCAAACTCTTTATACTCAACCCTGTTTATATGTAGTAGAAAGCTTATTAGCAGATGAAATGTGTGCTAATTCTTTTCAACCAGATATTGTTGCAGGTCATAGTTTAGGAGAATATGTTGCTCTCTACGTTGCTGGGGTATTCGATTTTGAGACAGGATTAAAATTAGTTAAAAAACGTGCCGAACTTATGAATAATGCCACAGATGGACAGATGGCAGCTTTAATGGGATTCGATCGAGAAAAGCTTGAAGAGGAACTTCAGCAAACAGCAGATGTTGTTCTAGCAAATGATAATAATTCAGCTCAAGTTGTCATATCTGGTACACCAGAAGCAGTCGAAACTTTGCTCAGTAAAATTAAGGTTAAACGTGTAGTGAAGTTAAATGTTTCTGGAGCGTTTCATTCTCACTTAATGAAGTCTGCATCTATAGAATTTCAACAAGTATTAGAATCAGAAAAATTTGCCGATCCAAAATTTCCCATAATTTCCAATTTTGAGCCAATTGCTACTACAGATGCAGCTACTATAAAAAAACGTCTTGCTCAACAAATGACAAATGGTGTGCGGTGGCGCGAAACATCTTTAGAGATGCAAAAGAAGAAGTAGAAAAAGTTATAGAAATTGGTCCGGGAAAAGTTCTCACAGGTATAATTAAACGAACTTGTCCAGATTTTAAATTAGCAAATGTAAGTAGTTTAAAGGATATTAAAGTTCAAGTTAAAATTTGAAAGTCAAAAGCTAAAGAATGTAAGTATTTCCTGCGGAATGCTGCGCAAACAGCTATTAGCGGTCAGCTTTCCTCCTCCGGAGGAACTACGTTAACAGGAATTAGTAATTTGATGATTTGACTAATATTGAGTCGTGAACAAGTAGCTAATTTATTGCAGACTTTTAATTCTATTAAATATTTCAACTCTGATTCCTCCTTCAATGGCAATTAATATCATGTCCGGTTGAACAGTTATAAATAAATAACAACGGAGGAGTCAGGAGTCAGGACTCAGGACTCAGGAGGGAAGAAAGAAGAAGGAAGAAGAAGAACAGGAGAAGAAGGAGAAAGTTTTTTATCACTAATTATCCGGACATGATATAAGTTAATAGCTGATGGCTGAAGTCCGCAGTTATGACTTTACGAGACAAGCACATCTGAATGTTTACTAAAGAATAGCCTAGAAGTTTTTATGATTTATAGTCAAAAATTTAGTAGATAGTTTGATATTTTTTAAATTTATCATAGGCAAAAAAATTAGCCTTTTGGGTAGCAAAGAGAATAGTCACATCCTATTTTTTAGACTAAAATAACAATCCTATTTCAGTTGTGGGTAAAAGTATCTTTGAATTGAAGAAACACCGGATCTGGGTATAGGGGAAAAGTTTCAGAGTTTTTACCGAATAATTAAGGTAAAATGCCTCTCCTTTAAAGGATAAACAAGCGGTCGTTTTGCTGGCGCATAAATACGTTAACGCTGCGCGACATGTTTGCGGAGCATGACAAACGGAAAAAGCGGAGCTTCCCGTAGGGTGGGATGGCGAGGTCTCGGAGCCATATTCAATGGACCAAGAGAGAAAAAATTTTCATGATTAGTCAATCCTATCCGTTTTCAAGGAGAGGTAATTATTAATTATTAATTGTTGAAATATCCTTAGATTTCTTACAAATAATTTGATATTGCTATATAACAATGCAGATTTTAATTGTGGTATATTCTAGACTTTTAAGGAATAAGGAATAAGGAATAGGGAATAGGGAAAACCGAAGTAGTAAAATTATCAAGAAGGATTTAGGGTTTCTATAACTATAAATTCTTGGGTTATATCGTACTTTAATTACTGATCAGTACATAGTCAATTCAGTTATCAGTAATCTAGTTATTCGTTAGCCTCTTTACCGAAAAATTGTGGTTTAAAGCCTCCCCTTTTAAGGAGATAATAAGCGGTCGTTAGCGTAGCTTCCCGTAGGGTGGGATGGCGATCTTCGGAGCGGCTCTGATAAGAGCGGGTCTCCTCGCCATATCCAATGGACCAAGAGAAGAAAAATTTTCATTATTAGTCAATCCTATCCGTTTTCAAGGAGAGGTAATTAGGGCTTGCTGATTAAATCTAAAAGTATTTACAGATAAAGGTTTTAGCCTTTTTGGGGTCTTTAAAAAGTGCCTGGTTTTCAGCTCTTCACGCTCAAAAAGGAGCGTATTTTAGGTAAGAGTTGGGCAGAAAAATCACTATATCCAATTCTTACTCCTACCTCCTCGCTCTCGACACTTTTCTCCTGTCTTCCCCTCCACCGGAGGGGTTAGGGGTGGGTTGTCTCCTGTCTCCTACCCTCACCCATAAGACTTTTTCAGCAAACCCTTATTAATTATTAATTGTTGAAAGAGGAGCTGCGTGCTTAAGTACATCCTGTAATAGGGAGGGAAAAGATGCAAAATTTTTTTCTCTTGGTCAATTATGTGGGGAAATTTTCTCACTATCTCATCCAATGGAAAGCTCCACTAACGACCACCTTTTATCCCCTTAAAAGGGGAGACTTAAGACCTGATTTTTTTGGTGATAAATAAAGTTAATTTTGAGACTAGGAGTCAGGAAGCAGATAGGATAATCTATGGTTTGGCGACATACCGAAGTCAAAATAATTTGGGAACATTTACTTGATGCAGTATATTTTGCGTTTAATCTTAAACTTACATATAAAAAAATATCTATGAGAATAAAATTCTGCAAATTGACGACCACACTCAAAGCAATTGATAATTTTGCTGAACTCACCTATAGCCGCTTTTTCCTGATATTATTTGATGTACATTCAGGACAGTTAATTTGTAAGCATTTCCTGCGGAATGCTGCGCAAACAGCTATTAGCAGTCAGCAGTCAGCAATTAGTAATGAGTAATGACTTCTAAGGTTTAGGAAGGGGACGCATGACAGTAACTTTTATTCCTTCTCAATTTTAAAGGTTGCTTTTATCTTCCTCAAAATTAATAGCTGAAGTCTGCAGTTCCGACCATAGGAGGTTAGCTAATAGCTGATGGCTGAATGCTTACGTTAATTTTCATGCTTCCTACCTTGGCGATCGCCAAGGTAAAATTTTTTCTTTGATTATAAATCATCCCGCAATGGTGGAACGCCACTTAGAGCATAATACATCTGTTAAGGAATGAGGATTAAATAAAATACAGAAGTTAAAGAGCAAAACTTAAATAGATTAAACCTGAGTTTTTCTAAATTATTGAAGTAATAAAATACTCATTTTTAAATAAGTAAAAGAATCTCTCCGATCATGCTACTTATTCAGGCTAAAATTCTAGAATAGAAACAACTGGAGTACAAATTTATAGGTAGTCATTGGTTATCTATAACTCCATAAGTAATTTGATCCAAATTGTACTTAGTATCACTATAAAATCAAGTAAAACAATCATGGCTAAAAATAATACACCACCAGTAATTGTTTTTATACTATTATTTTTCCTACTAGCTGGAGGAGGATACTGGTTTTTAT
>NZ_BLZO01000073.1 GCF_014132355.1 Okeania sp. KiyG1
CCCCACTCCTGAAAAAGACTCAGCAAACCTAATTAATTAGATGTGTCGCCTTTGCAGGTTGTGGATATTGATAATCTGTAGTTGCTTCCTGCTGCGCCTTAATAATTCGCAATGCTCCCAACAAATGCTCTAACATTTCTATGTGAGCAGAGTAAAGTGAATACTGAAGCCTTCCCATCTCTTGCATACCCAGGGCAAACAAGAGAAGCTGAATTCTGTTCTTCATGGGTGGCAATATACAGCCAGTCTTCGTCTTCTAATTTGTAGTGTGTATCTGTCCAGGTTCTCAGCATAATGCTATCCTCCAGGTGAGCTGTACTTGTTGAGACTCTCATAAATTTACAATTAGCCAACTTGAGCATGACTCCATATATAGGGCTTAAATTTAAGTCAATTAAATTTCAACCTTACCAGTAGTGTCTCAGAAGTTGATTTTTTTTTCAACTAAATTTATTGTAGCGCTAGTTGATTTTATCGTCAAGGCTTTGGTTGAAATTTTCGTCAAAGTTGCTTAAAATACTTATTAGGAGGTAAAAGCCGTGGAAAAAAGTTTTGGAAAGTTAATTAGAAAGGCCCGTAAAGAGAAAGGATATTCCCAACGAGAGTTGGCCAAATTCTTAGGAGGTGGACTTTACATATTTGTCCAAGCTAGAGAACGATCGCGCCGACTATGCACCAAAAGAAGAAGTGATTCGTGGGTTAGCAAGGAATCTCGATTTGGATGAAGAGGAATTAATTTTCCTCGCTGGCAGAATTCCTCAACAGTATGAGGAAATTCTCAAACAAAATCCAAAAGAGATGCTAGCATTGTTCCGACGAATGCAAGAAAATCCTGAATTCGCTCACAGAATATCTCAAGCTGCAACAGAGGGAGAATGAACCGTGAGTATCCTCAAACCGTATTGCTTTTATCGCAAAGAGTCGATTGAGCGTCGGGCAAATGATATTCTCAGACGAATGCATAAGACCACAAATTTTGCTCCCAGGTGGCCTTTTGAAGCTTCTTTAGTTGCTGATTTTTAGACTTGGGAGTTGTTTGGGATGAAATTCCTCCTGATGAAGGGGGGGCGATCGCTGCCCGAATCTTACCAACAGAACGACTGATTGAACTCAATGAAAAGATTTTAGATAAACCCCAAGGTTTTCAAGAATCAACACTCGCTCATGAAATTGGTCATTGGGTGCTGCATATTAATCAGGATGAAGCAGATGGAGCTGTGAAACAGTTAGAACTCGATCTTGGTGATTATGGAACACCAAATCAGTCAGAAGAACCTTTTGTGTGTCGGGGTGCAAGTGGCAGCAAAATTGATTCTATTGAATGGCAAGCTCAATATTTTGCAGGCTGTTTATTGATGCCAAAATCGATTCTTGAGGAGAAAAGACAAGGCAAAGATTTAACTAAGTGGTCAAATCTTTATAAAATTAAAGATGAGTTAGGCGTCAGCATTTCTAACTTAACTTACCGTCTGCAAGAGTTTGGCTGGATTTACATTCCTAAAGGTAGTCGAACAATTCATCGGGGACCTGAGGAAGTTCAAGGACAAACACAACTGTTTGGATAAATCTAAAAACTGACACAAAGAAATTAGCCAGCCTGTTTCAACGGCTGGTTGAATAATATTAGGAGTCAGGAATAGCATCAGGCAATTCCTCTTCCAGTAATCTGAGGTGAGGATATCGATACGCAGCAATGGTTCCCACAATTGCTAATAAACCGATAACAATGTCTAGAAGACCAACTCCAATGATTTTTAGATTAAGCATGAACGCAAAAAATAAGTTTTTCAATTTTACCTTCAGCTACTTACCATTACATTTCAGCAACGCCAAAAATTAAATCGTCTAGAAACCAGTTTCCCTGAGCGTTTTGCAGACATTCCTCAAGCTGTAATTAGCTACGTTGCCCAATTGTTTTCGGTACCTGTAATATCAAATCCGGTTGAATACTTATCATATATTTGGGTGTGGGAAGGGTGGGGCGTTTCCGGAGATTGAAGGCGAGAAAGTGTGGATAGAATTATAAACATATACTGTATAACCGGATTCTATATAAAATTAGGACTTACGCAGATACGTCATATATAGCGCTCAAAACTATTGTCCAATAGTATTTGGAATCTATAAATAGTGCCTTTGCGTAAGTTCTGATTATATTTAGTCTTCTTTGGCTGTTCCCTCAATCTGTTTGGTTTGAGCGATGTTGTTGTTTTGGAGAAATTATTCAATGAATTTCCAGTCTGTAAAACCAGTAAGGTTTTTACTCGTTTTTATCGCATTCTGTTCCGTTGCAGTTCCAAGTTTTCGATTACGTCAGGAATTAGAGCGACAAGCTCTTAATATTGCATGGCATCAAAGTTTGAAAGAAGGAACACCTAAAACTCAGGTTTTTGAGGATTTTATCAAAGACGCTCAGGAAAATCTTAAGGAAATGGTTCAAAATGAACTGCTCATAAGGGACGATTTTATCCTCGAAACAACTATTCCTGAATGTAATTCACAAGAGGCTTCCCCCAAAATATCCATAAGAGGAAGGGAAAAAAAAGCCCTTTTTGATTGTATCCGTATCCCTGACTTTGATACAGAATCGAAAACCGACTACAAAAAGCGATATGAGCAATCAGAACAAGACATTGTTGTTCGTCAATTTGACCACATAGTGCGTGGGCAAGGTAGTGATTTAGCCTCGAAAAAAGGTGAAGACGTTAGTCTAGAATATAGCAGAATATTTATTGACAATCTCACAGGCGATCCGAATTTTTTAGATCGACTACCTGGATTCAGAATAGACACTGTGTACCTATTTGATGAAAAAAATGGTGTTATAGCTGTTTATCCTGGTACTCAAGAAGGAGTTTACAATAATAGGAGAATTGACTACAGGGAGCGCCCTTGGTATAAATCTAGTATAAGTCAATATGAGACTGTTTATTTGAAAAATTTTTCTGAAGATACATCAGGACTTACTGGAATTTACATTGATATCACTGATATTGCTACGCCCATTGCAATAAGAACACTCTGGTATCGTTTTAAAGATATTGATGGAAATCAATATGTATTGGCATTTGATATGTTCTTTGATGAAACAGATCCTATTGTTTTCAGTAATTCTTTTCTCTCCTTTTTCTGGTTATCGACCCCCTTTGAATGGATGATGTTGGTGTTAATTGCATTGCCTTCATCACTAATACTAAGTTTGCTGTATGAAAAGTTGGCAAAAAGATTTCTGCCAGACACTGATTCTTTCAGTAATTTGTCTGGAATTAGGTTTACTCTGATAAAAGAATACTATGCTACTTTGAACGATCAGAATATTTCATTCAATGATACTAATGTCACGATCAGTCTTTCTTCTATACAAACATCCGCAGGAGTAAAATTATCGCTTCAAGGAACAGGTATGGAAGGTAACATTGAGCGAATCGCGCAACAGAATCGTCAAGAAGAAAAAGCTTATAGCTATAGCTTCGATCACCAATACAGTTTGAAAGTCGGTCCTGTCAGACCAACCCATAAAGCTGTACAGATTTGGCAAGCTGAACGGGAACCCCACCTGGGTAAATCACATATTGTCGGTCATGTGGTTGCAGACTGGAAAACTAATAATACCGTCAGTTCATCGGGAGAGTTGTCAATTAAGTCAATTTTTTGGAATAAAAAGGAGGAGGTATACCTTCCTTCTTTCCAACGCCAACTAAGAGATCATCTCCTTACTGGTGAGACGGGAGAACTTACTTTGGTTCCTGATACGCAATATCAAAAAAGACAAAGCATCCCAGCTTTGTTAAGCGATATTGACCCTGATAAGCTGGAGACAGTTCCTGAATTGAAGCAAGTTATTGATAATAGCTTTGATCTTGAGCAGGGACGCTTTTTTGTCTCACAACTGGAGACAGTGGAAACGCTTTATGCTTTAGGTAATGTCAAGGCTATATATTCCATTCCTTTTGTCCGCAAGATTATAACCAAGGGACAGCATGATTTTTTCAGGACAACGGCAATGGATACCGATCGAGAAGAGTTTCGCTTCGTGCTTGAGCATGAAGCTCATCACTTCAAGAATAAGGTATATAATCATCTCAATCCAGATATTCAAGATGACTGGAAAAACGAATCACCATTCCAGATCATGGTACATCAGCGTAGTGCTAAAGAGAATGTCATCCTGGAGCAAGAGGGATTTTCGCTGATTTACATCAACAATGTGTTAAGGTTTGTACTGTACTCGTTGTCTGATGATACATATTCAGGAATTGGCTGGGTTAGCTGGCGCAAGGTCGATCTTGAGTTTTTCAAAACGCTTTACGAGTATCAGCGCTCAAAAGGCAATTCTGTCAAAACAGTGAAAAGCTACATTGAGGCGTAAAGCGAAAATTCATGTCATTAGGTGTAGTATGTAACTGAAGCGCTTGATATATAAGGAATATATAGATTTATCTTAGTTAGTATGCGATCGCAAATTATATAAGTCAGGACTTACGCAAAGAGGGGTTTGAGTAGCAATTGTGCAAGAAACCCCATTACAGCGGTTTTCATTTGGGTAGACCACAGTAGGGACGTTCCATGGAACGTCCCTACAATATTTTGCTTGTGAAGATGTGGTTAATCAGAGCGCGGGACTTCCCGCCAGGGAAGTTAAATAGGGCTTGCTGATTAAATCTGAAAGCATTAACATATAAAGGTTTTAGCCTTTTTTGTTCAAAAAAAGTCCAAGCTTAATGGTCGTAATGGTTCAAAAAATCAACATATTAAGCAAGAGTTGGGAAGAATAATCAAGGGATTATTCTTCCTCCTACCTCCTCTATAATATCAAATCCGGTAGCATCGGTGTAATTAGATGGGGAGATGGGGAGATGGGGGACCCACCCCTAACCCCTCCCTGGAGGAATGTGGGGGGATGGGGAGATGGGGAGATGGGGGACCCACCCCTAACCCCTCCCTGGAGGGGAATGTGGGGGATGGGAAGATGGGGAGATGGGGGACCCACCCTAACCCCTCCCTGGAGGGGAATGTGGGGGATGGAGAAATATTTGGTAATCGTTGAAGATGAAACATTTTTTACGTGCCGAATTAAACGGATTTGATATAATTCCCATTTCTCCTGTCTCCTGTCTCCTGTATTCCCCTCCCCTCCACGGTCGGGGTTAGGGGTGGGTTGGGAGGGGGAGGGGCGAGGGGTGGGTTGTCTCCTACCCTTACCCATAAGACTTTTTCAGCAAACCCTAATTATGGGTCATTCTCAAAAATAGTATGAATCTTTAAGAAATTTGTACCTCGTGTATGCTTGGTAGGAATACCAGCCACAATCAAAATTTTCTCCCCTGGGGTAGCAAAATTTAGTTTCAATAAATAATTTTGAGCTTGTGCTGTTAAATCTTCAAAAGATTCAACTTCTTCATTCAATAATACTGGTTTGACTCCCCAAACTAAATTCAAACGGTGGTAAACCTTGTCATTGGGAGTGAAAGCAACCACAAAAGCTTTCGGACGTTCGCTAGCAGCTAAACGTGCAGTATAACCAGAACTCGTGAAAGCAGCAATACAACGCAACGGTAAAATCTTATCTATAATATTAAGTGCTTCACTAAGAGCATGAGTTTCATTCGTTTCTGCTGGAGGATAATTAATAAACTGCGTATCTTTCTCCACATCTGCCGCAATACGCACCATTATTTCTACAGCCTTAACTGGATACTTACCCACTGCTGACTCTCCAGATAGCATTACTGCATCAGTACCATCAACAATAGCATTTGCCACATCGCTCGCTTCTGCACGAGTGGGTCGGGGTTCGTGAATCATACTCTCTAACATCTGGGTAGCTGTAATTACCGGAATACCTCTTTTATTGCACATCCGAATAATTTCTTTTTGCAGCATCGGTACTTTTTCCGGTCTCATTTCTACCCCCAGGTCTCCCCTAGCAACCATAATACCATCGCATTCCTTGACAATAGCTTCTAAGTTAGCGATCGCTTGGGGTTTTTCTATTTTTGCTATTACTGGCACATCTGCATCTTTTTCTTTTAAGAGTGATTTCAGTGTCAAAATATCTTCAGCACTACGCACAAAGCTCAATGATATCCAGTCTACTCCCTGAGACAAACCAAATTCCAAATCTTTTTTATCTTTTTCTGTCATAGAAGGTAAGCGCAAATTCAAACTTGGTAAATTAACTCCTTTACGACTTTTGAGCAAACCACCTGTAATCACTTTGCAACTAACAGCATTTCCCTCTACTGACTCCACTTCTAATTCTAATAACCCATCATCTAATAATACCTGAGTTCCTGGTTTTGCTTCTTCTGCTAAATATGGGTAGTCAATACCCACTGTTCCTGGTTGATGAGTATCATCAGCTAATGGTATTAGAGTTAGCTGTGCCCCTTCTTCTAAAGTTATTGCACCATCAGGGAGTTGACCCACTCTAATTTTCGGACCTTGGAGGTCTTGCAAAATAGTAATGGGAGTATTTAATTCTTCAGATATAGAGCGCAATAGAGAAACTGTGTGAGCATGGTCTTCATAGCTACCGTGAGAAAAATTCAGTCTTGCTACATTTAAACCTGCTTCAATTAGTTTTTTAATTACTTCTGGAGAGTTACTGGCAGGGCCAATAGTTGCGACAATTTTAGTCCGATGAGGTATAGACATAATGACTTTATTGTTTTTCTCTGACAATCAGCTATTATACTAATTTTAATCAAGTAGTAGGGTTGGCAAATATGATTATTGATATCAATAGTTAATAGGTTTGATATTTGCCCACCCTATCCGGTTATTCTAGTCAACTAGAAAGTTACTTAAGTGTTGGGCGAGACTTTCTGTGAAAGGCAAGTGTTTGATTCTCCGCTACTCGCTTTCCCTAAAACGGTTTTCCTATAGCCTTTGTATTTCAATAAAAGATACAAAATGGGTTGTATAAACCTTAACCCTTGGGGAAATAAGCAAATTATGACTAATTGTAAGATGGCTTCTACCAAAGTAGGAGTTTGTCGCAAGATGCTGGCTTTGTTCAAAGTAATAGCTGTATCCAAAGCACTAACCTCTGAAGAATCACTTGTACTTTCTGAAATGGCTTGGAGTAAACGCTGTAGTCCCTGATTGTGATTTTTAGCCTTTTGTGAGTCTATGTAATTATTCATTTCAACCTCTTCGATGAGGCAGTTGAGATATTCATTTGAATTAGCAATCTCTAATATTTCTGCCATTCGATCTGCCTCATCCTCTGAAAATGCAGGAAGAGATATCAAGTGACTATACTCTTCTAATAAGGATAACAGGTGTTTAGGTTGTAACTGTTTTTCGTTCATTGCGATGCTGTGTGATTATTACTTTTTGCCTACTGGAGTCAGTATTTTTTACCTTGGTAGTAAAAGTGAGTTAGGAGAATATGGCTTCCCCATAAAAACCCTTTCAACCCTAAGCTGATAATTTCTCAGATTTGAGAGACCAAAAAGCTTTTTTTTAGCGTTCCAATGCACGTTTGCCTCTCTGTCTGACAGTAGCTTCTTTCAATATTTCTCCACAATCGGCTAAATCAGCTACTACTTGTTTCCAGGATTTATCTTGGAAATATTTCAATTCTAGAATTTGCCGATCTTTTTCGGTTAGAGTTTGAAGTGATTTTTCTAAGATTTTCAGCTCCACTTCATTATTATCTTCCCGATCATTAGGGGCAATTTGACGCTCTATGAATTCAGAGTTTGCTTGCTCCTTGAGTTGTTGTCGGCTCATCTCCCGAATAATATTCAAAGAAGTTATTCTTATCCAAGCTCCAGGGTTTTCAATATGCTCTCCAGAGTCTATTGTTTTTGTTCCTCTAATATAAACTTCGGAAACAACATCATAGAAATCGACCTGTTCTAGATGAAATTGTTTTAGTGTGCGAATAATAAATTCACGTAAAACAATTGAAGTTAATGAATCGTGAAAATCCTTGATATTTTTGGAATTTGCTAAACTTTGAATAGCTAAATCAAAAGACTTTTTAGCATCGGTTTTTAGTTTCATTGTCACCGAAAAATTGTGGTCTAAAGTCTCCCCTTTTAAGGGTTAAGGGGATAAAAAAAGAGAATATTCCTGATGTCAAGCCTCTTTATTGCAGAGGTACTGATAACTGATAACTGAAATGACTCCTTTTATTCTGACATGAAACTACCTCATTAGTTAATTAATCTAAAAATTTTAGGTGAGGGTTATTGTCGAAAAAAAATCTACCTCCCAACATCTCAAAATATTTAATTGATGGAGAAGTATAAAAGAGTTAATTTTATTCTTAGATAAAATATCTCCTAATAGATATCTCCAGAATATAGTTTTTAGAGATATATAATGTTCGGCATTGATAGCTGATTCTGCTTTTTTTTACACAGCAATCATCCCTAGGAAGTTGCTCTACTTTCACTATTGCATCTTGTGATATCAAATCCGTCTTAGTTACGCAAGAGGGTACTTTAAAAAGTCTTACTATAGGGTTTGTGAATAGGAAGGAAAAGCCTCTTTTTATACCCGGATTTGGTATGATTAGACATTTCCAGAAATTAGGATGAAACTACCTTTTTACAGGGTTTTCTTGTGAATTATCAGATACATATATTTATCAACGCTTACTTATATGTGAATAATTCCCTGAAATGTGACAGTTTTCTGAAAAAAAAATTGTGTCACAAACAAAATGGCTTTCTAAACACCACTAAAAGTCAAGAAAAGTTGAAAGGAGATTGGAGAATTTAGTTATCATACTTTAGATAAGGTTAAGCGCCAGGGCAAACCAATAATATCATGTCCAGTTGAATATTTATAAATAAGGGGGTGGAGAATCAGGAGATTTCCCCTATGTAAGAGAATAGTTTTTTTCATCACTAATTATCCAGACTTGATATAACACCCTGTAAGTAATTAGGCAAAATTATTTCGATGTGACAGTTTTTTGAAAGAAAAATTTGTGTAACAAAACAGCTCGAGCGGACACATAAATACAGGAATGCATCTAAGTCAAAAAAAATTGAAAGGAGAAAAGAAAAATGTCTAATAATAATCAGTCTTCTAACCAAGAAAATTCTCAGCAATATAAAGTTTCAAGAATACTTTTAACAGTACTTATTGTTGTAAATGTACTATCTGGAGGTTATTTTGTTGATTTCAAAGTATCTGCTATGAATGTTGAATTGAAGTTTGAACAAACAAATCCTCTTTCAGAGTTGCTTTTGGACCAGATAAATAAAAAACAGAATTAATATCAACAGGACTTACGGAGCTAGCACGAAAGTATTGCCTTGAGATGACTTTGCTCCGTAATGCTGAGGCGAAGCTCTGCTACTCAGCATGACAAAAATACCTTGCTTTGCGTAAGTCCTATGAAATTAAAATAATTAGTTATACTACTGTAGTTTGGGTCTTGCTCCGCAACATAAAAAGCGTATTTTGCAACCCAACCTACAAAGTATTAACTTGTACAATTTTATTCCCTAATAGTTCATAAAAATATAGTCAAATATGACTAATCCTTATTTTACAGGAGTTACCCTGACTGGGTGAACTACAACACCCTCTATCCCATAGTCAAAGACAAAAGGGAGCTGCTTTTCTCATAATGTTCAAAGAACCGTTTACATCAGCATTGATTAATCTTTTGCTTGCGGTACGATACAAACCTCTTTTTATTCTTTTTCCTGAAAAGGTGACTTGATTTTTCTCACTTTTGTTGTAAACAGGTATCAAATCATTATCTATAAAGCTTGCTTTTGATGTATAAGATTCTTCTGTAATTATTACATCTATCCCTACCATCTTGGCTTTATAAGATAACATTTCTATTAACTTGTTATAGGGAACAGATACAAAGTTTTGATTATTTCTTTTCCCTAAGTTTATCTTCTGCTTCCACTCTGGATTGTGTCCTATTATTAGTGTTCCTATTTCCCTATCTATCAGGGTATTAATAATTAAACGAGATGATTTATGAAGGTAATCGTTGATTTTAAATTCTCTCTTATTACAAAGCTTTTTCAGTCTTTTGCTCGATCTATTTTCTCGGAGTTGAGATTGTAGGTAGCTTTTAATTTTGTTATAGTATTGATTCATTGATTTTAACGGTCTGCCATTGATCAAGAGCGGTTTTATATCGGCTTGATTAAAGGTTAATGTAGCTAGATTGTTTAATCCTATATCAATACTGGCACAACGATTTTTCTCTAGCTCGTATTGTTTTTCGCATTTTTCATAAATCACCTCTATTACATAATGGTTAAGTCTGGGGACGAGACGAACTTGTTTAATTTGTGAAGTAGGTACTAATGTTTTTAGATAAATCCCTGTTTTACTGGGATTAATAATTCCTTGTTTTAATTGTTTTTTGCTGATGGCTTGTGTGGTATAAACTACAAGATTTCTTCCTGTTATTTTATTTTTATATCTAGGAAGACGAGGACGAGCATTAAACTTTGATTGGTTCTGTTTATAGACTTCGTTTGCTGCTAAAAAACTTTTCCAGTTTCTATCTAGTATCATCAATATTTGTTGAGATACTTTAGCTGGTATTGCTTGATAATCTGATTGAGTGGAGAGTGTTTTTTGGAGGTCGTAATAGTGACGATAATTATTTTCCAAGATGAAAGATTGACGAACTAAATAGTTAGCATAGTTATAAAGATTTTTCGACAAGAAACATAGTCTGTCAATTTCGTCATAAAACCGATGACTTTTTTGAATAATATGTCTCTCAACTAATTTCATATATCAAGGGGTTAAAATTATATTAGGATTCGAGAATTTAGGAATTTTTATTTTGATTTAGTCTGGAATTATTAGTCAATTTCATTATACTATTAAACATATTGCCTTTGAGTTATTAAATTTTGTCAAATATTTAGTAGTTCTTTTATACAAATAAACGGAGATATTTGACATCACTTGACTATATATGACTATATTTATGTATAACTTTTATTATACTTAATAGTAAATAGATTCAATTGTTTCTACCAACAGATGATTATTCCTGATTTTTTCCTAACTCGTAATCCATAAAAAGCGTTTTTGGATTAAAAAAAGTACCAGTTTTTCGGTGGAAAAAGCTAAAAAAGCTAGTATTTTGGGATTATTGTGGCAGAACAACCTTGGGACAATTTTTCTGACTACCTACTCTATAATTCCCATTTCTCCTGTCTCCTGTCTCCTGTCTCCTGTCTCCTCCCCCTACAAAAAGACTTTTTCAGCAAACCCTAAATAACGAGGTAGGAGTAAACCCAATTCCTGATATAGCTTTTAGCAAATAGCTATCAGCGATCGGTATCTATTCCTGCTTCTCTAAGTAACTGTTCTAAACGTTTGGTACGTTCCTCAGCAACTTCTTTGGCCTGACGTTCCTGTTGGAGTGCTGACTCAGCAACTTCTCTGGCCTGACGTTCCTCTTCTTTGGCCTGACGTTCCTGTTGGAGTGCTGACTCAGCAACTTCTCTGGCCTGGCGTTCCTCTTCCTTTGCCTGGCGTTCCTCATTCAATTGTTGTTGAATTTGGAAATAATCTGCAAATAATTGACCATCTGGACGATACAATTGCAAAATTTCCGGCAACACCTCAAACCTAATTCCCAACCTTGGGGAAACCCAACCATTCATCTCGTCAATTACATCTAGTAACGATCCAGAACGCAACCATCCTGTCAAATCATTTTTTTGCGGATCGTACAAATAATACTCTTCCACACCATGATTGTCATAAAATACGAGTTTCTTGCTCATCTCCTTCAAAGTATTTCCTGGAGAAAGAATTTCAAACACCACTTGGGGAGCAATATTATTTTCTTTCCATTGTTTATAAGAACCCCTATCGCCTTTAGGTACTCCAAACGCCACCATGATATCTGGTGCTTGACGGGAACTATCGCCTTGTACGGGATACCAAAGCAAATCTCCAGCCACAAAGACTTCAGGATTTTCTGCAAATAGCCAAGCTAGATTATGATAGATTACCATTATCCAGTGAAATTGAACTGTATTATCTGCCATTGGTTGACCGTCACTATCGGGATAAACAATTTCTGAATGGATTGGGGTTTCGAGTTGTTTCACCATAGTTTTTTCCTCAAAAATTCCGCAAAACCTCTATGATTTTATTATTTGAGTCTAATATCACAATATAACCTGTTGCTAAAGAATAAAGCAACTACTCTAATACTATCAAAATCTAGGAAAAATACGATTACTTGTTGAAAAAATCTCTAGCTAATTTCCTATATTTGCCTAAAAAACCAGCAAATAACGAATACTAAGAGACCTTCCGGGTGCAGCAAAACGCCGAAATTCTAGAAGTCCTGTACGAGTTTGACTCACAAATCGATAACAAATTCTTCAGTGTTATTTTTTTCATTTGTATAATCAAACCCCTGAATGGAAAGAAACCCAATCAGAAAAAGCTGATGACTTGCCAGTAATCATCCCATATTAATTGAGTTTTGCCATTAACACAATAGCAGCTCGTGCCTCGACCCGATACCTAACACCAATAACTTTTGTAGCTGTATCTAAATCATTAAAATCTTTAGGAGAAGGAAACGCAGTATTAATAATTAAATACCAACTTTCCCCTCTTTTTAAATGTGGTAACTCAAACATTAAAGGTTTCCAATAAGCATTCAAAATAATATGAAAATATTCACCACTTTCTGGATGCTTCAAACTAAAAGCTAAAGTCCGAGAATCTACCCACCAATCAGGTTTATCTAAATGTACTCCATGCCAACTAATATGAGGTACTTTATTCGGGTTAACTACCTTTTTCTCTCTAGGTAAAGATGACTCTGGAGTACCCGAACCAACTGTAGCTAAAACCTTATCTACCTGCATCATTTCTAACCTTTGGGTAAAATGAATAATCCCTTTCACAAATCGCAGTAAATCGGTTTGTTTCTCAATTTGCTCCCAATCAAACCAACTTAGTTTATTATTCTGACAATAACCATTATTATTACCAAGTTGAGTTCGCCTTACTTCATCTCCCATTAAAATCATTGGCGTACCTTGGGAGAAAAATAATATGGTGAAAAAATTCTTAATTTGTCGCAGTCTTAATCTTTCAATTTCCCACTTATTTGTTAATCCTTCAACTCCACAATTCCAGCTATGATTATCATTAGCACCATCGCGATTATCTTCACAATTAGCTTCATTATGCTTTTCATTATAAGAAACCAAATCATTCATAGTAAAACCATCATGGCAAGTAATAAAATTAATACTATGATTGGGTTCGCGGTCGGGTTTAGGATAAATATCAGGACTACCCATAATTCTAGCCGCTAACTTATCAACTATCTTGTGGTCACTTTTGACAAACTGACGAACATCATCACGATAATGTCCGTTCCATTCAGCAAAGCGATCGCCGATAAATGAACCAACTTGATATAATCCCGCAGCATCCCAAGCTTCTGCAATAATTTTTGCCCCTGCCAGAATAGGATCGGATTCAATTGCCCATAACACAGGTGGATCTTCCAACGGATCGCCAGTCATACTCCGAGACATAACAGATGCCAAGTCAAACCGGAACCCATCAACGTGCATTTCTCTAACCCAGTAACAAAGACAGTCAACAATTAAGCGATGTACAAAAGGATTATTCGTATTGAAAGTATTGCCACAACCACTATAGTTACTGTAATAATTGGAGTCGTCTGTCTCCAGAATGTAATAAGTAGAATTTTCCAGTCCCCGGAAAGAAACTGTCGGTCCGTTTTCATTACCCTCTGCAGTATGATTAAAAACCACATCCAAAATTACTTCTATTCCAGCTTTGTGCAAAGCTTTTACCATATCTCGGAATTCATCCATCGGCCCGAAAATATCTTTGCGAGAACTATAACTGTGGTGAGGAGTAAAAAATGCGATCGGGCTATAACCCCAATAATTGATTAGAGGTTCGCGCACATCTTGTTCATCAAATTGCTGTACAGGTAATAATTCTACAGCAGTAATTCCCAATTCTTTCAGGTAGGGAATTTTTTCAATTAGTCCGGCAAAAGTACCCCGCTTTTCTGGAGAAATCCCAGAATTAGGGTTACGAGTAAATCCACCAACGTGCATTTCATAGATAACTGTATAAGCGTAAGGTATGTTTAGAGGTACATCATCTTCCCAGTCATAAGCAGTTGGGTCAACTACTACCCCTTTGAGAGCATAGGCACAATTATCACCATAACCAGTAGCAGCTTCACGACTATATTTTTCTTGTCCCACTACTACCCTAGCGTAAGGGTCTAGTAATACCTTTGTACCATCAAATCTATGACCTTTTTCTGGCTCAAGTGGTCCATAAACTCGGTAAGCATATATTTGTCCTGCCTCAAGACCATAAATAAATATGTGCCAGTAATGGTGGGTTTTATGTTGTTTAGGGTCAAGTAAAATTACTTGCTTTGGTTTAGCTGCGTCAGGTTCATCAAATAGTAATAATTCTATTGCTGTAGCATTTTTAGAGTAAATTGAAAAATTTACCCCTTTGGGGTCTTTGGAGAGTGTCGCGCCAATGGGAAAACTATTACCTGGTAAGATATTAAGATTCATAATTTTTGACTTATTTAACTATTAGATAACCTTGGTAATTTTATACAATGTAAATAGATATTTAACAAAATCATTGGAAGTATTAATTATGTATGAAAAAATTTTAGTTGCCATCGATACTTCTGCTATTAGCGATCGCGTGTTTGATATAGCCCTAAAGTTAGCAAAAATCGGTCATCCGAATCTGATGTTAGTTCATATTCTCTCAGAGGAAGCAGAAGAAAGTCCGATAAATTATTGGCCCATGATTGGTACTGACATTGGTACAAACCCAGAGATGATGAAAGAATATCATCAACTTTGGGAAAAATTTGAGCAACAATGTTTACAAATCTTGGAATCAAAAGCAGATAAAGCAAAAGAACTAGGGTTTAATACAGAAATTACCCAACTCAGAGGCAACCCTGGTCGGGAACTATGTAAATTAGCTCAAAATTGGAATGCCGATCTAATCATTATGGGACGCCGTGGTCATTCCGTTTTTAATGAACTGCTATTGGGTAGTGTTAGTAATTATGTTATTCATCGCGCTCATTGTTCTGTTCATATCGTACAGGATTAGCTTTTTTTATTAAGCATCTCCTCCAAAAGTAGGGACGTTGCATGCAACGTCCGTAGGGAGTAGGAGGGAAAGAGTGTGGGGAGTGTGGGAGTGTGGGGAGGGTGGGAAGTGTCGGGAGTGTCGGGAGTGTCGGGAGTGTCGGGAGTGTCGGGAGTGTCGGGAGTGTGGGAAGTGTGGGAAGTGTGGGAAGTGTGGGAAGTGTGGGAAGTGTGGGAAGAAATTAAAAAATATATATCTTCACACGTTAGTGAGCAGGACTATCGGGGAAAGAATAGATGAATAAGAGTGCAATAATTGATTTGATTTTTTATTATTGGGATATTTATTAGTAATGAGCAATTATTCATTAGTATTCATTTATATCTATAGTGTTTTTATTTGAGATGTAAATCTATATTGAGGTTTTTTATTAGAAGAAAAGCACACTTTTAATTCCTGACATCCTTGTTTTTGTTAATATTTAGTACTTTTTTATCTCCTTTACCCAATAATTAAGGTAAAAATCCTCTCCTTTAAAGGAGAAACAATGAATTAATTTTACTTTTATTCAATCCTCTCCCTAAAAGGAAGAGGTAATTATCAATTATCAATTATCAATTATCAATTATCAATTATTGAATATTCCCTCCATACCTATTCTCTATTTTCTTTTTAATAGCACTTGGTTTCCACCTCCCAGATAAAAAGGCTATATTAGAAATATCCAATAATAAAAAATAAAATCAATTATCCCACAGAAATTATCAATTCTTCCCTCCAGGGAGGGGTTAGGGTGGGTTCCCTACTCCCTCTTTTCTGGAGATGTCTATTAATAATTGCTTATGGATATTCTGGTAAGAGCCAACTCTATCAAGAAAGCTACTCAAAATCATAATTTCCATTTTCACTAGGAATAATTAGTCTGAGATTGACTGTAAGCATTCAGCTATTAGCTGTCAGCTATAAGCTCTCATGAGGAAGTTTATATAAATATAGACTTTAAAGCTAACTTTGGTAGTAAGTATAAATTATACCTCAATTAGTAAAGCTTTTATCTCAAACTAAAGGCAATAGCTGAATGTTTACGATTGACTATAGTGAAATCAACATTAAAATATATATTTTTTGCTGATAATTCAGATACAATAATTACTATAGCAGTCTAAGGAAAGGTTAGGACATATCAAAAGCTCATAACTCAGACAAAACAAGCTTTTTCCTTCTTTTTTCTTCCTTCTTCCTTCTTCCTTCTGCTATATCAGACAAAATAATTAAATTTTCATCATAAAGATTATGTATCAAAAAATTCTAGCAACAATGGACACATCGGCAGCAGGCGATCGCGTATTTGCCACTGCTCTCAATTTAGCAAAACTCAATAATTCTTACTTAAAATTATTGCACGTTTTATCTCCCGAAGAAGGAGAAATACCCGTTAAATTTGGAGCAATTTCCCGGGAATTTAACAAAGAATTGATTGCGGAATATCAACAAAAATGGAAAGATTTCGATCGAAAATGTCTAGAAATGTTGCAGTCACGAGCTAACGAAGCTACAACAGCAGGGGTAAGCACAGAATTTCTTCAAACTGAAGGTGCACCAGGAAAACAGATATGCAAAGTAGCCGAGGAGTGGGGTGCTGAACTAATAGTTATGGGACGCAGAGGACATTCTGTTTTCAGCGAAATGGTTATAGGTAGTGTGAGCAGTTATGTAATTCACCGGGCTAAATGTTCGGTACTGGTTGTGCAGCAATAGTCTTTGGGTAGTGTTGCATTGCAATAGTATTGCTAGTGGGAGCATCTTGCTCCCGTTCTCATTATTTTTGTCACAGTATAGCCAGTGGGAGCATCTTGCTCCCGTTCTAAGTTTTCCCGATCTCCACCTACCATTACACGAGCAGGACTACCGATTTTTGTAGGTGCGGGTTCAATTGATGTCAATTTTACTATATGGTATACAAGAACAAGGGATGCCTAGCAAGGGAGCAAAATGCTACCACTGTTCTTCTTGTCACAACAATAATTACAATGCACGACCATTAGAATGTACGACCACCAACAAATACTCCCTACTCCCCTACTCCCCCACTCCCCCGCTCCCCTACTCCCCTACTCCTCACACTCTATACAGCCGCAACCGACGGAGATTGTTGTTTTTGTGGCATACGCTTCCCAGTCATTACCATTTTTACTCCACCAGCAGGAGCTATAGTTACACCACGACGAACTATTTTTAGCGATCGCTTCTCTAGTAAAGCCAAACTATAATGTCTGAGAATAGTTGCTAATACCAGTTTCATTTCAAACATAGCAAATGCTGCTCCAATACAACGACGAGTACTACCGCCAAAAGGCAAAAATTCATAAGCAGAATATTGCCTTTCTAAAAATCGTTCTGGTTTAAATTTTTCTGGTTCCGGATACAAATCTTCCCGACGATGAGTTAAATAAATACAGGGAGCTAGAGCAGTACCCTCTGGATATGCTTGACCCATAATTGTGATTGGTGATTTGGCTATTCGCGCAGATGTAATTATTCCTACTGGGTAGATGCGCAGAGTTTCAGAGCAAACTGCATTCAGATAAGGCAGTTTCATAACTGCCATTGGGTCTGGGTTATCTCCAAGGTCATCCAATTCTGACAATAGCTTGTTATAAATTTCTGGTTGGCGGTGAATCCAGTAAAACGCCCATGCTAATGCTGTGGCAGTAGTTTCATGTCCTGCTAAAAGCAATGTAATTAACTCATCATGCAATTCACGATCGCTCATAGCTCCCCCTGCTTCATCCCTAGCTAAAAGCAGCATTGTCAAAATATCAGTTTGTTTGGGGTCTAGTTTTTGACGACGTTCGGCAATTTCTGCATACACTAACTCATCAACTTCTTGCCGTTCCCTGATAAATTTACCCCACGGACTCCATGAACCCAAATCAACTTGGAGAAATTTTAAAAATAGCGCACTTGCTTTCCAGGAAGAAGCGAGTGATTCTAAAACTGAATTCAAAAGTTGCTCTAATTTATCATACCTCTGTCCTTCCTGTAAACCGAAGACCGCTTGTAATATTACCTTTAAAGATATCTCTTGAGTTGATTCTCTCATAGAAAATGGCTGCCCTACTACCCACTTACTAGCTACTTTTTCAGCGATCGCGCAAATTAACTCACCATAAGCTTGCATTCGCTCTCCATGAAAAGGTGGCATCAAAAGTTGACGATGACGTTGGTGGCGATCGCCGTCTAATAACAATAATGAATTATCTCCCACCAGTGGTGCCAACAATTTATTCCCATAACCAGAATCAAACTTTTTTGGATTAGTCTTAAGAATCTCCTCAATGGCCTTCGGATGACTAATAAATACCATTGGATAATTCAATTTTATTTGAAATGCGTCTCCATATTGTTCTGCACATTTTTCCATAAATGTCAAGGGTTTGGCTACCCACTGAAGGAGTTGAATCAAAGCTGGAGCTTTTGGACCTGGCAATTGTGTCATTTCAGTTATCAGTTATCAGTTATCAGTTATCAGTACCTCCAGCTAAAGCCAGAGGCTTGAAATACTGAAGTTTACTTTTTTCATCCCCTTGTAGAGCAGCAGCTCGCAACACAGCTAAGGGGAGGCTATTGACCCTTTTTTTTGGTCATAGTCATATTTCTATTTCTATTATTATCTAGTTTTCTTTATGCTAGAAACAAGTAATGATATTATGTATGGATAATTAGCGATCAAAAACTTGCTCCTCTTTCCTCTTTCCTCCTGACTCCTGACTCCTGACTCCTCCGAAGACCACCGACCGCAGTCTGTAACTTACCAATAGATAATTGATAATTAATCCCCAAAGGTTTAAAACCTCTCATGAGCAAGGAGAAAAAAGAAATCAGATTTCCTGATATTCAATTCCGTTACGGTTTTAACCAGAGGTAATTATCCATTATTCATTATCCATTATTCATTAATCAAAGCAGATTCCATGTAAATGTGGCACAGTAGTTCAGACTCCAAATAATGAAAGCTTATTTAACACTCATACTCAGGATGGAAAAAACTATATTCTTTCTAGTTCTTTAAACTACAAAAATTCAACTATACATATTTTTTTAGTAGACATCTCCAATAATCAAAAATAAAATCAATTATACCGTATAAATCATCAATCATTTACCTAAAAATTGTGCTTTAAAGCCTCTCTTTTTAAGGAGATAATAAATAAAAATTTTCCTTTGAGTCAATCCTCTTCTTTTTAAGGAGAGGTAATTGTTAATTATTCATTATTCATTATTCATTATTAATTTTTGAACCCTACTCCCTACTAAACATACTTTTTTTCTAGTGAATATTTTACTAAACTAGGAATTTCTGAAGGTCGTTTTGCTACTGGTATTTTAAATTCTTTAAAAGCTGCAATTTTACTCTTCATTCGGTCGTGAAAATTATGTTTTATCCTAGAGTTTCTAGCATTAATTAAACTACTAGCGTGAGTGTAATTTTGATTTATTGGAGCATAAATACCAGCAATATAAGCAACTACAGGTTTATCAATTGTTTCTGATATATAAGAAGCTGCAATTTCCTCACTTGCACCACCCACTTCTCCTACTAAAACAATTAACTCTGTACGGTCATCTTCATCTAATATTTGTAACCACTGCAAAAAAGAAGAACCAACAATTGGATCGCAACCAATACTAACACAAATAGATTGTCCCAATCTTGACTTTGTTAATTCCCAAGCTACTTCATAAGTAAGAGTATTACTACGACTAATAATTCCCACTGGGCCTGGAGTGTAAAACTGAGTTGGATGAGTGCCCAGCAGTAATTTATCCGGCACGATAATACCTGCACAGTTAGGTCCAACAATCAGAGTTTCTGTAGCCTCCGCTTTTCTCAATAACTGGACCATATCTAGAGGTGGCACTCCTTCCGTAACGATGACAATTTGTTTAATGCCAGAAGCGATCGCCTCTAAACTAGCATCTAACACCTGATAAGCAGGCACAACTATCAAAGTGGTGTCAATAATACCCACTTTTGCCACTGCCTCCTCTACCAAATTAAACACAGGTATGCCAGACCATTCTTGTCCCCCTTCTCCAGGACTAATACCTGCTACCACATTTGTTCCATAAGACTTCATCATTAAGGCTATCTGGGTAGACATTTTTTCTGTAGCACCCTGAACTATTACCTTACTATCTGGAGTTAAATTCATAATTCTTCAGCCGTTATTTATATAGGCATTTATTAAGCAGGCCATCATTATCGGTAAAAGGTTTTTATTGACTTAAAATTCTATGTAATTACCGAATAATTAAGGTTTGAAGCCTCTCCTTTAAAGGATAAACAAGCGGTCGTAGCGCAGCTTCCCGGAGGGTGGGATGCTGAGGAAACCTAGCCATATCCAATCGACCAAGAGAAGAAAAAATTTTCCTTTTAGTCAATCCTATCCGCTTTCAAGGAGAGGTAATTATTAATTATTAATTATTAATTATTAATTATTAATTATTAATTGTTGAACACTACTTAGCTAAAGAAACAGCTTTAGTAACTGCATCTTCTAAATTTTCGATTACCTCTACTGGTAGACCTGATAAACGTTCTTTAGCTATATTCACTTCACCTCCTAATAAACGTAGTATAAACATAATATTATCTTTATTCATAGTTTTTAAATTATTCAAATACTCATAAATTATAGTAATCAATTCATCACTTGTCTGAACTATACCTAGAAAATTCAACAATACTACCTTGACATTTTCCTTTTGACTTACTAAATCTAAAGCAGCAAACATTTTTATTCGTAAACTATCCTTGACCTCCAAATAATCACCCAACTTAATATTCAGAAAATTTGCTGGTTTTCCATTAGCTTCTATTATCAAATCAACAGTAGCCATTGTTAAACCTTCACCATTACATAAAACTCCGATATTTCCTTGTAATTCTGTAAACTTGAGTTGATAATCTGGAATGATTTTTTCATTAGCTGCTACATTGGTATTATTTGTAATTAATAAAGAATTTTTGTCTATTTTACTTACTTGCTTCTCTTGAATTTCATCATTATTCGTAATATTTTTACCAACTAAATTCACTAATTCTAGATGACGACCTAGAGCACGATCATTAACACTTACTTTACCATCTAAAGCCATTACTTCTCCCGTCGGACTCACACCTAGAGGATTAATTTCTACCAAATCTAAATCCTTTTCTATAAATAATTGATACATTTTTCCACTATATTACTAACTAATTCTATTAGTTTTCCTTCCAGTCCAATTTTTACCATCAGACGACGTGCATAAAAAGGGGAAAATTGTTGACTAACAACTACCTGTTGCATCCTTGTCATAGCTGCCTCTGTATCAATACCTCCTTGTGCTGAACCGAGAAGTACAGGACGACGTACTATTGGGTCTAAAACAACTGCTAGGTATAATTCTTGATTAGCATTATATTTTGCTTCTGCCAATAAAACTTCTGGATACTCATCTTTGATTGGCAAATTAAAAATTGCCTGAGCTGCTGCCACAGCATCAATTGTATTTTCAACAAATTTAATTCCACCTAAACTCCTCCTTTCTCCAGCATGAACTTGAGATTTAAGTACTACTGGATAAGGTATTTTTAATTTTTTAAATCTTTAGGATAATCTATCCTTTGAGATGGTAAAACAGGAATTCCTACCCCACTAAACAAAGCTTTAGCCTGATATTCTAATAAATCCATACTAATTTTAACGTTTAATTTTCTTAAGTTAATAATATGATTGTTTTAAGTTCTTCATTTATTTGATAAATTTTGCAGCTATTATATTTTTGAATAAACTTGTATAGTTCAGTAAGCATTCAGCATTCAGAGCCATGAACATACAGGACTTACTAAGATTAGCTTGTTCCCTTTTTTTTTCCTGCAAAATGCTGCATAAACATAATTTTGAATTCTCCTTCTCAGATAATAAGTTAATATAGCTGAAGTCCGCAGTTCCGACCTTATGAGGCTAGCTGACTACTGTTTGCGCAGCATTCCGCAGGAAATGCTTAGATACTTAAAATCAAATCTTATTTTCTAATAATTATTAATTAATCGTATTACCGGAGTATAATTGTTTATTTAAAAACAGGGATTTCTGTATTTATTCCTGTTTGTTGATAACGGAATTTGTATAATTCATTTGATAATATATGTTACTATTGGAAATAGTTTATACTTATTTTATATAAATTAATCAATTGATTAATCTATGATAATTTTAGCAATTCTAAATCTGAAAAATTGTTATACCTATTATCTTTGAGTATCGCGATTTTAATTAAATAACAGAAAATTTAGGCTTCACAGTTTAGAAATAGAATTGCTATATATTTTATCTCCGATACTTAGTCTATTCAAAACATGATTGATAGCTAATAAGAGTCGATCAAATTACCATCAAACTAAGTAATTGGATAATAACCTAAATTTTTAACTTTCCCAATTCCCTTGATGAATTGTTTTTACCCATTTCAGTCGCTTCGGTAATATAGACATCCTAGGAATAGTAGCACCCATCACGATAAACCAATGCAACATATAAAAAGTTCCTCGCACACTTTCTAAAAAAGTAAGTAGTATAGACAACGGATGTTCTTTCTCAGAAACAAAGTCTAACTTCCCTTCTTTAACAATACTCTTTTCTTGTTTCCTAGTTCGACGTAAACCGATAAACATTCCTAATACAGAAACTGTTAAAGTAAACACAGTCAAAGGACTCGTGATGGGTAAACGACGCAAGATTATTGCCATAAGAAAATCAGGTACAGCAGCAACCGATATTAGATATTGTGTCACCAAAAATTGCCATAAATCCCAAGTCTTACCAAATCTCATTCGGTTACGCAAAATCAATTGCCAGTAGTCTAGATAACGCTGATATCCACCCTCAGCCCATCGGGAACGTTGATGCCACAAAGCTTTTGGGTTAGTTACTCCTTCCTCCATTACTGCTGGAAAACTGAGAAAATCTATATCCCATTGGTTTAAATGTAGGCGAATTGTTAAATCTAAATCATCAGTAATAGTCTGTTCATTCCACCCCCCACACTCTTTGAGAGCATTCAAACGTACAAATTGGCCATTCCCTCTAAGTTCACCAACCCCACCAATAGCAATTCGTTGTTCCTGAAAAAAGCTATCTAGAGCCATTTCTCCTGATTGGCCTTTTGTCCAAAAATTTAGACCAGCATTGGCGATCGCTTTTCTAACTTGTACTGCTCCTACTTCTTCTCTAGCAAAAAGTGGTACTACCTTTCGGAGTAGATCCGGTGTTACCTCTGCATCTGCATCAAAAACTCCTAAAATTTCTCCCTTAATCAAAGGTATAGCAGTATTGAGAGCACCTGATTTACCTCCACTGGCATCTGGACTTCTCCTAATAACATTGAGCTGCTGATATTCTTTTGCTAACTGTTCTAACAATACAGGAGTTTTATCTGTACTATTGTCATCTATTACCCAAAGTTCGTAATTATTGGTTGGATAATCTAAAGTACAGATATTTTTTACCAATTTACTAATTACAGCCTCTTCATTTTTAGCTGCTACTAACAGAGAGACATAAGGCCAGTCTGTCGAATTTTCTTCTGATAAAGGTTTTGGAGGTAGTTTTGGTTTAGCGAATAGTATTCTCAAAAGTTGAACTGATAATAAACCTGTCAAACCTACAATTACCCAATATCCCCAGGAAAGTAAGTGCAGAAGGATAGTAGTAGTCCAAATCAGAAATGACATAAGTGCTGCTTTACGTCTACGACCATCGTAAATATTCTGATGACTACTTAACACTTCCTGTTGTTGTTTTATTTGACTCCGGTCTAAGCATTGTTGAGTTTCTGCCACCTGATTATTTTGTTGTTCGTTACAGAATTTATTGTTTTGATGAATTTGGGTTTCCCGATAATAATCGTTTTTGGGCCAAGAACTGTTCGGCATAACTAAATTAATCTTAAAAGATCCAATCGCTAATAATTTTCTTATTTTTAAGAGACTAACCTAATTCCGTCTGAAAAACTATAAATATGGTCTTTCAATAATTGATAATGGATAATGGATAATGATAATTACCTCTCCCTAAAAGGAAGAGGATTGAATCAAAGGAAAATTTTTCTTGTTTCTCCACGGCGAGTGAGAGGCTTTAAACCTTAATTATTCGGTAAAGTAAAGAATGTAAAGAGTTGTAGCGTGACACGCCTAAAATTTTGCAATAGTAGGGGCGGGTTCCGCGTCAAGTTAATTGCTCAACATCAAATTTAGATAAACCCGCCCCCGCCCCTCTTATACCAG
>NZ_BLZO01000074.1 GCF_014132355.1 Okeania sp. KiyG1
CGACCCTTTTAAGGGAAAAAGGCGATCAAGAGATGGATGGGTTTCCTAAGCGTATCCAATCCACCAAGAGAAGAAATAATATTTCCTTATATTCAATTCCGTAACGGTTAAAACCCGAGATAATTATCAATTATCCATTATCCATTATCAATTAATGAACTTCTTCCTTCTTCAAGCAATTGTACCAAAACAAGATTCTTTTAAGCAAACTCCTTTGCTCACCTCTTGATCATCTATTGTTAAAATCGCCTCCCTATATTCCAAACTGAGTTTACTTTCCATGGCTGATGTTCGATTTCGCAAAATAGTAGACCAAGTTGCAAAATCTATATCAAAGTTCAGGTCATACATTTTGTTTTGAATGCACGCATGAACACTTGTTTTGCCATGATAAGACTTTTCTCCACGCAACCATTTTTCTTTTTGGTCAGCATTTAAGAAGTTGAAATGATTGTTTCTTTCTTGACCAAATGTGCCATCCGCACTCCAGATAATTCCGTAATCTGGGAAAAACGCATAAACAAAATGGTAACCCCAGAACCTCGGATAATTACCCTCATAAATTTTGCAATACCCTTCTGCTTTTTGAGTACCATTTTCTGTATGGACTGTGCATTGAAGTTGTGGTTGATGGATCACAGAACGCTGATTTTCTTCACCAGGAACCCCCCAAGTGAATTGAGCTGTAACTTCAAATTGCACTTCTAGATTAGCTTCTGGCAAACAAATTGTTCCGGTTTGATTATTTTTTTCGATAGAAATATGGGGATTTGAGCTTTTTTGTTCCAAGGTATTAATCAGTTCCCGGGAATTACCCTTAGTGTCACTCCACCAAGCTGAGTAATGCTCAAGGGTTTTGGTTTTGAAATGTCTAAGAGCAAGGAGAGAACCATCTTCGAGAAAGAAATGGTATTGCTCATTGTAAACAGAAGTGAAAACAGAAAAATTGGTTTCAGGTACTAGATGTATCTGTGCAGCACTAGGTTTTTTTGCTACAATCAATGCTCCACCAATGCTACCTCCTTGAAACATATCCCTACCAACTCTATATAATCGACTGCGATGTTCAAAAATGTCTTCACCGAAGAGTTTGATTGATTCTTCTTTGGAGTCAATAAATTTCTGATAGCGTTCTGCTTTACAACGTTTCCATCCGGTTGTTAAATCAATAAAACAAATGTCAGTAAATCCTGCACGTTCAAAGTGATGTCGGTAGGTTTCACGGGTTGGCACATAAGAAGATTTAAACACTTCTTTTAGAGTGGTTTTTACCTCTGGTGTCAGGGTGCAATTGGCAACGTAATCTTCAACATAAATGTAGCCATTTTCTTTCAAAGCGCGAAAACAAATTTCCAGGACTTTGTCACGCTCTTCAATGTGTAATAAGGAGAGAAAGGAAATGATATTATCAAATGAATTTGGTAATAGGGAATCAATGATTTGGGAACTGAGAACATTGCCAGTCAGGTATTGGATGCGCCGATCGAGTCCCATCCTTTGTGTGAGTTCTTGGGCAATTTCACTAAAATCCTGTCTTAATTCCACACATTGGAGCTGACATCCCGTTTTATAGCTGATATATCGAGCTGGTCCACCCACACCACTTCCTATATCCAAAACGCGAGAGTTGGAATTGAGCGATAAATAATCAATGGCGCGATCGCAAGCTTGACTACCAAAGTAGTGATATTGATCCAAATGACCCAAATCTAGCAAGTCTTGAATTTCTAATGCTCCGGTAGCTTTTCCTTTTTGCTTGAGGGCTTGACGAATACTGTAAATGCGCCAATCGTAAAGTAAAGCTGCGTCTTTTGAGGAAAATTGATTCTCCGATTGTGGTAATGTCATTTCAGTTATCAGTTATCAGTACCTCTGTCTGTTTGCGCAGCATGACCTAGGAAAGTCAGAAGCTTGAAACCGTATGAAAAAAACTGTAGAAAAATGAAACAGCTTTTATCTTGATATTGGATTAACCAATACTGGCGCTCTCGGCACAGCTCACTATTCCCACCTACGGAATGCTACGCAAACGACAGTAAATGCCCCTGGGAATTTCTTATCTTATATTTGAAGACTACCGTTAATGTCAGCATTAATCACTTTAGTAGTTGCACTCCTGAATAAACCAAGTTTGACTCGCTTACCTACATAGTTTTCATGCTTAAGAAGAAAATTATAGTGGTCAATAGGAGTCAACGATTCAAAGGGAAGCAATCTCAAATCCTAGTTTTTAGTACCTCATGCGTAACATCAGACATCTAATTTGAGTCATGGTTAGAGCGGAGGATGTCTTAAAATCAACCTCTCACAGACTTTTTCCCACATCCTCTAAGATTTAGACATTAGACAACATCTGTTTCTGTTTAACAGCGGAAATTTTCGCTGATAGCTCCAACATCCGTTGCATGGGCTTGAGTGCAGCAGTCCGAATGTCTTCTGGTATAGTGATTTCAGGCCCCCGATTTTTCATTGCTAAATATAACTTTTCCAAAGTATTCAAGCGCATGTGGGGACATTCGTTACATGCACAGGTCGTTGCTGGTGCAGCAATAAATTGCTTGTTTGGCATATGCTTTTCCATTTGATACAGAATACCAGGTTCAGTCCCCACGATAAATTTCTCCGCAGCACTTCGCTCACTATACTCAAACAAAGCTCTGGTTGAACCGATGAAATCAGCATGGCGCAACACTTGTTCTTCACATTCGGGATGAGCAATAAATTCTGCTTGAGGATGTTCTATTTTCAGTTGTACAATCTTCTTTTCGGAAAAGATTTCATGAATCATACAACTCCCATCCCAAAGTACTAAATCTCTACCAGTTTGTTCACTCACATAGCGACCAAGATTTTTATCAGGAGCAAAAATAATTGGCTGATCTTTGGGGATTTGATTAACAATCTCTACCGCATTAGAGCTGGTACAAATAATATCGCTCATGGCTTTAACTGCAGCAGAGCAGTTAACATAACACACCACTAAATGGTCTGGATGGGCAGCTTTGAAAGCCGCAAATTCTTCGGGAGGACAACCATCAGCCATAGAACAACCCGCATCTAAATCGGGTAATAATACTAACTTATTAGGGTTAAGAATTTTGGCAGTTTCTGCCATGAAATGGACTCCAGCAAAAACAATTACATCAGCATCTGTAGTAGCAGCTTGCCGAGATAAAGTTAAAGAGTCACCCAAATAGTCAGCAATATCCTGAATATCTGGCTCTTGATAGTAGTGAACTAAAATAACTGCATTTAGCTCTTGCTTAAGAGCTTCAATAGCTCCGAATAAGTCATCTGGAATAGAGTTAAAGTCTGTATTTGTTTTTTTTGATTCCGTTATAAACATAGTTAAGTATCTTTAGAAACTGTTTGTCAAATAAATATTAGGAGGTTTCCGGTTTTTGAGCGCAAGGCCATCGCACACAAAACACAAATCACTATAGCATAAATCAGAATTTGACTCTGGCCACAAGGACAAGTAATTTTTATTAATTTTACTATAATGAATAGGTTTATTAGGAATTTACACTACTTTTATTTAACTTTTTTACAAATTTTTACAAAAAATCTCTGAAGAATTATAGAAAAGTGCTAAATTTCTAGATTTGGGTTTAAATATATTTAGTCTTCAATCTCAAGAAATGAAGTGTTAATTTTTTTTGGTGTTAGGTAGTGGTGAAAGTTCCAAGATTTATTGAACTTATTGGAAATACCCCTTTAATTGACTTGACTAAAATGGTCGGCGAAAACTCAGCATACCTCTATGCTAAATGCGAGTTTATGAATCCTGGCTTAAGCTTGAAGGATAGAATGGCCAACTATATTCTGGATATTGCAGAAGCACAAGGCCAATTAAAGAGAGGAGATGTTATTGTTTGTTCTTCTAGTGGTAATACAGGTTGCAGCTTTGCCATCTTAGGTAAGATTAGAGGCTATCAGGTTGTTATTGTTACATCAGAAAAATGCAGCATTGAAAAGCAAAACCATATAAAAGCTCTCAATGCAGAAGTGATTGTAGTCGATCATGATAGCTATATGAGTTATGGAACAGATTATGCAAAAAAAAATGGGTACTTTGATGTAGATCAATATAACAATATCTATAATCCAGAGGCATATTATAAAACTTTAGGACCAGAAATATGGAAAGACACAAATGGAGAGATTACCCACTTTGTGATGACTGGTTCTACCTTTGGTTGTATATCAGGTACAGGACGCTTTTTAAAGGAGTGCAACCCAAAAATTAAAGTTATATTGGCAGACCCTGTATGTTCAAATATTTATAATTACTATTACAGCAATGTTAAAAATGATTTGAGTTTTAACTTAGTTTCTGAGGAATCTTCAATTATTGAGGGAGCTGGAAAATCTAAACCGACAAAATGCTTAGATTTTTCTGTCATTGATGAGGTTATCAAGATTTCAGATGAAGAAGCGATTTCTACTTGCCATCAATTGGTTAATTATGAGGGTTTGCTTGTCGGTGGTAGTAGTGGTCTCAACGTTTTTGCTGCTAAATTTATTGCTAATCGTTTAGATAAAAAAGGTGTTGTAGTTACAGTACTGTGTGATAGTGGTATTAAGTATATATCCAAAATTTACCGAAAAATTGGGTTTAAAGCCTCGCCCTTGTAGGGCGACTTTTTATTTTATTTGCAAGTGAATTGAATATATGCTACACTATTATTAGTTGCCGGGGGGCACTCGGAAACTCTAAACGGACGTGGAGGGAAGCGTCAGACTACCGCCAAGGAAGCAGCACCCTGTGAAGCGTCAACCCGCCGAAGAGCTACGGCTCAGTAGGAATCCCCGTGCCTTTAGGCCGGGGAGGATGTCAAAATCAAGAGTTTCTCCGAAAGTATCTTTGAAGAAGGAGTCAGGAGTCAGGAGAATGGGATGGGTGGGGAGATGGGGAGATGGGGGATGGGGAGATAGGGAGATGGGGAGATAGGGAGATGGGGGGATGGGAAGATGGGAGCAAATTTTAACCCGCTTGGTGCGCGTTCCCTCACAGGAGTCAGCATTCCCTAAAGTACAGACATAAACTCCAGTTGATATCAAATCCGCTTTATTGGAATAAAAAAAATCTCCAATCCTTATAACTACGCTCATCTTTGTAGTTGGGGTTTGCTGATTAAATCTAAAATAATTACCAGATAAAGGTTTTAGCCTTTTTATACAAATTTGAAAAAAGAATGTTACGAATAATAAGCACCATAAAAAGACTTTCATATAAAGTCTATTTCACGAAAAAGGTAACTTGCAACATCAAAAATAGCATTAAATCTATCCATTCTGCATTCTAAATTATAAATTTGCGCATTAGAATAAATACCCTAACTATTTGTAGCAAACATTTATCAATTTGGTATTAGGTATTGAAAAAGTACATGGTTTTCAGCTCTTCATGCTCAAAAAGTTAGCACTTTTAGCGCATAGTTGGGCAAAAAAATTCTCCCCTACTCCCCTTTTCCCCTCCCAGGAGGGGAGGGGCGAGGGGTGGGTCCCCTACTCCTTAAAAAAGACTTTTTCAGCAAACCCTAATTGTCTCTCCTCCTGACTCCTGACTCCTGACTCCTGAGTTAAGCATTCTATAACTGTTTAACCGGATTTGATATGACTCGCCTTAAAAATTCATAGACCACAACAATACTCGATTATTACCAGAATCAGCAATAACAACAGTATTACCACAAATCGAAATCCCATAAGGCCAACACAAACTTTGGCGAGTCGGGTGCAAACTCAAAGCATTTTCACCCTTACTCTGAAAATCTGACTGACCAATTAATGCAACTGCCGGAGTGCCAATATCCACAGTATCCCGCCAACCCAATAACCGAGAGTTAGCAGTATCAGCAACAATCAACCAATTAGCAACCGCAGCTACACCATAAGGCATACTCAAACTAGCAGCAGAAGGAAAATAAACTCCCTGATTTAACTGTACTGTATTAAATTCAGATTGACCCAAAACTACAGAACAAGGTTGATTATTTTCAGTAGGGATAGTATCCCAAATCATTACCCGATTATTTCCAGCATCAGTCACAACTAAGCGATCGCCATACTGTTGCGGAACATTATTACCCCAAAAAGTAATTGCATGAGGCCAACGCATACTCGCCGCCGTTGCTTCACTCCCTCCATTTTCATCCCGACAATTCATATTTGACTGCCCTAAAACTAGATCGGCAGGTTGTCCGTTAACCTCTGGCAACTGCTGCCACATCAAAACCCGACGGTTGCCCGTATCTGCTACCCAGAGTTTTCCTTGATGGTAGGCGACACCATAAGGCCAGTGCATTCGGTCCGCAGCAGTTTCTGGTTGACCCCGGTTAGATTCATTTTGAGAAAAATCTGCCTGACCTAAAACAATATCGGCAGGAACATTATTATCTTCGGGTAACTGCTTCCAAATTAATACCCGATGATTCCAAGCATCAGCTACTGCTAACCCTTCTCCACAAGCACAGATACCAGTGGGGACGCTTACTGTTGCTGCGGTGGTTGAACCATTAGCATTTTGCCCTTCTTGAGAGAAATCAGATTGTCCGATAACCCAGTCAGCAGGTTGCGTGTCAACTTCGGGACATTTTCGCCATCCCAATAATCGATGATGTCCGGTATCAGCAACCCACAGAGGTCCAGTTTCTGAGATTAAGCAAGCTCCACGGGGTCCGAACATTGTGGTTGCACTGGGTGTTAGTGGTACGACTAGGGAATTAGAGGATGGTGTACCGAGAATGATTTTTGCACCATTAGAGTTAACTACAGAAGTTAAAAAATTAGACATAATTCTACATAATTTAGATATTTATTATGATATAATCAGCTTATATTTAAGTTTACAGCGCTTTTCAAATTGATGAACCACATCTTCACAAACAAAACCTTGTAGGGACTAACCATGGGAACCTCCCTACTGTGGTCTACCCAACTTGAAGAGTTTGTAAGTTGGGAAGTAGATGAGTCTTTGGTGGAGGTTGTGAGGTGAAAAAGAGCGATCGCCTGTAAGATAAAACTCGCTATAAAATCAAAGGTGAAATAATTATGCTTGAGTGGTTTGCTACTACTACAATTTTATCATTACTATGGTTTCTCGCTAGAGAAGTTTTTGCAATATTGCTTAAAGAAACCCTTGAAGACTATGTTAAAGATTTTTTTAAGCAATGTCTTATTGATTTTACAGGTGAGATAAGCGATCGCCACAAAAGGTCTTTAAAAAAAGCTATGAAATCAGCTCTTCAAGAATTTTCTGAATTAGTACAGCAAGAATTAAAGTTGGCTGAATTAGATAAAAATCAAATTAATAAATATGATCGGCATTTAAAATTATTTCTAGAAAATGAGTCAATTTTAGAAATTCTTGGTAGTCCATTTAATAAAGATATTAAGGTTTTAGATACTCCTCGGTTGGTGAAAATATGGAACAAAATTAATCCTTCTTTACCAGATTTACCAGAAAATTTTGACTGGGAAGAAATAGCTAAAAATTATCTCAAAAAAGTTCAACTTATTAGGATGGATTCTGATGAATTACGGAAAATATTAGATTCACAAAATATTGATAAACTGGCAAATAAAAACTCTGATATTAAACTAGATTTTAACCTCAAAAAACATCAAGAGGGAATCCGAGAACAATATGGCAATGTCAAATTAGAAAGTTTAGATACCAGTGGTTATGGTTACGATCAATTGAAATTATGGAAAATATTTATTCCTCAAAATGTCCGGGAATCTCAAGAATTTTTGCCTCAAGTACATGAAATTCCTAAAGAATATCGGCAGCGGTTAAAGGAGACTGGAGAGCTTGAGGAAGATTTTTCTTCAGAACAATTGGAAGGTCTCCGGCGCAGATATTTTGAACAGCAAATCCGCTCGGTTTTAGACTTAGTAGAAGATAAAAATTATAAATATTTAGTTATTCTGGGAGACCCTGGTTCTGGCAAGTCTACTTTATTACAATATATCGCTTTACAATGGGCAGAGTTACTGCCGAAATATTTGCCTTTATACCCAATTCCTTTGTTAATTGAACTCCGGACTTATGTGCGTAACTATGATGCCAATAAGTGCAATGATTTTCTAGATTTTCTGGCAAAAGGTCGTGGAGTTGTTTGTCGTTTACCTAAACCTGAACTCCATGAAAAATTAGAAATGGGTGATGCTATTGTGATGTTTGATGGGTTAGATGAAGTTTTCGATCCGGCTAAACGAGAGGAGGTAATTACTGATATTCATCGCTTTACTAATGACTATAAAAATGTCCGGGTTATTGTTACTTCACGGGTAATTGGTTATAAGACTCAAAAACTTCGGGATGCTGAGTTTTATCATTTTATGTTGCAAGATTTGGAAGAGGAACAAGTTGAAGATTTTATTCAACGTTGGCACAAATTGACTTATCAGGATGAGGCGGAAAAGGTGAGAAAAAGAGAACGATTAAAACAGGCAATTAAAGATTCTAGAGCTATTGAAGAATTGGCAGGAAATCCCCTTTTATTAACTATGATGGCTATCTTGAATCGTCATCAAGAATTGCCGAGAGATAGAGCCGAACTTTATAATCAAGCTTCGCGGGTTTTATTACAGCAATGGGATATGGAACGAGCGTTAGTTGATGCGAAAATTGACCCGATAACTATTGACTATAAAGATAAACAGGCAATTTTGCGTCGGGTAGCTTTTTTTATGCAGGAAAATGAGGCTGGTTTGGCTGGTAATTTGATTGCTGAAAAGGATTTAAGGGAGATTATTTCGGAATATCTTAAAAGTATAGATATTAATGATGCGAGACCGATGGCTAAGGCGTTGATTGAACAGTTGCGGACTCGGAATTTTATTTTGTGTTTTGTTGGCGCTGAATATTATGCTTTTGTGCATCGAACTTTTTTGGAATTTTTCTGTGCTTGGAGTTTTGTTTGGCAGTTTAAGGAAACACAAAGTCTGGAAATAGATGGGTTGATCAATGATGTTTTTGGTAAGCATTGGCAGGATGAGAAATGGCATGAAGTTTTGCGGTTAATTGTGGGGATGATTGATACTACGTTTGTGGGAGAAATTATTAGTTATTTGATGGAGCAAGAGGGGGAAGAGGAAAAGTTTCATAATTTATTTTTGGCTGGTAAGTGTTTGTTTGAAGTTAGGAGTCGTCAGAGTATTGATGATGTGGGGAATCAGTTATTAAATAGGTTAAAAGGTTTGACTGGGTATGACCTTGGTTATTTTTATAAACCTTACGACGGAATGTCTTTTGATGATCCTTACTCTCAAGAAATTTATGAGAAAAATGTAGCCTTAGTTTATGAAATTCGTACTCAAGCTGTGGAAGTAGTGGCTACAACTTGGAGGGATGATCCAGAAACTTATACTTGGCTCAAACAAAGGGTTGTTTCTGATGATGATTCGGATGTGCGACAGGAAGCGGTGCGACAAATAGCTACTGGTTGGAAAAACGAACCTGGTATTTTAGATTTACTCAAACAATGGGTTGTTTCTGATGATGATTCGGATGTGCGACAGGAAGCGGTGCGACAAATAGCTACTGGTTGGAAAAACGAACCTGGTATTTTAGATTTACTCAAACAATGGGTTGTTTCTGATGATCATTTTATTGTGCGACTTGAAGCGGTGCGACAAATAGCTACTGGTTGGAAAAACGAACCCGGTATTTTAGATTTACTCAAACAAAGGGTTGTGTCTGATGAAAGTTTGATTGTGCAACTTGAAGCGGTGCGACAAATAGCTACTGGTTGGAAACACGAACCTGGTATTTTGGATTTACTCAAACAAAGGGTTGTTTCTGATGATCATTTTATTGTGCGACTTGAAGCGGTGCGACAAATAGCTACTGGTTGGAAACACGAACCTGGTATTTTGGATTTACTCAAACAAAGGGTTGTTTCTGATGATCATTCGGATGTGCGACTTGAAGCGGTGCGACAAATAGCTACTGGTTGGAAACACGAACCCGGTATTTTAGATTTACTCAAACAATGGGTTGTGTCTGATGAAAGTTTGATTGTGCGACAGGAAGCGGTGCGACAAATAGCTACTGGTTGGAAACACGAACCTGGTATTTTAGATTTACTCAAACAATGGGTTGTTTCTAATAAGAATTGGGATGTGCGACAGGAAGCGGTGCGACAAATAGCTACTGGTTGGAAACACGAACCCGGTATTTTAGATTTACTCAAACAATGGGTTGTTTCTAATAAGAATTGGGATGTGCGACAGGAAGCGGTGCGACAAATAGCTACAGGTTGGAAACACGAACCTGGTATTTTAGATTTACTCAAACAAAGGGTTGTTTCTGATGATCATTTTATTGTGCGACTTGAAGCGGTGCGACAAATAGCTACTGGTTGGAAAAACGAACCTGGTATTTTGGATTTACTCAAACAAAGGGTTGTTTCTGATGATGATTCGGATGTGCGACGTGAAGCGGTGCGACAAATAGCTACTGGTTGGAAAAACGAACCTGGTATTTTGGATTTACTCAAACAAAGGGTTGTTTCTGATGATAATTCGGATGTGCGAGTTGAAGCGGTGCGACAAATAGCTACTGGTTGGAAAGATAAACCTGGTATTTTAGATTTACTCAAACAATGGGTTGTTTCTGATGATAATTCGGATGTGCGAGTTGAAGCGGTGCGACAAATAGCTACTGGTTGGAAAGATCGCCCTGAAATTTTTGAGTTGCTCAAACAATGGGTTGTTTCTGATGATGATTCGGATGTGCGACTTGAAGCAGTGCGACAAATAGCTACTGTTTGGAAAGATCGCCCTGAAATTTTTGAGTTGCTCAAACAACGACTAGAGTCTGATGAAAGTTGGGAGGTACGACGGGAAGCATTGAAACAAATAACTACTGGTTGGAAACATGAGTTGGAAAGGTTTCAAATCTTTGAATTATTTCAAAATAGCGCCCTCAATGACCCCTTTGAACGTGAATATAGCTTTCAAACCAACCCTCGACAAACAGCACTAGAAGCAATAGTCAAATATTATCCAAACCATCCGCAAACCCTGCCACTATTACAAGACAGAGCAGCAAACGACTCAGACGAAAAACTGCGGGAGTGGGCAAAAAAGAAACTGTAGCGGCCACACGGGTTATGGCACGGATATACGAATTCTGTCAGCTAAAAAACTTTTGACATATATGTATAGGTAAAAGAACATTAATAATTAAAGTAAGCCAAATTTCAGGGTAGTGCATCAACAAAGTGTGGGATAGTTCATTAATTGATAATGGATAATTGATAATTACCTCGGGTTTTAAGTAGGTAGGTGCAAATAAACGTCACTATGTAACGAAATGTTGATGCTGTCGAAACCCTTGAGATTGCTTCCTTCCACTCCGTTCCAGTCGCAATGACGTAGTTGTAAATTTTCTCACCTACCTACTTAACCGCTACAGAATTGAATATAAGGAAATATTATTTCTTTGCTATTTGTAGCAAAGTTGATAATTCTATAATTATAGCAGTCGCCACTATAGTTAGGACATCGGGTAATTATGATGATTTATGACGCGAGCAAGATGCTCGCACTAATTGTCCTAACCGCCTTGGCGGTTGCTATACTTCAATATTTAATCTCCCCCACTCCCCCGCTCCCCGCTCCCCTTTTCCCTCCTGGGAGGGGTTAGGGGTGGGTCCCCTACTCCTCATCTAAAATTGGTAAGGCTACAAAAAAAGTGCTACCTTCTCCTAAAGTGCTTTCTGCCCAAATTTTGCCTTGATGTTGTTGAACAATACTGCGACAAATGGCTAAACCTAAACCTGTGCCTCCCTTCTGGCGAGAGTCAGAAGCATCGACTTGTTGAAAGCGACCAAAAATACTTTCTATTTTATCAGCAGGAATACCTCGCCCTTGGTCTTTAACTGCAATCAAAACTTGATAACTATGATCAATATTACAGGCAGGTGCTTTTGCGCATTTGTTTTCAACTGTTGAAGTGAAGTTATCGGATATAACTTGTTTGCTGGCAGTTAACCAGACAGTTTTTCCTTTTGGGGAATATTTGATGGCATTACTAAGTAAGTTAGTTAAGGTTTGAATTAATTTGTCGGCGCACCCCCACAATTTAGCATCCACTGTTCTTACTGACAAATTAACTCCTGCGTCCTCTGCAATAGGTTGCATTTCATTTACTGTCTGGAGCATCAATTCAGCAATGTTACAAGTTTGTTTAACTATTGTTACTTGCTGGGAGTGAAGACGCTCTAAATCTAGAATATCGTTGATTAACCGTACTAAACGGTCTGTGTTAGCAACGGCAATATTGAGCATCCTGTTGCCTCTTTCTGGCGCTTGATTAAGTAATCCACTTTTCAACAAAGCTAAAGCTCCGTGAATAGAAGCAAGAGGAGTGCGTAACTCATGACTCACCACGGAAATAAATTCGTTTTTCATCTGTTCGACTGCTTGACGTTCTGTGATATCTTTAAATGTCACAACTGCACCAATAATTTTTCCCTGTTCTAAAATAGGTGTGCTTAGATATTCTACGGGAAAATGTGAACCGTCTTGTCGCTGAAAAAATTCATCAGTAACTTGACAAACTATTCCTTTTTTTAAAGTTGTTGTAACTTGATTATCTGAATTATTTTTTTGTACTGAAAATTTATCATTTTTGTTGTTAACTTTATCTTTTTCTTTGGGGTTTAATACCCCGCCATCTACAGGGTGTTGACAATTGGTTGGAGTTTGAGTCCCCATCAACTTTTTCCTTCTTCCTTCTTCCTTGTTACTTCTTCCTTCTTCCTTCTTCCTTGTTACTTCTTCCTTGTTACTTCTTCCTTCTTCAACCCCAGAAGTTATCAAACTCCAGTCACTATTTACCAGTTCTTTAATTGTATAACCAGTCATTCTTGCTGCGGCTGGATTAGCAAAAGAAATTTTTCCCAATATATCTATTCCACAAATTCCTTCTCCCGCTGAATCTAAGATTAATTTATGTTGGTAACGAAGCTGTTCAAAAGATTTTTCGATCTGCTTACGATCGCTTATATCCCGAGCAATAGTTGAGACTCCTATAATATTACCTTCAGTATCTTTTATTGGAGATATTGTTAAAGCTACATCTATATGTTTACCATCTTTTCTGATATGTACAGTTTCATAATTATTTATACTAGCTCCCGCCGCAATATTTGCTAAAATTTGGGGTATTTCATTTGGTCTTTCTGGCACAGCTAACATAGAAATAAAACGGCCTTTTACCTCAGAAATAGAATAACCATAAATTGCTTCTGCTCCTGAATTCCAACTATAAATAATTCCTTCTAAAGTATTACCAATAACTGCATCGTTAGAGGATTCTACTATAGAAGCTAATCTAATCATCACTTTTTCTGTTTGTTTTTTCTCTGTAATATCACGCCCTAAAACAACTATTCCATTACGTTTTCCATCTTCATAAAATAACGGTACTTTAATTACGTCATAAATTTTGACACTGCCATCTCGTTGAGGAATTATTTCTTCACCCCTAGACAAAGTTCTTTTCTTCCATGCTTCTCGATCGCTATGATGACAAAATAAAAAAGCTTCTCGATAAAAACTACTAATTTCTCCCAATTCAATATCTGATTTACCACGATAATCTACTTTTTCTATTTCAAATAATTCCAGCATTGATTGATTAGCTTCTAGCCATTGGCCCGTACCATCTTTAAAGCAGACAATATCTGGCATAGCGTTAATTAAAGTTCGGAGTTGTAAAGATGTTTTTTGATATTTTTCTACTAGCTCTTGTAGTGCTTTTTCTGCTCTTTGACGCTCCCTAATTTCTGCTTTTAATTGAGCATTAGCATTTTTTAAAGATTCTATTAAATTGGTTTGATTTTCAGTTACACTTGGCATTTTTTTTCATCCTATTTAAAAGTTTTCACAGTCTCTTAGTTGCATAATTAAACACTTATACTACGTTTAATCCGATTAATAACACGAGTAATTAAATCAGAATATTGAAATGATTTACAGATATAATCATCCGCACCAGCAGTAAAAACTTGATGACAAATAATAGGGTTGTAATGAGCTGTCAAAAATATCACAGGAAGCCAATTCCAATGTGGATCGTTACGAATAACTTGACACAAATCAATTCCATTAAAATGTGGCATTTCTATATCTAAAATTAATAAATCTGGTACTGTATTTTCCAAGGTTTCCCAGAAATATCGCTCATCACTCAGGGTGACAACTTTCATTCCCCATTGCGTTAGTATCTGTTCAATAGTCTCTAAAATTTGTAGGTCGTCATCTACAATCATCACAGTTTCTAAAGTTTGATTTTTTCGCCAGATATCTAATACTATGTCTATTACTTGAGCTGCGGGTAATGGTTTTTTTAGATATGCTGATGCTCCTAGTTTAGCAATTTTTACGCGGTCGCTCAATTCACCTTTGTTATTAAGTACAACTACAGGTAAAGAAGGTATCTGACTAGAAATTTTTGCTAATATTTTCTCTGAATTAGCAGCAACTTCAAGGTCAAGTAAAACTACATTAGGACAAAATGATAAATCTTGTAAACTATAGTTTAAATTCTGATTAATATAAGCATCTATATCTGTGTTTATTGAAAAACTTGAAGCCAACTTACATTGTATTTTTTTGGTTACAGTTTCCTCAACTAATTGTTTTGCGAATAAACTATCTTTGTCTAGTATTAATAATAATTTGCATTCTGGAATAATAGGAAGAGAATATTGGCGATCGAGATATTCTATCTGTCGCTCTTCACTTTTTTCTTGGTTGATATTACTATAGTGTTCTATCTTGTTACATAGACTGTTCACTAATTTAGATAGATGAAATATTTCGCCAGAATTAAGAGGTTTTTCTGCTGCAAATAAAGTTTCTATTTCTCTCGCTAAATCTGAGCCATCTACTAAACCAAATGTACCTAGAGAACCTGCTAATTTATGAGCTTCTTGTTGTGCTTTTTTTTGTAAATCAATCTCTAATATTTCATTTTTTCCAGCTACTACTGCTTGTTCTAATACACCAATCCGCTCATTAATACTTCCTTTAAATCTATCCCAAATTTTACTTATGGACTCTTGCAGTTTTTGTTGAGATTCCTGATATTTTTGAGGCTTTTCTTTATCTTTTATTTGATTATTCTTGACTGGTAAATTCTTTTTATCTTTTTCTTTTGAATTTAATACCTTGCCACATAAACAGTGTTTACAATTGGTTGTATTTTGAGTCTCAATCCACTTTTTACTTCCTTCCTCCCCCCTTTCAAAGGGGGGTAAGGGGGGATGCCTTCTTTCTTCTTCCTTCTTCCTTCTTTCTTCTTCCTTCTTCCTTCTTCCTTCTTCCTTCTTCCTTCTTCCTTCTTCCTTCTTCCTTCCTTCTTCAACTTGTTTTAACCGATAACCTAAACCATAAACAGTTTCGATTAGATCGCTAGGCGCACCCACTGCTTTTAATTTATGTCTTAAACCTTTAATATGCGCTCTAACTGTATCTTCTGTAGGTGTGTCTTCAAAACTCCAAACTTTATCTAAAATTGCACTACAACTAAAAACTCTTTGGTTATTGTGCATAAACAGATTGAGAATTTCATATTCTTTAGGAGTAAGATTTAACTGTTTGTTATTGTAAGTAACTTCACAATTTTGAGAATTTAAACATAAATTCCCCCATTTTTTGATGAGAGAACTAGACTCATTTCCCCGTCGTAATAATGCTCTAATTCTAGCTAAAAGCTCTTCTAAATTAAATGGCTTAACTACATAATCATCAGCTCCAGCATTTAAACCTTTTACTTTATCTTGATTGTTATTACGAGCGGTTAAAAGTAAAATAGGAATGCTTTTATTTATATAACGTAACTTTTTACATAGAGTAATACCATCTAATTTAGGCAGCATTACATCTAATAAAATTAAATCATAATCACAGGCTTGAGCTTGCTCCCAACCTGCTTGACCATCTGTGGTTATATCAACTACAAAAAGTTGTTCAGTTAAGGCATCAGCTAAAGTTTCGGCGATAAATTGATCGTCTTCTACAACTAGAATTTTCATTGATTGCCTGTTTAAGTTAATTGTAGTTAGTTTGAATATTTAGCAGCTCTATAACAACTAACTATCGATATTTTTTTGTGGTTAGTATGAGCTTCTAATTCAAGAATTTAGAATTTAGAATGCGCGAATTTAGAATCTAGAATTACCGTAAGCAGTCAGTTATTAGCAGTCAGCTATCAACTTTTGAATCTAATAACTTACTAAGGTTATCTGATAACCTTTTTCTTTTGGTGCGGAATGCGGAATGCGGAAGCAAACATATTTCACTCCTTGGAGACTAATTCCTCCTTCGGTGCGATAATGAGCTAACAACTTATAGCTGATAGCTAATAGCTGATAGCTGACCGCTGAATGCTTACGAATTACCTCTCCTTTAAAACGGATAGGATTGACAAAGAGATGAAAATTTTTCTTCTCTTGGTCGATTGGATATGGCGAGGAAACCCGCTCTGATCAGAGCCACTCCGAATTGTGCCATCCCACCCTACGGGAAGCTCCGAAGATCGACCGCTTTTATCCTCTTAAAAAAGGAGGCTTTCAACCACAATTTTTCGGTAACTGTATTTCATACTATTGGATTGTTTCACCTAAAATAGTCCATTAGCTTTTTTCGTCACCCCATCCCCCCCAAATTCCCCTCCACGGTCGGGGTTAGGGGTGGGTTCCCCTCCACGGTCGGGGTTAGGGGTGGGTTCCCCTCCACGGTCGGGGTTAGGGGTGGGTTCCCATCACCCCATTTTCTAATGCAACATTTAAGATGAAACAGTCCACTATAGTAAAAAGTGAGTGTTTAATACCAATTACCATCAATTCATGCTATACTCAGGTGACACTTCAATTATTAAATAATTAATACAGGCCGAATAATCTTTTTGATAATTATTAGTCAGTTCGTGTTAATTATTCTTCTGTTTACTGCGACATACAGAAGTTCCATGCAAATTCTCTCGCTACTCCCAAGCTAGAGAAAATGTAGAAAAGTTTTTGATAAATGGTATAATTTGTCGGTTTCCTTTCGGTCTGAAAATGCTAAAATTTTATAGTCTGAAAACTTTGACGCTATAGTAATTTAAAGCAATTATTTCACATTTACATCTATAAGAAGCGAAAGTCTTTGTGAAATTTTTTCAGTGAATTGGTATGAGAAGTAACTAATTATATTATGTCGTAATGAATTATCTGTTTTTGCAGTTCAAATTTTCAGTAAGTTTAGAGTTACTTTTTTACTGTTTCACTCGTAAATATCACAACAATATGAAAAATTATACCAGATTAATTATTAAGTTTCTGATGCAATAGTAAATATTCTTAATGGGTAAACGCCCCTCTCACATTACTTGTGAGAAGGGAAAAATAACTACATCACAGAAACAACTTCAACAATTTCAGGAATTTCTTCCCTAAGTTTGCGCTCAATACCCATTTTGAGAGTCATAGTAGAACTAGGACAAGAACTACAAGCTCCTTGTAGTTTAAGATTTACTACCGGACCATCAATTTCTACTAATTCCACATTACCGCCATCCGCCATCAGATAGGGGCGCAGTTCATCTAATACAGTTTCCACATTTTCTTCGGTTAGTTCTTTAGCCATTTTTTTCTCCTTGTTTTGTTGAATTTATAAAAATAAGAGAACTATGGTTCTCCTAAGTTAATCCTAACTGAATTAACATAAAAATAGACCAAAAGTTCAGATTATTCCTACACAACTGCTGGTTCTAGCAATTTGATATTAGAGTAGTTAAATTCCGTTGTTGTTACTTGACCTTTTTCTGTAGAATTGACTACCTGACGAGTCATTATGTAATAACTGCCAATTTTTTCATAACTGTCCTCAAACTCTAGTTCTCTTATGACTTCATTGGTTTGAGGGTTGCGGAAAATGGCATTATAGTCAGTGGCAATAAAACCTTCTCCTGTATCCAAGCTTTTGTGAGTATTAATTACGAAGGCCATTCGGCCCATTACCCGACTAACTAGACAAATTTCCCGGTTTCTAACCTTGTAATTTGACCCCATCGCATCACCTTCGACCAGAATTTCAACAGCACCAGTCTCATCCTGATCGCCCAGACTGAAGCTATTTTTACCATGGGATGCTTCAAAGGATGAACGTTTGCGGTGAGTAACTACGTCCCGCAGTTGAGTATAAACGCTTTGTTGTACTTCCTCGTCTGAGATACCCGTAACTTCTACAGTGAAGTCTGGTTTGATCGAAATTTGGCCATTGTACAATTCTGACCCTTGTTTTAGTTCAATATCGGCACTATAACCAGGAAAATTAGAGTCCCAAGTATAACGATATTCGTAGGCAGCTTTAAATAAATCACGAGCATTTTGTTCTGTCATAGAAATCTCTTTTTCTCAAAATTGTTTTGCATTATTTTACCATAAAAGAGTGATTTTAAAATTTATTAGCACTGCGTTCAACTCATCTGAATAATAGACATCTCCTCCATGCATAGGGAGTAGGGAGTAGGGAGTAGGGAGTAGGGAACCCACCCCTCGCCCCTCCCCTCCCAGGAGGGGAAGAATTGAGAATATGTGGGATAATTGATTTTATTTTTATTCTTGGAGATGTCTAATAAGTAATAAAAAATAGGCTCTCAAGTAGATCAATACCTACTATAGTATAATCAAATACAATCTTGATGACAAATTTGATTGTAAATACTTTAGCTATAAACAGCAATTAATATAGCTCGATTTTTCCACTTGTTTTCAGCATAAGGCGTTGGTGAATCAACATCAGAATTAAGATATTTGGACTAACCGTAATCAACAACTCTAATTATGAATACCCCTTTCATTACTTACTCCTGAACAACCCGTAATATCAAATCCGGTTGAATACTTATTATATGAGATGGGGGATGGGGGATGGAGGGATGGGGAGATGGGGGGATGGGGAGATTTAAGGCGAGAAAGTAAAGTGTGGATAGAATTATAAACATATACTGTATAACCGGATTCTATATCATAGCTAAATTCACCAACGCCCAGCATAATTAAATATCAAGTATAATCAAAGTTTGCGATCTAACTAAGTCAGGACTTACGCAAATTGACTGTTAAACCACCATCTGTAGGGGCGAATGGCATTCGCCCTCACTGGATTTAGTGTCTCTGCGTAAGTCCTGTAAGTAACTGAATAATTTCTGATGTACTTAATTTTTATTTCCTCAAAAAAAATTATCTTTTCTTTTGCGGGTATAATATCCCACCGTCAACGGGGGTGCTGAAAATTGTTGGCATTGCATAATTGCGGGATGATTTTGTCACCAGAGCAGAAACCATAATCCCCGTGTCTCCGCGTCCCCCTGTCCCCGTGTCTATCAAGAATCAAACAGCCCTAGGGGGGATACCTTCAGCATAGCTACCTTCTTCAAATAATCAGGAATTGTGACAATTTGTAATTGATACTAAATCAAAAATATGATATAATTGTTGAAAATATTTATTGCATTAGCACCCCATTTACAGGTAAAAAAAAACGGTGGTACTATTAACATGAAACAAGACCTTTCTAGCCAAGGCTATCAAATTATTAGAGAAATAGAACGTCACCAAAACCAAGGAGAAGTGACATACCAGGGACTAGCTCTCAAACAAGACCAAGAAGTTGTCATTAAAGAATTTCGTTTTGCAGATAGTGATGCAAATTGGGCAGGGTTTGAAGCTTATGAACGAGAAGTAGAAATTCTCAAAGAACTAGAACATCCTCGTATTCCCAATTATGTAGACTCTTTAGAAACCACCGAAGGATTTTGCTTAATTACAAAATATCAAAAGGCAATTCTTTAGCAGAAAAAAGAAATTTTACTCCCGAACAAATTAAGCAAATTGCTATTTCAACTTTAGAAATTTTAGTTTATTTACAAAGGCAAACTCCACCCATTATTCACGGTAATATCAAACCAGAAAATATATTAGTTGATACCCACTCCAACGGTGAAAGATTTCCTATTGCACATTTAATTAATTTTGGTTCTGCGCGGATCGGAATAGAAGATACTTTAAGTGATAGTGTCAGTGGTACTCCAGGGTTTATGTCACCAGAACAAGAATTAAATGGTACTGTCACTATAAATTCTGACTTATATAGTTTAGGCGCAACTCTAATCTGCTTGCTAACAGGTACTCGCAGTACAGACATCAAAAAATTAATAGACCGCAACTATAACTTTAACGTCAAAAAATTAATGCCACAACTGAGTACATTATTCACAATGTGGCTAGAGAAAATGGTATCTCCCAATAGCAAAGACCGCTTTGAAAATGCTGCAGCTGCAATGGCAGCACTGAGGCCAATTCCTATGTTTGGGGATGCTGCTAATTTTAAGAATGTGACGATGGCGATCAAGCCTGTAAAAACATCTGCAATAGTAGGAGTAGCAAGTATTGCTGCTCTTGCTATATTAGCTACCAGTTTAACAGTGTTTCGACAGCAACGACAACAAACTAATTTCCCAAGAACACAAAGACCTCAACAGGAAATTGTCACCAAAAAATCTCGCGTCAGAATGCAGTTGAGCAATTACGAACAACTGGAGAATGTCAAAGTTGTAACCTTCGTGGTGCTGACTTAGCAGCTATCAAAATTGAAGATGCTTATTTGCGAGAGGCAGATTTATTCAAAGCTAATTTGAGAGGTATCGATCTCAGGGAAGCTAGATTGCAAAATGCTAACCTCAAAGGTGCACAAATGCAAGGAGCAAACTTAATTAAGGCTAAACTAGAGCAAGCTAATTTGTCTCGCGCTCGTTTAGAGGGAGCAAATTTGATGGGTTCTAATTTGCAAAATACCAAGTTGGAAAGAGCTTTCCTTGGTGGAGCAACTTTGATGAGGGCAAAATTAGAGAATGCTAACTTACGACGAGCTAATTTATCTGGTGCAAATTTGATGAATTCTAATTTGCAAGCGGCTTTGTTGCAAGGTGCTAATCTCAAAGATGCTAAACTCACTAGAGCGAATTTTAAAGGAGCGAATTTAAGAGGAGCGAATTTAGGTGGGACAAGGATGAATCGTGCTAGTCTCCGAGGTGTCGATCTCAGGGGGGCAATTTTAAAAGATGCCAATCTCAGGAGAGCAGACTTAATAGGAGCAAATTTGGCTAATGCTAAGTTAATGGGTGTTGACCTTAAAGGAGCTAACCTCAAGGGAGCTAACCTGAAGAATGCCAATTTACAAGGAGCAAATATCGAAAATGCTAATCTGCAAGGGGCAAATTTGGAAGGGGCAATTATGCCTGATGGTAGTTTGAATGAGTAGTTGAGTAATTCAAAACTTAGGCATAATCACCACATATAGCAAAATTTGTATTGGCGTGACACAGCTAAAATGGTGGATTAGGTGGGGAGATGGGGACCCACTCCTAACCCCTCCCAGGAGTGGAATTTGGGGAAATGGGGAGATAAAGACACAGAAACAAAAATCGGTGGTGGTGCATAGTAATGGTAGAGAGAGTGTGGGGGATGGGGAGATGGGGGATGGGGGATGGGGGGATGGGGGATGGGGAGCGTGGGAGAAATTAAAAAATATATATCCTCACCATTACCATGCAGGACTACCCAAAAATCTATTACACAGTTTTAGGCGTGTCACGCCAGTATGGTGCGTTAGACGGCTAAAATCTAGACTGCGGGTGGCATTTAACAATCCGTCGTAACGCACCATTTTAGAAGTGTCACTCTACTACTGGACTGACACACCTTAAATGGTGCATTAGATTCAATTCAAAAGTCAAAAGTCAAAAGTCAAAAGTTAGAATTTTGGCGTTGCTGAATTGAAGTACGAATGTGCGATTGTTTGGTTCTGGTCCACGCCCCCGTGCATCCCCCAAAATTGGGGGACTTTTAGAGTTTTATTCCCCCCAAAATTGGCTTGCTCGGGGGGCTTGCATCATACCCAGAATCAGCAACGCCAGAATTTTCAAGTTAAAAGCTAATGCACAGTTTTAGATGTGTCACTCTACTACGCGAGCTAATATTTAGGGTTTGCTGAAAAAGTATGAGTAGTATGGGGAGGAGTCAGGAGTCAGGAGACAGGAGACAACCCACCCCTAACCCCTCCCTGGAGGGGAGAAATGGGAATGAGCGAGGAGGTAGGAGTAAGAATTGTCCCTTAATTTTTCTGCCTAACTCTTGCCTAAAATACTAACTTTTTGAGCGTGAAGAGCTGAAACAGGCGCACTGCAATTCGACCCCAAAAAGGCCAAAGTCTTTATATGTCAATGCTTTTAGATTTAATCAGCAAGCCCTATTTATTTGACAAACAGTCTTTTAGAACGGGAGCAAGATGCTCCCACTGGCTATACTATACACAATGTACCACTACCCAGTTTATCGCTTATTTATTCTCCAGAATTTTTGTTTCCACGTGCAGCATTCTGTCCTTTAAGACGCAGACTTACCCAGATTACTTGCTTGAGAGGTTCAGGTACTTCTGGATGTAATCCCTCTGATATTTCTTCAAAAGTTTTGATTGACCCTGGATAAACGAAAACTTGCCATCCTTCTTTGGCAAGGCAGGTAAACAAAGCTGACTCCTCAAGCAGATAGGTTCTTGCCAGATAGTTTTGCCGAAGTTCCCACACTTGCTCTGCTACCACTTGTTCCCCTCGGTTGAGATATTTTTGGGCAAAGGAGTCGATCGTGGTTTGAAAAGATTCGTTTTTTTTATAAAGGTTCTGAAGTTCCTCATAATAAATATTAAAGTCAGATTGCTTTTCAACTTCTGAAATCATCTTGAACTCAAATCGACATATTTGGGAGTATTCCTCAAACAGAAAACTGTTTTCATTGACAAACTTTTCTCCTGTACGAATTGCCTCTGACAAAGCTTCATCACCTTTTATACCCTGCCTCACTTCGATTGTCAGTCGGTGTATACTATCACCAACTAACACTAAACAATTCTTAAAGTTATCACTAATCCATTTGATACAGGCTTCAATTCGTTCTTTATAAACAAAATTTTTGCTTCCCAGACTGATGGCAAAAACACACTTCTCATGCTTAGATAGAGATGTACGCATACTCTGAGGAAATACTTTTGCTAATGTTGCTTTATACTCATAAATTTTACTCAAACTAGCCCTATCTTTTGTTAGTTTTTCTTGTATTTTGAGGGCAATTGCCTTACTGAGAGTAGATTGAAGCTTCTTTAGACGTTCCAGTGAGGGTTGACTCCAGTCAAAATTTTCAAAATTTTTAATTAACTCTTCTGGATCTTGATGATTGCTCATTGTATTGTACTATTTTCCTACTTGGCTTGAAACATCTACTATGTCGGCTTTTTAATTTCCACTTATAGCATTGTCAGGAACTTCTGAGTTATGAGTTCTTACTGTTGACTTGCGCGTAGCGCTATACTAATTATGTTAGATATTCTTGAGGGCAATCTTGAATGCAATCGCAATATAAAAAAATGATCCATATTATCTGCCGTCAAACTATGAATGCAGTTGGCTAACTCTGAAATACGGTTGAGGATTTTGATATATTTGCCCATAAGGTCAACAGATCAAAATCCTCTGTAAACAGGTGCAACGCAGAATTAAACTTCCGTTTCAAATAAAGCAAGTCGTAGTCGCTCGCTTGCTTCTTCCATTTCCGCCAGAGACTCAATGCTAACAAGCATACTACGCTCAATTCCCAAAATTTCTGCTGCTTTAGCCACAGCAGCTTTTTCTTTTTCTTGGTAAACTCCATCAGCTCGACTCATCTTAATAGCTTGGTATAACATGGAGCGGCGAAAATTCAGAGGAAAATCATACTTGATACCACTCAACAGCTCCTCTATGTTAGCGTTTTTCCAATCGAATTTGCGAAGCGCTTCAATGTACTCTGCAGGGTCTACCATCAAAAGTTCTTGTTCATCAATATACCACTGAAATTCTTTTTCTGCTAATTCGCCATCTGCTCCAGCGATGGCCATTAATGCGCCACCGTAGTTCACTGCTACATCAAAATCAATTGGTTTAGTCGCCTTATACCGATGTTCGGCATATTTTGTTAGCTGGAGACTTTTTCCACTACTCATATTTTACTCCTTTTACTCTATAGGTTGGACCGTGTTTTACTATATTTGAGATTGATTTATTTTGTCAAGGTTCGGGCAATGGTCTTTCTCAAACAATAGACATCTCCAGAAAAGAGAGAACAGGGAACAGGGAACAGGGAACAGGGAACCCACCCTCGCCCCTCCCTCCTAGGAGGTGAATAATTGATAATTTATGGATAATAATTGATTTTATTTTTGATTTTCACGCCTATGTCTAATAGACATCTTCACCAAGAGAGGGAGTAGGAAGTAGGGGGAAAGAATTGATTTACAGCGGTTTTCATTTCAGTAGACCACAGTAGGAACGTTGCATGCAAGGTCCCTACAGGGTTTTGGTTATGGCGATGTAGTTCATCAAGAGCGAAAAGCGCTGTATAGAAGCCAAATGGGTTCTATAATTGTCCTAACCTATTTGCGTAGTGCTATAAATAATTGACAACTAGCGATCGCCATAAAACTAATACGCAGCAGATTTATTTAATATTACTGAGCAAAGCAAAAAAAATTCTACTGACTCCTGACTCCTGACTCCTGATATCATGTCCGCTGGTATCGTTTGTGTAAAATCAAGAGTGAATATCTACAGGAAATTTACGTTTTTTCACGCTTTTAAGCCTTCTTCCCTCTTCCCTCTTCCCTCTTCCTTCTTCCTTCTTCCTTCTTCCTTACTTCACTATACAATACCGATGCTACCAGAGATGATATGAATCCTGACTTCCAGCCGTTTTGCTAGCGCACAACTTTCCTAACGGAATGCTACCGCAAACGTTAACACTCCGCGACATATAACGCGCAGCGTCTCCGTCAGGAGAAGGCTGTTAATTTAACGCGGAACCCGCACCTACAGGCGACCACCTTCTTCAAGGTTGATTGGTTTGTTCAATTTTGGAGACGATCGCTTGTAATTGTTGTTGATATTCAATATTTCCTTGCTGTTGATACAGTTCTGCTGCTTTGCGGAAGTCGGCGATCGCTTGTTGAATTTTTCCCTGTTGATAATAAAGGTGTGCTCGGTTGGAATATATCTGAGGTAGGTCTGGTTGGAGTTTGATTACTTGAGCGTAGTCATTTAAGGCATTTTGGTAATTTTTGACTGCATGATGTATGGTGCCTCTATTTCCATAGATTTTGATTTTAGTAGTTTCGTCGGTAGCAAATTCTAATGCTTTGTCGTAATCTGATAATGCGCCTTTGAGGTCTGCTAGTCGTTGTTTGGCGTAAGCTCTATTATAATAAGCGTCTGCCATTTTGGGATTAATTTTTATTGCTTGACTATAGTCTTCGATCGCTTGTTCATAATTTTTGGCTTGGAAATGAGCGTTGGCGCGGTTATTGTACAAAATGGCATCGTTAGGGTTTTTTTCAATGGCTTTGTTGTAATCATTGAGTGCCCCTTGATAGTCTTTCTGGGCTACTTTTTCTACAGCGCGGTCGTTGATTTTTTGTACTTTGGTTATTTTTTGGCAGGCTATGTTTAAGCTACTGAGTGTAGTAGCGATGCTAAGGATGAGAATTGTTTTACAGATTTTGTTCATAATAGGTGATTAATTGCAACTTTGATATTTACCGAACAAGACGATCCCCCCAACCCCCCTTAGTAAGGGGGGCTAAAGAATTTTAGAAATGAGTGCATAAAAATCTATACCTCGTATGAATTTTGCCATAGCAGCCATTTTTCACCCAGTTCCCCCCTTGTCAAGGGGGGTTAGGGGGGATCTAATATATTTAACAGGACTTACGCAAATTAACTTTGAAAACACAATATGTAGGGGCGAATGGCATTGGCTAGCGCCAAGCTCCGCTAACGCCCTCACTGGATTTAGTGTCTGTGCGTAAGTCCTGTTTAATTAACTACGACGTTTGCGTTTATAGCCAAGTAAAGCGATCGCTGTTAAACCTAGCATTGCCATTGTGCTTGGTTCGGGAACAGACTCTGGTTGCTCACCACCACCTGGTGGGGTAGGTTCAGGACTAGGGTCAGGTTCAGGACTAGGATCGGGTTCAGGACTAGGGTCCGGAGGAGCTGGTTGAGCGACTTGAGCAAAAAAGTTGTCAAATCCTACTCCAATGTTATTTTTTGCTGTTCCTGTAAATTCCAACAGAACAGAAGAAATATCTGTACTGAGATTCTCAAATGACCAAGGAGTAGCTACTCCATCACCAGTCATTGGAGAGTTTTTTGAGAAGTCAAGAGATTTTAGCTCATTCCCGAAGAGATCGCGTGCTACAACCCTCCATTTTTCCTTTTGTCCCTGTCGGTCAATATCTAAAATCTCGCCGGATGCAATTGATACAGGTAGATCGTATTCAATGAGAAGAGATTTCGGTGGTTTCTTCCCTCCATCGTCATCGGTTATAAAGAAACTACCGTTTTTACTTGTGCCATTTTTTGTACCTTTAGGGGTGTCTGCGGGCGCTCCATTTTGACGTGTGAATGCAGCACGAGGTCCACCAACTTCAGCTAATACAGGATATCCCCCACCTATGAGACTAAAAGTAATACCATAAGAATCTAGAAATTGATCGTGAATTTGCATCCCCTCATACCAGTTAGGTATGCTTTCAAAGTTGATAAGAGATGCGGCCTTAGCAGGTTGAGATGTGACAATTCCTAGAAAAAGGGAAGTAGTCACTCCAAGAAATATTGGACGAGTATTCGATGATTTCATAACTTTACCTTAATGAACAAATAATGATTGAGAGGCGATCGCTCCATTTGACTAAAAAAGGCGATCGCTAGGAGAAGACTGGAGGTAATTTCGTGTGAGGTGGTGGCGCGGGTGGTGGGTCTGCTAGGGTTGCTTTGACTCCGATGCCACAAGTAGTAGCGATCGCTACTAATACTGCTTGAGTGAGACTTGTTAACCGATGAATGGGAATTTGAGTTATTCTGATTTTTCTGAGTGACATTTGTTGTTCCTCATTAGTATGTCTGAAGCGGTGAATGGCTATAAAAACTAGCCTCTCTTTTCTGCTTCTAATTAACTTTTTAGGAGGGAAACTCAGAATTATGCAAAAGTAGTTAAATATTTTAGATAATTATTTATTATGTTTTTGAAGATTAAGAATTTGCGGATGTAATAGTATGATAAATTTTTATCTTTACCACCATATTTAGTAGGGGTAAACGGCCGTTTCCCCCTACAGATGCCGTATTATTTGATATTTTGTGTAAATCCTGATTATTTACTATCACAATATTTGGAATCTAACTCATTTATTTCACTCTTATCTAGTTGCCCGTCTAAAAATTTCGGCATAATATTGGCAAGAAATTCTTGTTTATAAGCCTTACAAACTCTTTGATAGAGAGTAGCATCATTTTCTATATATATTACTCCTAAAAATATCTCATTGTTGTATTTTTTGGGTCAGCTATAATTAATGAGAATTTAGTTCCTACGATCGGAGTTTGATATGTATAATTTTCTGTTTGATTCGGTACTTCTAATATTTCTAAATTATTCGTAAATTCATTTTTCTCAAGATAGTAACCTGATTGGTTTTTATTTCCACCATTTATAATCATTCTTGGTTCAACCTCCTTAGCTTTGTTGACTTGATTCAAAAAAGAGGGAAGAGCGATCGCTGACAAAATTCCAATAATAATAATCACGACTAACAACTCAATTAAGGTAAATCCTTGAGTGTTTTTTCGGTTGTTTAAACGCTGTAACAAAAAACGAGATAAATTATTCATTGTTCCTCTAATTCCAATAGTAAGTTAACATTTTTTCAAGGCTTAGTTCAATAATTAATAATTAATAATTAATAATTAATAATTAATAATTACCTCTTCTTTTCAAGGAGAGGATTGACTCAAAGGAAGATAAAACTCTGTACTTCATCAACTAGAAAACTGCTGTAAAAAGTAAGTTAACAATTTTTCCACAGCTTCATTCATCAGATTAGCAGGGGGATTTTCGGCTACAATACCTCTTAATATTCTGATGGCTGACTTCACAGAATATTGATTTTCTTGACTGGGAATTTCTCCCATTTCTGTCAAAGTTTTCACTTGTTGTAAGGCTTCTGTTTTATCTTCTGGGGTTAACCAAGTTTCCGTTTCAATAGCTAATTTTAAATCTGTCAAAATTTCCTCAAAATTAGGTTGATAAATTCCATGTAAGTGTCGCCAATTAGGAGGAGTTTCGGCTGGATTTTGACAAATTATTGGCAACCAACTTGCACTAGGAAATTTATCTTCTAATCCTTGTAATTTTTCCCTGGCTTTTCGCACGGAAATATATAGAGATTTACCACTAGAAAATAATTGCAGAAAATTCTGGAAAAATTCCTGGGCGACTATGTCTGGAACTGGTTCTCGCATGACTATAATTGCGGGGATATGTAGTTGAGCAAATTGTCTGGCTAAACCTAATCCATCACAAGAATTAAAAATGGCTAATTTGAGACCTCTACTAATAGCTGTTTTTAGGGCATTTTCTAATTCTTCAATTTTGATTTTGGTTTGATTATCTAAATCAAAGTATCCGGTACTTCCATCTTTTTCACTTTGACTATGACCGGAAAAACAAATAATATCCCAACCTTTGTCATCCCATAATTTTTGGTCTAATTCTTGCCTGGTTGGTTTGACTAAAGATAAGGTTTCGGCTTCATCTGGAAGATTTTCTAAATATTGTTTGTCTGCCTGAATATTGAGACCTTTGTCATGTCCAAAAATTGCTAAGATGCGGATTTTTTCCCGAGCAATATTTAACTTTTCAACTCGGTTAGCTTCTGGGAGAGCTATGGCAGTTTCAGCAAATTGATAATCTGAGAAAAAATTCCATAAATGCCAGGGAAGGCGTTGGATTAAATTATCTTCAGATTGAATAATTAATCGGATTTTATCTGAGGGTTTAATTTTAGTTCGTAGTTGATTTTCTATCCGAGCAAAACTGGGAAAACTTAACCATTCATTCAGGAGCGATCGCCACTCTTTCTCTAATTCTTGAATCTGACTAATTATTTCCTGTCTATCTTTTATAGAAAAATTTGTCGCCTGGTCTTTTTTGATTTTGATTCTAGGGGTCAAGCTTAAATCTTGATACAGTTCTATTAATTTTTGATATTTTTGGCTCCACTGTTGATAGAGTTGATAAATTTCTAAGTTTGAGGGTAATTTACTGGTAATATCCATTGGTAGAGGATGACTATCTGACCAGATATAGGCTTTAATTCTGGTAAAACCTTTTGCCAAGCTCCCACCTTCAAAATTGAGAATAACTAATTTTTCTCTGGTTATGGCATTGGCAGATGTTTGTGTTTTTAATATCTGATTCATGAAGAACATTCGATATTCAGTTTCCTCTGTTTTTCGATGGTAGAGACTAATTTGTTTTTCTATTCCTTCCAACTTTTGCTGATATTTTTCTTCTAACGCTATGACAGTTTCATCATAGATTTGTACAAATTCCTGATGGATTTTTTCTTTGTTAGTTTCTGGGGGTACGTCGATTTTTACTACTACTACTCCATCGCCTTTATTTTCCATAGATTTAATTTCCATCGGAATGCCTTGATTTTCTACTTGTACCTGTTGGAAAGATGACATAAAAGCTTTGAAGTTTAGACCATTTCGGAAAATTAAGTCTACAGTATTCAAGACTTCTTGGAATAATTTTGTAAAGTCTCCTGCTTGGAAATATCCACTACTGGGGCGACGTTCTCTGTCGTCTGTTTCTGGTTTTGGTTTCTCTAATAAATAGATATATTTTGATTCAATATTATCGAGGATGGTAGTGTGGTCGATATTCCAAGCTTCTAGACAGGTTCCTGACATTTGAGCGGTGGTAAAGTTAGTGCCTATTGCTAATGTTTCGGTTAAATTTGCACCCTTTAAGTTGGCAGCTTTAAGAGAAGCTTCTCCTAAGTCTGCTAGTTTGAAATTGGCATTACTCAGGTCGGCACTCATGAGGTTTGCTCCTCTTAAGTTGGCACTTATATATTGTTGGTCTCTTCCGTATCCAGTTCTTAATAATTCTCTGACTTTTATATCTTCTAATATAGTTGCTTCGACTCTGGCAAATTTTAAATATTTGGTTTGTCGCCAGAATGTTCTAGTAGTATTAGCAAATCGAAAATTTGTACTTTTAAGAATGGCGTGACTAAAGTCGGCATCGGTTAAATTAGCATTTTTAAAACAGGTGCCTCCTAGAGTTCCAATGGCAATAGCAAATTTAAGGATAAAAAGATTATTTTCGTCTTCGTTTAAGATTATTTTGGAGATACGTCTACCTATTAATATTAGGGTGAGAGAAAGAGATACAGTGAGAATAATAACCATCCATAAATAAGACATTTTGTCTATATAATGGTCATCCAAGCTATGAGTAGTAATTCCTGTGGCAATTACTGCTAGTATTCCTGCTCCAGTTACTGCTATATGTCCCAACCATTTTTCAGCAATAATTTCAGCTAAAGCTACTGCTAAACTGAGAGTAACAATTAAGACAAATATTGCGAATACACAGATAATAAAGCTAACAATTATATCAATGGAGCTATTATCATTTAAGTTCTGAACAATACTGTTAAATCTGAAATATCTTAACTTTCCAGTCCATTCAACAAACTGTGCTTCTGTAATTCCCAATAAACTCAAAAACTTTCCTAACAAAGCATACCATTCTCTAGCATTTTCCTCCCCAATACCAAGCACTCCTCCAAGTATGTAAATTATGACCATTATTATAGGAATGACAGAAAATAAATACCCTATTATTTTTTGAATGCTTTGACGAATAGTAATTATCAATATACTAATATTGACAAATTCTAGAAATATAAAAATAACTGCACCGACATTAATTGGAATTGGTTCGTTTGGTTTAGGAAGAAGAAAATCAATGGGAAGATAGACAGCAATAACTACTGCGATACCTGCAGTTATAGATAGGATAGCTGTAACAATAAATATGATGATTTTCTGAGATTTTGTTAATCCTGCTAAAGCATAATTGAACTTAGCACCTGTGAGATTTGCTCCAGTAAAATCTGCTCCTCTTATATCTGCAAAAGAGAAGTCTTGACCAGTCAAATCTCGATTTTTAAATGAACGACCTTGATAATTTTTTCGTGGTTGTGTGGATGTATGAATTAGCATTATATTTGCCCCTGAAAAATTAAGTGATTCTTTTTTATCCGCCAATAAATAAATTTCTTGGCTCACAGCAGAAGTCATCTAAAGATGACTAATAACTGTTAATTGATAACTGATAACTGTTAACTGATAACTGATAACTGATAACTGATAACTGAAAAGTGGTTGTTTAGATGAATGAATTA
>NZ_BLZO01000075.1 GCF_014132355.1 Okeania sp. KiyG1
GGTGGTCAGGGTAATAATACTATCAGTGGTGGTGAAGGTGGCGATCGCTTTGTCTTAACTGCTTTTGAAGGAGTTAATACCATAACTGACTTTGAGAATGAGGATACTTTAGCTTTAGTTGGCTTTAGTGTTGAAGAACATAGATTTGGATTCCCAATATTGGGGAAAATATAACAAATATTGTTTTCAATGGTGAAACGATAGCTATTCTCGAAAATACTCAAGTTATTGATACGAATGACTTAAACTTCATAGAATATCAATCCATTGAGGAATTTAGAATTTAGAATTTAGAATGCGCGAATTTAGAATTCATCATAGACATCTCCGGTAATAAAAAATCAAATCAACTAAGGAGGAATTTAGAATTTAGAATGCGCGAATTTAGAATTTAGAATTAATTTTGAGCTTTGGTATTTTTGAGAATGCAGGGCATTTCGCGTCGGGGTAATATCAAAATTATGCATTCTTTTAATTTTGAGCTTTGGTATTTTTAATAATTGCATGAAGAATAGAAATTAATTCATTAGATTCATTTAATAAAGGAAGTAATCTTTGTTCTAGTTCTTTTTCTGTTGCAATTAATATTTTTAACCAGTAATTGGTCTCTCTAGCTTCTTTGAGAGAAATATTCATTTTATGGATAAAATCGGCTTTACTTTCTGCGTTTTGTGCTTCCTCAATATTCGCGCCTATGCTTGTGCCAGAGCGTATTAATTGTTTACTCAAATCATAGCCTGTCCCACCATTTTCTCTCAAAAACTTGCAAAGCTTTACTATTCTGATGCTAAAATTTAAACTTCTATCTTGTATATTTTTTTTACCATATCCATATATAGGTTATATTTATTCTAAATTCTAAATTCTAAATTCTAAATTCTAAATTCTAAATTCTAAATTCTAAATTCTAAATTCTAAATTCTAAATTCTAGTGAATCCTTTTTTCATAACCGACCCACTCTTTTTCCCGCAACAAATATTTCTGCACCTTACCCGTAGCAGTTTTTGGCAACTCTATAAATTCAACCGCTTTCGGAATCTTAAAAACCGCTAAATGCTGACGACAAAAATCAATAATTTCCTGCACAGTTACACTAAAATCAGACTTGAGAGTCACAAAAGCTTTCGGCACCTCACCTCGTTTCGCATCTGGAATAGCTATCACCGCAACTTCTAAAACTGCCGGATGTTTATAAATAACCCTCTCCACCTCAATAGTCGAAATATTCGTGCCACTACTAATAATAATATCCTTAGCGCGATCGCGTAACTCAATATAACCATCAGGATACATCACTGCTAAATCTCCACTGTGAAACCAACCACCGCGAAACGCCCACTCAGTCGCATCTGGATCATTAAAATATCCCTGCATGACATTATTGCCACGCATCACAACTTCTCCCATAGTTTCTCCATCTGCGGGTACATCCTGCATATCTTTATCTACAACCCGCATCTGAGCAGCATGAATATAAGGCACTCCTTGTCGAGCTTTCAATTTTGCCCTTTCTGCCATTGGTAAATCATCCCAAGGTGCTTGCCATTCACAAACACTATGGGGCCCGTAAGTTTCTGTTAAACCATAAACATGAGTAATATCAACTCCCAACTCTTCCATTGTTTGAATAATAGTGGGGGAAGGTGGCGCTCCAGCAGTAGCAACTCGAAGAGTATGAGAAAGTTGTAATTTTTTGATGGCGCGGTCGTTAGCAAGAGCAATTAATATTGTAGGAGAACCACAGAAGTGAGTGACTCCCTCATCCATAATTAACGAAACTACAGTATTGGGGAAAAATTTCCGCATACAGATATGAGTACCACCCACAGCAACAACTCCCCAGGTAAAACACCAACCATTGCAGTGAAACATGGGTAACGTCCACAAATAAATGCTGCGATTATTCATTCCTAGTTCTAATGCTTCACCCAAAGCATTGAGATAAGATCCACGGTGGGTATATACTACTCCCTTTGGTTGACCGCTGGTGCCACTGGTATAGTTGATCGAAATTGGTTCGTTTTCGTCTGTTAGTGAGGATGGTAGAGGGTCTGAACTGCCTGTAGTTAAAAAGGTTTCATAATCTGTTCCTGGTAATTTTTCTCCTGTTATCTCTATTTGACTGTCTACTATATTGATAATTTCTTCTACAGTTTCCAAATCATCCCGCACTGATGCTACTAGGTGAGATAATTCTGTATCTACAAACAGTAGACGCGCTCCACAGTTATTCAGGATGTAGCAAATATCTTTAGCAGCTAATCGAATATTGATAGCGACTAAAACTCCTCCTGCTAGGGGAACGCCAAAATGTGCTTCTAACATTGGTGGAATATTCGGGCAAAGGAAAGCTACGCGATCGCCTTTTTGTAACCCCCAGTTTTTAGGGCATTTGCTAGTTGATTAACTCTAGTTGCAAATTCAGCATAAGTCCACCGTTGCTGACGGTAAACTATGGCATCTTTCTGATGAAATGCTGCGACACTACGTTCTAGGAAACTTTGGGGAGTGAGACATTGATAAGAAACTTTATGGTTTGACATTATTAGAATTTAGAATTTAGAATTTAGAATTTAGAATTCTGAATTTAGAATTCTGAATTCTGAATATATTAAAACCTAATATGGCTATGGCAAAATTATCAGAATTTAGAATAAATAGAATCTAATTCTAAATTCTCAAAAATTCTAAATTCTAATTTATAACCCCTCCATTGCCAAATCTTCAATAACTTGTAGACCCCTAGGGTCTCCTACTCGTAACAAAGATGATTTAGCATCTTCCCGCACTCCCATATCTCGATCCTCTTCTAACGCTTCAATTAAGGCATCAATGCCACCTGCATAAACCACATTAGAAGGTAATTCTCGACATAATTGACCAATGGCCCATGCACAATTACTTCTAACTGCTGGCATTGAGTCTCGTCGCAAACCTTCAATTAATGGTGGTATTGACCCTACTACCACTTCATAACTTACTTTGGCCATCTGACCAAGGGAACTTGCTGCCCACAGACGTACTGCAGAAATATCCGTTCTGAGGACATCAACTAAAGGCTCCAAAGCACGGCGATCGCGGCAATTTCCCAAGGCCCAAACCACTCCTTTACGGACATAGCCATTGAAGTCCCTATTCAATTGTGTAATTAGAGGTTCTACTGCATCTGGGCTAGGATTACGGCCCAAAGCATAAGCAGCACTCACTCGTATTAATGGACAATCATCTTCTAATAATTTAATTAATGGAATAATAGCCCGTTTTTCCTGGAGTTCACAGAAAGCTCGCGCTGCAATCATCCTTTGGGAGGGTTCTAAAGAAGTTAGCAATGGCAACATTTCCTCTGGATCTGGTTTTGGGGGTTCTTCTCCTAAATGATCTAAAGGACTTTCTGCCATTGGCTGAATATTTAGTTGATTGAGGTCTTCATTGTCCATAACAGTAATTTTACTGTATTGATGTACTTTATAATTTTTTACTTTCTTTTGTGAAATTGTATTATTACTATGACAAATTAATCAAAAATAAATTAACTATTTATCAAATTTTTAGTCCAAGTCTCACCTAAAAATTTGGGTAGTTACCGAAAAATTGTGGTATGAAGCCTCCCCTTTTAAGGGGATAAAAGCGGTCGTAGCGGAGCTTCCCGTAGGGTGGGATGGCGGACCGCGGAGCGGCTCTGATAAGAGCGGGTTTCCTCGCCATATCCATGAGACCAAGAGAAGAAAAAATTTCATGATTAGTCAATCAATTCCGTTTTAAAGGAGAGGTAATTCGCGCATTCGCGCATTCGCGCATTCTTGAAGTTTCCTCTTTCAAGAGGATAAAAAGCGGTTGTTTTGCTGGCGCACAACTCCGTTAACGCTGCGCAAACAGTTAGAGGTACTGATAACGCAGTTCCTCCGGAGGAGGCTAACTGATAACTGTTAACGCAGTTCCTCCGGAGGAGGCTAACTGATAACTGAAATGACCTAAGCTTGATTCATTTTCTGCCAACATTCACAAGCGATCGCCCAATCTTCTTCTGTATGTACTACCAATACTTGTACTTTTGAATCTGAAGTAGAAATCTCGGTATCCATCCCTGGTTTAATATTTTTTTCCTGGTCTATTTTTAATCCTAAAAATTCAAAATTTTCACAAGTTTTTTCTCTGACAATTGCTGAACGTTCTCCTATTCCAGCAGTAAATACTAAAACGTCTATACCACCAAGAGAAGGGAGCATTTTTCCAATACAACAACAAAGTTGATGAATATAAATATCGAATGCTAATTGGGCACGTTCATCTCCTTCTTGCATAGCTGTAGTGATATAACGCATATCTCCAGATTTTCCAGATATTCCTTTTAACCCTGATTCTTTGTTGAGAATTCTATTGAGTTTTTCCGCATCAAGACCATGTTCTCGCATCAAATAAATGAGAATTGCTGGGTCAATTGAGCCACTACGAGTTCCCATCATTAATCCTTCTAATGGAGTAAATCCCATAGTAGTATTAATACTAATTCCATTACGAACTGCTGCTAAAGAAGCTCCATTACCTAAATGACAAGTAATTATCCGCAAAGATTCTAGTGGTTTTCCTAATATTTTTGCTGTTTTTTGAGCACAATATTTATGACTTGTTCCATGAAATCCATAGCGTCTAATTCCTTTTTCAAACCATTCATAAGGAATGGGATAAACAGCAGCTCTTTTTGGCATTTTGCTATGAAATGCTGTATCAAATACTGCTATTTGAATCACATTTCCTAATGTTTTTTCAATAGCTTCAATTCCTTCTAAATGATTCGGATTATGAGTAGGTGCTAAAGGGATAAGATTTTTGATTGTTGCCTTGACTTTATCTGTAATTAATGTTGCTTCTGAATAATCTGAACCGCCATGAACTACTCGATGACCAACTACATCTATATCGGAAAGTTTTTCTATAACTTTAGTTTCTCCTTGACTAAGAGTTTCTAACATTTTAGCAATGCTTTCTAGGCGTTTTCCTGGGTTAAGTTTTACCTTCTTTTCCACTCCATTTGCTGCTATTTCCATCAGACCATAATTATCATTAGCAGTCCAGTCAATTGCTGCTTCCCAAATTGGTTTTGGTGGATTTTCTGGTAAGTTTTCCCCAGCAATTTCATACAAGCAACTTTTTGAGAACTAGAACCTGCGTTTAAAACTAAAATTTTCATAGTTAATAATTATTTCTATTGTTTAAAAAGCTTTCAGCAGTGCAGCAGTTCAGCGGTCAGCTTTGCGCGGAAAGCGGAGCATTCCGGAACAGAAAAGGGATGAGCAACCCAAGCTTTTCCTGACGGACTGATCCGCAAACAAATATCTAATTATATGCACAAATTTTTAGGCTGATAGCTGTTTGCGTAGCATCCCGTAGGGAAGCGCTAATAGCTGATAGCTAGTTCAATTATACTTTTTGGTAATAGTATACAATTCATTAATTGATAATTGATAATTGATAATTGATAATTACCTCTGGTTTTAACCGTTACGGAATTGAATATAAGTAAATATTATTTCTTCTCTTGGTCGATGGGATATAGCGAGGAGACCCGAAGAGTGACAGAGCCGCTCCGAATATCGCCATCCCACCCTACGGGAAGCTCCGCTACGACCGCTGTCTTGGTCGATTGGATATGGCGAGGTCCCCTCGCCATCCCATCCTACGGACTGCTCCGCAAACGACCGCTTTTTCCCCTTAAAAGGGAGGCTTTAAGACGCAGAATTATTTAATTATTAATTATTAATAATTCGGTAATGATATTCCCTCATAAAAGTTAATTAGTTTATCTATATTTTTCCTGGAAAGAGATAGTCCTGTATATGTACTAATAAAATTATGGTGAAGCGCTCGCCTACCAAATAAATTTTTAATTTTCAAGTAGACATAAGTGCAATATTTCAGAGATTAATGTCATTTCAGTTATCAGTTAGCCTCCTCCGGAGAAACTGCGCCCTTCAGTACCTCTGCCTGTTTGCGCAGCATTCCGCAGGAAAGCATCGGGATTGAAATATTGAATTTTATTTTATTTTATCCCCTTGAAAAGGGAGGCTTGAGACCTGATTTTTTGGTCAGAAATTGATGGCTTATATCAAGATATCACTACATATAAAGAACCACCTAATTATTAATTATTAATTATTAATTATTAATTATTTTAAGTACCTTGTAAAGACCGTAATTTTTCGTCCAGATAACAACGGTCTGATAAACAATGTAGCAGTGGACCATGATGACCCATTTCTATAATACTGACTCCACCAACCAACATCGCAATGCGATCGCGATACCTGCCAATATCAATTCCTAATAAATCACAAAGCATAATTCTAATAGTTGCTTTATGAGATACAACTAATACATTACCAGTTTCATATTTATCTTGAATTTCTTGAATTACCTGAGAAGAGCGACGAGCAATATCTATACCTTTTTCTCCACCAGTAGGTGAATTCCAACCAGGATCTGTTAACCAACGAACATATTCATCATGATAGTCGCGATTAACTGTTTCAGGAGTTTCTCCTTCCCATTTTCCGTAAGCAATTTCTTTCAAACCATCCCGTATTTGCATTTCTAATCCTACTGCATCACACAAAGGTTTTGCAGTAGCAATTGTTCTTTTCATCGGGCTAACATAGGCGGCAGTCCAATTTAATGAGCTATGAGTTTTAGCAAATTGTTCTGCCATTTCTAACCCTTCTGGAGTCAATTCTGGGTCTAAAATTCCACAGTAACCGCCAGTTTTACTGTATGTAGTTTCTCCATGTCGGATAAAATATAACTTCAAATTCATGGACTATATTCCTAATAATTTTTATTTGATATCCTAGCACTTTTACTAATTAAAAGTTAACAGTCAAAAGTTAGATAAATTAAGTAGTTAAAACCTGGTTAAAAATAGGTTAATTTTCGATAAAAATAATTATTATTTTTAAAAAGTTAATTTAAAATACTCTAAATATAAATATTCTATTTCTTAATTGAATGAAGTATAAAGTTGAAAATTTTAGGCAACAAAAAATCTGGGAGTATAATGTACCTCTGTGAAAATTAGAAGTCATATCTTGAATAGTTGAAATAATTAATAACCCTTTGAGGATTCTAAACTAATTATAAAATCTATAAATTTAGCCCCATAGATGGTAATTTGAAATTTCGTATCTGGTCACTTCAGTTATCAGTTAGCCTCCTATGGTCGGAGCTACCCTAACAGGTATCAGTTATCAGTACCCCTAGCTGTTTGCGCAGCATAACCTAGGAAAGCAAAGTGAATTGAAATCTGAATTATTCTCTTTATTTTATCCCCTTAAAAGAGGAGGCTTTAGACCATAATTTTTCGGTAATATCTTACAAAGCAGAAAGTCACAGAAATTATAGTGTAGAAACTATTAATTTATCTAACTTTTGACTTTTGACTTTTGACTTATAAATATGGTAATTTGAAATTTCGTATCTAGTAATATCTTACAAAGCAGAAAGTCACAGAAATTATAGTGTAGAAACTATTAATTTATCTAACTTTTGACTTTTGACTTTTGACTTATAAATATGGTAATTTGAAATTTCGTATCTAGTAATATCTTACAAAGCAGAAAGTCACAGAAATTATAGTGTAGAAACTATTAATTTATCTAACTTTTGACTTTTGACTTTTGACTTATAAATATGGTAATTTGAAATTTCGTATCTAGTAATATCTTACAAAGCAGAAAGTCACAGAAATTATAGTGTAGAAACTATTAATTTATCTAACTTTTGACTTTTGACTTTTGACTTATAAATATGGTAATTTGAAATTTCGTATCTAGTAATATCTTACAAAGCAGAAAGTCACAGAAATTATAGTGTAGAAACTATTAATTTATCTAACTTTTGACTTTTGACTTTTGACTTTTTGACTTATAAATTATAAATACTATGACTTTTGAACGTGCAAGTGGCATCATACTACACCCTACCAGTTTACCCAGTAGATTCGGCATCGGGGATCTAGGCAAATCAGCTTATGAGTTTATTGATTTTCTGGCCAGAAGTGGGCAAAAAATCTGGCAAGTATTACCTCTAGGCCCAACAGGTTATGAACATTCACCCTATACCATGAATTTCAGCGCCTTTGCAGGAAATCCTTTGTTAATTAGTCTAGATATATTAGCAGAGAAAGGACTATTAAATCCTGATGAACTTATACCTCTACCTTCAGAAGGAGACCCAGCATACGCCAGAGTCAACTTTGCAGAAGTTATTCCCCACAAAACTAAATATTTACAGCAAGCTTACAACCGCTTTAAACAAGCCATTCCACCAGAATACGAAATTTTTTCCCAACAACAATCATATTGGTTGGATGACTATGCTTTATTTATGGCTTTGCATGAGGCTAACCCAGATAAAACATGGAATCAATGGGAACCAGGTTTAGCCCGTCGAGAATCAGGTGCAGTAAAAATAGCAACTGAAATATTGCACGATAGTATCCAATATCATAAATTCTTGCAATTTCAGTTTTTTGAACAATGGACAAAAGTCCGCAGATATTGTAACGGAAAAAATATCAAAATTATTGGCGACGTTTCGATTTATGTTTGTCATCATAGTGCAGAGGTTTGGAGTCACCCAGAAAACTTTGACCTCAACCCAGAAACTTTAGAACCTGCATGGAAAGCAGGAGTACCACCAGACTATTTTAGTGCAACTGGGCAGTTATGGGGAAATCCTGTCTATAATTGGGAAAACTTAATTAATACTAACTTTGCTTGGTGGATCGAAAGATTTAGAGCAACTCTACAATATGTAGATATCGTGCGCATCGATCATTTCCGTGGTTTTGAAGCTTTCTGGCGAGTACCTGCAGGGGAAGATAATGCTATTAATGGCGAATGGGTAAAAGCACCTGGATATAAATTATTTTCCAAATTACAGGAAGCTCTAGGAACTCTACCTATCTTGGCAGAAGACTTGGGAATTATTACTCCAGAAGTAGAAGCAATGCGCGATCGCTTTGAATTTCCGGGAATGCGAATATTATTGTTTGCTTTTGACAGTGAGGCAGATCATCCCTACTTACCTCATAGTTATATTAATAACTGCATAGTCTACACGGGTACTCACGATAACGATACTACCGTCGGTTGGTGGTTACAAGCTCCTCAGCAAGTAAAACAGCACGTTGCTCAATATTTGGGTTATGCTAGTGATGGTGATATCCATGAAATCAGTTGGTCGCTAATGCGTTTAGCTTCTGCTTCCGTTGCTGACATGGCAATATTCCCTCTCCAAGATATTCTTTCCTTAGATAACGGGGCTCGTATGAATGACCCTAGTGTTACTCCTGGCAACTGGCGTTGGCGTTACACTGCTTCAGAGCTTTTGAGTCCAGAATTGAGCGATCGCTTACTAAAACTTACTCAACTTTACAACCGATAATTTATGGATAAAACAGTATAATACGTTACTTTTGTTTGACTAACTAGATGTAAAAAACAGAAAAAAAAGATTATCAGGACTTACGCAAAATATCAAATTATACACCATCTGTAGGGGCGTCATTCGTCAGCTATGGGTCAGCAAACGGCCGTTTGCTTGCGCATAGCTCCGAATGGCGCCCCTACTCCTGACTCCTGACTCCTGACTCCTGACTCCTGACTCCTGACTCCTCTCTCGTTATTTATAACTATTCAAGCGGACATAATATTAAATATTTGCACTTTTTTCGCGACCAAAATGCGCTCAACTTTTATATATCAGTGTTTTTAGATTAGATTCGCACTTTTGCAAACCTTACTTATCCCACACTTTACGCTCTGCACAACCAGAATTTTTTTGCCCAACTCTCGCCCAAAATATGCTCCATGCATAAGCATGAAGAGCTGAAAACCAGGTACAATTTCTAGACCTAAAAAGTCTAAAACCTTTACCTGTAAATGCTTTGAGATTTATTCAGCAAGTCCTAATTATTAATTATTAATTATTAATTATTAATTATTGAACCTACCTTTACAGAGAATGTCAATGGGGTTGGTGGCATGAAAATGCCCATCGACCCCATTCTCAGTTTCGATGACTACTGACTACTAATTACTGACTACTGACTAACTATTCAAAAATTTTTCTCAGCCAAAAGTATGATTTTTTTCTGCTTGATTGTATCAAATCCTTTTAATTGGACATCAAAAAAATCTCTAATTGTCATAACTACTAAATCTTTGTGATTCTCTCTCCTCCTGTACTTCGCTAATCCGACGGCTCCCCTACCTAACTCCTCCTAACTTAACCGATCTATAACCATTTAACCGGATTTTATATTAATTACCAATATTAACAGGCACATTTCAGCATCATATAAAATACCCTAGTCTTCCGTAGATACACAGAGGGTGCTATATATAGTCAAGCTTGGTGTTAAAATTACCCAGACCAGTTATAGCAATTTTAATTTAGATAAAGGAAAGAGACCTGAGAAGTATATTTCAGAGGGCATAGAGCAGAAATCATTTGCTTCACTTAACTGAAAAGCCCTATAAACTTATATAAAGTTTTTATGAAGCTTATATAAAGTTTTTATGAAGAATTTTGATTCTTTTCTCCTCTGTATATTCTCAATTTTATTAAAATTATAATCTTCAGTTTTTTATACATTTTAACAATAATATAAAATTCATTACCTGGCTTCTATTAAAATTGCTATACTGTAAGGAAAAATCAAGGGGTCAGACAAAATTAGTCTCATCCCCATGTCATTCATCATTCAGAGGAATTAGGCAATGCATCTTTATCTATCAAAAAATGACAAACTAAAAGCAAGATCCAACCATTCCATACTCAAATCTTTTAAAGCGAAAAAAATTAGCAAAATAGGGCTTAGTTGTGTACTAGGTTTAGTGGCTAGTCAGAGTATTCAAACATCAGTACGAAGCATAGTAATAAATGATACAGCAACAGAGCAAACTGCTATAGAGATAGGTTCTCCTTTGACTGCTGTCACTGACATTTTATTTTTCGATGAAGATGAAGATGGTTTTGTTAGTAAGTGTACTGGTTCGCTGATTGCAGAAAATTATATACTCACAGCCCAACATTGTTTTGATCCTCTATCTGGAGAAGTTTCTCCTGAAGATTTGACTGTTAGATTTCGGGATGAAAACAACGCTTTCTTGGAAGATATTGCAGTGAGTGAAATTTCATTCTTGGATGAAACTTTCAATCTATATGATGGTACAGATATTGCTTTTCTTAAACTTGCTGAAGATGCTCCAGAATCAATTGATCCTTTAAAATTATTTGGTGGAGACCCCGATGAACTTATTGGAAGTAATGCAACTCTAGTTGGTTTTGGTTTAAGGGGTTTAGGTAGCGAGGGTGTTGATGAGGAACTCATAGAATCTGAATTTGATCAGAATGGGTTGCGTTGGGGTGCTGAAAATACCATTGATGTTGTTGATGGTGTTTTCGATCCAGACCTTAGTGTCCTCTTTGACTCAAATATTATTGAACTTGACTTTGATGATGACAATTCATCTACTAACACTCTGGTTAGTCTCGGTAGTAGTCCCGTTCCTCTAGAAAATGAGGGGAGTGGCGCTGTTGGCGATAGTGGTGGTCCTCTTCTAGTAGAAAAAAACGACGAGTTATTAATTGTTGGGGTTCTTACTGGTGGATTATTTCCTACCTCTGAATTTGGTAATATATTTGATTATACTGGAGTCTCAAAATACCGCGATGCCATAGAAAAACTTGGCGGTCAATTTGTAGGTGATTTTGTGATGGAGGAACCTGAAGCTACAGATGATATTCAGAATGGTAGTTTTGAAGAAGGTTTAAGTGGTTGGAGTATCATAGGAGCTGCGGGTTCACCAACTGATCTTGGTACGCCAACGTCAGACGGTGAATCTGATGCCTTAATTTATAACGATCTAATTGCTGTAAGTGACTATGAAATAGAAGAATTTTTAGGATTAACAGCAGGAAGTTTAGAAAATTTATCAGGTCGTTTCCCTTTTGAAGGTTCTGCTATCAAGCAAACTTTTACAGCAAATGCTGGAGATATGGTCTCATTTGATTTTAATTTTTTGACAGATGAATTGGCAGCCGAAGATTTCGGTGAAGAAATGTTCAATGACTTTTCTTTTGTCTCTCTTTCTGGTGCAGATACCTATTTAGATTTATTAGCTGATACTTCCTCTGATTTTGTTCCTTCTGATACTTACTTCTTTAACGAAACAGGATATCAAAGTTTTTATTATGAGATTCGTGAGACTGGAACTTATACTCTTGGGTTTGGTGTTGCGGATGCAGAAGAATTTACTGGGTTTTCTGGACTTTTAGTTGATAATGTGGCGCTTGTTTCCACACCAGAACCCACTACAACAATAGGATTATTTGCTACTGTTTTTGGAGCATTTTCTTTGCTCAAGCGTAAAAGAAAGCAATTTCAATAATGGATAATGGATAATTGATAATTACCTTTCCCTAAAAGGAAGAGCATTGAATAAAAGGAAAATTTTTTCTTGTTTCTCTACGGCGAGTGAGAGGATTTTTACCTTAATTATTCGGTAATGTCAATTAGTTGTTGGCTTTTTACTTTCTCTGAAAATCTCTCAGCTTTCAAAACTGCTTAATTTATTTAACTTCTAGATGCCAGTGCTATATTTCCAGGTATTGGAACTAATATTTATCCCTACTCTTAAGATTAGTTTGAGTAGGGATAATTTTTTCAATTACGGAACAGAGAATAGGGAACATCCCTAGAAGGGTTTTGATATCAAATCTGTTTAATAAGGCAGAAGGCAGCTATATTTAGGGTTTGCGCTCAAAAGTCTTATGGGTGAGGGTAGGAGACAGGAGACAACCCACCCCTCGCCCCTCCCCTCCCAACCCACCCCTCGCCCCTCCCAGGAGGGGAGGAAGACAGGAGACAGGAGAAATGGGAATTATAGAGGAGGTAGTCGGGAAAATTGTCCTTTGATTTGTCTGCCATAATCCTCCCAAAATACTAGCATGCATGAGCTTTTTCCACTGAAAAGCTGACACTTTTTTAGAGCAAAAAATGCTACAACCAATATCAATCAATGCTTTGAGATTTAATCAGCAAGCCCTATTTATTGGACTTTGGACAAAAAAAAGTAGTTAGCGTAATAGTTACACTAACTACCAAAATTAAGGTTTAAAGACCGAATTCATACTGGAATTATCTTTGTTTTTGACATTATTTATCATCCCGAAGATCATAGGATGGGTCTGGTTCAATTTCTCCACCAAAACAAATATCTAAATAACTTTCTTGAAGGGAATGAACAACTCTCTCCAACTCATCAATAAGATTCCTTCGACTCATTTTTTCAACTGCATCAATATGAGCTTCACTACCCGCTTTGCCTAAATATTTATATTTAGTTTTTTCTGACTATCAGTAGCCATAGGAAAAATCGGTGAAGCAGATTGTAATTTATAATAATAGTAAAGTTTCTGATTTCTATTGACTTGATAACGGATGATATGAACTTCACGAGGAATCACCTCTCCTTCTCGTTCAATTTTCTTAATTTTCTGCTTCATCTGACGGATTAAACCCTGAATTTGTTTCCCTCTAATGGCTGCAGGTTGAGTGGTTTGCTTGGATTTCGGTGTAGACATGAGACTGAATAGTTAAGAAAGGATTTATGTTGGCGTAAAATATACACTAACATTCAGAGGTGTATTATTCACAACCATGGAAAATCAAGAAAACAGTCAATCAATCAAGGAGTTCTTATCCTGGAGGCAAAACCTTTATCATGGAGTTAATGCAAGAATTGAAACTATTATAGAATTAGTAGATGCCCTTTCATCAAACTCCATCGCAAGTTCGGTAGTAGAATTGTCTGAACATCCTTTATTTCGACGAAATTATAACAGTTTATATAAAGGAATTCAAGAATTTTTACCTGATAAAAATGATGATAATTACTCACAACAAGTTAATTACTTATTAGAGGCTGCGTCTCAAACAATTCCTACTCCAGTTTCCCGACATTTTCATTTATTTGGAATTGATACAACTCCTTGTCCACGTCCTTTTTCAGCTACATTGGCCGACAAAACTTTTATCAATTATCCCAATCCAATTAAAGGAAATAAACCCATTAGTATTGGCCATTATTATTCAGTTATATGCGCTTTACCAGAGAGAATAGCAACAGGTAATGTACCTTGGGCTGTTCCCTTATTAGGAGAAAGGGTTCCCTCGTCAGAAAAGGCTACTAACATTGGTAATAAACAACTGGAAAAAATCTTTAAAACTGCTTCTTTCTCTGGAGAGAAGTTATCAGTTTTAGTTGCTGACAGTTTCTACAGCCAAAGAAATTTTATTGGAGAACAAGTCAAGCATAAAAACTTAATTACCGTGACACGAGTGAGAAGCAATCGAGTCTTTTACCGTCAATTTATCAGGAAAGAACACCAAGCAATTACTTCAGGACATCCCCGTTGGTATGGAGATAAATTTGACCTGAAAGATGAGAATACTTGGCATGAACCTACGGAGGTTAGTCAATCCATTTTTACTACTAGAAAAGGTCGTCAATTGACAGTAACAATTTCGGGTTGGAACCAGATGTTAATGAAAGGAACTCAGAACTATAAAATGAATCGTTATCCTTTTACTTTACTACAAATTAATATTACTGATGAAGTAGGTAATCAGATTGGGAAACCGATGTGGTTAATTGTTATTGGTTCTCGACGTCAAGAGTTAAGTTTGATTGATTGCTATGAATCTTATCGGCAACGTTATGACATAGAACATCTGTTCCGATTTGGTAAACAAAGATTATTAATGACAGCTTATTCAACCCCTGATGTTGAACATGAAGAAAATTGGTTCAAATTAACATTAATTGCTTATGTTAATTTATGGGCTGCTAGGAATTTAGCCATTGTTTTACCCCGTCCTTGGGAACATTATTTGAAGACTAATAAATCAGTTAAAATCACTCCCAGTTTAGTTCAAAGAGATTTTTATCGAATAATTTCGACTTTGGGTACAATGACGACATCTCCTAAACGTCGAGGTTATTCTACCGGACGGATTAAAGGATATAAAACAACACCACGAACTCGTCATCAAGTTATCATCAAAGGCAAAAAAAAATCCAAAAAACAACGAAAAGTTTCTTAGTAGTGGGCGACAACTCTTAATTATTGCCATTTTTCAGTGATTAAATTCACTGGAGACAGAGAAATATTTCTCTAATATAGTTAGCGTAAATATTACGCTAACTGTTTTCTTTTTGTCCAAAGTCCAATATTTAGCCATACCCCTATTATCGCCCAAACAAACTAGAATCAACCTTAAAAAAATTTCCCAAAGTTTCAGGCAACTCATCGCTAATCTCACCCTTACCATTAACCAACTCAAGCACAACATTCGACGAACCAACAACCTCTACCAAATCTTCTGGTTGTACTTTCTGCTGTTCCATTAAAAACAGTAACATCGAATCAGGTGTCGATGTTGCACCAGGACGATAAAAATCGCTCTCAAATTTTTCAATTAAAACAATCAATAACTCATAGAGATCCTCCTCTTCAGGAGTGCGATTTTGAATGTGCATCAACTCCTCTATAACAGCCAGCATTCGTTCGTTTTCATCCTCTGTTTTAATTAGCTTAGGCTGGTATTTTACTAATAAATCGCTATATTTTTGCGAGCTAAAAGTAAGGGTCACTTTTCCAAGACTCCTGATCGTATTCTGCAAAAACAGAAAAATAACAACCTTTTTTACTCTTTTTTTTCAGGCGATTAAAATCGCCTGTTCGCTTTTCATCCACGCACTAAGAAGTAAGAAGTAAATTATAGTGGTCAATAGGAGTCAAGGATTCAGTAAGTATTTATGCTTAAAATTTCACTGAGAATTTGACTCCTAATCAAGGTAAATGAGGAAGTAGGGAGTAGGGAAAAAAAGATTAATCTTAAAACTGTACCTCATTATCCTAAAAAGTGCTGTAAGTCCCGTTAGAATGGGAGCAAGATGCTCCCACTGTCTATACCATTACAATATTAATCCCCACTCCAAATTAATGTTCAGAGTAGGGATAATTTTGTCTAAGAACTAGGCTTTAATTTAACAACTAAACCTTAGCTAATTGGAACACAGCTCCTAACCCAGATGCCATTTCTTCTGGAGAAATTTTACCATCCTGATTGATATCTAGAGCATCAAATACAGCATCAGTTCCTGCCCACTCTTCACGAGTGATGAAACCATCACCATCTAGGTCATAGATATGGAAAATATCTTCTGCTGCATGAGTGACTCCCTCTAGACGAGTCAAGCGTTCTGCCAACAGATTTTCCAATGATTCTAATGCTTTGGAGAAACCTTTAATACCTTCATCTAGTTTCTGAGATGCCATGCGGTTTTCAGCGTGCATCTTATCAAATGTCTCTTTGTCTAAGGCAATTTTTTCTGCATCAGACTGAGCCGCTTTCTCAACAGAAAGTTTCGTTGGTAGATCCCCTGTAGTTGATTCTAGCTCACTTAATAAACCAGGTGAAATAGTCAACAAGTCGCAACCTGCTAATTCTGTGATTTCACCAATGTTGCGGAAGCTAGCTCCCATGACTTCAGTCTTGTAACCAAATTTCTTGTAGTAATTGTAGACTTGAGTCACAGATAATACACCGGGGTCTTCCGCAGGAGGATAAGAGTCTCGCCCAGTTTCTTTTTTGTACCAGTCTAATATTCTACCTACAAAAGGAGAAATTAGAGTTGCTCCTGCTTCAGCACAGGCGATCGCCTGATGCAGACCAAATAGTAGAGTTAAGTTGCAGTGAATACCCTCTTTTTCTAATACTTCGGCGGCTTTGATACCTTCCCAGGTAGAAGCAATTTTAATCAAGATGCGATCGCGTGAGACTCCTGCTGCTTCATACTGAGCGATTAAATCTCGTCCTTGGGCTATAGTTGATTCTGTATCGTAGGATAGTCGTGCGTCAACTTCTGTAGATACTCGCCCTGGAATAATCTGTAAAATCTTGAGTCCAAAAGCAACTGCCAGTCTCTTAAATGCTAAATTTGCTACGTCAGAAGGAGTAGCATCTGTTCCCAACTCTTCCCTTGCTTTTTTTAAGGTTTCATCCACAATTTCCTGATACTGTGGCATCTGAGCTGCAGCAGTAATTAATGAGGGATTAGTCGTAGCATCCCGTGGTTGAAATTTTTCGATTGCTTGAATATCGCCTGTATCAGCAACAACGATGGTTACTTCTCGTAATTGTTCGAGTAAATTCTTAGCCATTTATTTCTCCTTTTCAGAATAAGTTGCTTACTTATGGTTTAGTCGATAATTTCCTAGTATTCAATATACTTTGAGATATTAGGACAAAGCTATTTGCACTAATTTTCTACTGTATTTCCATACAAATCTTCATCCAATTCCATTTCTGATACCATACTTTGAGCATTAACTCATCTATCTGCAGCCGAAAGAACGTCATTCAGATAACCCAAAAAAAGACATTTTTTTAGTAACTATTTTCATTTATTGAGTTAGTTCTCTTTCTTCTTCAGTATTATCTGAAGTTCCTAGTTTACCTAATAATTTATCCCTACATTACTTCATAATAAGCTTGATAATTTCTCAAGTATTCATGCAGTTTAGTTACCAGTTTGGAGACTGAGTAATCGCCAATGTCTAATTGTGGTTTTTTCTTGCTCATTAGGAGTATTTGTAGTTAATTACCGAATAATTAATAATTAATAATTAAATAATTCTGGTTTAAAGCCTCCCCTTTAAGGGGAAATAAAGAAATAATATTTCCTTATATTCAATCCTCTCGGTTTTAACCAGAGGTAATTATCAATTATCCATTATCAATTATCAATTAATGAACACCTCAGTATTATATCAGAACAAATTTTTAATTCATTATGGAATGGATGAAATTATACGTTAGTTTTGCGCTTGACTTTATGGATAACTTACCAGATTAACTTCCGGATTTCTGTGCCTTAACATACACTCTCAATTTTTCAAATATATTATTGTTAGGAGCATACAGTTAAGCTGAAAAAACTCGTAACTAAAATTATTTTAAGTATTTACCAAGTTTATGATAAATAGCTTAATAACTAGATAGAATCCTTAATTTTGCGAAGACGATTGGAATAACTCCGAATTACAGACAGGGCAAATAAAGGTGTTTCTTGAACTACAAATAAAAAGCGTTCTTGGTCAAGATAAGCTAATTTACCGAAAAATGGGTCTAAAGCCTCGCCCATAAGCGGGCGACTTTTTAGTTGTTTTTTTCAATAAATATGTTATTTTAAGTGTTAGTTAAAAAGTCAGATTATGAAAGCTAGATTTAAGTATCGTATATATCCAACAGCGGGACAAAAATACCGATTAGCAAAGCTATTTGGTTGTGTCCGCGTTGTTTGGAATGATAGCCTAGCTTTCTGCCAGGAGAAATACAAGTTAGGAGAAAAGAAACCTGGTAGCTCTGAACTACAAAAACAGTTCATTACTCAAGCTAAAAAGGCTGAAGACAGAGAATGGCTATCAGAAGTTTCTGCTATACCATTGCAGCAATCTTTAAATGATTTAAACCAAGCTTATCAAAACTTTTTTAAATCAACTAGAGGCCAAAGAAAAGGTAAGCCGATCAGACCTCCTAAATTTAAAACTAGAAAGTCAAAGCAAACTGCTAGATTTACAAGAGGAGGTTTTAAAGTTGGTCAGCATAAAGTATATTTAGCTAAGATTGGAAAACTCAAGATAGTTTGGTCTAGAGAGTTACCTGCTCCTCCATCATCAGTAACTATTATTAAAGACTCAGCTAATAGATATTTCTTAAGTTTTGTAGTAGAAACTTGTGCCACAATATTGCCTCAGATTGATAATTCTGTGGGGATAGACTTAGGCATCAAAACCTTTGCTACATTTAGCGATGGTACAAAGGTTGATGCTCCTAAACCATTGAAAAAGCGGATTAAAAAGTATCGAAAGTTAAGTAAATCATTATCCAAGAAAACTTTAAAGTCTAAACGATATGAAAAAGCTAGATTGAGAGTAGCTAAATTTCATGCAAAACTCAAAGACACTAGGACAGATTTTCTGCATAAATTATCCACTGAAATAATTCGTGAAAACCAAACAATTGTTTTAGAGGATTTGAATGTATCTGGTATGGTGAAAAACCGTAAATTATCCAGAGCAATATCAGATTTAGGTTGGCGGACATTCCGAACACTTCTAGAAGGTAAAGCAGAAAAATACGGTCGGGATTTGAGAGTAATTAATCGTTGGGAGCCAACCAGCCAAAAATGCAGTTGTTGTGGTTTTCATGGAGGCAAATTAGACCTTCAAGTGAGAGAGTGGGAGTGCCTTAACTGTGGTGCTAAACACGATCGCGATACCAACGCAGCGATAAATATATTAGTCGCGGGCGGGCAGTCCGAGACATTAAACGGACGCGGAGGCAAGCGTAAGACTACCGTCAAGGTAGCAGCAGCCTGTGAAACGTCAACCCCCCGAGGAGCTATAGCTCGGTAGGAATCCCCGTGCCTTTAGGCCGGGGAGGATGTCAAATTCTGTTTTGGCAATAGCAGTAGAAGCTCGAGTATGTTCTTCGTGAACTAGCGCTCCTTCACCAAAAACATCACCTTTTTTAATTGTTTCCACAACTTGACCATTAACAAATAATTCGACAACTCCTTCAATAATTCCATACATTACATCAGCTTTTTGCCCATCTTCAAAAATTACATCTCCTGGTGCAAAAGTTTTTTGATCTAGATGTTTGTGAAATAATTCTACAGTTTTTGCTGGTTCTAACATAACTATGTATCTCCTATTTTAACTGAGGATTAGAGTTATAGTAATCCCAGGGATTATATTCATTAGCCTTCAGTTCTTGGACTTCTTCAATTGTTAGCCCAAACAGGAATAAATTTTCCTCTCCCACTTCCTGGGGAATTTCCACATTTGCACCATCTAAAGTACCAATAGTCAAAGCGCCATTGAGAGAAAATTTCATATTTCCCGTACCAGAAGCTTCTTTTATGATTAGTATAGTGTATAGTTCATCTTGTATAATTCCAGTTTGATTCAAAAAGCCAAAAGGCAAAAAAATATAACCATGACTATTAGTATATCCCAGATTCTAGAAGATTTGCCTCAACGTATTAGCATTTTCAGGCTTTAAAACATTGCCGATCCTCTGTCTTTGAACTGAAATGACTTTTAAAAATTCAAAATTATTTATTTCTAGATACCTTTTATGAAGACAATGCACAATATTACAGCCAAGCAAGAATTGAACCAACAACTCCAATCTTCCTCATCAGTTTCCCCTAAACTTGCAGAAACTATCACACAAAAAAAACAATGGACGATAGAAGATGTGCAGAATATTATTGAGGAGCGACAGAAGAAACTCGAAAATCAACCACTTTTTAAAGCCCTTGATAATTCTTCCCAGATTGATGATCTGCAAGCTATTGCTCCCCACTTTTACTTCTTCATCTTGATATTCCAAGATATGCTACGGCTCACTCATAACCTAATTTCCGACTCTGTCCTCAAAAAAGTTGCAGCAAGTTTGATGGCAGAAGATGCAGGACACGAGCAATGGTATTTGTTTGACATCGAACAACTCAATTGCAAACGGGATATCTCCTGGGTATTCGGAGCCACTCACCAACCTGTGCGAGACTTTGCTTATGGACTTATCGGCGATCTTTTATATATTAGCGATGACAGAATTCGCATTATATTCCCATTGGTCTTAGAAGCAACTGCAAAGGTGTTCTTCAAATATCTAGTCGATCTAGTCCAGCGTTGTGGCTATAACCAGTCCCTACAGTACTTTGGTACTTACCATCAGGAAATTGAAATGAACCACAATATTCATCAAGATGGAAATGAGGAACTGCATAACATTGAGTTTGACGAGAATACATATCGGGAAGCAGTCGCTTTCATCCACCGATGCTTTGACTATTTCGAGTGTTTTGCAGACCATCTCGAATGCCAACGAGCAGATGGAATAGGTAAGGAATGATAGCTATTTAGGGTTTGCGCTTCACTAGTCTTTTAGTAGGGGTAGGAGACAGGAGACAGGAAGAACGGGGAATGAGCTAGGAGGTAGGAGTAAGAATTGTAAGAATGATTTTGCTGCCATAGTCAACCCAAAATACTAGCTTTTTGAGCGTTTTCAACTGAAACAGGCGCACTGCAATTCGCGATTCAAAATGCTCAAACCTTTATTTATCAATAGACATCTCCGAAAAAGAGGGAGTAGGCAGTAGGCAGTAGGCAGTAGGGGATAAGAATTGATAATTTATGTGCGACAATTGATTTGATTTTTTATTCTTGGAGATGTCTAATACTTTTATATAGCAATGTGCGCTGGCATATTTACAAATTTCAGGAACTGTCCAATAGCTAAAAGTTTTATATTATTCCAACGGAGATGCTACGCAAACAGCTTTTTATCCCCCCTACTGCCTATTGCCTATTGCCAGATGAGCTGCGCGCAGCGCTATATTTGATCGGTAATATCATGTCCGGATAATTAGTGATGAAAAAATCTTCTCTTCTTCTTTCCTATTTTTCTTCCCTCCTGTAGGGGCGTTAGCGTCAGCTATGCGTCAGCAAACGGCCGAAAGCTTGCGCATAACTATCGTTAACGCCCCTACTTCTTCCTTCTTCCTTCTTCCTTACCGAAAAATTGGGGTATGCGCCTCGCCCATAAGCGGGCGACTTTTTAGTTGATTTTATTTCTATAAATATGTTATAATACTATTAGTTTAAATAGGAATTATGAAAGCTAGATTTAAGTATCGCATATATCCAACACCGGGACAAAAATACCGATTAGCCAAGCTATTTGGTTGTGTTTGCTGGCGCAACACTTCGTGAACTGTGGTTTGGAATGATAGTCTAGCTTGTTGCCTGTGAAAAGTATCAATTAGGAGAGAATAAACCTACTAACTCCGAGCTACAAAAACAGTTTATCACTCAATCGAAAAAGACTGAAGACAGAGAATGGCTATCAGAAGTTTCTGCTATACCATTGCAGCAATCTTTAAATGATTTAAATCAGGCTTATCAAAACTTTTTTAAATCGACTAAAGGCCAGAGAAAAGGTAAGCCTGTTAAACCTCCTAAATTCATGCATCAGGAAATCACGCGCAGACTGCTAGGTTTACACTCATGAGGGTTTAAAGTTGGTCAACACAAAGTTTATTTAGCCAAAATTGGGAAGCTGAAAATAGTTTCGCCTGTGAGAATTACCTACTGTTCCATCATCAGTAACAGTAATCAAAGACGTAGGGGCGAACGGCCGTTCGCCCCTACATAGATATTTCTTGAGTTTTGTAGTAGAAATACAACCAGAAGTATTACCTAAAACTGATAATTCAGTAGGCATAGATTTAGGTATTAAAACTTTTGCTACATTTAGTGACGGTACACAGGTTGATGCTCCTAAGCCACTGAAGAAACGAATTAAGAAATTAAGAAAGGTAAAGTTTGTCATTATCTCATAAAACTAAAGGGTCAAAAAGGTATGAAAAAGCAAGGATTAGAGTTGCTAAGTTCCATGCCAAGCTGAAAGATACGCTTGACAGATTTTCTACATAAATTATCTACTGAAATAATTCGTGAAAACCAAACAATTATTTTAGAAGTATAACAACGTTTCTGGAATGGTTAAAAAGCGGTGCGACCCCGCGACGACGCCAGCTCGCTTGCGGAACGCGCACCAAGAGACCGTAAGTTATCTAGAGCAATATCTGATTTAGGTTGGAGACAATTCCGGACATTTTTAGATGGAATTGCTGAAAAATATGGTCGTGATTTCAGAGTAATTAGTCGCCCTTGAGCCAACATCCCAAGTTTGCTCAAATTGTGGCTTTAAAGGTGGGAAGCTAGACCTGAAGGTGCGAGAATGGGAGTGTCTCAACTGTGGTGCAAAACATGATAGAGACGAGAATGCAGCGATAAATATATTAGTCGCGGGCGGGCAGTCCGAGACATTAAACGGACGCGGAGGCAAGCGTAAGACTACTGCAAAAGTAGCAGCAGCCTGTGTTAGCGGAGCTTTGCGCTAGCAAAACGTCAACCCACCGAAGAGCTAAGGCTCGGTAGGAATCCCCGCGCCTTTAGGCCGGGGAGGATGTCAACCTCTCTATACAATACCGATGCTACCGGACATGATATGACTCCTGACTCCTGACTCCTCTCTCGTTATTTAAACTATTCAACCGGACATAATATAAGCCCTATTTAAGCTGCCTGTGTTGGGTAAGCGATCGCTTTTCTCAAGATATTTTGTGATTAAGTGCTTTTGCCGATCAAGCGCCTCACGTCACAACCAAAACCCTGTAGGAGCTAATGGCCATTAGCCCCTATAGTGGTCTACCGAAATGAAAACCGCTGTAAACCCAGTCCTTAAGGATAGAGTTTTGGCTCTTTGTGGGATGGGGTAATTCTTCTACCTTCTTAAGCTAGGTAATTACAGTAGGTTTTTCCCTGCCTGTAAGATTTTTAATTTGAGCTATTTCGTCTGCTAGAATAATCAGAGGAGATAGTGCTGCTTGAGTATCTTCGTCATGTTTGCTAGCATCTGGCTCATAACTTTCTACATATAACCGCAGAGTTGCACCTTGAGTACCTGTACCTGAAAGTCGGAACACAATGCGAGAACCATCAGTGAAACCAATACGAACACCTTGTTTTTCACTAACACTACCATCTACCGGGTCAGTATAGCTAAAATCATCAGCATATTTCACCTCATATTGAGCATATTGCTTTCCTGGAAGAGAAGTTAATAGGGAACGCAAATTTCCCATCAAAGTATTAGCTTTATCTGTTTCTACCCCTTCATAGTCATGGCGAGAATAATAATTGCGACCGTAAATTTTCCAGTGTTCCTTCACAATATCTTCTACAGACTCTTGCCGTGCAGCTAAAATATTCAACCAGAATAAAACAGCCCAAAGTCCGTCTTTTTCCCGCACATGATTAGACCCTGTACCAAAACTCTCCTCACCACAAAGAGTCGCTTTGTCCGCATCTAACAAATTACCAAAAAACTTCCAACCAGTAGGAGTCTCATAACAGTCAATACCCATCTTCTCAGCTACTCGGTCTGGTGCTTCCGAAGTTGGCATCGATCGCGCAATACCAGCCAAACCAGAACTATATCCAGGAACCAACTTAGCATTAGCCGCCAATACTGCCAAACTATCGCTAGGAGTCACAAAGAAATTTTTGCCTAAAATCATATTGCGATCGCCATCCCCATCAGAAGCAGCACCAAAGTCAGGAGCATTATCTCCGAACATGACCTCTACCAAGTCGTGAGCATATACCAAATTCGGGTCTGGATGTCCTCCACCAAAATCTTCCAGAGGCACACCATTTTGCACTGTACCTGCGGGAGCACCTAACCGTTGCTCAAAAATATCTTTCGCATAACCTCCAGTAACAGCGTGTAATGAGTCCATACACATCCGAAACTTACCAGACTTGAGTAGTTCTGATATTTTAGCAAAATCAAACAATGATTCCATTAACTCAGCATAGTCTGCCACAGAGTCAATAACCTCTACAGTCATTTCCCCTAACTGATGACTGCTCAATTGGTCTAAATTAATATCCGCAGCTTCCATTATTTTGTAGCTATCTATAACTTTACTGCGCTCATAAATGGCACTTGTGACTTTTTCTGGAGCAGGACCACCATTACTAATATTGTACTTAACACCAAAGTCCTCTTCTGGTCCACCTGGGTTATGACTAGCAGAGAGGATTATACCACCAAAGGCTTTATTTTTACGAATAATACAGGAAGCAGCAGGAGTAGAAAGAATCCCACCTTGACCCACTAACATTCGACCCACCCCATTAGCGGCTGCCATTTTCAGAATTATTTGGATCGCTTGACGGTTGTAATAACGACCATCACCACCAAGCACAAATGTTTGACCTTCAATGTTTTCTAGACTATCAAAGATAGACTGAATAAAGTTTTCTAGATAGTGGGGTTGTTTAAAAGTTGGCACTTTTTTGCGGAGTCCTGAAGTGCCTGGTTTTGGTCACTAAAAGGTTGCGTTGCAACTGTCTGTATGTTCATAAAGTTTATTCCTATTTTACAACTTTCTATATTAGAGGAATTCCTGCCAAAGTCTTATAATATCTAGTTTTTTCGTCAATTAATGCTTAAGTTGATATCTACTCCTATTGCATCATGGCCATTAATATTTTTATAACTCATAGCTTGACTGTTTCTGTTTTAACTTTTACACCAAATATGACGCGTTTGAATAATTAATTTTTTGGTGTTGAGCAAATGTGCTTATGGTTAAGATCGGGTTAATAACATAGAGAATTTTTGAGCTACAAAAATCTAAATTTTTAATAAAGAAAAAGTAGATTGCAATGGATAATCTGTTACTGATTGAATTAATTAATACTCCTTTAAAATTCTCTACAATTATGAATCAAACCAAACTTTTATTCATCGACTCTAAGGTAGAAAATTACCATAATTTAATTTCAGAGATTGACCTTGATACAAAAGTATTTATTCTACAACCCAATGGAAATGGTATAGACCAAATAGCTGAAAACTTAGGTAAATACCATCTGGTAGAGACAATTCATATTATTTCTCATGGGGCAAAAAATACTTTGTACCTGGGAAACAGTATCTTGAATTTAGAAAATATTCATCTATATGCTGAGAGTATTCAACAGTGGGGCAAATGTTTGTCTGCTGATGGAGAAATATTAATTTATGGTTGTCAGGTGGCAAGTGGTAAGGAAGGTAAAGAATTTGTCCGACAACTGCATCAACTCACAGGAGCAAATATTGCAGCATCAGAAACTCTGACTGGAAATGTAAGCAAAGGTGGTAACTGGAATTTAGAGGTAATATTTGGTCAACTCAAGTCAGCATTGGCATTTACCTCAGAAGTTAGGGCAACTTATGCAGGAGTATTGGCAAATATTGTGGTGGATACTACTGATGATGTAGTAGATAATGCTGATGGTGTGACATCTTTGCGGGAAGCAATTATTGAAGCAAACAATACCCCCGAAGATGATACTATTCAATTAACGGCAGGAGAAACATATAATCTGACTATCTCAGGTAGTGATGAAGATGCTGCTGCTACCGGAGATTTAGATATTGTTGCTGGAGGTGGAGAAATAACAGTTATTTCACAAGGAGGAGAACAAGCTGTTATTGATGCTGGGGGTGAGAGTGGAATAGGCGATCGGGTGTTTCATGTTTTGGAAGGTGCTGCCCTAAAGTTGGATAATTTAGAAGTTACTAGAGGAGCAATAACTAGCGCTCCTAGTGGTGGTGGCATCTTCAACTACTCAGGTACAGTTAGTATTAGCAACAGCACTATTAGCGGTAATTCAGCAACTTATGGTGGTGGTGGCATTGTCAACATATACGGCAGCGCCAGTATTAGCAACAGCACTATTAGTGGTAATTTTGCTTTTAGCGGTGGTGGTATTCTCAACTCAGTAGATAGTACAGCAAGTATCAGCAACAGTATTATTAGTGGTAATTTTGCAAACTTCCCAAATGTAGGTAGTGGTGGAGGTATCAGCAACGATGGCACAGCAATTATCAGCGACAGCACTATCAGTGGCAATTCAGCAGATGATGATGGTGGTGGGATTGAAAACCTAGATGGCACAGCAATTATTAACGATAGCACTATCAGTGGCAATTCAGCAGATAATGGTGGTGGCATCTCTAACTTATTCTCTGGCACAGTTAGTATCAGTGATAGCATTATTAGTGGCAACTCAGCAAATAATGGTGGTGGTATTTATAACAAGCTAAATAGCACGCTCAGTATCAGCGACAGCACTATTAGCGGTAACTCAGCAAATAATGGTGGTGGTATTTATAATAAGTTTTACAACTCAGCAGGTGTTACAATCAGTATCAGTAACAGCACTATTAGCGGTAACTCAGCAAATAATGGAAGTGGTATATACAATTTAGCTGGTACAGCCATCATCAGCAACAGTACCATTACCAATAATGGTAATCCTTCAGACTCAGGAAGTGCCATTCTCCAAAAAGCTGATTTTAGAACAGTTTATACTCCTGATAATTACTACGACAAATCTTATTACGCCTCCACAACTATTACCTCTAGCATTGTATCCGGTAATATCAATAGTGACGTTGAGTCTGTAGAAAGTAACAACCTCTTTATCAGTGGTGGCAACAATCTCATTGGTACAGGTAGCGCCATAAATGACTTCAACGGTAACAACGACCAAACAGGTATCACCAACCCTCTACTTGCAGACCTAGCAGACAACGGTGGCCCCACCTTCACCCATTTACCCCTCCCCAATAGTCCCGCCATTGATGCAGGCAGTAATCCCAATGCACTTACCACAGACCAACGAGGCGAACCACGGTTTGTAGGAGAGGGGGTTGATGTTGGTGCTGTAGAATTACAAATTCCACTAGAAATTATTGGCATTCCTGAAAGCGAAGTCCTCAATGGTGCAGGTGAAAATGATACCATTACAGGTTTGGCAGGTAATGACACTATTAATGGTCGTGGTGGTGATGACCAAATTATTGGTAGTCGAGGTAGCGACTTCCTCTTTGGAAAAAACGGCAACGATACCCTCCAAGGTCGTCAAGGTAATGACTTCCTCTTTGGTGGTAATGGTAACGACTCTTTGGTAGGTGGTATTGGTCGCGATCGCTTCAATGGTGGTGCAGGCGACGATACTCTGACTGGTGGTGCTAGTATTGACCGTTTTATTTTCAATACAACTGATGAATTTAACTCAGATGATATTGGAGTAGATGACATTACTGACTTTGTTCCAGGACAAGATATTATTCTCCTAGACAAAAGCACTTTTACTGAAATTACCAGTAACTCAGGAGTAGGTTTCAGCATTAATATTGAATTTGCTATAGTTACCAGTGATGCTGATGCTGAAACCTCAGAAGCATTCATTGTTTATAACAGTAACAACGGCAAATTGTTTTATAATGCCAATGGTACAGATGCAGAATTTGGCAGTGGTGGTGAATTTGCTAATCTCACGAATACCGCATCTATTAGTGAGGATGATTTCTTGCTCAGAGGATAAACTCTTAACATAAAATAATATTAAGAAATTAGGAAATAATACAAAATGATGGTACATTATTGTAGTTTAACTCTACAACCATCCTAGATTATGAATCAAACCAAACTTTTATTCATCGACTCTAAGGTAGAAAATTACCATCATTTAATTTCAGAGGTCGATCTAAAGACAAGAATAGTTGTCCTAGAACCCAATCAAAATGGTATAGACAAAATATCTAAAAGTCTGGGTGAATGCTCTGATGTAGAGACAATTCATATTATTTCTCATGGGGCAAAAGGTGCTTTGTGTGTGGGAAATAGTCTCCTGAAAAATGACAATATTCATCTATATGCTGAGAATATTCAACAGTGGGGCAAATCTTTATCTGCTGATGGAGAAATATTGATTTATGGTTGTCAGGTAGCAAGTGGTAAGGAAGGTAAAGAATTTGTCCGACAACTGCATCAACTCACAGGAGCAAATATTGCAGCCTCAGAAACACTTACTGGAAATGTTAGCAGAGGTGGTAACTGGAATTTAGAAGTAATATTTGGTCAACTCAAGTCAGCATTGGCATTTACACCAGAAGTTAGGGCAACTTATGCTGGGGTGTTGGCAAATATTGTGGTAGATACTACTAATGATGTAGTGGATAATAGTGATGGAGTTACTTCTCTACGGGAAGCAATTATTGAGGCGAATAGTACACCGGAAGATGATACTATTCAACTGACAGCAGGAGCAACATATAATTTGACCATCTCAGGGAGTGATGAGGATGCTGCTGCTACCGGAGATTTAGATATTCTTGCTGGTGGTGGAGAAATAACAGTTATTTCACAAGGAGGAGAACAAGCTGTTATTGATGCTGGGGGTGAAACAGGAATAGGCGATCGGGTGTTTCATGTTTTGGCAGATGGTGTCCTACAGTTGGAGAATGTAGAAATCACTCGTGGTTTTGTAAATAATGGTTCTGGTGGAGGAATCTTCAACTCAGGTACACTTACTATCAACAATAGCACTATTAGTGGCAATGATGGTGGTGGTATCAACAACTCATCAGGCAGAGCGAGCATAAACAATAGCACTATTAGTGGCAATGTTGTTTTTGCTTTTGGGGGTGGTATTCGTAACTATGATGGTGGCACAGTCAGTATCAACAATAGCAATATTAGTGGCAATTTGAGTAGTGCTGGTGGTGGCGGCATCATCAACTCATCAGGCCAAGATGTAAGCAGCATTATCAATATCAACAATAGCACTATTAGTGGTAACTCAGCAGGTATTAATGGTGGTGGCATCTACAACTCATCAGGCCTATATGGCACATCCATTATCAATATCAACAATAGCACTATTAGTGGCAATTCAGCATTTGCTGGTGGTGGTGTCGCCTCAAGAGGCGCAACCAGTATTAGCAATAGTACAATTACTAATAATGAAGCTATTGAAGAAGGAAGTGGTATTTTCCATGATATACTTGGTGTAACCCCTACTTCTATAGATGTAACCTCTAGCATTATTTCCGGTAATGTTAACACTGATGTTGATATTGATGCCGTAAGTAACGATAACTTTACCAGTGGTGGTAATAATCTAATTGGTACAGGTAACGCCATTGATGATTTTGACAGTGAGAACGACCTAGTAGGCATCACTGACCCTCTACTTGGAGACCTAGCTGACAATGGTGGCCCCACTTTAACCCATTTACCTCTGCCCAATAGTCCTGCTATTGATGCAGGCAGTAATCCCAATGCACTTGTCACAGACCAACGGGGGGAACCGCGATTAGCTGGTGAAGGGGTTGATATTGGTGCAGTAGAATTGCAGACTACACAAGAAATTATTGGCACTCCTGAAAGCGATCGCCTCAATGGCACAAATGAAAATGACACCATTACAGGTTTAGCAGGTAATGACACTATAGATGGTCGTGGAGGTGATGACAAAATCATAGGCGATCGAGGGAATGACTCCCTCTTGGGCAAAAACGGAAATGATACTCTTACTGGTGGTAATGGTCGCGACCGCCTCCTAGGTGGAAATGGTCGGGATGTTCTCAACGGTGGTGCAGGTAACGACAATCTCAATGGTGGCAACGACCGCGACCGCCTCCTAGGTGGAAATGGTCGGGATGTCCTCAACGGTGGTGCAGGTAACGACAATCTCAATGGTGGCAACGACCGCGACCGCCTCCTAGGTGGAAATGGTCGGGATGTCCTCAAAGGTGGTGCAGGTAACGACAATCTCAATGGTGGTAATGGTCGCGACCGCCTCGTAGGTGGTAGCGGTCGGGATATTCTCAACGGTGGTGCAGGTAACGACAATCTCAATGGTGGTAATGGTCGCGACCGCCTCGTAGGTAGTAATGGTCTGGATGTTCTCAACGGTGGTGCAGGTAACGATACTCTGACTGGAGGAGCAGGTGTTGACCGTTTTATTTTCAATACAAATGATGAATTTAACTCAGATGATATTGGAGTAGATGACATTACTGACTTTGTGCCAGAACAAGATAAAATTCTCCTAAACAAAAGCACGTTTACTGCTATTACCAGTGACTCAGGAACAGGTTTTAGTGTCAATGCTGAATTTGCTATAGTTACCAGTGACTCTGATGCCGAAACTTCAGAAGCATTTATTGTTTACAATAGCAACAACGGTAAATTGTTCTACAATGCCAATGGTACAGCAGCAGAGTTTGGCAGTGGTGGTGAATTTGCTAATCTCACGAATACCGCATCTATTAGTGAGGATGATTTCTTGCTCAGAGGATAAACTCTTAACATAAAATAATATTAAGAAATTAGGAAATAATACAAAATGATGGTATATTGTAGTTTTACTCTACAACCCTCCTAAGATTATGAATCAAACCAAACTTTTATTCATTGACTCTAAGGTAGAAAATTACCATCATTTAATTCCAGAGGTCGATCGTCAGACAACAGTAGTTATCCTAGAACCCAATGGAAATGGTATAGACCAAATAGCTGAAAACTTAGGTAAATACCATCAGGTAGAGACAATTCATATTATTTCTCATGGGGCAAAAGGTGCTTTGTGTGTGGGAAATAGTATCCTGAAAAATGACAATATTCATCTATATGTTGAGAGTATTCAAAAGTGGGGCAAATGTTTGTCTGCTGATGGGGAAATATTGATTTATGGTTGTCAGGTAGCAAGTGGTAAGGAAGGTAAAGAATTTGTCCGACAACTGCATCAACTAACTGGAGCAAATATTGCTGCCTCGGAAACACTTACTGGAAATGTTAGCAGAGGTGGTAACTGGAATTTAGAAGTAATATTTGGTCAACTCAAGTCAGCGTTGGCATTTACACCAGAAGTTAGGGCAAGTTACGCTGGGGTGTTGGCAAATATTGTGGTAGATACTACTAATGATGTAGTGGATAATAGTGATGGAGTTACTTCTCTGCGGGAAGCAATTATTGAGGCGAATAGTACACCGGAAGATGATACTATTCAACTGACAGCAGGAGCAACATATAATTTAACTATTGCAGGAAGTGAGGAAGATGCTGCTGCGACAGGAGATTTAGATATTGTTGTTGGTGGTGGAGAAATAACAGTTATTTCAGAGGGAGGAGAACAAGCTGTTATTGATGCTGGGGGTGAAACTGGAATAGGCGATCGGGTGTTTGATGTTTTGGAAGATGCTGCCCTACAGTTGGAAAATGTAGCAATCACTGGTGGTAGTGGTATCACCAATAACTCAGGTACACTTACTATCAACAATAGCACTATTAGTGGCAGTGATGGTAGTGGTATCTTCTCAATTTTTGGCACAGTCAGTATCAACAATAGCACTATTAGTGGCAATTATTCAACTGGCGTTGGTGGTGCTGGCGGTATCACCAATAACTCAGGTACACTTACTATCAACAATAGCACTATTAGTGGCAATTCAGCTTCTAGTGGTGGTGGTCTCTCCAGCCTAGGTGTAAGTGCTACAGTCAGTATCAACAATAGCATTATTAGTGGCAATTCAGTTTCTGGTGGTGCTACTGGTGCTAGTCGTGGTGCTGGTATTTGGCTAGGAAGTGGTACACTTACTATCAACAATAGCACTATTAGCGACAATTCAGCGTCTTCTAGTGGTGGTGGTATCTTCTTATTTGGTGGTACAGCGAGTATCAACAATAGCACTATTAGTGGCAATTCAGCTTCTGGTGGTGGTGGTATCTCCTTAGATCGTGGTATACTTACTATTAACCATAGCACTATTAGTAGCAATTCAGCTTCTAGGGGTGGTGGTATCGACAACGTCTTTGGCACAGCCAGTATTAGCAATAGTACAATTACTAATAATGAAGCTGATGCAGGTCGAGGAAGTGGTATTTTCCACAATAATCTAACTGATACAAATCCTAACTCTACTAATGTAACCTCTAGCATTGTTTCTGGTAATGTTAACACTGATATTGAGATTGATGCTGTAATCAGTACTGAGATTGATGTCGTAAGTAACGATAGCTTTACCAGTGATGGTAATAATCTAATTGGTGCAGGTAACGTCATTAATGTTTTTAATGGCGACAACGACCAAGTAGGCATCACTGACCCTCTACTGGGAGACTTAGCTGACAATGGTGGCCCTACCTTAACCCATTTACCTCTCCCCAATAGTCCTGCTATTGATGCGGGCAGTAATCCCAACGCACAGACCACAGACCAACGGGGGGAACCGCGATTAGCTGGTGCAGGGGTTGATATTGGTGCTGTGGAATTGCAAATTATACAGGAAATCACTGGCACTGCTGAAGCAGATATTCTCAATGGTACAATAGAACAAGATACCATTTTTGGGTTAGATGGTAACGATGTAATTAATGGTTTAGATGATGACGATGTTTTATTTGGTAATCGAGACCTAGATACTCTCAACGGGGATGCAGGTAACGACACAATTTATGGTGGTAGAGATGGGGATTTAGTTTTTGGCAACATAGGGGAAGATTTTCTCAGGGGAGATAGAGGTAGTGACTCAATTTTTGGTCAGGAAGATAACGACACAATTTTTGGTGGTAGAGATAATGATTTTGTAGATGGGGGTTTTGGTGACGATTCAATATCAGGGGATCTAGGTAGCGATACCTTAAGTGGAGGTCAAGGAATAGATACCCTCAGTGGTGGTGGCGATGCTGATATTTTTCAATTAGCTGTTGGGGAAGGTTTAGATATTATCACCGACTTTACTGATGGTATAGATTTGATTCAATTACCAGATTTTCTAAGTTTTAGTGACCTGGGAATCAGTCAAACAGATGACAATAGCACGTTAATTACTGTAACTGATAATGGTGAAGAATTAGCCTTGTTAAATAATATTTCAGCATCGTTAATTACAGAAACAGATTTTGTTTGATCGTACCCGAACTGCTACTTAGGGTTGGCTGAAAAAATTGGTTGGTGGGGGTAGGAAACGGGGACGCACCAGACGCACCAGACGCGGAGATGGGAGGAACAGGCAACAGTTTAGACTATCTGCTACGGCCAAATTTTCGGCATCGTCAAGGAACAGTATTAGCATTTTGAGGCTAATTGAGCCAAAAACCTTGCACCCCCTCAGCAATATTTAACCCTGAAATCATTACTGTATAAGTTTTTTAGATTTATGAGCGCAAACCCTACTTAGATCGAGTTTGGATAAGAGTGTTATAATACCGTAGGTAGGCTTGAGAACTCCAGCGAAATCCAACAATAGTCTGTTAATGTTGGGTTTGGCACTTCCTTAACCTAACCTACAAAGGACGAACTTTTTACTATCAATATTTAATCGAACATGATATTATTCATCGACTCCAAGGTAGAAAATTACCATCACCTCATCTCACAGGTTGACCCTCAGACAAAAGTAGTTATCCTACAACCCAATCAAAATGGTATAGACCAAATATCTAAAAGTCTGGGTGAATGTTGTGATGTGGATACAGTTCATATTATTTCTCATGGGGTTTGTAACTGTTGGCTAAAATCTGGTATAATCTATAAAAATCTGGGATTATCTGTTTTATGTTACTAGGATTCCAAACTGAACTGCACCCAAATAAACAGCAAAAAACATTACTGGCTAAACACGCAGGTGTAGCCCGTCACGCTTGGAATTGGGGATTATGGCTAACCAGAAATATATTGAATCATAACCACCATAATCCAGACAGCAAACTTAAGTTTCCTACTGCCATTGACTTACATAAGCTTTTGGTAGCAATGGTTAAACCAAAAAACTGCTGGTATTATGAAGTATCTAAGTGCGCTCCTCAATATGCTTTAAGATATTTATCTCTAGCTTGGAAACGTTGCTTTAACAAAGTGTCTGGTCAACCTAAATTCAAGAAAAAGGCCAGAGATAATAGTTTTACTCTAGACGGTTCAATCACAGTAGGTTTTAATCGTATCAAACTACCTCGAATTGGATGGATTAAAACCTATGAAATACTGCCAGGCAATGTTACTCTGTCGTCTGTAACTATTAGCAAAACAGCAGATAAATGGTTTGTTAGTTTCAAGGTAGAAGCCATACCTCAAATTACGGAAAAGTCTGTAGATGTAGTTGGTGTAGATTTAGGAGTAAAAACTTTAGCAACATTGTCAACAGGGGAAGTATTCGATGGTGCTAAACCTTACAAAAAGTTAGAATCTAAATTATCACGATTGCAATACCTAAGCAGACATAAAACCAAGTTTTCCAATAACTGGAAAAAAGCGCAGCTAAAAATAGCGACGTTGCATAATAGAATAGCTAATATCAGGAAAGATACATTGCATAAACTAACTACCTATTTGGCTAAAAACCACAGCCAGATAGTAATAGAGGACCTTAATGTATCAGGGATGATGGCAAATCACAAGCTAGCGGCAGCTGTTGGCGACATGGGTTTTTATGAATTCAGAAGACAGTTAGAGTACAAGTGTGAGTTATATGGTTCATCCTTAATCATTGTTGATAGATGGTTTCCTAGTTCTAAAACTTGCAGTAGGTGTGGAACTGTTAAAGAGTCTCTGTCTTTATCGGAGCGTGTTTTCAACTGTGAACACTGCAATTTTAGCTGTGATCGAGACTTAAATGCAGCGTTAAATTTAGCTATGGCGGTCAGTTCGACCGTGACAGCCTGTGGACTGGATAACGCCGACGTTGCCAGGTTGAAGCAGGAATAGAACAGATTATTTATTATAGAAAATCATAGATTTTTACAGATAATCATAGGTTTTTAAGAACGGCAAAAGGTGTTTTGTATCTAGGAAACAGTATCCTGAATTTAAACAATATTAATCAATATAGTGAGAGTATTCAACAGTGGGGCAAATGTTTATCTGCTGATGGGGAGATATTAATTTATGGTTGTCAGGTGGCAAGTGGTAAGGAAGGTAAAGAATTTGTCCGACAACTGCATCAACTCACAGGAGCAAATATTGCTGCCTCGGAAACACTGACTGGAAATTTTAACAAAGGTGGTAACTGGAATTTAGAGGTAATATTTGGTCAACTTAAGTCCGCATTGGCATTTACCCCAGAAGTTAGGGCGAGTTATGCCGGGGTATTGGCAAATATTGTGGTAGATACTACTGATGATGTAGTAGATAATAATGATGGAGTGACTTCTCTGCGCGAAGCAATTATTGAAGCTAACAGTACCCCAGAAGATGACACTATTCAACTGACGGCAGGAGCAACATATAATCTGACTATCTCAGGGAGTGACGAAGATGCTGCTGCCACAGGAGATTTAGATATTGTTGCTGGTGGTGGAGAAATAACAGTTATTTCACAGGGAGAGGAAAAAGCTGTTATTGATGCTGGTGGTGCAACTGGAATAAATGACAGAGTGTTTCATGTTTTGGAAGATGCTGCCCTACAGTTGGAGAACTTAGAAATCACCGGTGGTTTTTTAGCTGGTAGCGATGGTGGAGGAATCTACAACTCTGGTACAATTAGCATTAATGATAGCACTATTAGTGGTAATTTTGGTAATACCCTTGGTGGAGGCATCTTAAATTCATCTGGCACTGTCAGTATCAGTAACAGCACCATTAGTGATAATTCAGCAAGTTTGAACGGTGGAGGCATCTCAAACTCTTTCGGTACAGCTAATATCACCGATAGCACTATCGGAGTAGATAGCATTACTGACTTTGTTCCGGGACAAGATATTATTCTCCTAGACAAAAGCACGTTTACTGAAATTACCAGTGACTCAGGAACAGGTTTTAGTGTCAATACTGAATTTGCCATAGTTACCAGTGATGCTGAGGCTGAAACTTCAGAAGCATTCATTGTTTATAACAGCAACAACGGTAAATTGTTCTACAATGCTAATGGTACAGCAGCAGAATTTGGCAGTGGTGGTGAGTTTGCTAATCTCACGAATACCGCATCTATTAGTGAAGATGATTTCTTCCTGAGAGGATAAACTCTTAATATCATGTCCGGATAATTAGTTATAAAAAACCTTATCTCTTGAAACCTTTCTTTCTTTCCCTTCTGCCTTCTGCCCTCTGCCTTCTGCCTTCCTTCCTCCAAAGTGTAACTATTCAACCGGACATGATATAACAGGAGGACAAGGAAGACTTGGGAAACTTGGGAGAAAAGGCGTTGGTAATTTGAGGTATGATATCACGTCGGGATAAGAGCCCTATAGAACTCCGTGACCTTGACACGACCAAAAACTTTCTCCTTATATTCCTCTTTCTTCTTCTTTCTTCCCTCCTGACTCCTGTACGGGCGTTAGCGGCAGCTTTGCGCCAGCAAACGGCCGTTTGCTTCGCATAACTATCGTTAACGCCCCTACTGACTCCTGACTCCTAAGTAATGCGCGATTAATATCATACACGCGCTTTACCAACGCCGGAGAAAAAAGCTTAAATATTATGAGTTTGAATGCTCTTTGTTTCTGCTTCCTTGTCCACTTTCTGTAATTATCGGATTGATCGCAGATAAAACAGCAATATGCACGATCGCATCACCTTGATTAACCAGAGGATTTTGTAAACTACCAATGACTATTCCTGCACAGGAAGCATTAACCGTAGTATTTTTTTCTCCAAAAGCATCTGAAATTATACCTAAAACTTGCTTCTTTGTTACTTGCTGACCTAATTTAACATATAGTCTCAAAATTCCACTACAAGAAGCTCTCACCCACTTAGTCTCATAAATTTGTACAGTAGGTTGTGGATCTATATACGTTTCTTGTTGATACATATTTAATGCTCCCATTACCTGCAGAATTCCTTCTACTCCTATTTTAATAGCATTTTCGTCAAAGCGTAATGCTTCTCCTGCTTCGTACAATAAAACAGGAATGCCACGTTTTGTCGCTGCTTGGCGTAGAGAACCATCTCTGGTTTGGGAATGAATTGTTACTGGTGCTGCAAACGCTTTTGCACATTCATAAGTTCTACTATCATGGAGGTTTGCCCGAATTTGTGGTAAATTTTTGCGATGATCTGAAGCAGTGTGTAAATCAATACCATGAGTAGATTTACTAACAATTTCTGCCATGAATAAATGAGCTAAACGACTGCCAAGGGAGCCTCTATTTGAACCTGGAAAAGAACGATTTAAGTCACGACGGTCTGGTAAGTAACGTGATTGTTCTATGAAGCCAAATATATTAACAATTGGTACTGCAATTATTGTACCTTTTAATAAAGATGGAGAAATTTTTGTAATACTTGACGAATAATTTCTACACCATTAATTTCATCTCCATGAATAGCGGCACTTAACCAAAGTATCGGCCCTGTATGACTACCATTTATAACTGTAACTGGTAAAGTAATTAAAGTTTGAGTAGGTAGACGTGCTACTGGTATTTCTATGCGTTGTCTTTGTGCTGGAGGAATAATTAAACCACCGATTTCGATCATTTTGTACTGAGTTTATGGCTAAGAATATCAAATGTAATTTTTTTAAGTATTCAAGATGAAAATACCATTTCAACCAAGCTATTTTTTGGTCAAAAAAGTGCTATTTTACTGTTATAAATATAATTTTTGAGTAATCAGATATAAGTAGGTGAGTCTAATTAAATAGGAAATAGTTTCTGGGAGGAATACAGGAAATAGGGAACAGAAATTAAACAATTTTTATGATTTCATTTGACATTTGCCTTTTAGTATGATATGATTATTCCTTATTTTTCTCGCTATATAATTTTTATGGCTGGTTACAATACTTCATAAATATGAAAACTACTATATTTATTTATTCTACCTGCTCAACTTTATTATTTAATTATAATATCATAAGTATGTTAATCAATAAAATATCTTATATAAAAGCTAAATTTTTATTTATAGAAATCATCTCTATTTTTCGTAAAAACTTTACCTATATTCATAGTTTTCTTACATATAAAAATAATATCAAAATTTTCATGTAGCGATCGCCCAGTTGAACTAGCTATGCAATTTAGTTGAAATTACTGAAACAGATTGAAGGTGACACAGATGATTATGGATATTATATAATTATAGTATAAAAATTCACTTAGAGGATTTTATAACTATGATATATATTATTTTTGCGTTTTTTTGGCTGTAAAAATATTTTTGACTTAGTTATTTTTCAGAAAATACAATTTAATCAATATAAAGATCGAGTATTAAAATTTCTATCATTAAGGCAAAATCGTCGTGCGATCGCCAAACAATTTACACTGACATTTTTTCCGATGTCTATTCTCATCGGTGGTATTCTTGCTAACAGCTACTACATAGAATTGAACAGTAAAAAACAAGCCATAAAAATAGAAGAAAAGCGAGTTTTACAAGTAAAAAAAACCCTCATAAAAAACTTATTTGTGTCCTTAATTTTAGATGTGCAAAGTTTATCTCAACTACCAGACATAGGAGAATATTTTGCTGATAAAAAGATAATTCTCAAATACAACACTCACATTTAGAGCATATAGAAGAACATTTTATAGCATTTGCCAAATATCAGCAAATTTATGACCAAGTTCGACTACTTGATACTACAGGTCAGGAAATACTGAGAGTTAATTATGAAAATGGAAAAGTTGAACTTGTTCCCCAAAACTTACTGCAAAATAAAGCAGATAGGGATTATTTCAAAACAGCGGTCGCTATGCCAAAAGATAGTATTTACATCTCGGTATTTGACTTAAACCAAGAACAAGGAAAAATTGAGCGACCATTAAAACCATCTATACGATTAGCTGCACCTATATACAATAGTCAAAATCAGCTACAAGGGATTGTAGTAAGCAACTACATGGGAGAACACCTAGATCAACAACTAACCCAAAAAAGTTATAGGACTTTAGGCCAGTCAATGCTACTGAATAGGGCTGGATTTTGGTTAATCAACCCAGAAGAGCCAGAAAAAGAATGGGGTTTCATGCTACCCGACCGCAGGCAACAAACATTTGAGCGTCAGTTTCCCGAAGCATGGCAAGATATATCTCTCAAAGATTCAGGACAAATACAAACTAAGGAGGGATTATTTAGTTTTACCACCTTCGATCCTCAGAATATACCTAAAAACTTAACTCAAGTAAACATTCCCAAAATTACCCTATCCAAAAACGCCATAGATAGCTACGGTTGGAAAATAGTTTCCTATATTTCTCCAGAAGTATTGTCCGCTAAATCAGATGGAATGTGGATAAATTTCCTCTGGTTGTATCTGTTTTTCAATGGTTTGCTTGCTGTAAGTGTTGCTGTGGTGACAATAGTACGGAGAAAAAATCAACTGGCAAATGCTGAATTAGAGAAAACCAAGCTTAAATTCCTGGAAGCTCAAGAGCGCGAATGGCTCAAAAATCGTATTGCTAGCCAAATTCTTCACTCTCTCGATATCAACACTATTTTAGAAACAGCGGTGAGTGAGATTCATTCTTTACTCAACATTGAACGCTGTACTTTTGCCTTGTATAGTACTACAACTGTACAGCCATTCTGGGAAATAGTGACAGAAGCTAAAAATCCTGAATTAGTCAGTGCCATTAATTGTTATTCCAGAGAAAGTGTAGGCAAATTATACGATCGCTTTTTAGAGGGGAAAACTATCAAAATAAATCGAGTTAGTACCCTAAAAGATTTAGAACTCAAAAAATTGTTAGCTGTTCAAAAATGTAAGTCTTTTATCGGATTAACAATAGACACCTCCTCTGAAGTAGTGGGAGTGTTGAGTTGTAGTTATAGTAGTCAAGTACACCATTGGCAGCAAGAAGAAGTAATACTGCTACAGGAAATAGTTGAGCAACTTGCAATTGCCATTAACCAAGCCAAACTCTACACTGATACTCGACAAACAGCTCTATCACTCCAAAAACTCACTGCTGAATTACAACATAGTCGCAGCCAGTTAATTGCCCATAATAAAATACTGGTGGAGCTTTCTAAAAATAAGATATTAACTCAAGGAGATTTCCTGCTAGCTTGCCAGATAGTCAACCAAGTAGTTTCTCAAACATTGGAAGTCAAACAAGTTAGTATTTGGCTGCTAGATGAAAATCATACTAGGATCGAATGTGTTGATTCTTACAATTTGACCACAGACGAACATACTCAGGGAGGGGAACTCAAAGTTACTAATTACCCAAATTACTTTAAGTGTTGGGAAAATTCTCATCTGATAGTTAGTAATGATGTGTCCTCAGATCCAAGAATAGAAGAACTACTGGAAGAATACTTAAAACCCTTTGGTATCACTTCCATGTTGGATGCGGTAATCTATTTTCGTGGAAAAATGATTGGAGTAATGTGCTTGGAGCATATCGGTATTGCTCGTAACTGGAGTTTAGAAGAACAAAATTTTGCTAGTGCTTTAGCAGATTTACTTTCCTTAGCACTAGAAGCAAGGGAGCGAGTTGAAGCAGAATTACAACTGCAAAAACGCACGCATGAATTAGAAACTACTTTACGGAAGTTGCGACTCACCCAAGCTCAGATAGTGCAGAGTGAAAAAATGTCTAGTCTTGGGCAAATGGTTGCAGGGGTAGCTCACGAAATTAATAATCCAGTCAGTTTTATTCACGGTAATTTAATTCATGCTACCGAATATACTCAAGACTTGTTAAAGTTGATAGAACTCTACCAACAACACTTCCCTGACTCTCCAGAGGATCTTACTGAAATGCTAGAGGAGTTAGATTTAGACTTTCTCCGAGAAGATTTGGATAAGTTATTTAAGTCAATGCGGATGGGAACCGATCGCATTACTCAAATCGTCAAATCTTTGCGGACTTTCTCTCGCCTAGACGAAGCACAATTTAAAGAAGTGAATATCCATGAAAGTATTGATAGTACCCTCACTATCCTCGAGAACCGTCTGAGGGCAAAACCAGGTGCTTCAGAAATTGAGGTAATCAAAGACTATGGCCAGCTACCTCTGATTAACTGCTATGCTGGCGAACTCAATCAGGTATTTATGAATATTATCAGCAATGCTATTGATGCGGTGGAAGAACGAAATCAACAGCAGGCAATGGCAGGGGAAACATATACGGGTAAAATTAGTATTAACACTACAATAGTAAGAGAAGATTGGGTCGCCATTAGGATAGTTGACAATGGTTCTGGAATTACGTCAAATATTCAGTCTAAGTTATTTGACCCATTTTTTACTACCAAAGATCCTGGCAAGGGAACAGGATTAGGATTGTCAATTAGCTACCAAATTGTCGTCAAACATCATGGAGGAAACCTAATATGTAACACTGAATCAGAAGAAGGGACAGAATTTATCATTGAAATTCCGATCTCTTGGTCAACATTCCCTTGCGTCTGACGCGCCCCACGGGATCTGACCGCTTATATCATGTCCGGTTGAATACTTATTATTAAAATAGTAAGGGAGCGGGTAGGGACGTTGCATAAGCGGCGTCCGTACCGGGAGTAGGGGAGTAGGGAACCCACCCCTAACCCCTCCCGTGGAGGGGAAAATAGAAAGATTTACTGTTTAAGCACTCGTGATAAGTTTTTTCCAGATCGCTCTTATCCGGACATGATATTAGACAATCTTTGAGTCAAGCTATATAAGCAGCCTTAATGAATTCAAATAGAATCTAAAGAGATTGCTTTTAGATAACAGGAAGTTTTATTCATGTTAAAAATTCTCGTGCATAATTTAATAATCAGGGTAGTTTGTTTTTGGAGGCGACAACGTTCTAATTATGTCCAAAGTCTTTCCGGCAAAATTTCTCTGTGTAGTTTTTAGTGATTTTTTATGTTACAAATATCAACAGTAATGTTACTACTGATATTTGTAACAGTTTGGAATGGGCATCGAACTAGCTATAACCTAGCAAGAAATCTCCATAAAGAAATTATCAATAATGTTACTAATTTACTAGAAAATTATCTGCGTCAACCTCTTTTGATTAACCAGATGAACCACAATGCTGTGAAATTAGGTTTGTTGGATTTATCCGATCTAGAAACAACAGGGCGTTTATTCCTCCAGCAAAGCCAGATATTTGATGTCAGCTATATTAACTTTGCTAATGAGGACGGAGAATTTGTGGGTGCTGGTATAACAGCCAAGAATTATATAAGTATTGATATTACAAATCGCTCCCATCCTCAAATCGTATATGAATATGCTGTTGACTCAGAAGGAAATCTGGGAAATGTTCGCAGAACTTATGCCTACAATTACAAAACAGAACACTGGTATACTCAGCCAATTAAAGCAGGTAAAGCTATCTGGAGCGACATTTATCTGTGCGATGGAATAACTAATGCCTTAGCAATTTCTGCGAGTTACCCCATCTATGACGACAACCAAAAATTACTTGGTGTTTTGGGAGTAGATCAAGGGATTTCCGATCTTTCCAATTTCCTACAGAAGTTAAAAATTAGTCAATCTGAAGTAGTGATGATTATGGAGCGCTCAGGAATGTTGGTTGCCAGTTCCTCAAAATTACCTTCTTTTGAAGTTGTCAATGGTAAAGCAAAACGGTTAGCAGCAGTTAATAGTCCCGATCCCCTGACTCAAGCAACTGCTCAATATTTGCAGCAAGAGCTTGAAAACCTACAGAAAATTGAGTCAGAGCAACATTTTCATACTAAATTACTAGGCAAGCAATATTTTGTTCATGTTTCAAGTTGGGGAGACAATTTAGGTCTGGACTGGGTGGTAGTTGTAGCAACACCGGAGTCATACTTAATGGCAGGTGTTTATGCCAGGCTGAAAATCATTATCCTAGTTTCTTTCATAGCATTCATACTAGCAATACCATTAGCCATCAAGATTGCACGTTGGCTTACTACTCCTATTCTCAGCGTTCATCAAGCATCTCTATCTGTTGCGTATGGAAATTTAGACCAGAAAGTGCCATTAAAAAGTCTTGCTCCTTGGCTACCAAATATTCGCGAACTAGACGAACTAGCGATCGCTTTTAATCTAATGGCTGCTCAGTTAACAACTGCTTTTGAAGCATGGGTAGTAATGAATCAGAGCTTAGAAAAACAAGTTGATGAACGCACTGAACAACTGCAAAGGAGTCGCAGACAGTTAATTGCTCATAATCAGTCTCTGATCGAGTTATCTAAAAATAAGGTATTAACTCAAGGAGATTTCTTAGCAGCTTGCCAAAAAATCAATGAAGTCGTATCGCAAACATTGGAAGTTAAACAAGTAGGTATTTGGTTGCTAGATGATGCTCACACTCTCATTCAATGTGTTGATTTTTACAGACTTACAACAGACGAACATACTCAACAAATAGAATTGCTAGCTGCTGACTATCCAAGCTACTTCCAAGCTTGGAAAAATAATCGGGTACTGGTGATTGACAACGTACATTCCGATCCAAGAGTCAAAGATTTGCTTCAGGAATATCTGATACCACTTGGCATCACTTCCATGTTAGATGCTTTGATTTATTCTGGAGGAAAAGTCATTGGGGTCATTCGTCTAGAGCATATTGGTACTCCCCGTACCTGGACTCTAGAGGAACAAAATTTTATTGCTACTCTAGCAGATTTTGTAGCCCTAGCACTAGAAGCAAGTGAGCGAGTTGAAGCAGAGCGCGCTCATCAGTTAGCACAAAAAGCGCTTCAGCAGAGCGAAACCCGTAACCGGGCAATGTTAGAGGCAATTCCAGATTTAATTATGCGCGTGCAGCGAGATGGCACTTGTTTAGATTTTATTCCTCCTGAAAATATTGATATGGTAGATTTTACCTCTAATGATGAACCTTTACCAATAAATTTATTAGAGCAAGAGCTTTACTATATCAATCAAGCAATACTCACAGGCAAACTACAAGTTTATGAACGACAAATTCTCAGAGATGGTGAGGTACGTTACGAAGAACTCCGCATCGTTGGCAATGGAGAAGAGGAAGTATTAATGATTGTGCGAGATATCACCGAACGGAAACAAGCTGAGGAGCAAATCAAGCAATCTTTAGCAGAAAAAGAAATATTACTTAAAGAGATTCATCATCGCGTTAAAAATAACCTCAATATTATCTCTAATTTATTAGATTTGCAATCCTACTCAATTACTGATGACATTTCGCTTCACCTATTTAATGATGCTAAAAAACGCATTCAAACTATGGGACTAATTCACGAACAGCTTTACAAAGGTAATCATTTTGGAAAGGTAGATTTTGGAGAATACATCAAGCAGTTAGTCAACAATATCTTTTTTTATTGTCAAAGCAACCATAACAGAGTAAATCCTATTATTAAAGTCGAACCAATATTACTCAATTTAGAAACAGCTGTTCCTTGCGGGTTACTGATTAATGAACTTCTGATGAATGCTTTTAAACACGGTTTTCCCGATCTAAGATTAGGAGAAGTTCGGATCGTGATGTTTAAAGATATCAATGAAAAATTCGTCTTGGAAGTATGTGATAATGGTATTGGAATACCTTCGACAGTTAATTGGGAAACTTCTAATTCTCTGGGTTTAAAACTCGTCCGTATTTTGGCGAAACAGTTAAATGGAACTATTACTGTTGATACTTCTGAGGGCACATCTATTAGTTTGATTTTCTCAGAATTAAAGTATAAACAAAGGTTTTAAAATGTCAAAAAAATTATAATATATATTATCTTTGGAGATATTACAATGAAAATCACTAGCCCTTATGCAAAAAATGATCGAGTTAACCACACTGCAACTACTAGAATTCTGATTGTTGAAGATGAGTTAATTGTAGCAGAAAACCTAAAAATGGTTTTACAAAAACTAGGCTATGAAATTGTCGGAGTTGTTCACTCTGGAGAAGAAGTAATACAACAGGTTGCGAAAACAAATCCAGATGTGATCCTCATGGATATCATGCTTCAAGGCGAGATTGACGGAATTACAGCAGCAGCAAAAATATACCAACAATTCCAGTCTCCAGTAATTTTTACTACAGCCTATGATGACGATGATACCATCGAACGAGCAAAACATACACACCCCTATGGTTATCTCATCAAACCTTTTCAAATCGCAAACTTAAAAACTACTATAGAGATGACATTGCAAAAACACCAGTCAGTTGTTGCTACCAAAGCAGAATATACTGGTAAACTTGAAGATGCTTACCAAAAGTTAGAGCGTTTGCACAAGTATGATCCACTGACCAACCTACCCACTAGGAAAGTTTTGCAAAGTATGTTTGAAGAGATAGTAGATACATTATCAAACCCAGTAGTGAACGACCGCTCTCATTTACACCAATCTCTCTACATACCAGTATTTTGTCTGAGTATCGATCGCTTCTATCGAATCTACCAATACATGGATCATCAAGAAACTGACTATTTGTTGCAAGCTGTGGCCAAGCGAATTGTTGAGGTAGTAGGAAAAAATAATGTTGTTGCCCGTACAGATATTAATGAGTTTATCCTAATTTTGGAGCCTGTTGAGTATTTAGGTCAAGCTAGCGAAATTGCTAAATGCGTATTAAAAACGGTCGCCGATTCTTATATTATTGGAGAGCGAGAAGTTTTTCTCACAGCCAGCCTTGGTGGAGCGCTCTATCCTCGTGACAGCAACAGTTTTCTTTCTTTATTACAAGATTGTCATTTAGTCATGCAAAAAGCCCAAGATCAAGGAGGAAACCGTCATCAATTCCATAGCTCACAGGGTAAAACCAACAATACTAACTTGTTAGCTCTAGAAACAGATTTACATTATGCGATCGACCGCGAACAACTGCAGCTTTATTATCAACCGAAAGTAGACCTAAAAACAGGTAAAATTTCTGGTGCTGAAGCTCTCTTGCGTTGGCAGCACCCACAGTCAGGTTTCATATCTCCAGCAAGATTTATTCCTCTAGCAGAAGCTACTGGTTTGATTGAAACTATTGGGGAATGGGTATTAGAAAATGCCTGCAAACAACTCCAAGTATGGAAAGAAGATGAGCTGCTCAAAGACTTTAAAGTAGCTGTTAACATTTCAAGTTATCAACTTCGACAACCTCTGTTACAGCATAAGTTTTCCAAAATATTACTAAATCACCAACTCAGTGCTAATTTTATAGAATTGGAGTTGACTGAAAGTGCTTTAGTGGAAGATATCGATTTAGCCCAGCAACAGCTAGAAGCTTTCAAAACTCTAGGACTGAATCTAGCGATCGATGATTTTGGCACTGGTTATTCGTCTTTGAGCTATCTCTACAGATTTCCTTTTGATACTCTGAAGCTCGACCGTTCATTTTTATCCAATATTCACAAGCATTCTAAGAACAGAGCTATTGTGATTGCAATGATTCAGATGGCACGTCAACTAGAGCTTACTGTTGTAGCAGAAGGAGTGGAAACAGAAGAAGAACTAGCATTCTTGCAAAAACACCATTGTGATATGATTCAGGGTTATCTTTTTAGTCCTCCTATTTCTGCACAGGCATTTTACGAATTAGTGCATCAGGGAAAAATTTTGCCTATATAGCAGGAGGAAGAAGGAAGAAGGAAGGGGGAAGAAGGAAGAAGGAAGGGGGAAGAAGGAAGAAGGAAGAAGGAAAAATCTGTTGTCTGAGTTTTACAGCAGTTTTCATTTTGGTAGACTACAGTAAGAGCAAATGACCTTATGCTAACCTAGAGAGCTTCTCCGCTTTATATGTTGTGGAGCAAAACGCCCCTACAACCTACATTCCACACGACAAAATGTAGCATAAAAATATAAGTCAAAAGTTAAAAGTTAAAAGTCAAAAGTTAAAAGTTAAAAGTAATATCAAATCCGGTAGCATCGGTGTAATTAGATGGGGGATGGGGGATGGGGGGATGGGGAGATGGGGGGATGGGGGGATGGAGAAATATTTGGTAATCGTTGAAGATGAAACATTTTTTACGTGCCGAATTAAACGGATTTGATATAAGAAGAAAATTATAGTGGTCAATAGGAGTCAATAATTCAGTAATATCATGTTCGGTTGAATACTTACACTTTGGAGGAAGGAAGGCAGAAGGCAACCCACCCCTAACCCCTCCCAGGAGGGGAAGGCTGGAGGCAGTAGAGAATATTGGTTCAAGGCCAGAAGTTTTTTTTATAACTGATTATCCGAACATGATATAAGTATTTATGCTTAATATTTAACTGAAAATTTGACTTTTGAGAAGTAATTTATACAGTATAAATATTTACCAATAATAGAAATTGTATACTACTTTTAATGTTACGCTCTTGACGTGGGGAATGTGGGCTACAAGATTTTTGTTATTACCGAATAATTAAGGTTTAAAGCCTCTCCTTAATTATTAATTATTAATTATTAATTGTTGAACCTTTTTTCTGCATTCTTCTCTAAAAACTCAATTATCTTGCCAGAAACATCTACTCCTGTAGCTGTTTCTATTCCTTCTAAACCAGGAGAAGAATTCACCTCCATCACCACAGGGCCATGATTAGAGCGTAACAAATCTACTCCAGCAACTCTCAACCCCATTGCTTTAGCTGAACGCACAGCAGTTGAACGTTCTTCAGGAGTTAATTTAATTTTTTCTGCTTTACCACCCCGGTGCAAGTTAGAGCGAAACTCACCCTCAGCTCCCTGTCTTTTCATAGATGCTATTACTTTATCTCCTACTACAAAACATCGCAGGTCTGCACCATCTGCTTCTTGAATAAATTCTTGAACTAAAATATTAGCATCCAAGCCACGAAAAGCTTCAATAACTGACTTAGCAGCTTGATAAGTTTCTGTTAAAACTACTCCTATTCCTTGAGTGCCTTCTAATAGTTTAATTACTAAAGGAGCGCCTCCCACAGTATTAATTAAACCATCAATATCTTTAGTGGAATTAGCAAACCCAGTTACAGGTAATCCAATTCCGTCTCTAGCTAATAATTGCAAACAATGTAATTTATCGCGAGACCGAGAAATGGCTTGAGAAGGATTTGGGGTAAAAACTCCCATCATTTCAAACTGTCTAACTACAGCAGTCCCATAAAATGTTTTAGAAGCACCAATGCGAGGAATTATAGCATCAAATCCTTCCAAAGGTTCACCTTTGTAAATAACTTGAGGCTTCATAGAAGTAATATTCATATAACAGCGCAAGTAATCAATAACTTGCACTTCGTGACCTTTTTTTTCCCCTGCTTCTAGCAATTTTCTAGTCGAATAAAGAGTTGGTTCAGTTGATAAGATAGCGATTTTCATTTGATTGTTTTCTACAATTTATTTACCTGATTTTTGACATTTTTTTTGCCTTTTTACCTAAATAGGATTTGCTTGGGTCAATTAAGAAAATTCCTCGCACAGCTTGTCGCCCTAATAACATTCTAAATCCCATTAATTCCCGATTAGTTAATGTTAACTCAACTTGCCATTTTTCTTGCATTAAATTTACTTCTGTGAGAATCACAGGGCGTAATTCTGCTTGTCCACTAGAACTACGAACATGACGTTCATCTATTAATTCTGCTTCAGCAATTACTATTTGATTCGTATCTCGTTGTTTGGGATGAATTTTAAATTTTACTCTTGGTTTACCATCGATTTCAAAAGTCTCAATATCAAAAGCGTGTAAACTAGAGGTACGAGCGCCAGTATCGATTTTTGCCTTGATTTTAGTAATGCCAATTTCGGGTAATGCTATCCATTCCCGCCAGCCAATAATTGGTAATTCTTGATGTTTCATATTTAGTTTTAGGGAGTAGGGAGTAGGGAGTAGGGAGTAGGGAGTAGGGAGTAGGAAAAATGGGGAGCAAGATAGGGAACAAGCTAAATATTTTTGGCTTGTCAATTTTACCGAATAATATCATGTCCGGTAGCATCGGTATTGTATAGCAAAGGTAAGGAAGAAGGAAGAGGGAAGAGGGAAGAAGAGGGAAGAAAGCTACCCTCGCAAGAAAAAAATCTAAATTTCCTGTAGATATTCACCCTTGGGTTTACACAAACGATTGCGTTCGGACATGATATAATTAAGGTAAAAATTATCTCCTTTAAAGGAGAAACAAGCGGTCGTAGCGCAGCTTCCCGTAGGGTGGGATGGCGAGGACACCTGCGCCATATCCAATCGACCAAGAGAGAAAAAATTTTCCTTTTATTTAATCCTCTTCCTTTTAGGGAGAGGTAATTATCAATTATCAATTATCCATTATTGAACACATTAATCACCGAACCTGCTGTAAGTGCGTTATTATTGGGTTGGGGGCGGGTTCATCTAATCATTTGTAACGCCATTAATTTAACGTGGAACCCGCATCTACATATTGCAATATTTTAGGTGTGTCACGCCACTACTAGAGAATCTCCCCATCTCCCCATCTCCCCATCTCCCCATCTCCCCACCCTATTTGACATGACTCCTGACTCCTTATTTCTGATGTTTAGCGTAATGTCTCTCCATTAACTGAGCAACTTCAGGATTATAAATTTGCAAATAATTCCAATAATTTTCAAAGACAGACTCCACATAACCCCTAGTTTCAGGATAAGGAATTTTCTCCACAAAAGCATCAGCATCATCAAACCCAAACCGCTTTAACCAACCACTCACAGCATTCGGTCCAGCATTATAACTCGCCACTGCTAACATCGAATTATCCTTGTACTCTTTATGAGTAAAACCCAAGTAATAAGTACCCAAATTTACATTATCATTCACATTCTCTAAATCATAATTCGCAAGATTAATTTTCTTAGCTACCTCCTTTCCCGTTTCTGGCATAACTTGCATTAACCCCGTAGCACCAACTACCGATTTTATCTTCGGCATAAAACGAGATTCTTGACGAATTAAAGCAGTAACCAACACAGTATTTAACTCTCGTTTGTTAGACCATTTCACAACAGTTTCCAAATAAGGAAAAGGATACAAAGTTTGCCAATAAGTAGGCTTTTCCTTCAATGCTTTATACTCAGCTATCTCCTCTGGTTTTTCCCGTCTGCTCAAGCTAGTAAGCATCCAAATACCATCTAAATTATCTCCTATACCAATCCTTAACACACCATCAGTATACTGTTGAGCAACAGTTGGACTCATCCTATCTTCAAATTCTACCTGCCATTGTTTCCAAGCATCCCGGTCTTGACCGATCTGATATAGTTCTCGCAACGTGTCAGAACCAAAAGGCAATGGGTCTCGCTGTTTAGTATGTACAACCTTTGGAGATAGAGAACGAATGGTAGTAAAATCACCCACAGGCCAATCCAACATCACCGCTGATCGCCAAGCATAATAAGAGTGGGGATAACGTAAAATCATAAATTCAAAAGCCTTTTTAGCATCCTCTGTTTGCCCAAGTTGTTGTGCCCACTTACCTACCCAGAAACCTGCTTGTGGTGCTAACTCACTATCAGGATTATTCGCAGTCAACTCTTGTGCCCACTTCCAAGCTACTTGTAAATTGCCCCCCTCAGCAGCTTTTTCGGCCAACTCCCACCGTAATTCAGCAGCCGCCTCAGAATTCTTATACTTACTCAACAACTGTTGACGTACCTGTGAAGCTGACTTAGCAGAGTCCAGTCGATCGAGTAACTTAGACTTGTCGAGCATAGCTTCAGCAGCATGGCTAGGAAAATTAGCAATTACTCTGTCAAGATAGGGTATGGCTTCTTTTGGATCGACCAGTCTCGACAGACGGATCAAACCCAAAGCTGTATCTTCTCCCCCATTGGGAAACTGATTAATTAAGGCTTTGTAGGCTTCGCGGGACTCCTTGGTTTTTCTCCCTAACCATAAACCCCTGGCATAACGATATAAATTTTTGGGGGTCTTGGTTGCTTTCTGATATGCCAGGCCACCTTTAAAATAATCCTGCTTTTCCCAATATCCAAAAGCAATCATTTCCCAATCTTCAGGAGTTAACTGGGAGGCATATTTTGTTCTGAGTTGCTCCAATACTGTTCCATATTCCGGCACATGAAAAGCATATTTAGCAATGAGCAATAACAACTGAGGTTGATTAGGATTTTGCTTCAGTCTTTCTTGAGCAATTTTCACTGTAGTGGGATGACCTGGAAATTTAGCGATCGCCTCATCCCAATATTCCGGATTTTGTTTTCCTAGAACATACAAAGCTTCTGCTACAACTGGTTCTTCTGGATAGGTTGCTAATAATTCTGACCAAGCTTGTTGTGCTTTTTCAGTGTCCCCAGTTAATTCATAAGCTTGTGCCCGTTTTAAGATGACATAGGGTGCTAGAACTGTATATTCTTGGTCTAAATTCTTAAGTTGAGCGATCGCCGACTCTACCTCTCCCTGTTGCATTAAATCATTGGCCAGAATATAACGTGCTCTACTGCTATTTAGAGATTTTCCTTTCTTTATAGCAGTTTCGAGTTTATTCCTTCGTTGCTGGGGTGGATATGACACAAAATTTGTTACATCTAGCTCTGGGTTGAGCTGCTGATTTTGGGTTGGGTTTTGAGAGATACTTTTGTTATGGTTTGTCAGTTCTGGTAGAAACACTCCTAGTAACAAAGCACTTATAGAAACGCCGACCAGTATAGAAACTTTTGTTATATTTTGCTTTAGCATTTACTTATCTTGATAAAAAGGATATGGTATAATTTTTTTTCCTAGCAATAATTCTATTTTTCCTAATTTGTATTTTGGATTACAGTTTTGGAAAAAACAGAAATTCTCTCAATCTTAATTTCAGAGTTGAGCAATGGACTTTCATCAAAATTTTGACTCAGCCCATATTAGTCATCATATAGCAGTCGAAGCAAAGGGCGCGGACATATCAAAAGCTTAAAATTCAGACAAAGCCAGATTTTTCCTTCTGCCTTCTGCTATATCTGGGATTATTTTCTTTAGACATCTCCACCAAAAGAGGGAACAGGGAACAAGGAACAGGGAACCCACCCCTAACCCCTCCCAGGAGGGGAATAATTGGTAATTTATGGATAAGAATTGATTTTATTTTGAATTTTCACGCCTATGTCTTTTAGTGAGCTACACATTTTCTGACTAATTTCCGGACTGAATCTATTACTAATTTTGGTATTGCTGAATTAAGGTATGAAAAGGTAAGTTTATAGGGAATAGGGAATAGGGAATAGGGAACAGGGAATATTAATATAGAATCCGGTTATACAGTATATGTTTATAATTCTATCCACACTTCAATATTAAATCTCCCCATCTCCCCATCTCCCCATCTCCCCATCTCCCCCATCTCCCCATCTCCCCATCTCCCCATCCCCCCATCTCCCCATCTCCCCTACGACTCATCTGGCAAATCTAAGGGTTGTGGATAACTAATTCCATAACCTTGACCATAGTCTACACCTATAGTCTTAATTTTCTCTAAGATATCACGATTGCTCACAAACTCAGCAATCGTTTTGAGACCCATCACATGGCCAATCCGATTCATTCCCTCAACTATTGCATAATCTAAGGGGTCGCTAACAATATCCTTGACAAAACTACCATCAATTTTTAAGTAATCTACAGGCAAATTTTTCAGATAAGTAAAAGAAGAAACTCCACTACCAAAGTCATCTAGAGCAAAACAACAACCCAAATCTTTAAGCTGTTTAATTAATTTAGCTGCTTGAGATAGATTAGCGATCGCCACTGTCTCAGTAATCTCAAAACATATCATCTGTGGAGAAATATTAAACCTGTCTAATTCTGCTTGTAAAAAAGTAACAAATTCCTGGTCATTAACCGTTTCACCAGAAAGATTAATTGCATAAATAGTATCTGTTTTACTTATATCTGACTCCCCAAACAATCTCTCATTATCAAGATCCTCAAAAGATGGTTGCAACTGACCTTGGAGCTGTGACAAATAACTAAAAAAGTTTTGAATCACCCAACGGTCAATCATTGGCATCAGATTATATCTTTCTGCTGCCGGAAGAAAGGCCATTGGCGGAATTAAGTTATCTGTTTCATCTCTTAAGCGTAAAAGTATCTCATAATAAAAATTATTCAGATGCGAATTTGCCAATGGTGCAACAGGTTGATAATACAAACAGAAAAGATTTTGTTCGCAAGCTTGATGAATTTTTGTTACCCAATGTACAGTATTTTTTTGCTGCTTCAAATCTGAATCATCAGTTTCGTAAACCTGAAAACGATTTCGGCCTCTATTTTTGGCCACATAACAAGCAGCATCAGCAGCACTGAGCAGCCAATTAACATCATTGATCACACCTGCCTGACTGAGATTTTCCTGACTCAGAGTAATCATACCCATACTAACACCAATATTAAAAGTTTTATCCTCCCATACAAATCTGTAATCCTGAATACTATCAATTAACTTTTGCACTACTTTTTGAGCATTATCCATGTCGCACTTTAATAATAGCAAAGCAAATTCATCTCCACCGATCCGAGCTAAAATATCTGCTTGACGGCATTGAGATTGTAATAGAGTGGTAACCTGGCGCAACAATTCATCCCCAGCTTTATGACCACAGGTATCATTAACAATTTTAAATCGATCTAAGTCTATATAAGCAAGAGTATGTACTTGATTGTTTTGATTCACTTCCTCCAAAGAATTTTCTAAATATTTCTCAAATTCTCTGCGGTTTAACAACCCTGTTAGAGAATCATGTTGAGCTTGCCAAAATATTTGATTTCTCAACTTGCGCTTGTCTGTCACATCTCGAAATACTAACACTGCTCCTAAGATTTGATCGTCTTCTGTTTTGATAGGAGCAGCAGAATCTTCTATTGCATATTCTTGACCATCACTAGCCACCAAAAGAGTATGATTTCCCAGTTCGACAATTTGCCCGTCTCGGAAAACTATATCTACCGGACTTTCCATTGGTGTGCGGTCTTGCTCATCAAAAATTTGGAAAATCTCAGATAGTGGCAAACCTTTAGCTACTGATAACTCCCATCCAGTAAGTTTTTCAGCAATGGGATTCAGATAATCAACATAACCTTTGTCATCAGTAGTAATCACCCCATCACCGATAGATTTTAATGTAATTTCGGCTAGTTCTTTTTCTTGAAACAGAGCCAACTCCATCTGTTTGCGTTCTGTAATATCTTCAAAAATACCAGCCGTGCGGTATATTTCTCCAGTTCGATCGCGTACAGGAAAAGCACGACTCCAAATCCAGCGCATTTCACCATCAGGCCGTACAATTCGATACTCATCGTCAGTAAACTCACCACGCCGTTGTTTTTCATCATCCAAAACAAAACTATCGCGGTCTAATGGATGAATGCTATTTATAACTGTTTCTCGCCATTGGTCTAAATTTGTAATGGAGCGCCCCCAAACATATTCATAAGTGGGACTGACGTAGATTGACTCATTTTTGTCAAGGGTGGTTATCCAAAAAACCTCTCGGATATTTTCGGCAATTTGACGGAAATTTTCCTCGCTAGACCTCAGAGAATTCTGAGTTTTTTGTCGTTCGATCGCTGTACCTAATATATTAGCTACTGCCTGCAAAAAATAAACATCATCCTGAGTGAACCACCACTTCATTTTAGTATGTATAGCTAGTATCCCATAAGGTTTTTGTTTTTCACCCCCAGGAATAATGACGCTGACTCCAGAAATAATTCCATGTTCATGCAGTAGTTTTGGCGCTCTGAATCTGGTTTCAAAACGAAGGTCTTGAACAATTACAGGTTTAGATGATTTTAGGGTATAACCTGCTTGAGTCTCACTGCCAGCACTTACGAGCGCAAAACCTACAAGTCCTTCTTGCCAACCAACACCAGCTCGTAATAGTAAAGAATTGCTATCAGGTAACAGTTGGAGAATCTTGCAGTATTCTCCATCTAATATTTGAGCAACTATTTGTACTATCTCATCCATCAGTAGAGAAATATTTTTACCTGATAAGGCTTTTTGAGTAATTTGAGCCACAGCTCGCTGCTGTCTAATTCGATTTTTACAAGCTTGAGTAATCAGTCTTAATTGGGAGGTTTGCTCTGTAACTCGTGTTTCTAATTCAGCATTGAGAATAGAAAGTTGTTTTTCTACCTGTTTGTTATCCGTGATATCGTGACCTTCGGAAATTAATAGGATCACCTGTCCAAGTTCGTTAAAAACTGGCTTGAGAGAAAAGTCGATGGTAATTGTTTGTTCATATTGACCAACTACCATAACTTCATAACGTACAAATTCACCTATGACTGCTTTAGCGATCGCTTTTCTCATTTGTTTTTTAGCAAGTCTATGTTTAGTTTCTCTGTTTCTAGGATGTTCTTCATCATCCACTGCTAACCACCATTTAACTTGCCAAAAAAAATGTCCGACAATTTCTTCATGTTTGAGACCAGTAAAATCTAAAAATGTCTGATTAGCTTCTAAAATAGTACCGTCTGGGTTTAAAAGTCCCATAAATTGAAATGTTTGATTAAAAACAGCCTGGAAGCGTCTTTCGCTTTCTCGGATAGCTGTAATATCTCGACCCACTGCTTGATACTCTACTAAGTTATTGTCTTCGTCAAATATTGCTCGATTTGTCCATTCGTGCCACCTCCACTCTCCGTTGGGCATTTCTATTACTTGTTCATTGATAATTGCTGGCTGTTCTGGGGTCAGAGTATCTAATAGTTTTTGTAGCTTTACAACCTCGAAAGATGGTAAAAACTTATAAAAACTTATCCCAATTAGCTGTTCTGGTGTTGTGTCAAAATAGCGACAGTAAGCATCGTTGACAAAATTCAAAATTCCCTCTGGATAAAAACGACAAATCAATTCTGTTTGGTCTTGGACTATGGCACGATATTGACTTTCACTTTTTCGTAGTGCTTCTTCTATATCTTTGCGTTCTTTAATTTCTGATTCTAAAGTTTCGTTAATTATTGTTAATTTGGATGGGCTTGGTAATTCTAATGCTTGGGGAATCAGAGAATACATTTCCAGGGCTGTGTATAGGGAAATCATTACTGTTATTGCTTTGAGACCTCCTAATAACCAATAGGCGGGATGCCACAAAGTCCAAACTTTCAGGAGATGGACTGTACCACAAGAAGCAATAAAAGCCCCAAACATCCAGAAGATCCGTTTAAAGGGTATATCCTTTCGTTGACGGACAAAGTACATTAACATGAATGATATGGAGTAGTAAGCTATTGCTGTTAATGCGTTTGAGGTAGCGTGTAGCAAAATTAAGCCTGATTTCCAAAGATAGCATTGTCCATAGGGCATTAATTGTTCTGGGGAAAATATGTTTTGTATTAATTGCCAAATCATAACTACACTATTTTTGTAAATTTTTTGAAACTTCTAATCCTTATATTTTGGTATAATTTAATGTCTTATGGCTCGTTACACTTATACCAACTCCATAAAATATTGCTACAGTCACGACATAGGTGACAGGGAAACTAGAACTGGGAATAGGGAAATAAAAACATAATAAAAAAGAAGAAAAAAGGTTTAATTTTTATAATTTATGGAATTTATATTTTTTTATTGTAGGAATAAATCGCTAATTAAAATGTAACTACATTTTTGAAAATTTGGTATTATAACTATTTTCAAAAGAATTAGTATTCAAGTAAGCATTTCCTACAAAATGCGCTCGCATTCAGCTTTTTATTTAATGCATGAAGCAAGCATTTGTTTGACTTATACTACATTTTCAACTCTATGGAGGGAAATTGTAGATATGGTTCGATAGACCCCTAAGTTTAAGTGATGGGCTTTACCCATACTTTTAATTCTATAAAGCTGATAGCTGACTGCTGAATGCTAAATGCTTAAATATTGCTGGAACTAGCTAATATTTGAACAGCAATTCCTAGTTCCAGCGATATTTTTTCTGGTCATCTAAATCTATTCCCAAAATTAATGTATATTAACTGAATCAAAAATCATCAAAATAAAAGTAATTATCTGAGTTTGAACTTAAAAACGATTAAGATAATTTACCAATTACCAATTATCAGGAAATCAAGATGGAAATTATAGCAATCAATACACCTATTTTAGAATGGACCGGAGATGCCCTAGCCATTGGTTTATTTGAAGATGCCGATAGTATATTAACCGGGGATATGGCCTATTTGGATGAAAAGCTGACTGGCACTTTATCTGAACTAATCGAAGAAACAGAATTTAAGGGTAAAGTCAACACCAGTGCCTCAACTCGTGTGGGTAGCAAAAAATCCATCCGCAAAATTATTATAGTGGGCCTGGGTAAATCGGAAGAGTTAAAATTAGAAACTCTGCGCCAAGCAGCAGCAACCTGCGGACGTTTGGCAAAAAAGGAGAGATGCAAAACTTTAGGCATTAGCTTGCCAATATGTGAAAATACTGAAGCTACAAGTGCAGCCATAACAGAAGGCGTTGAGTTAGTCCTCCATCAAGATAATCGCTTTAAATCTCAATTGGAAGACCAAGGGCCAGATGTAGAAAAAGTAGAGTTAATCGGTTTAGCTGGCTCTGATGAAGCCATTGCCCGTGCCCGGAAAATCTGTTCTGGGGTGATCCTAGCCAGGGAACTTGTGGCAGCACCTGCTAATTCCTGCACCCCAATAACTATGGCTGAAACTGCTGAAGGTTTGGCTAAAGAGTTTGGGCTAACTATAGAAATTTTGGAACGAGAAGATTGTGAAAAATTAGGTATGGGAGCTTTCCTGGGAGTTGCTAAAGCTTCTGACCTCCCGCCAAAATTTATTCATATCACCTACACACCAGAAGGTACTCCTCGTAAAAAGTTAGCAATAGTAGGAAAAGGCTTAACTTTTGACTCAGGTGGCTTAAACCTCAAACCCTCTGGTAGTGGCATTGAAATGATGAAATTTGATATGGGTGGAGCTGGTACAACTTTTGGTACTGTTAAGGCGATCGCTCAACTTAAACCAGATGTGGAAGTTCACTTTATTAGCGCCGTCACTGAAAATATGGTTAGTGGCCACGCCATGCACCCTGGAGACTTCCTCACTGCTTCTAATGGTAAAACTATTGAGGTTAACAATACGGATGCAGAGGGGCGTTTAACTTTGGCCGATGCTTTAGTTTTTGCCGAGAAATTAGGAGTAGATGCGATCGTTGATTTAGCTACTCTCACAGGTGCTTGTGTTGTGGCGTTGGGTAATGATATTGCTGGTTTATGGAGTCCTAATGATGATTTAGCCGGGCAACTGGCGGCAGCAGCAGAAAGTGCTGGTGAGAAACTATGGCGGATGCCTTTGGAGGAGAAATATTTTGAGGGGTTGAAAGCTATACACGCTGATATGAAAAATACTGGACCTCGCCCTGGTGGTGCTATTACTGCTGCTTTATTTTTGAAGCAGTTTGTTCAAGATACACCTTGGGCACATTTGGATGTGGCTGGACCTGTATGGATAGATGCAGAGAATGGTTACAATAATGCTGGGGCAACTGGTTATGGCGTTCGGACTTTAGTGAATTGGGTTTTGAGTTAGGAGTCAGAATTCAGAATTCAGAATTCAGAATTTAGAATTTAAAATTTAATCTAGTAGTGGACTGAAACACCTAAAATGGTGAGTAGGGGCGGGTTCCGCGTTAAGTTAATGGTGTCACCCACGACTGAGTAAACCCGCCCCCGCCCCAATAATCTAATGCACCATTTACAGCGCTTTTCATTTCAGTAAAGCACAGTAGGGGCGTTAACGATAGTTATGCGAAGCAAATGGCATTTGCGCTCCGCAAAGCTCCGAATTGCGCCCTTATAGGTTTTTGGTTATGACGATGTGGTTTATCAATCTGAAAAGGGCTGTAAGCTGTGTCAGTCTAGTGGACTGTTTCATCTTAAATGTTGCATTAGAAAATGGGGTGATATCAAATCCGGTGGGGTTGTACATAGAATCCGATTATATAATATCTGTTTATAATTTCTTAAATTACTTCAATATTAGACATCTCCTTCATGCATAGTAGGGACGCCCTTATGCAACGTCCCTACAGGGAAATAATTTATAATTTCTGTACGATAATACGATCATAGATTTTTTATTATTGAAGATGTCTATTTAATCTCCCCTACTCCCCCACTCCCCTCTTCCCCTCCAGGGAGGGGCTAGGGTGGGTCCCCCACTCTCAACTATATAATAAGTATTCAACCGGATTTGATATGATGGGGGGATGGGGTGATGGGGAGATGGGGTGACGAAAAAAGCTAATGCACTATTTTAGGTGAAACAGTCCACTACTGGACTCAGAAGTCAGAAGTAAAAAGATTCAGAAATAGAATAATAGAGGAAAAAGGTAGAAAAATTCTCCCCCACTCCCCTACTCCCCTACTTCCCTACTTCCCTACTCCCCTACTCCCTATACCCCGATCGCTTAAATTATTTACCGTAGCAGCTACATCAATACCAGTAGTTTGTTTAAACTCCTCAAGAAAGGCAGCCATTTTTGTCGCATTGTTCCCACCTTGAGCATTAATTACGGTAACATTATCCACATCAACTTCTGGCACAGTAGATACCATAATCTTCAGCAACTCTTCCAATTTCTGATACAGAAAAACTTCTCGTGCGTTTGCACCAGCAGCTTTCCAAGATTCTGCCAACTTCTTAATACCCTCTGCTTGTGCCTTCCCTGGTTCGACAATAGCAGCAGCATCGCCCTTAGCACTAGCGATCGCTCGCTTACATTCAGCTTCTGCGGGAGCAACTACATCTGCCTGTAACTGTTGTTCTACCTGCTTAATACGCTCATTCTGCACTGCTACTTCAGCTTGAGTCCGCGCCACCTCTGACCCAATATCAGCCTCTGCTTCGGCCACCACTGCTTGCCGTTTTGTCACAGCATCTTGAATGCGTCTTTCAGCTTCTGCACGAGCTACAGCAATTTTCGTTTCAATCTGTTTGAAAGAAGTATTCTTTTTGTTCTCTGCTTCTTTAACAATTGATTCTGCCTGGGTTTGTGCTTCTGCAATACGAGAATCTCGCAACAGTTCAGCCTGTTGTTTTCGGCCAATAGAATCAAGATATCCTACATCATCAGCAATATTCTGAATTTGGAGAGTATCCAAAACTAAACCTAATTTTTCTAGGTCGTCTTCTGCTTCTTCCAGCAAGCTTTTAGCAAAAGCAATTTTGTCTTCATTGACTTGTTCTGGTGTCAGAGAAGCTAACACACCACGCAAATTTCCTTCTAGAGTTTCCTGGGCTAATTTTTCAATTTCCTGACGAGTTTTGCCTAGCAGACGCTCGATCGCGTTGTGAATAGTAGGTTCTTCGCCAGCAATTTTGATATTTGCCACACTCTCGACTGTGAGAGGAATACCACCTTTAGAATAAGCATTATTAACCTTGAGTTCAATAATCATATTACTCAAGTCCATGCGGAAAGCTTGTTCTAACAGGGGGACGCGAATGCTACTACCTCCCTTGACGAGACGGTATCCAACTTTTTGATCGCTGTCTCCAACATGGTGACGACTTCCAGAAAAAATTAGGACTTCACTTGGTTGACAAATATAATAAAGGTTGCGAATGACAAAGACACCAGCACCAGTACCAAGACCGAAAACTCCCAATAATGCTAATACTATTTCCATGATTTTTTTGACTCCGTTATTTTAGTTGTTTAAGAAGGAAGAGGGAAGAAGGAAGAAGGAAGAGGAGGACAAGAAGACAAGGGAGAAGAAAGAGGGAAGAGGGAAGAAGGAAGAGGAGGACAAGAAGACAAGGGAGAAAAAAGCTCTACTTATGGGGAGGGCAAATGCCATTCGCCCCTACAAATGGTGATAGAATCTGGTTATATAGTATATGTTTATAACTATACTCCCCTGCTCCCCTGCTCCCCTACTCCCCAGGGGAGGGCGAATGCCATTCGCCCCTACAAATGGTGATAGAATCTGGTTATATAGTATATGTTTATAACTATACTCCTCTACTCCCCTGCTCCCCGACTCCCCTACTCCCTTACTCCCCTACTGCTCTACTCCCATTCCTGAAATTACCTGTCACATCAACGCCCAGGGTTTGATTAACATTTTTGAGGAACTGGCGGAAGATTTCAGGATAAGCATTTACCAAACTAGCGATCGACTTGCCATCTCCACTATCGATAACTTTGATATTTTCCAATTTAACTTGCTCTGTCACTTTCGCAGACTCGCGTAAAATCATACTAATTTGTTGTAAGTAGAACAACTCCGCGGCATCTTTACCAGTTTCTTGCCAAACTTGGGAAAGCATATCGTTAACTAACGCTTCAGCTTGAGCATTTTCTGATAGAGAAGCAGCATTTCCCTTAGAACGGAGTTCTTTTGCTTGTCGTTGTGCTTCTGCTGGCAATACTTCATCTGCTTCTAAACGCAACCTCTCTAACTCAGCGCGGACTGTTTGCAATAATTGTTCTGCTCTTGCCCTTGCTTCTTTAGCTGCTGCTTTGGTTCGTTCTTCTTCCGAACGTGCTTGCTGTTCCAATTCTGCTTGAATTTTACGGAGTTCGTTTTCTTTCTGGACGATAAATGTTTCTGACTGAGTTTTGGCAATTTCTGACTGTCGTTGGCAGTCAGCTTCTATTTGGTCTGCTTCTGCTTTGGCGTTAGACTCAGCTATTTCAGCATCTCGACGGATCATGGCAATTTGTTTGCGACCAATTGAGTTTAGGTAGTCTACGTCATCGGAAACGCTTTGAATTTTCAGAATGTCGAGTTGTAGGCCCAATTTTGCTAAGTCGCGACTCACGTCTTCGGCAATACGTTCGGCAAATTGGAGACGGTCTTCGTTTAGTTGTTCTGGGGTCAGGGTGGCAACTACACCCCGCAGGTTTCCTTCTAGGGTTTCTCTTGCTACACGGGTAATTTCTGAGCGGTCGCGGTCGAGAAATCTTTCTATGGCATTGCCTACTATTTTGGGGTCATTGGAAACTTTGATATTGGCGATCGCTTGAATATTTAGTGGAGTACCGCCTTTGGAGTAAGCATTCCGCACTTCTACAGGTACTGGCATTGTGCGTAGGTCCATTGTTTTAGTTGTTTCCAGAATTGGGATGGGAATTGCTCGGCCACCGAAGATTACACGATAACCCACTGTTTCTCCTTCTTTTGTCTTCCGTTTTCGACCGGATAAAATTAGAATTTCATTGGGTTTACAAATTTGTATGAATGTGTTGATAAACCAGATTAATACTATCACTCCAAATATAGATAGAGCGATGGGTAAACCTGTAGAAATTTTTCCTGTAAAATCCTGAATTGGCTCCCTTTGTATTACAGGAGGAACTTGTGCTATTTCTACAGTGGTTAATTCGGCTTGATTGGATTCTAAAATTTTACTTTTCATTAGTTAAATTTCCTCATTTATTTTTGTGAAATATAGTATTTTTCATGTAGTAGTATGAAAGTTGGAGTTAACTGGCCTACAAATCGTTTATTTCCCTAAAAATATTTGTGGTTATTCATTATCTTTTCTGTGGTGGGTTTAATACCCCACCGTCATTTCAGTTATCAGTTATCAGTTATCAGTTATCAGTTAGCCTCCTCCGGAGGAACTGCACCCTTCAGTACCTCTCTGTGCCTGTTTACGCAGTATTCGGTAGGAAAGTCAGAGGCTTGAAATATTGAACTTGATTTTCTCTTAGTCGATTGGATATGGCGAGGAAACCCGCTCTTGACAGAGCCGCTCCGAAGATCGCCATCCCACCCTTCGGGAAACTGCGCTACGACCAAGAGAAAAGAAATAATATCTCCTGATATTCAATTCCGTAGCGGTTTTAACCAGAGGTAATTATCAATTATCCATTATCCATTATCAATTAATGAATCCCCCACTCCCCCACTCCCCCATTCCCCCACTCCCCACTCCCCTACTCCCTTTTTCTAAGGGTGACAATAAATTGACCCTGGGGGGTAGGGGGGATACCTTCAGCATAGCTGCCTTCTTCATTTCTGATTATTCCTGATGTTGAAAAGATGATTTGGAAATTACCCACACTTGATTATTTTCTGTGCCGATAATAAATACTTCTTCTCCCTTAGTAAATTCTTTAGATTCTTCTGTTGTACGGGCAATTAATCCGATGTTAGATCCTTTAATATTTAGACTAACTTTACCTCTACTATGAGTATCGAATGGAATTTCCACAATGCAGGGTAAACCTAAAAAATCTTGAGGGCTAACAAGACTATTTATTACTTCTTGGTTTTGTCGAAAAATCGACAACAATAGTACTATTAACATCCCAGCAAATATTCCTACTACTACTGAAATATAGGCTAACATTAAAAGTTGATTTTTCATGCCGAGCTATTCATATCGCAACTATATTTAAGTTTTGCAGAAAATTTCTTGAAATTGGGGAATTGGAAAATAGCGTTCGAGGATAGCTGAAAAATATTAAGATTCATCCTCTGATGTTTTATCTAGATAATCTTCTGATACTACCCATACTCTATTATTTTCTATTCCCACGATAAATGCTTTTTCTCCTCTAGTAAATTCCCTAGATTCTTCAGTAAAAGCCATCAATTCTAAAACAGAATTTTTCACATTTAATCTAATTTTTCCTCTACTATTTTTATCAAAAGGAATCTCCACAATTCCAGAAAGACCTGCGAGATCGCCACTACGCACCAAGCTATCAGCTTGACGATTTTTTAAGTTATATAGCACCCATGCCATTATTGTGCCACATAAAATACCAACAATTATAGAAATAATGGCAATTATTGTTGGTGAAAGAGTGGGAGAAATATAGGATAACAAAATACCAGTTAGCCCAAAGAAACAACTGCCAAAAGTCCAAAATTTTAGGCTGAATAATGGTAGCCATAATCTTCGCCGACGCTGATATATTGAAGTATTAACTTGTCTACTTGATTGGTCTGTAATTTCTAAGTCTGGGTCAAAGTCTTGGTCAAAATCTACACCATCTAGACCGGCAAAGGCGGAGAGTGCCACAAATGCTCCACCAATAATTAGACAGAAAACATAAGCTGATTCCATAAGTTGTCCTTCATAATTTTTAAAGCCTCTTGGTCTATTTATATTCTGGCAAATTCGTTTCCTATTCAGGCTATTTGTAAAAAAAATTTGTGTTTGACATGATAACTACTTTTTATTTCATCAGTAGAATTTTTAATTACTATGAAAACTTTCTTTGTTAGATACAGAAAACTTTGATATAGAGATATTATACCCAAAGTTAGTAGTTTATGGGGGACGAATATTTAGATTGCCAATTGTATAATACCAAGTGTGATAAATGTTTTCTACAAATAGTTAGATTTTTTATAGGAGTAAATTCAGTTATCAGTTAGCCTCTTCCGGAGAAACTGCGTTTTTTATATCGTGTATAGACAAAAGTGGGAAAAATATTTCTCTGTATTCGATTCATTATCACTCTATATCCTAACCAATTCAAGATTTGCTATACAGAAATAAAATTATAATTTTTTACTTAGAAGGAGCTGGTTTAATTCTATAAAATACCTATCTAGATTGCTGTTTATTTTAATTTATTATTTCTGATTTTTTGATTATTTCCTTCTTCATTTTTCTTTCTTCCTTCTTCCTTTTGATTGATTTATTATTTCTGATTTTGTCTTCTTTTCTTCCTTTTTCATTCTTCTACAATAATACTGACTGTTGATAATTAGGATTATAATTAGGTAAAACTTCTACGGTAGGTTGAGTAACTCGTAAAGTTAATGATAGTCTAATTTTACCGCTCGTATTACATACAGAACGATGAATAAGTTCATCTGTAAACATCACAAACTGACCTGGTTTGAGAATTACTGGTACTGAATTTTCTGCCAATTTTTCTGTAACTTCAAGGAAATCATTGCCACTAAAAGGGTCTGTCATTTTTATAGATAAATTGTTACTTTTATGAATATTTGGTATAAATTCAAAGCCATTAAATTTATTGACTTCAGTCAGAGCAATATAAATATTAATTGTTTTACCTACACCAGAAAGTAATTTTGGATAAGAGTCTGTGTGCCACAAGGGGATTAATTGTTTTGCGGGATAATTTACCCAGAGTTCGGAACGCCATAATACTAATTTTTCTCCTAAGTATTCTTGCAATTTTGCCAATAATTTTTCATCCTGACATATTTTCCAAATTTCAGGGGAATCAAGATGTCTTTCCATGTGAAATTCTTGTTTCCAAATTTGAACTAATAATAGAAAGGCTGAACCAAATTTCAATTTCCATAAAAATTTTAAAAGGCGTAAAAATAATAATTTCCCTGGAGGTTTTGGTAAGATTTCTGCAAAAATTGTTTTGGTAATTTGAGCAATTTCTTGACTGTCTAGTTTGAGAGAGTAGGGACCGGAGATTCCAGAATAGTTATCATAATTAATTGTGTCGTTAGTTGTTGTCTTTTGGCATCCACTCCAGAGTAAACTTCTTTCCCAAAGTTGTTTTGCTAGGTGAATATCTGTTGCTATTTTTGGCAAAGGAATTTCCTGGGTTTGGGAATCAAAAAATTTACCACTGATACCTTTTAATTGACTAGACTGGGCACAAAATAATGCACTATTTGCACCTTTTTCTGGGGAAATTCCTAAACCTAAATATTTACTCAGACTATGCCAAATTGTAATATTGGATTGTACAAATCCTGGATGAACGGCATTAACGGTTACATTTGTATTTTCTAACTGTCTGACAAGTTCAGTTGTCAACAGCAATAAACATAATTTAGAGACAGAATAAAGTTCTAAAAAATTGAGGGGTGTTTTTTTACTAATAAATTCCAAGGAATAGTTTTTGGTTTTAATGCTAAATCGGAAGCTACCATAATAATTCTACTAAATGCAGAATTCTTGAGTTTTTCTAATAAAAGATATGTCAGTAAAAAATGACCTAGATAGTTCGTTCCCCAAATTAGTTCAAATCCCTCTTGAGTAGTTCCTCTTTGATGAAAAATTCCGGCATTGTTAATTAAAATATCTAGAGGAAGTTGTCTGGCAACAAACAAATCAACAAATTGACTAACTGAATCTAAAGAAGCTAGATTTAAAGGCAAAAATTCAACATTTTTATTGCCACTAATTTGACGAATATAATCTACAGCTTTCGTGGCTTTACTAATAGAACGACAGGCAATAAATACATGACATCCAGCTTTGGCCAAACCAACAGCAGTCATTAAACCAACACCAGAATTACCACCCGTAACAATACATACTTGATTTTGTAAATCTTGATTCATAACTTAAAAAAATATTGAAGAAGGAAGAAGGAAGAAGGAAGAAGGAAGAAGGAAGAAGAAGGAAAAAGTAGATGGGGATAGTCTTCGACAAGCCGCTCCGCGTCTACAAACCCCAAACAATTACACCGTGTAGACGGCGGGGTATTAAACCCAAAATATTGATAATAAAAATATGAGTTTTGGATGCTTAAATTGTCAATCATAAATTATCCCCTAGTAATACCATTTATCAAAAACTTTTCTACATTTTGTTGAACAGGGGACCCACCCCTAACCCCTCCCAGGAGGGGAAATAGGGGAGTGGGTAGGGACGTTGCATAAGGGCGTCCGTACAGGGAGAAGCAAACAGAAGAATAATTAACATTAACTTAGCTGAAATTAGCAAAATCACTTTTTTGCTTGTGCTGATTAGTTGACAACTGAAGTACTGCCCAAGTATAGCAATAATGCATGGGAATTGGTATAAGATAACTGATAGCTTGAAATATTTTTGATGTTCCATATTGTTTTTACCGAATAATTAATAATTAAATAATTAAATAATTAAATAATTAAATAATTCAGCTTTGTTAGCCTCCCCTTTCAAGGGGAAAAAAGCGGTCGAGGGATGGCGAGGAAACCTGCGCCATATCCAATCGACCAAGAGAATAAATTTTTTCCTTTTAGTCAATCCTCTTCCTTTTAGGGAGAGGTAATTATCAATTATCAATTATCAATTATTGAATTACTATTTTTTTCCCTACAAAAAGTATATTTGCTGAATTTAATCATCAACTAATTGTTTATAAAACCACAAAAATAGGGAACAATAATTCTTATGAGCTGAAATTGAGGCCAATATTTATGAATAGGCATCGTTATGGATTTTTACTAAGTTTACTATTATTAGGAACAGGCTTAATATTATCAATTATATTTAATCCTACTATCGGCATTGAAGTAACATCTATAAATATTGAAATAGACTCTCAACGAAATTTAGTCAGTCGTATCTATACCCCCACCACAGCAAAACCTCATCCCGTAATATTACTGTGTCATGGTGTCAACAATAGCAAAGAAATGATGACACCTCTAGCAGTAGAGTTGGCAAGACATGGAATAGCAGCGATCGCTTTTGACTTTGGCGGTTATGGCGAGTCTTATTCACTGAAAAATAGAGAAAAGTCTATAGAAAACTTAGACAAAAACACCAAAGCAGATGCTAAAGCAGTTCTCGCATACATTCGCGACCGCCCAGAAATTTTTGACCAAGACCGTATTGGTATTCTCGGTCATTCTATGGGTGGTGCAACAGCATTAAAGTTGGGACAAACAGAAGAACTATTGCGCTCGACAATTATTTTAGGTATGAGTGGCAGCGCTACTACCACCACTCCTCGAAATCTATTTTTGGGCGCTGGTGTATATGAGCAAATTAACCCTCCTGAAGATTTACGAATTATGTTGCAGCAAGCAACGGGTAGCAAAAATCCTGTTTGTGTCAATAATGGTAATAATATTTGCGGTAGTTTCAGTAATGGTACTGCTCGACTGTTAATAATTTCTGGGACTGCTGACCATATCATCGCCACCTATGACCCACAGTTAATGCGGGAAGTTATCGAGTGGGTGCAACGTAGTTTAGATGTTAATTCTACTAAGGAGGTAAAATTAGCTGCACCTGGTTTAATCATTTCTATGTTATTAACATTTGCAGGTGGTATTGCTTCTGGTGTTTGTGTATTACTCCGACCTGATGAAAAAATCAGAATGCAGAATACAGAAATGAGAGGAGAAAGTTTAGTAGAAGAGATATATTTTCGTCAGATAAAAAAAGCAGCAATGCTAAAAGTACAGTTATTATGGCGACGTTGCGTTACCTGGTTATTGGCAATACAAATGACTGTTATTTGGTTGATGGCAATAAGAGGTCTAGCACCGACCAGAAGCGCGAGTAATATGCTGATTTTTTGTTATGTTTTGCAACTGTGTAGTAATTATGCTTTACGTCGTTCTGACAAGTTGACTTCTGTTTTGCGAGTTGTCTGTTTATATGTTTTGCTTTTGATAGTGGCGTTTTTATTGCCGACATTATTATGTGGAGTTACTGAAATTTTAACTACACCAAATTATCTGGTGAGTTTACCTCAATTTTTGCTCCAGTGGCCGTTTTTTGCTTTCTATAACTACACCATCGCAGCTAAATTAATTTTGATTCCTACTTATACTTTAGAATTACAGGTTAGTTGGTTGTTTATATTATTAGTGTTGCTAGAGTTGATGTCGTCTGGGATAACTTTGCTAATAGTGGAACAAATTTTAGTGGGGAGTGTGAAATGGTTACGTCGTCCGTTTGTTTTCACTGGAGTGAGTAATATTTCCCAGAAACAAATTGGTTTATTAGGGTTATTATTGTTGGTTTTTTTAGGGGTATTGTATCAGCGAGTGAGCGACGGTTTATTGGTGCTGGTAATGAGTAAGGGAATATTGGCATTACAGATGCTGGGGTTATTTTTATTTTTGCCCATAGGAATTATTGTGGTTACTGTTAGGTCTTCCTGGTTTCAAAATTTAGAGTCTCCATTAAAAGAAGAGGAAATATAGCAGATGGAAGATGGAAGAAAAGTTTAGTTATCAGGACTTACGCAGCAAGCGCCATATCTAGTAGGGGCGAATGGCATTCGCCCTCTGCAGATAGCGTTTGATCTAAGAATTTGCGTAAGTCCTGGTTATCTAAGAAACAAGAAAGAAGGAAGAAGGGGAAAAGATAAAATTAATTTTTCCGAAATTTATTAATAGGATGCAAGCCCCCCTAGCCCCCCAAAATTGGGGGGAATAAAACTCTAAAAGTCCCCCTTGATCCCCCTCCCGTCCCCCTTGAAAAGGGGGAAGCCAGATGTTGCTGCGCTTTTTGTTGAACGGGGGATGCGCGGGGGCTTGAGCATAACCAAACAATCGCACATTCAGACTTCAATTCAGCAACGCCGATTATTCTTCCTCCTACCTCCTCTATAATTCCCCGTTCCTCCTGTCTCCTATCTCCTGTCTTCCCCTCCTGGGAGGGGTTAGGGGTGGGTTGTCTCCTACCCTTACCCATAAGACTAGTGAAGCGCAAACCCTATTTAGTATGACTAGCACTTAACCACTGCTGAAATACCTCAAACCTGCCATCGTCAGGATTAACAATACGATAAATTCGCAATCGCTTTTTCTGATGACTCTCTGTCCGCAAACACTCCAAACTATAACCAATTTTATCCAAAAAACGTCGCACTATTGTAATAGGACTAGAATTTACCGCCAACCCTATCCCGACTATAGTTTTAATTGCTGTTCGGTTTGCTAAAGCAGTGTTGGCCAACAATTGCAAATCTTCATCTATATTTTTCAACTCTCGTTGCTTATCTTTCAACAATAGCGGTATTTTCAATAATTCCATTACCCCAATGGTTGCACCCAGTAAGCGATCGTTAAAATCAGGTATGAAAATATTTCCCTTGCCTAACTCTAAAATTGTTTTCGCTATTTCAGCATCTCGTGCTACTAAGTATTGTCGTCCTACGGTCATAAAATAATGTAGTTGCAACTGTTGATACCATCCAGCATCATCTTTTTCTACCAACTCAGAAGTTATGGGGATACTGTAGCGCAACATTAATTCAAATTTTCGTTGTTCCCGTTGTTGTTTGCTGGTTTTGGATAATCGCTTTTTTAGTTTTTGATACTCGGTCAAACTAATATTTCTGGCAGTAGCGATCGCTTCACATTCTGTCTGATAATTTTGCTTAATTACAGTAGCGATCGCTTCCTGTAAATCATTAATTTCTGTAAGTGTTTCTGATGATTTTTTGGCTTCTAAATTATTAGCTAAAACTTCCGGGGAAGCTTCGATAATATGATGTCCTTCTAATCGTAAAGCTTCTAAAATAGACTCTCGATATTGATTCATTCCTGCATTGAAACGAACGGCTAGTTTTGCCCAACACAAAAAAGATTCTGCTTGAAAACCTGTTTCTAAATCGTCCAAACCATCAAAATCTGATTGTTGTAATAGTCTAATATTGAGTTGAGTCAGACGTTGTTCGGAATTGAGCAAAGAAGTAATAGAAGTCGAACCATTACCAACTTGATTAAAACCAGAATTTGCTACCCATAAATATCTCGGAATATTCTCACGAACTCTACCTAAAGATTGACAAACAGAAGTTGCTCCTTGTACTCCTTGAGCAATAGCCCAAACTGAAGTAAAATGACCTTGAATATCAATACTAATTCCTGTTTCAATAGAAGGAGAAGCTAAGACAATATCATATTTTGGCAATACCTGATTTAATGATTTAATACAACCATAAGCAGGATGATTAGGTTCAGCTAAAGATTCTGAATCTATTCTGAGGATTTTTAAGTCAGGAAACTGTTTTTTTAGATAAGCTTCTAAAGCACGAGTTCCCCATTTACTGGTAATTTTTTGTGCTGATAAACACACCATTGGTTTGCCACCTTCACGGATATGTTTGTGTAAATCTGCAATTAATCTTTTGGGAGTAGTTTCTGGATAATTAAAAACTTGCCAAGCTTCTTTTTCTCCTGGTAGCCAATCATTTTGAATAATAAAAGGTTCTAATTTGACTCCTGCTAAAGCTTGTAGATAATCTATTGAAATATCGCTTAAGTCAGCATCAGCTATAAATACCTGACCGACACCTCCTAAAACATTTTGCATTAATGTTTTGAAAGACCTGAGAATTTCTACTCGGTTTTGCCGACAAGTATTAGAATTTAAACCATGCCAGATTACCTGTTCTATTTCATCAATAATTACAACTCCATCCGACCAACTTTCTGGATTAAAACTAGCCTGAGAATTAGGATGTAGGGAATCAATACATAAACCAATACCTAATAATTTATTATCGGATTTTTGTCTACTTCTGTAATATATTTTAGTCCGAAACGTTGACATAACTCTTGTACTAACTGCACCCGATGACCAATAACTAAAACCTTTTGATTGCGAGCTACAGCTTCACTGACAATTTTCTCTAATAACTTAGTTTTTCCAGTGCCCTTAGCAGATTTAATTCCTACCAATTTTGCCGGAAAATCAGTGCTATAAGCTAGGTCAAGATTATCTAATTTTTGTAAATTATTACTGCTGATAGAACCTAAAATATGTTGTTCGGAAAGATAACGACTATTAACTCTAAGATTTACAGGATATGTAAGTTTGCTAAATGATTTAGCCTTCCAAAGCTCTAAAGGTAATGCGTTTTTATAAGCTTCATCAAACACACCTTGCCCATGATTTGCAATTAAATCATCAACTCCCTTACCCAATTCTGGATTCCAGGAAATAACTTTAACATTACATCCTTTTCTTGTAAGTAAATATCCAGTTTGTCTAATAGCAGCATTAACATTTTTAATAGTCTTAGGTTTAGTATCTTGGTCAAATGCAATATAAATTTCTCGATGATTATTTGCTAGCTTTTCTAACTGAGGAATTAAATTCGATTTACCAATACGGTTGCCATATTCATCCCTAATAACTCGATATCCACCAAAAATTCCTGGTAAGGCGATCGCTACATAACCACCTGTTAATAAAGCACCAGTTTTTTTTGCACCTTCAGTAATACATAAAGGTATTTGAGGATGGGCGATAAACCACTGCCAAAAACCAAAGTCTGGTTGATTATTATCAATATCTTCTGGCAGAATTTCTATTTGATAACGACTAGCAATTTGATGCCACAAATGTAGGGGTATTTTTAGGGCAAATAAACTGGTAGGAGTTTTCGGGGGATGTTCGTATTTAATTAACTTTTTTTGGTCATAACTTTGACGTGGTTGACTAGGTTTAAAACAACCCCAAAGGTCCTCTTCTCCTGTCAGTAAATCAATTCCCGAACACCACCATCCACCTTCTTCAACGTGTTGGTATCGCTTTAATATTTGGCTAGTTACTCGGCCATCATTTCGTCTAGGAATAGCATCAGAATAAAACAAAAATTCATAAGGCCGCTGTCCTTCTAAAGGGATAACATTAAGGTGTATTAGTTGGTCATCGACACAGCTATTAGTCCATTCTCGGAAATAATTAATTGGTGGTTCGGCCTTAAGGTTCATTTAATAATGCACTCTATATATAGTGAATGATTTTTATTATATGGGAAAAGCACACTATATACATTTGACATCCTCCCGACGCTGCTCTACGAGACAGCGAGGGATTCCCTAGCATCACTGTTAGAGACTTTCTGTTTCTTAGCACCCGCCTTCCGAGATTTACTCTCTTCGGGTCTAAAAGCGCGCTCCACAGACTGACACTGCTCCTCCCGCAGCCAAAATGTTTATACTAGCGTTAATATCTCGATCATGGTGAGCTGCACATTCTGGGCAATCCCACTCTCTAATATTTAGAGGTAATTTCTCAACTACATGACCACAATTAGAACAACGCTTAGAACTGGGAAAGTATCTATCAATCTTGATTAATTCCCGTCCATACCATTCAGCCTTGTATTCCAACTGTCTGACTAGCTCTCCCCAGTTGGCATCACTTATTGCTCTAGCTAATTTATGATTCTTGACCATGTTTTTGACTGCCAAGTCCTCAACTACAACAGTTTGATTTTCTCTGATTAATTGAGTGGTCAGCTTATGGGTATAGTCAAGCCTTGAATCTTTAATTTTTGCGTGTATTAGAGCGACTTTCAACCTAGCCTTTTGATAATTATTAGAACCCTTAGTTTTTCTTTTCAGAGACTTCCCCGCCAATCTCAATTTTTTGTGTAATTTGTTTATATTCTTTGGGTTAGCAATTTTTTCTCCGTCACTGGTAGTAACTAAACTGGTAATTCCTAAGTCAATACCTATTTGTTTCTCGACTGGTTTAAGTTTTAAATCTCTGGTATCATTGACTCTCAAAGACACAGACCATCTACTACTGGGATCAAGTTTCACTGTTATTGTTGTTGGTACACAATCTGGTGGTAGTTGTCTACTCCATCTAATCGGTAACGGTTCAGCACATTTAGCTAGATAAACTTGACCATCTTTCCACTTAAATGCTGACTTTGTAAATTCAGCACTACCACCATGACGCTTTTTCTTAAAGTTGGGATATTTAGTCCGTCCACTAAAAAAATTAGTAAAAGCTGTCTGTAGATGTCTCAAGCCTTGCTGTAATGGTACACTGCTTACTTCAGTGAGGAAATCTAAATCTTCCTGTTTTTTCCATAAAGTAAGCATAGCTGAAGTTTCCTTGTAGCCTACTCGCTCTTTGTTTTCATACCAAGCTTGAGTTCTCGCAGCTAAAGCCTTATTGTAGATTAGGCGCACACAACCCAATGTTCTCCGCAACAGGTTTTCCTGTTCTGGAGTAGGATAAAACCTAAACTTGTAAGCTTTCTCAACCATTTACTGTTTGCTTATTTTTATGTTTACATTTTAACAGACTCTGTGTGAAACCGCAACATTGATTGGTTTTTCCTCCGGAATGCGCTCGCATTCATCCCTCCGCTCCCCTAATAGCTGCCGCTAGGCTCCGCCAACGGGAGAGCGCGGGTCTTCAACCAACGTTGAGATAAAATTTTCTGAAGTTGTTGGATTTTTGTATGATATTAATCTTAATTATTTAGGAGTCAGGAGTCAGTCCTCAAGAGTCAGGAGGAAAGAAAGAAGAAGAAAGAGTAGTAGAGGGAGAAAGTTTTTTTGTTTGCCCTCTTATCCGGACAAGATATCATACCAAATTGATAAATGTTTGCTACAAATAGCTAGGATATTTATTAGGAGTCAGGAGTCAGTCCTCAGGAGTCAGTCCTCAGGAGTCAGAATGAATGGTTTAAATACGATTTAAAAGTCATAAATCATCCTTTTTGTCAAAGGGTATATCCTGCATTTGTCTTTGTTATTCCTCTTACTATTCGTAATATTCTTTTTTAAATTGGTATCATACCTCTTTTCATCAACGCCTAATTTTAATTACTTAGGAGTCAGGAGGGAAGAAAGAAGAAAGAAGAAGGAAGAGGAGAAGGTTTTTTTATCGCTCATTATCCGGACATAATATGACGGGTTTAGGTTCAATATTTCTTGGTTGGGGACATTCATTAAACACTACACAATCAGCAATTTTTTCAAAAAGGTATCCTCCTAATATTTCATATAAAGAAGACGTAGAACCTAAGATACAAATACTGAATAATAGGGTTATTTTGGAAGTTTTTTTCATCTGGATTAAAATAGTTGTTATGTCAACCTTGTTTACTTACAACTACAATTTAACCAGGGTATATTTGATATTTATAAATATAAATTTAATAGCATATTTTATCTTGAAATACCTTACAAAAATGCTCCAGTATAGTCAGTATGTATTTTTTGCATATTCAGAACAAAAATAGAATTTTTTATGCAAGTTTCTGCATATTTTGCTAATTATTCAGAAGTATTTTTATATTCAATATCAGAAAATTTATACTTAAAAAGTCTAATATCAAGAGGGCGAATGCCATTCGCCCCTACATATAAAATTTCTCATAAAAATGAGGTACATTTACGATCCTCCTAAATACCCTTTAAAAAGAGGGACTTTGAAACCTGCCCCCTTTTTAAGCAGTTCCCCCCTTACTAAGGGGGGTTAGGGGGGATCTAAAATTTCATAAATTAGAGAAGCACTATATGGCGTTTTTAAGGTGAATTTGCGTAAGTCCTGTTGATATAAAAATGTATCAGCTACTGAGGTAATAATTAATTATTAATTGTTGAAAAATTCCCTGGGAAATTAAACTTGAATAAAAAGTATATATCTATGAACAAAGGACAATTTGACTACATTTATCGTAATTTGTCAAAAAAGGAAAAAGAAATACTGAAGTGGTACTTATCCGATAAAAATATGACACAGACAAAAATTGCCAACTTAACAAATTACGACCAAGGTAATATAAGCAAAAAGTTAAGGGCGATCGCTAAGAAATTTAACTATTCAGAATCTAGTTTGGATTGGAAAGAATATTTAGTAAATATATTTGGCAAATTTCAACCTAATATGGTCGATCAAGAGTTACTGAAATATTATGGTTGTCACCAAGTTTTCATGCCTGATGGACCGGAAAAACTAGATTCCCCTTTTTATATAGAACGTCATCGAATTAAACGTTGTTCTGTTGAGTCTGAATGTTACGAAGAAATAGAAAAACCAAGTTCTTTAGTCAGAATAAAAGCGCCAAATCAAATGGGTAAAACTTCTTTGATTAAAAGGATACAAGACAAAGCAAATCACAGTAATTATATTCCGATATATCTCAGATTTGATAACTCTGATTGAATCCCGAAAATATTAGTAAGTATTAATGATTTTCTCAAGGCATTTAATAAGAATATAAAGAGTCAGTTTACTGATGTTCCAGAGGGACTACTATGGGATGATAATAATGCTAAAATATCTTGTACTCAGGAATTTGAGGCGTTGTTATTTTTTTTAGGAAAAGAGGTGGTTTTACTCCTAGATGAAGTAGATGAGCTTTATAAATATCCAGAAATAACTGAAGATTTTTGTGGGATGTTAAGAAGTTGGTATGAAGAAAGCAAGACCTTAGAAATTTGGGAAAATCTCAGGATGGTAATTGCTTATTCCACAGAATATCATGGCACATTAGATATTTATCAATCTCCTTTTAATGTGGGCAAACAGATAGAATTAAAGGAGTTTACGGAAGAAGAAGTAACTCTATTGACACTTAGACATCAACTTGACCCGAAAATAGTCACTGATTTAATGTCTATTGTGGGAGGACATCCTTATTTGATTAGATTAGCTTTATATAAAATGTCTCAGGAAGAATTGACAATTGAAAATTTATTAAAAGAGGCTCCTACTGACAGTGGAATTTATCGAGACCATTTCAGTAGACATTTGGAAACTATAGAAAAGAGGGCAAAGATTAAAGCAGTTTTTCAGGAAATATTAAAAGCTAATTCTCCACTACGTTTACCTGATAAAAATCGAGAGGTATGTCAGTTAGAAGGTATGGGGTTAATTACAATGAAAGGTGATTATGCTCAACCTCGTTGTCAGTTATATCGGCAATATTTTCAGGAGCGTTTGGGATTTGCAGGTTAATAAAGTACCAATTATTTATGGGGAAAAATTCCCGTAGCTGTCATTGCGAGGCGACGATATTAGATTCAACTTCCATAGGAAAGAGTCAAGTTAGCCGAAGCAATCTCTACTCTATACAATTAAATGTTAGTCTATTTTTTTGCTAGTCCCTTAGTTCTAGTTAAGTAGCAGAAATAGTGAAACTCAACATCAATAAATTTTTGTTGAGTTTCTACATTTTTAGGTGTAACTATTCCTTACTTATCCATTTTATAGGTAAAAAATTATGAGTTATAAATCAGGTGGTGGGGGTTTATTAGCTAACGATCCAACTTATGTAGAGAGAAAACAAGATGCAGAATTATATGAAAAACTCCTAGCAGGAGAATATTGTTATGTATTTAATGCTCGTCAAATGGGTAAGTCTAGTTTACGGGCAAAAATGATAGCTAAATTACGCTCCAAAGGTTGTAAATGTGCAACAATTGATATGATTATGTTGGGTAATTGTTCTTTACTAGAAAAATCTTGGCATGAAGGATTTTTAAGGGAATTATTTCGCGGGTTTAGTCTAATTAATAGGATCAATTTTCAAGACTGGATGGATAGTTATAAAAACTTGACAAATATCCAACATTTGGTTCTGTTTATTGAAGAAATTTTATTTAGGAATTTTCAAAATCAGAAAATATATATTTTTATTGAGGAAATTGATACCCTAGGAAAATGTGATTTTAAAGATGATTTTTTGAGTTTTATTCGATATTGTTATAATCGCCGGACTGAGAAAAATTCTGATTATCATCGACTGATTTTCAGTTTTTTTGGTGCAATTACTCCAGGGGATTTAATTCGAGATATAAAACGTACTCCTTTTAATATTGGCTGTGGAATTGAGTTAACTGCATTAAGTTTTGCAGAAGCAAAGAAAAGATTAACTCAGGGATTAGAAGAAGTAGTAGAAAAGCCGGATATTGTTTTACAAAAGGTTTTTGATTGGACTGGAGGTCAACCTTTTTTAACTCAGAAACTTTGTCAAATTATTGTTGATTATGCAGATAGTCCTCGACCAAATATTGATAAGTTAGTACAAGAAAATATTTTGACTTCTTGGGAGGATAAAGATAATCCTCTTCATTTAAAATATATACGAAATTATTTACTTAGTGATGTTGAATTACTGAGGTTATATCAAACAATTCTCAAGCGGGGAAAAGTTAAGTTTAATCATAGTCAACTACAGATGTCTCTAAAGTTGTCAGGTATAGTTCTGAAAAAACAAGATAAATTAGTTGTTTTTAATAAGATTTATCAGAGAATTTTTAATCAAAATTGGGTTGAGGAGCAGTTGGTAAATTTAGACAATAATCTGGATTTGCCTAAACCTAGAAGGTTGAGTATGAGTTTAGCTATTGCTAGTTTAGTATGGGTCGGAGTAATTGGTATTAGAGCTTTAGGTTGGCTCCAACCATTGGAGTTAAATCAGTTCGATTTATTAATGCGATCGCGACTTCCAGAAAAGCCAGACCCTAATATTTTAATTGTTGAAGCTACACAAGCAGATATTAACAAATTTGGTATTGGTAATGTTTTAAAGGATGAAATTTTGGCTGAAGTAATAACTAAAATAGATGCTTTTCAACCTGCAATTATTGGTTTAGATTTATGGCGGGAGAAACCTTTAGAATCTGAAGCTAATTATCAAAGGTTATTAACTCTTTTGGCAAATAATCAGAAAATAATTGCTGTTTGTAGTACCAGTGAATATCGCCCTAATAAACCTGGTACGATACCTCCTGAAGGTGTGCCAAAAGAACGTTTAGGTTTTACTGATTTAGCTCTTGATAATGGTCAATTTAAAATTGTCCGTCGCCATTTAATGTTTATGGGTACGGAAGAGAAAGACCCTTGTCAAACAGGTTATTCATTAAGTGCTAGGGTGGCTTTAGATTTTTTGGCAATTAAAGGGATTAAACCTGAAAATACTCCCGAAGGAAATGTTAGAATTGGTGATGTTACTTTAAAGAGACTGAGGAAAGGAGAAGGTATTTATCAAAATTTTGATGATGGCGGGTTTCAAATTTCACTTAATTATAGAAACCAAGGTATCTACCAAAATTTTGATGATGGAGGGTTTCAGATTTTACTTAATTATAGAAATTCAGATAAGGTAGATAATAAAGTTGCTCAAACAATTACTATTTATGATGTTTTGAATGGGGAAATTAATGATTATTTAGTTAAGGATAAAATTGTCCTGATTGGGATTACAGACCCTGCTGCTGGTGACAAGTTTTATACTTTTTATAGTCAGATTCAGCCTCCTAATCAAAAGCAAATGTCTGGAGTTATTTTACACGCACATCAGGTTAGTCAAATTATTAGTGCAGTTTTGGATGGCAGACCTTTAATTACTTTTTGGAGTTGGTGGGTAGAATGGTTATGGATTTTGGCTTGGTCTGTTTTGAGTTGTGTGGCAAGTAGGCATTTTTTTCGAGGTTTTTCTTTGTCCTTATTTGTAGGAGGAAATATTATTGTTTTGTACTCGGTTAGTTTGTTTGTTCTGACTCAAGGTTTTGTGGTTCCTTTGATGCCATCTATTTTGGTATTGATTGTGAATAGTACCACTTTAGTTATCAGTTATCAGTTAGACCCACCCTTTCCAAAGGGGGGTTGGGGGGATTAAAAATAAGGGCTTAATAATTCAGGTTTACGCCATAACTTTATTATAATGCTATTACTTACAAAAAGTTTTTTTCAGGAAGGAAATTTATGAAATATAAACAAGTTATTCAAGTAATTACTTCTACTGTTTATGCCTTGGGGTTATTGGTAGGGGTGACTCAAGATGACAAATTAATGAGTAAAGCTGAAAACAGCTCTTCAGACAATAGCGAATTTAAAATTCCAGAAGAAAGTAGACCAGGGGATAGAGGAGATGCAGGGAATCGAGGCGACGATTCTTGCCCTCCAATAGAAAAGCCTCTTTTAGCTCTCGTTCCTCAAACTAACTTCGGATATACTTTGGTGAGTAATCCGACTTTCTGGTTGTGTATTCCTGATGATAGCAAGTCTATTAATTTCACTTTGATGGATGAAGCTACTAAGCACAAGATTTATCAGACTAAGTTTAATATTGAGTCTGAACGGGGAATAATTAGTGTGAAGTTACCTTCTGCACCGCCTTTAGAGGTAGGAAGAGAATATCATTGGGCATTTGTTCTTGACTATGGAGATGGAGCAGAAGATTTGTTGGTTGATGGAGTGGTTAAACGCGTGACAGCTAACGATAGTTTGACCAGTCGGTTAAATTCGGCTACAACTGTGATGGAAAAGATAGATATTTATGCGGAAAATGGTTTGTGGCACGAGACTATTACGGAGTTAGGAAACTTACGTCGGAGTCATCCTGATGATGTAGCGATCGCGTCTAGATGGAATAGTTTGCTACAGCAAGATCGTATCCGTTTCGAGGACTATGATTTGACTTCAGAGCAGATTCAAGATTGTTATGATGTTGGCGGTAGTACAGTAGCATTGGCGTAATTAGATGTTATAGGGGGCGAATGGCCATTCGCTCCTAGATAAGGATTGAACACAAAACATTTTTTATACCGAATTAAGCGTATTTGACATAAAATAAAAGTATTTTTCAGGAGGAAAATTATGAAAAGTCAGTATTTTGTCGTTGTTATTGTTGGTGTTTTTCTATTGGTGGGGGTGGTTACTCTAGTAGCGAGAAAAATTAAACCTGCTGTGGTAGCTCGAAAGTATAGGGAAGTAAAGGAAGCAGTGCGATTTGTTCTACTTTTTCTTCAGTCTGGGGAAACACAGGAAGGAGCACGATTTGTTCTACTTTTTATTCAGGCAAAGCAGTCATCGACACAGGGGAAGTATAATGAAGCTATCCCTCCATTAGAACGTGCCTTGATCATTGTAGAAAATGTAGGTGTTTCTGAAAATTCTGTTGCTGCCATGTATGTTATTAATGAACTAGGTATGCAACACCATTATCAAGGGAATTACAAAAAAGCTTTATCTCTATACCAAAGGTCAAGGGAAATATTTGAGAAAACATTAGGAATCGACCATCCCTTTGTTGCCAAAAGCCTCAGCAACCAGGCAGAACTGTACCAACTTCAAGGGAACTACACAGAAGCTTTAACCTTATTCCAAAAGTCTTTGGCAATATTTGAGAAAGCACTAGGAGCTAACGTTCCAGCCGTCGCTACCATTCTCAACAACCAGGCAGAAGTTTACCGTCTCCAAGGGAACTACGCAGAAGCTTTACCTCTATACAAAAGGTCTCTGGTAATATTTGAGAAAGCACTAGGAGCTAACGTTCCAGCCGTCGCCACCAGTCTCAACAACCAGGCAGAAGTTTACCGTCTCCAAGGGAAGTACACAGAAGCTTTACCTCTATACAAAAGGTCTCTGGCAATCAGAGAGAAAGCGCTAGTAATCGGCCATCCTTTGGTTGCCGAAAGCCTCAATAACTTTGCATTATTCTACCAAGTCCAAGGGAAGTACACGGAAGCTTTACCCCTATTTCAAAGGTCTCTGGAAATACTAGAGAAGGTATTAGGACCTGAGCATCCCAACATTGCTTCCAGCCTCAACAATCAGGTAGCACTGTACTATGCTCAAGGGAAGTACACGGAAGCCTTACCCCTATTCCAAAGGTCTCTGGCAATCTATGAAAAAGCATTAGGACCTAACCATCCAAACGTTGCCGCCAGCCTCAGCAACCAAGCAGAACTGTACCAGCTTCAAGGGAACTATACAGAAGCTTTACCTTTATTTCAAAGGTCTCTGGCAATCTATGAAAAGGCATTAGGACTTGACCATCCACGGGTTGCTGCCAGCCTCAACAACCTGTCAGTAATGTACCGTGACCAAGGGAAGTACACAGAGGCTTTACCCCTATTCCAAAGGTCAAGGGCAATATTAGAGAAAGCATTAGGAACTAACTATCCAGACGTTGCTACGAGCTTTAGCAACGAGTCATCATTGTATCTTGCTCAAGGGAACATAACCAGTGCTATCGAATATCTCGCTCAAGGAATGGAAGTACAAGAAACCACCCTCACTTCCTTACTCGCCACAGGTTCGGAAAGCCAAAAACAAGCAGCCGTGAGAAAGCTCTCAGCTACAACTTACATCACCATATCCCTACACCTCCAAGACGTACCCAATAACCTTGAAGCAGCTAACCTCTCCCTCACCACCATCCTCCGGCGCAAAGGTCGGATTCTAGACTTTATCGCTGACTCCCTCCAAGCCATCCGCGACAACCTCACCCCAGAAAACGAAAAGTTCCTGGACGACTTCATTAGCACTTGCACTCAACTAGCAAATCTGTATTACAGTAAATCTGAAAACCGCCCCCCGCTCGAACAATACCGTCAACTATTAGATACCCTCAAACGTAAACGAGAAAAATTAGAAGCAGACCTTTCTCTTGCTAGTGTAGAATTTAGAAAAATTTCTCAACCAGTAACGATTGAAGCGGTACAAAAATTAATTCCTACTGATGCAGCATTGGTAGAAATAATGCAGTACAAACCTCACGATGCTAAAGCTAAACCAGCGGAAAGATGGGGAAAACCCCACTACGCAGCCTACATTCTCCATTCCACAGGCGCACCCCAATGGGTAGACCTGGGAGCAGCAGAACCCGTCCACAAAGCCATCACCGAATTTCGCGAAATCTTTACCTCATTAGACAAAAAGAAACTACAAAGATTAAGATTAGATCAAGAACTAATGGAAAAAGCAATTGCCAAAACTAAACAAACCGCCCGCACCTTAGATAAATTAGTCATGGAACCCATCCGCCAAAAACTCGGCAACGCCAAACACATCCTCCTCTCCCCAGACTCCCAACTCAACCTCATTCCCTTTGCTGCTCTGGTAGATGAAAACAACCAATACCTAGTGGAAAACTATACCATCACCTACCTCACCAGCGGACGAGACCTGATCCGTCTTGACCTAGACTTCCCCAGTAAACAACCACCTATGATAGTTGCAGCTCCCATCTACGATGAACCAGGTAAACCAATCTCAGAGCCACTTGCCACCGAGAATAACCGCAGCAGCAACCAACCCTCTGTGGATATAGACAACCTGAAGTTCGGCTTCTTATCTAAAACCGAAGCAGAAGGAAAAGCTATTGCAGCAATGTTAAACGTAAAGCTATTAATGGGATTAGAAGCTACGAAAAACGCCATCAAACAAGCAAAGTCTCCAGAAATACTGCATATTGCTACCCATGCTTTCTTTCTCGAAGATGTGGAAACTCCCCCTCCTTTAGATTCGAGTAGAGATGATTTTATACTTGAGTCTGATTTGGGTATTCAAGGACTGCTATATGCACCAGTAGAAAACCCACTACTGCGTTCGGGTATTGCTTTAGCAGGTGCAAATATTCGGCAAAGTGCTACAGAAGATGGGATAATGACTGCCTTGGAAATGGCAAATTTGAACTTAGCAGGTACTAAATTAGTAGTATTGTCTGCTTGTGAGACAGGAATAGGAGAAGTGAAAGTAGGAGAAGGAGTATATGGGTTGCGTCGAGCTTTAGGTCTTGCTGGTAGTGAAAGTCAGGTAATTAGTTTATGGAAAGTAGATGATTTTGGTACGCAAGAGTTGATGACTAAGTATTATGAGCGGGTGTTGAATAATCAGGAGGGGCGATCGGAGGCGTTACGACAGGTGCAGTTAGGGATGTTGGTAGATGCGATCGCCCAACATCCTTATTATTGGGCATCATTTATGCCTTCGGGAGATTGGGAGGGGATGGGAATTTAGAATTGAGAATTTATAATTTACGCTATATCGCTATATCGCTATATATAGTGTTTACTACTATTGGACAATAGTTATTGCACTCTATCAATAGCGTATGTGCCTAAGTCCTGGAATTAATTAGCACTAGGGAATTTAGAATTGAGAATTTAGAATTTACGCTATATCGCTATATCGCTATATATAGTGTCCACTACTATTGGACAATAGTTATTGCACTCTATCAATAGCGTATGTGCCTAAGTCCTGGAATTAATTAGCACTAGGGAATTTAGAATTGAGAATTTAGAATTTACGCTATATCGCTATATCGCTATATATAGTGTCCACTACTATTGGACAATAGTTATTGCACTCTATCAATAGCGTATGTGCCTAAGTCCTGGAATTAATTAGCACTAGGGAATTTAGAATTGAGAATTTATAATTTACGCTATATCGCTATATCGCTATATATAGTGTTCACTACTATTGGACAATAGTTATTGCACTCTATAAATAGCGTATGTGCCTAAATCCTGGAATTAATTAGCACTAGGGAATTTAGAATTGAGAATTTAGAATTTACGCTATATCGCTATATCGCTATATATAGTGTTTACTACTATTGTCCAATAGTTATTGCACTCTATAAATAGCGTATGTGCCTAAGTCCTGGAATTAATTAGCACTAGGGAATTTAGAATTGAGAATTTAGAATTTACGCTATATCGCTATATCGCTATATATAGTGTTCACTACTATTGTCCAATAGTTATTGCACTCTATAAATAGCGTATGTGCCTAAATCCTGGAATTAATTAGCACTAGGGAATTTAGAATTGAGAATTTATAATTTACGCTATATCGCTATATCGCTATATATAGTGTTTACTACTATTGGACAATAGTTATTGCACTCTATAAATAGCGTATGTGCCTAAATCCTGGAATTAATTAGGACTTACGCATGAATGCTATTGGTAGGGTGTGTTAGCGCACTTCGTAACTGAGGAATATCCTTTATGTAGTGCCTTTGCGTAAGTCCTGTTAATGTTATGTACGGTTGAATAGTTATATAGCAACCGTCAAGGCGGTTAGGACAATTAGTGCGAGCATCTTGCTCGCGTCATAAATCATCATAATTACCCGATGTCCTAACTATAGTGGCGACTGCTATACAGCAGATTCCAAAAATCATTAATATTTGGAATAGGCAAGATGACAAAACTATTGCTAGGGAAAATATTGGCTGCGATCGCTTTTGCTATGATGTAGTAAACCAATTTAAAAATTTTTAAACAATAAATTTAGACATCAGTAGGATTTAGCAGTATGGTTAGCAATATAGTCAATCTTCGATCATATCACATCAGCCAAGAACTTTACAATGGTTCTAAAACTTTAGTTTATCGAGGGTATGGCCAGAGTGACCAATTACCTGTAGCAATCAAACTGCTGAAAAATCCTTACCCTAATTTTAATGAACTGGTACAATTTCGTAATCAATATACTATTACTAAAAATCTCGACTCGCCTCTAATTATCCAAACTTATAGTCTAGAAATTTATCAAAATGGTTATGCTTTGGTCATGGAAGATTTTGGCGGTATTTCTCTTCAAGAATGGGTTGTAAAAAGAAAAAAAACTATCTTTAATGGAGTTTTTAGAAGTAGGAATTACTCTGTGTAATGCCTTAGAAATTCTGTATCGCGAAAGGATTATTCATAAAGATATTAAACCGAGTAATATTTTAATTAATCCCCACACCAAAGAAATTAAATTAATTGACTTTAGTATTGCATCTTTACTGCCAAAAGAGACTCAAACGTTAATCAATCCTCATGTATTAGAAGGAACACTTGCTTATATTTCCCCAGAACAAACAGGCCGAATGAATCGAGGTATTGACTATCGTACAGACTTTTATTCTTTGGGAGTAACTTTTTATGAATTATTAACAGGAAAATTACCTTTTCAATCTAAAGACCCTATGGAATTAGTACATTGTCATATTGCCAAAACACCGCCATTAGTAAATGAAATTAATTCAGAAATTCCATCTGTATTATCAGAAATTGTGGAAAAGTTAATGGCCAAAAATGCCGAAGACCGCTATCAAAGTACATTGGGGTTGAAATATGATTTAGAAAATTGTTTAACTCAACTTCAACAAACAGGTCAGATAAAAAACTTTGAAATTGGCCGACGGGATGTGAGCGATCGCTTTATTATTCCTGACAAACTCTATGGACGAGAAGCTGAAATAGAGACCCTGCTTCAAGCATTTGAAAGAGTTAGTAATTCCCCAGGCGATCCCCCCCATACCCCTCTTAGTAAGGGGGGAGATAATTCCACAGGCGATCCCCCCCATACCCCTCTTAGTAAGGGGGGAGATAATTCCACAGGCGATCCCCCCCATACCCCTCTTAGTAAGGGGAGATAATTCTACAGGCGATCCCCCCATACCCCCTTAGTAAGGGGGGAGCTAATTCTACAGGCGATCCCCCCCATACCCCTCTTAGTAAGGGGGAGATAATTCCACAGGCGATCCCCCCATACCCCCTTAGTAAGGGGGGAGATAATTCCACAGGCGATCCCCCCCATACCCCTCTTAGTAAGGGGGGAGCTAATTCTACTGAAGGAAGAGCAGAAATGATGTTAGTAGCTGGTTTTTCCGGCATAGGTAAAACAGCGGTTGTTAACGAAGTTCATAAACCAATTGTGAAGCAACGGGGTTATTTTATTAAAGGCAAATTTGACCAATTTCAACGAAATATTCCCTTCAGTGCATTCGTACAAGCATTCCGATATTTAATCGGGCAATTATTAACAGAAACCGAGGCTCAAATTCAACAATGGAAAAATAAAATATTATCAGCAGTGGGAGAAAACGGACAGGTAATTATTGAAGTTATTCCCGAATTAGAAAAAATTATTGGCGAACAACCAGCAGTACCAGAATTATCAGGAACAGCAGCTCAAAATAGATTTAATTTATTATTCCCAAAATTTACTAAAGTTTTTACCAGTTCCGAACATCCATTAGTAATATTTTTAGATGATTTACAATGGGCAGACCAGGCATCGTTAAAATTAATTGAGTTATTAATAGCCGATACAAAGTATCTGTTTTTAATCGGAGCATATCGGGATAACGAAGTTAATCCAGCACATCCGTTAATATTGACTTTGAATGAAATCGAAAAAATCGGCTCAACAATCAACACAATTACTTTAGCAGCACTGAATCAAATAGAAGTAAATAAGTTAGTAGCTGACACACTTAAATGTACAGAAAAATTAGCTCTACCACTGTCTCAATTAGTGTTTCAAAAGACTAAAGGAAATCCATTTTTTGCTACGCAATTTCTCAAAGCATTGCATCAAGAAGAACTGATTAAATTTGATTTTCAATTAGGCTGTTGGGAATGTGACATTACTCAAGTGACTCAGCAAGCAGTTACAGATGATGTTGTAGAATTTATGGCGTTGCAGTTACAAAAATTGCCACAATCAACTCAACATATATTACAGTTAGCAGCTTGTATTGGCAATCAGTTTGATTTAGCAACTTTAGCAATTGTTTCAGAACAATCAGAAATAGAAACTGCAACTTATTTGTGGAAAGCTTTACAAGAAGGTTTAATTTTGCCCACTGGTAATATTTATAAATTTTATATAGGACAAGAAAATCAAACATTTACTCAAACAAATTCCCAGACAGTTAGATATAAATTTCTGCACGACCGAGTCCAACAAGCAGCTTATTTTCTGATACCTGAAGAAGAAAAGAAAACAACTCATTATCAAATTGGTCAACAGTTACTAAAGAAAACATCCGAGAGCCAAAAAGCAGAACGAATTTTTGAGATAGTAAATCAATTAAATCATGGAGTAGCTTTAATTACTCAACAAACAGAAAAGGATGAGTTGGCAAAACTGAATTCGATCGCTTGTCGCAAAGCCAGAAGTGCAACAGCTTATCAAGCAGGTCGAGAATATGCCAATACTGGATTATCTTTGCTAGGAGAAAATGGTTGGCAGCGCCAATATGAAATGACTCTATCATTCTATGACTTGGCAGCAGAATTGGCAATGCTATGCGGTGACTTTGAAGCAATGGAAAAGTATGTAGAAACAGCGATCGCCGAGGCACATACTTTATTAGAACAGATTAATGTCTACCGCACCCGAATTTTTTCAAACTTCTCTCAAAATAAGCTCGCAGAAGTAATTGCGATCGCTAAACAACTCCTGCAACAGTTAGGAGTAACTTTTCCTGAACCCGCTACAGAAAATGATATTCAACAGGCAATTGCAGAAATAAGACAACTGATAGGAGAACGGGAAATAGAAGACTTAGTTAACTTACCTCCGATGACGGATGAGGAAAAATTTGCCATTGTGCAGATTGCGAACAGTATCATACCCGCTGCTTACATGATAGGTTCTTCCTTATTTCCCTTGGTAGTAGCTTTATCGGTCAAGCTATGCATTCAATATGGAAATCCCCCTGCTTCGGGATTCGCTTACGCCTGCTATAGCATTATTGTTTGTAATCTCGTGCGGGATGTGGATACGGGAGTAAAGTTTGGTTTATTAGCACTCAAAGTTGCCTCTAAACTTAACGATCGTGCTGTCAAATCAGAGGTATTTGTGCCAGTCACACTCTTTAGTCTGCATCGTCAATATCACCTTAAACAGACTCTAAAGCTATTGCAAGAAGGCTATACCGATGCCTTAGAAGTTGGAAACATAGATTTCGCAGGACGTACTGCATATACTTACTGTATGAATGCCTTTGAGTGCGGTCAGCCCTTGATCCCCTTGGCACAAGAAATTAGTGCCTATTGCAATGGGTTAGTACAATTGAAACAATTAACAACAGCCAATTATTGTCGAATCTTTTGGCAGTCGATTTTAAATTTGCGACAAACGGTGGAACATCCGGGTATTTTGTCTGGAGAAGTATTGCAAGAAGCAGAACTTCTACCCTATCTAATTGAAGCTAATGACCTCCTGGCATTATATTACTTCTATCTATATAAGCTGATGCTTGGTTATCTATTTGAGGAAATTCAATCTGCTCAAAACTATGGTGTTGAAGTCAGGCGTTATTTTATGGGTGGCGTTGGAACTTTTGGCGAACCAATGTTTTATTTCTATGATTCTTTGACGGTGCTAGCCATTTTAAGTTCTGACTCGGAGGAAGTAGCAGAGGCATTATTTGAGAAAGTCGAACAGAACCAAATCCAACTGCAACAACAATGGGCAAACTATGCTCCCATGAACCACCAACATAAGGTCGATTTAGTGGCAGCAGAAATTTGCCGAGTTAAGGGAGAAACACTAGAAGCAATAGAGCTATACGACAAGGCTATTTCTGGAGCCAAAGAAAACGAATACATTCAAGAAGAAGCACTTGCTAACGAGCTAGCTGCTAAGTTTTATCTTAACTGGGGTAAAGAAAAAGTAGCCCAAGCATACATGCAAGAGGCATATTATTGTTATGCTCGGTGGGGAGCAAAAGCCAAAACCGATCACCTAGAAAAACGTTACCCCCAATTACTCCAACCCATTCTGCAACAACAACGCCTTCAGCTCAACCCAAGAGAAACTATTGCTTTGGGTAGGATATTATCATCTACTAATAACGATAGCACTAGCAGCACTAATATTTCGGATGCTCTAGATTTTACTTCTGTATTGAAAGCTGCTCAAGCTATTTCTTCTTCTCTGGAGTTAGAGCAACTCATTGCCAGTCTGACTCGTATTATCCTCGAAAACTCTGGTGCCAAAAAAGTTGTGCTAATGCTGCCTCAAGATAATGCTTGGCAAGTCAAAGCAATTACTTTAGTTTCTCAACAGGAAATACAAACAACTCTTGTGCCACAATTATTACATAATTCTCCAGATATTCCCATCAAAATTATTCATTACGTTAAGAACACTGAACAAACAGTTCTCATCAATAATTGTCAAACAAATATTCCCGGTTTAATAGGAGAATATATGCTCGAATATCAACCCCAGAGCGTGCTTTGTACTCCTATTATTAATTATGGAAAATTACTAGGTATTTTATACTTAGAAAATGACTTAACTCCAGGAGTATTTACATCTGAACGTTTGCAAGTAATTAACTTACTTTCTGCTCAAACAGCCATATCTTTAAAAAATGCTCAACTCTACGCTCAACAGCAAGAAAAAACTAGAGAAATTGCTCAAAAAGAAGAAGAATATCGCAGTATTTTTGAAAGTGTTAATGATGGGTTATCAATTTGCGATTTAGAAACAGGAAAGTCAGTGGCAGCTAATCCAACTATTTATCAGATGCATGGTTATAATCAAGAGGAATGGTTGCAGGCAAAACCAGCAGATTTTATACACCCAGATTATATTTATCTGTTCAGTGAATATTTAACAGCTTTAAGAGCAGGCCAGAAATTTTATACTCAGGCAATTGCTAAACGTAAAGATGGTAGTTTTTTTGATGTTGAAATCAAAGCAGTACCTTTTATGTATAAAGGAAAATTGCATGGATTAACAATTCTACGAGATATTACTGAACAACAAGCCGCATTACGAGAACGTCAAAAAGCTAAAGCAGCAGTAATTAAAAAATCTCAAGAATTAGAAACAGCATTAGAGGAATTAAAACAAGCTCAATTACAAATTATCCAGAGTGAAAAAATGTCGGCACTGGGTAATTTAGTGTCAGGAGTCGGTCATGAAATGAATAATCCTTTAGGTTTTATTTCTGCGAGTCTCCAACAAGCTAAACCTACTATTGCAGATATTATTGAACATTTACAACTATATCAAGAAAGTCTGACCAACAAGAGTGATGAAATTATAGACCATGCAGAAGAAATTGATTTAGATTATATTTTAGAAGACTTACCTAAAATAATTGATTCGATGACTATAGCCTGCGACAGATTAAAAAATATTAGCACTTCTCTGCGTACTTTTTCTCGTGCAGATAAAGATTATAAAGTACCTTTTAATATTCATGAAGGCATTGATAGTACTCTGTTAATTCTCAAGCATCGCCTCAAAGCAAATGAAAAACGTCCTGCTATTGAAGTAATTACAAATTATGGAAAATTACCAAAAATTGATTGTTTTCCTGGTCAATTAAATCAGGTATTTATGAATATTCTTGCCAATGCTATTGATGCGTTAGATGAATCAAATGCAGGTCTGAATCTTGCAGAAATTGAGCTGAATAATAACCAAATTATAATTACAACTTCAGTGGAAAATCAAAGGGTAAAAATTTCTATTGCTGATAATGGTCCGGGGATGAATGAAGAAGTTAAAGCCAAGATTTTTGACCACTTATTTACAACTAAAGATGTGGGAAAAGGGACGGGTTTAGGACTGGCGATCGCCAGTCAAATTATTGAACAAAAACATGGAGGAAATCTTTATGTTACATCAACTCCTGGAGAAGGAACAGAATTTACAATCATCCTTCCTCTTCAGTAAACAATTTCCTTAAACTTATAAAAAGTCTTTATTTTAAATTATACAATATAAAAACATGAAAGAATAACTATAACTGAATCTATTTTAATACTAAATTTTAACACTAATTAAGGAAAAAATGGCGGGAAATATTGCAGAATCATGGAACTCACAAAGAAACAAAAATCAGTCGCAACATCGGTTGAGAACGACAATTGTTTTGCTCTGCTTGCTGTTGGCAGGGTATCTGGGGAATTACTTCAAAATTCCCATAATTCTCCATATAGACTGGTTATTTGGCAGTATTTTCACCATGCTGGTCGTCAGACTGTACGGGTTAACTTGGGGCACGATCGCTGCAGCCATTTCCAGCTCTTATACAATTTTGCTGTGGCACCACCCCTCAGCCTTTATTC
>NZ_BLZO01000076.1 GCF_014132355.1 Okeania sp. KiyG1
GCAATTACTGCTAGTATTCCTGCTCCAGTTACTGCTATATATCCCAACCATTTTTCAGCAATAATTTCAGCTAAAGCTACTGCTAAACTGAGAGTAAAAATTAAGACAAATATTGCGAATACACAGATAATAAAGCTAACAATTATCTCAATGGAGCCATTATCATTTAAGTTCTGAGCAATACTGTTAAATCTGAAATATCTTAACTTTCCAGTCCATACAACAAACTGTGCTTCTGTAATTCCCAAAAAACTCAAAAATTTTCCTAACAAAGTATACCATTCTCTAGCGTTTTCCTCCCCTATACCAAGCGCTGCAAGTATGGAAATTATGACCATTATTATAGGAATGACGGAAAATAAATACCCTATTATTTTTTGAATGCTTTGACGAATAGTAATTATCAATATACTAATATTGACAAATTCTAGAAATATAAAAATAACTGCTCCGACAGGAATTGGAATTGGATCGTGTTGGTTTAGGAAGGAGAAAACCTGTGGGAAGATCAGACAGCAATAGTTGCTGCTATACCTGCAGTTATAGATAGGATAGCTGTAACAATAAATATGTCTGATTTTCTGAGATTTTGTTAATCCTGCTAAGGTATAATTGAACTTAGCACCTGTGAGATTTGCTCCAGTAAAATCTGCTCCTCTTATATCTGCAAAAGAGAAGTCTTGACCAGTCAAATCTCGATTTTTAAATGAACGACCTTGATAATTTTTTCGTGGTTGTGTGGATGTATGAATTAGCATTATATTTGCCCCTGAAAAATTAAGTGATTCTTTTTATCCGCCAATAAATAAATTTCTTGGCTCACAGCAGAAGTCATCTAAAGATGACTAATAACTGTTAACTGATAACTGATAACTGTTAACTGATAACTGATAACTGTAAAGTGGTTGTTTAGATGAATGAATTAACATTAGATTTACCCCTGAAAAATTAAGTGATTCTTTTTTATCCGCCAATAAATTTATTTCTTGGCTCACAGCAGAAGTCATCTAAAGATGACTAATAACTGTTAACTGATAACTGATAACTGTTAACTGATAACTGATAACTGTAAAGTGGTTTTCTGGATGAATGAATTAACATTAGATTTGCCCCTGAAAAATTAAGTGATTCTTTTTCATCCGCCAATAAATTTATTTCTTGGCTCACAGCAGAAGTCATCTAAAGATGACTAATAACTGTTAATTGATAACTGATAACTGTTAACTGATAACTGATAACTGAAAAGTGGTTGTTTAGATGAATGAATTAGCATTAGATTCACTCCTAAAAATTAATTAGAAAATTTATTTATTCGGTTAACTGATGATTGATAAAGCCAATAAAAATGTCTGTACTCTGTTCTGAACTGAAGATTTTTTTAAAGGCATAATCGACCTTGGGATTGGTAAATTTCATAGTAATTTTTCTCCTTTGATAATTAATAAAGGTACATTACTGGCGGGCAAGATGCCCGCACTGGAATGACGGAGGAACTTCTGCGGAATTTTGACAAATGACTGGCAACCAACTTGCACCAGGAAATTTATCTTCTATTATTTGTAATTTTTCCCTCGCTTCTCGCACGGAAATATATAGAGATTTTCCACTAGCAAATAATTGGAGAAAATCCTGTAAAAATTTCTGGGCAACTACATCTGCTACTTCTTCTCGCATAACAATAATTGCCGGAATATGTAACTTAGCAAATTGTCTGGCTAAACCTAATCCATCACAGGAATTAAATATGGCTAACTGTAGACCTTTCCTAATAGTTGTTGCTAGGGAATTAGAAAATTCCTCTATTGTCATTGTGGTTTGATTTCCTAAATCAAAACATCCGCTACTCCCATCAGCTTTACTTTGACTATGACCAGAAAAACAAATAATATCCCAACCTTTTTCATCCCATAATTTTTGGTCTAGTTCTTGGCGACTTGGTTTAACTAAAGGGAGAATTTCTGCTTCTGTGGAGAAACTAGACAAATATTCTTTATCTGCTTCAACATTTATTCCTTTGTCGTCTCCAAAAATTGCTAAGATGCGGATTTTTTCCCTGGCAGTATTTAACTTTTCTACTCGGTTAGCTTCTGGCAAACCTATAGCAGTTTCCGCAAATTGATAATCAGATAAAAAATTCCATAAGTGCCAGGGAATGTGCTGGATTAAATTATCTTCAGATTGGATAATTAGTCGGACTTTATCTGAGGGGTTAAATTTAGTCCGTAGTTCCTTTTCTATGCGGTTAAAATCTGAAATGTTTAACCAGTTGTTGAGAATAATTTGCCACTCTTCCTCTAATTCCCGAATCTGAATAACTATTTCTTGAGCCTCCTTCTGTATATCTTTTTTGGAAAAATTTGTTGTCTGCTCTTTCTTAATTTTGACTCTAGGAAGGAAGCCTAAAATTCTATAGCATTCTCTTAATTGTTCATATTTTTGACTCCAGTCTTGATAGAGTTGAGGAATTTTTAAGTTTGGGGGTAAGTTGCTGGTAAAAGAAGTTGGTAAAGGATGACCGTCTGACCAAATATTTGCTCTAATTACTGGAAAACCTGTTTCAAAATTTCCTCCTTCAAAATTGAGGGTAACTAAATAATTGGCAGAGGTTGATTTTTGAAATATCTGATTAACTAAAGACATCATGTATTTATTTTGTTCTTGTGAACGAGCATTTTGTTTTTTGATTTCTGCCCACTCTATCTGATGTTTTATTTCACTGTCCTGAAGATTTTGATTTATCTGTCGTTTTGATTTGTTGTAATTCTTTCTGATATTTTTCCTCTAACGCTCTCACATTTTCATCATAGAATTGCATAAACTCCCGATGGATTTTTTCTTTATTCGTTTCTGGGGGTACATTAATTTTAATTACTACTACTCCATCGCCTTTATTTTCCATTCCTTGAATTGTCATGGGGATGCCTTGGTTTTCCACTTGTACTTGTTGGAAGGATGACATAAATGCTTTGGCATCTACTCCATTTCGGAATATTAAGTCTACAGTATTCAAGACTTCTTGGAATAATTTTGTAAAGTCTCCTTTTTGGAAATATCCACTACTGGGACGACGTTCTCTGTCGTCTGTTTCTGGTTTTGGTTTCTCTAATAAATAGATATATTTTGATTCAATATTATCCAGAATTGTAGTGTGGTCGATATTCCAAGCTTCTAGGCAAGTTCCTGACATTTGAGCGGTGGTAAAGTTAGTACCTATTGCTAATGTTTCGGTTAAATTTGCGCCCTTTAAATTGGCAGCTTTAAGAGAAGCTTCTCCTAAGTCTGCTAGTTTGAAATTGGCGTTAGTAAGGTCGGCACTCATGAGGTTTGCTCCTCTTAAGTTGGCACTTATATATTGTTGGTCTTTTCCGTATCCAGTTCTTAATAATTCTCTGACTTTTATATCTTCTAATATGGTTTTTTCAACTCTGGCAAATTTTAGATATTTGGTTTGTCCCCAGAATGTGCGAGTGGTCTTAGCAAATCGAAAATTTGTACTTTTAAGGATGGCGTGACTAAAGTCGGCATCGGTTAAATTAGCATTTTTAAAACAAGTGCCTCCTAGAGTTCCAATGGCAACAGCAAATTTAAGGATAAAAAGATTATTTTCGTCTTCAGCTAATATCTTTTTGCCAGATGTTGAGTTATTAATATTAGGGTAAGAGAAAGAGATACAGCAAGAATAACAACCATCCATAAATAAGACATTTTGTCTGGATAATGGTCATGGGAGTTGTAAGTAGTAA
>NZ_BLZO01000077.1 GCF_014132355.1 Okeania sp. KiyG1
GTGCTCCAGCAATTACTGCTAAGATTCCTGCTACTGCTGTATTTGCCAACCATTTTTCAGCAATAATTTCAGCTAAAACTACTGCTAAACTAAGAGTTGAAATTAATACAAATATTGCCCCTATGGAGATAATCAAGCTGACAATTATACCCACAATAGGATTCACATCTTCATTGCCATTAAACCAATAACTTACACCTTCGATAATCTGGCCACCCCTGAACATTCTTAATTTTCCGAATAACCAAACAATAGAATCTGGCGCTTCGGAAAACCCTAACCAACTGAAATACTGATGAACTTTTTCCTCTCTAATTCCTAATAGTGCAAGTATTGGAATTGTTAGTACCATAAGAGAAAGTAGATAAAATAAATATTTTATTGTTTCGGCAATTCCTTGACGAATAGTAATTACTAATAAACCAATATTGACAAATTCTAGAAATGTAAAAATGGCTGTGCCAAAATGATTTGCTTCCTCTAATTTAGAGCGCAGAAAACGTATGGAAAAATGGACGGCAATATATGCTGCGAGACCTGCAGTTATAGATAGGATAGCTGTAACAATAAATATGATGATTTTCTGAGATTTTGTTAATCCTGCTAAAGCATAATTGAACTTAGCACCTGTGAGATTTGCATTGGTAAAATCTGCTCCTCTTATATCTGCAAAAGAGAAGTCTTGACCAGTCAAATCTCGATTTTTAAATGAACGACCTTGATAATTTTTTCGTGGTTGTGTGGATGTATGAATTAGCATTATATTTGCCCCTGAAAAATTAAGTGATTCTTTTTTATCCGCCAAGAAATTTATTTATTGGCTCACAGCAGAAGTCATCTTTAGATGACTAATAACTGTTAACTGATAATTGATAACTGATAACTGATAACTGATAACTGATAACTGATAACTGAAAAGTGGTTGTTTAGATGAATGAATTAACATTAGATTTACCCCTGAAAAATTAAGTGATTCTTTTTCATCCGCCAAGAAATTTATTTATTGGCTCACAGCAGAAGTCATCTAAAGATGACTAATAACTGTTAATTGATAACTGATAACTGTTAACTGATAACTGATAACTGTAAAGTGGTTTTCTGGATGTATGAATTAGCATTAGATTTACCCCTGAAAGTTTAAGTAGAAAATTTATTTATTCTGTAATTCTTTTTCATCCGCCAAAAATAAATTTCTTGGCTCATACATAAATTATTTTTGACTTTTGACTTTTGAATTTTGACTTCCCGATCAATTGACCGGGATTATGATTATAAGGATTGATAATTTTCAGAGATTCAATGACTTTTTTCCCTCGATAAATTATGGCGTTGATAAAACTGATTAAGATGTCTTTACTCTGTTCGGAACCGAAGATTTTTTTAAAGATATAATCAACTTTCGGACTGATAAATTTCATAGTAATTTTTCTCCTTTAATAATTGATATATGTACATTGCTCGCGGGCAAGATGGTAAGCATTCCGGAAGAAATGCTTACTTATTATTAAACTCACTCATAAATTATTTTTGACTTTTGCCTTTTGAATTTTGACTTCTAACTTTCCTCCAACCAATTTTCTAAATCTGCCAAACTATTAAAATTCAAAAATGCCTTGACCAAACTTTCTAAATTTGCCAAAGGTAGACTTTCTACCCGCTCTTTAATATCTTCAGAAACTTCTCCAAAACGTTGAGTAATTAAAAGCATAATTAGAGCGATCGCTTCTTTTTGACGTCCTTTTACTTCACCTTGTTCTGCCGCATAAGTTATCCGTCCTCTTTCATCTTGCATTGCAATTGCGCGACGCTCAACTATGTCTAATTCTTCCGCTGTCAGATTAATTTTATTGGCAATATTTAAAGCCTTTTCTATTTCGGCAACTTCTCCTAAATTTTCCGGTATCTCATCCAAATGAGTCGCCTCTTTCAGAAAATAAATCCATTTATCAGCTAAAGTATTTAACTCAGACAAAGCCTTCTTAAATTTTGGCAATTCTACAAAAATTAACGTAAGCATTCAGCTATTAGCAGTCAGCTATCAGCAACAAGATTCTCTTGTTAAGGACAGTGTTTAAATTAACAACTGACTTTAAGGACAAGGAAGGGAAGCAACTTTTTTAGTAAGACAATTAAATATTGCTTTTATCCTAAACTAAAAGTAATAGCTGATAGCTGATGGCTAACTGCTGAATGCTTACAAATTAACTGCAATTGCTCATCCAGACATTCAAATTTTTTAGTCTTCTCCTGAAAGACAAATTGATTAATCGCATCCTCAGTCTTTTTGAACAAGATAAAATCTGTAATTGTCACAGCGATCGCTGGATTTAGTAACAGATAATTTTCTCTTGTTTCTAACTGGTTGTCACAAACTTTAGCTAGGTTATAAGCGACTCTTTTATTAAAACCAGTCATTCTAGCAACCTGCATTTCAATTACTACAATAGAGCCATCTATTAAAACTGCTTTGACATTCAATGTAGGGGCGAATGGCCATTCGCCCCTACACATTTTGGGATTATAGGGATTAACAATTGTGAGAGATGCAATGCTTTTTTCCCCTCCATAAATTATGGCGTTGAGAAAGCTAATTAAAATGTCTGTACTCTGTACCGAACCGAAGATTTTTTTAAAGATATAATCAACTTTCGGACTGATAAATTTCATAGTAATTTTTCTCCTTCAATAATTGATATAGGTACATTGCTGGCGAGCAAGATGCCTGCACTACAGATAACTGATCGGAACCAAAGATTTTTTTAAAGACATAATCAATTTTGGGGCTGATAAATTTCAGGGTAATTTTTCTCCTTATTATTAAACTCACTCATAGATTATTTTTGACTTTTGCCTTTTGAATTTTGACTTCTAACTTTCCTCCAACCAACTTTCTAAATCTGCCAAACTATTAAAATTCAAAAATACCTTGACCAAACCTTCTAAATTTGCCAAAGGTAGACTTTCTACCCGCTCTTTAATATCCTCAGAAACTTCTCCAAAACGTTGAGTAATTAAAACCATAACTAGAAAAATTGCTTCTTTAATCCTTCCTTGTTTTTCCGCATAATTTACCTGCTCTCTTTCCTCTTGCATTGCCCTTTCTAAACGCTCAACTATTGACTGATAATTGTTAACTGCTAACTGATAACTGAAAAAAGACATCATATATTCACTTTGCTGATGATAGATGGAAATTTTTTCCTCCTGACTAAGAGATTTTTCCTGATACTTTTCCGCCAACTTACCCACATCTTCCTGATAAAACTCAGTCAACTGCTGATGAATTTTTCCCTTACTTGCTTCCGCAGGCACACTAATTTTAATTACCACCATCCCATCCCCCTTATTCTCCATACTTTGAATTGCCATACTTATCCCCTCATCTTCTATTTTCACCCGTTGAAAAGCAGACATAAAAGCTTTCCCATCAATGCCATTACGGAAAATTAAATCCACAGTATGAAAATTTTGAGCAAATAATTTTGTAAAATCTCCCGGTGCAAAATTTCCACTACTAGGACGACGCTCTCTATCATTTGTTTGTGGTTTTGCCGACTCTAATAAATAGATATATTCCGACTCGACCTCGTCCAAAATAGTAGTGTGATTAATATTCCAAGATTCTAAACAAACTCCTGTCATTTTTGCCTCGGTAAAATTAGTACCAATTGCCAAAACTTCCTTTAAATTTGCTCCATCCAAACAAGCACCTTCCAGAGCAGCTTCACTCAAATCTGCTATTGTTAAATTGCTCCGAGTTAGGTCAGCACTTCTGAGATTTGCCCCTCGAAGATTGACACTTATATATTGTTGATTTATGCCATTTCCGGTCACTAACAATTCTCGAATTTTCGGGTCAATTAATATTGTGGTTCTGATTCTGGCAAATGTTAAATATTCGGCTTTGCGCCAGAGGGTATGAGTCACATTAGCTAATCTAAAATCGGTACTTTTTAGGCAGGCATTACTAAAGTTAGCCTCGTTAAGATTAGTATTTTTAAAACTCGTTCCTCCTATTGCCCCAATAGCAACAGCAAGTCGGCGAATAGTTAGATTATTTTTGTCTTCTGCTAATATTTTTCTGGCGAGATAACCAGCTATAGAGATTAATAATATAGATAGAATTATTGCTATTACATAAGTGCCAATACCAAGAACAACTCCCTTTGCAGCTTCCGAGCTAAATATAAATGTTCCATAGCGATCGTCTAGATTTTTAACGACACTTCCAGTAATAATTATTGTGAAAATTCTCGACCAAGCTATGACTGAATTTTTCTGGTGTTTTTCAGATTTTATTTCAGCTAAAACTACTGCCAGACTCAGGGTAGTAATTAATACTAATATTGCCCCAACTGAAATAATTAGACTAACAATTATACTAACAACTATATTTACAGAGTCAGCGTCGGTTAATAGGTTAGTTACTCCCTCAATAAGATTGCCACTTCTGAAAGCTTTTAACTCTTTTGAAAGTTCAATAATTTCTGGGGAGGGAGGTCGATTAATTCCAAAAAAATTGAACCATTTTGAGAGATTTTTTTCACTCATGGCAAAAGCTGCTAATCCCGGAACGATAAATATTATTAGGGGAATGCCAGAGAATAAGTATGCTAAAGCTTTTTTGATTCCTTGCCGAATTGTGACTAATAATATGCCAATGTTGATAAATTCCAGGAGTAAAAAAATCAAGAAACCAATCTGAATGGGAATAGGATTAGTAATTTTAGGAATAGCAAGTTTGAGGGGAATATAAACTGCTGTAAATGTGGCAAATACTGAGGTTGTGCAAAGGAAAAAAATCAAAATAGAAAGTATAATTTTCCAAGTTTTTGTTAGTCCTGCTAAAGCATAGCTGAAGTTAGCACCTACAAGATTAGCATTTGTGAAATTTGCACCTCTAATATCCGAGTAAGAAAAGTCTTCATGAGAGAGGTCTTGATTTTTAAAAGAACGACCTCGGAGATTTCTGCGACGATAATTTTCCATAATTTTTTCAAGAAGGAAGAAGGAAAAGGGAAGAAGGAAGAAGGAAGAAGGAAGAAGGAAGAAGGAAGATTGTAGGGGCGGGTTCCGCGTTAAGTTAATGGTTTTACCCGCGACCTGGTGAACCCGCCCCCCCACCAATAATCTAGTGCATAAAATTAGCTGCGTCAGTCCAGTATGCTAGGTTAGTTCTGCTGTATAAATCTGTCGCAGGGCACCATTTTAGTTGTGTAATTCCGCTAAGTTATAGATAATTTCCCATGACTTTTTGGCAATAAATTCAATTTTTTTGTGGCAGGAGCAAAACGGCCATTTGCCCCTACATTTAGATTGATATATCGTTATTTTTTAATTAGGTATGACTACCGAATAATTAAGGTTTAAAGCCTCTCCTTTAAAGGAGAAACAAGAAAAAGTTTTCCTTTGAGTCTTACCTCTTCTTTTCAAGAAGAGGTAATTCTAAATTCTAAATTCTAAATTCTAAATTATTGAACTGGAATAGTCCCAAGGCGGGCAAAATTTATTCGCATTATATAAAGGATAAATAAAATTTAATTTCCCAACCTTAAACTACTATTCCAAATAAAATTCCTCAATAACTCTCGCCTCTCCCAACGCCACAGCAATACTAAACTTTTCTCCTATTTCAGTAGTAAAATTTAACTGAATAAAATTATCCGCATCGCGAGATTCTACAAATGTTAATTCTTCCCCAAACTCATCCATAACTATTAACCTAACTCCCGGTAGTAAATAAACTTGTTCCCCCATCGGATGTACTTGAATATTCACATCTTTTTCAGTCTCATTTTCTGAAAGTAAATGCACAATTAAAGCTACCGACTCCTCAGCAACTCGCATTCCTAGATCAATCTTTTTACCCCGGGATATCCTCACTGAACTACGAAAACTATAACCAATTTCAGCTTGCTCAAAATTTAAAACCTCCTCAACAGTTTGCCAACCAGTTTCAAATATTCCCTCAAACCATTGCAATAAATTTGTAGCAGTCGAGCGATCGCCTCCCAACCTCTGCTCATACAACATCCGCAATAAATTCTGATTTTCTAACAACGCTCCCCATTTTTCAAACTCCACCTCCAACCTGGGAGAATAAGGAGACGATCGCCCCAACTGTGTCACCAAAGCAGTTGCCTCATCTACAGACAAACTTTCTATTGCCTCAACTGATGGTTTTGCCTGGGGACAAAGTTCCCGCGCTACCCACATGACATTTAAATCTTCAGTCATAAATTCTTGACCTAAATAATAGATGCGGTCTAATTCGTTATAGTTTGCTTTGCTTTTGAGATTTTGATAACTGGTGTAACCCCAAATTCTCATCCGATATTCTTCCGGTTCCATCACTGCTGCCAAATAATAGTCACCTACCAAAGTTGGCAAGTCTACCCACTCCTGGGGAATGGCAAATTCTTCTGTATCTAATTCTTCTGTTGGTATGAGAATAATTCGAGTTTCTCCTATGGAAATAGCACTGCCATTTACCAGTTCCCAAATTTGATTTAAACTTTCTAAGTTTAGTGATATTTGTGGTATTTCTTCTGGTTGTGTATCTTCTGTTAAATATTTAATTGTCATATTTAAACAAAGACTATTTAAAAAGCATTCCACCGAGCAGCATCATTAGAATAATTTTGAGATTCTTGCCAGAGTTGTTCGGTTTCTTCTGGAGAATTTTCTAATAATAATTGGTCTGGAAATACTATTGTTAATTCATCTATAGTTAATGTCATTTCAG
>NZ_BLZO01000078.1 GCF_014132355.1 Okeania sp. KiyG1
GTTACCTTGCCAAATTTATGACCAAAATACTCTAACCATTTCCTGAATTGATACCAACCTGCATCATTAATAGACTTGGCCAGACAGTGGTTTTTCACCAAATTCTTAATCCTCAAATCTGCCTTCGGCGCGCCGCTCCGCGTCTAGGCGACCACATCGTTAGAGTGGACTACGCAACGCGCTAGTCTTTTGGCGTGTTCCTCACGTTGCCTACTTATTTTGAGGTGTACTCTACTCAGTTTATTAATGGCGCGCTGGCGGTTGGCACTGCCTTTATGTTTGCGAGAAACACGACGCTGATAGAATTTCATCCGTTTCTCACTCTTTCTGTAGAATCTGGGGTTTGGCTCTGTATTACCGTCTGAATCGGTGTAGAATTCTTTTAAGCCCACATCTAAGCCGACATTTCGTTTTGTGGGTAAGGTTGAGCCATGAACATCTACACTGATACAAAACTGACAATAATAACCGTGACTCTCGTCTCACCAGTCTCACTCGCTTAATCTTCTCAACTGGATAGAATGCCAAGTCCCATGTCCCAATCAGTTTGAGTCTACCAATACCTTTTTTGTCGGTAAATTCAATATGTTTGGGGTCTAGCAATTTCCAGCCCGATGTCTTGTATTCAACAGAGCGGCTATGTTTCTTGAATCGTGGGTACCCCTTCTTTCGAGATATCTTTGTTCTTGCAGTTGTCAAAGAACCTAGCAATAGCTGACCAACAACGTTCTACAGATGCCTGACAAGCATGGGAATTCAAATCTTGAACGAATGGGTACATGGAACGTAATTCGGTATTATACCTATACAGTTCTTTTCTACCTAGTCCTCGATGATCCATCCAATAGCGAAGGCATGAATTTCTCACGAATTGGCCAGTACGGATTGCCTCATCAATGGCTTGATATTGCTGAGGTTTTCCTTTGACTTTGAATTCGTATACTATCATAGTTTTGACGCTAGCTTGTGTGGCGTATATTATTAGTATATCAGGTTCAATTTAATTTGTGCAAGGGCGATTGAGGTTAACCGTCCTTCTAGGACGGGGCTTGAAACCCGCTTTTTTGGTCAAACTAAATATTTAAGATAACTGAAGCAATTAAATTTCCCAAACCGTCGCTTTCCCTCTATCAATCTTTCTTTAGTTTTCAACTTTTGACTTTTGACTTTTGACTTTTGACTTTTGACTGTCTGTAATAAAACTTTACACCCCACATTCAGCACAAAGTCCTAAGCTGATCCCTGGCTCTGATAGACTTTAACACTGGGAGAACAAAATAAAAAAGTTTTCCTCAGCAGTTGGGAGGATAAAAAAATCGTGGATAACGTAATTGGTTTAGAAATTATCGAAGTAGTAGAACAAGCAGCGATCGCCTCTGCTCGTTGGATGGGAAAAGGTGAGAAAAATACCGCAGACGAAGTAGCTGTAGAAGCTATGCGGGAGCGGATGAACAAAATTCATATGCGGGGTCGCATTGTTATTGGAGAAGGAGAGCGAGATGAAGCCCCCATGCTCTACATCGGCGAAGAAGTAGGAATTTGTACTCAGCCTAATGCTAAAGAGGTTTGTGACATAGAACAGCTAGTCGAGATTGACATAGCAGTGGACCCTTGCGAAGGGACAAACCTAGTTGCCTACGGTCAAAATGGTTCAATGGCAGTATTAGCTATTTCTGAGAAAGGGGGTCTATTGGCAGCACCAGATGTCTATATGAAAAAATTAGCTGCACCAGCAGTAGCCAAAAATCATGTAGATATTAATAAATCTGCTACTGAAAATCTCAAGATTATTTCAGAATGTATGGAGCGTGCTGTTGAGGAGTTAGTAGTTGTGGTGATGGATCGTCCCCGTCACAAAGAGCTAATCAATGAAATTCGTCAAGCTGGTGCCAGAGTCCGTCTGATTAGTGATGGTGATGTCTCGGCAGCTATTTCTTGTGCATTTGCAGGTACAAATATCCATGCTTTGATGGGTATTGGTGCAGCGCCAGAGGGAGTAATCTCAGCAGCAGCTATGCGTGCTTTAGGAGGCCATTTCCAAGGACAACTGATTTATGACCCAGCTATTGTCAAAACTGGTTTAATTGGAGAAAGCAAAGAAGATAACATAGCTCGACTCAAAGAAATGGGTGTCGAAGATCCAGACAAAGTTTATAATGCTGAAGATTTAGCCTCTGGAGAAACAGTGCTATTTGCAGCTTGTGGTATTACTCCTGGTACTCTAATGGAGGGAGTCCGCTTCTTCCCTCATGGTGCTCGTACCCAAAGTTTAGTTATTTCTTCTCAGTCAAACACTGCTCGGTTCGTAGATACTGTGCATATGTTCGGAGAATCGAAATCACTGCAACTTAAATAGAAATAGTATTGGGTAAATGGGAAATTTAGGAAATATTCAAGTTAAAGAATGACCTGCAAAAAATTAATATCAAGTGGTCATAATTAATTTCCTTGTCTCAATAGAGATGGCTTGGGAATGATTAACTAGCTATTATTATTAGCTATTAGTATTTCCTAGGTCATACTCTGAAAACGGTTATAGGCTAACAGAGTTGAACTACTCCACCCTGATTGAAAAAGATTTGTAGTGCGGGAGTATAGAATTAACTAGGTTTCAGTTTTTGGCTATCAACATTAGTGAGTTGCTATCTAATACTATATGCCTTGAGAATTGATTCCTGACTACTAAAGTGCTATTTCAATTTTTTGGTGGTAAATACAGAAAGCGAAACTTCTCTAAAGTTCATCAAACTTAGCCTATAACTATAGCTATAAAACTAAAATTAGTAAGTTTGTTCAGTTGTCTATCCATTGAGTCTTTATCAGCTACAATAAAGGTATAAAGCTAGTTGAACGTCATGGGTTCGGCAAATCACATTATTTGTAGTCAATTCCTGACCTGAAGCTTTTTTGTCAAAAAATCTGTTCAATTTAGCTTGCTTACCATCCAGCGCCAATATTTCTTTGAAAACAAATAGAAACTCAGCTTTAATCAACTGTATCATCTAGTATCTAAGAGTTACGATTATCAAACTTTACTAACTAAAGTTAGTAAGCAAATAATTAGAAGGTTAGACTCAGCTTGTAGTAGTTATTTTGCAGCTTTAAAACCATGGCAAAAACAGCCCCATAAATTTTTAGCTGAATCGCCGAGAAGCCTCACGCCATAATATGCAGATTTGGCGGATGAATCGGTGGCAAATTGTAATGGGTTCGATGCCCATTCAATTTGCATGCCATCCTAGCAGAAGCTTTCGCCCTAGTTGAAAAACTTATATTATTGTCTTGCAATAACCCCGGAAATTTTCCACTATGCGCCCTGCCTACCAATATAAATTAAGGCCAAATAAAGAACAGTTAGCCACAATAGAAATGTGGTTAGAATTGTTGCGTCGGCAGTACAACTATCGATTAGGCGAGCGGTTCTCATGGTGGTCAGAAAACCGTTGTCCAGTTAACGCTTGCCCCAAGGTGCATGCCAATTCCTCAACTCAGAGATAATCCAGATTATTACTCTCAAAAACGAGATTTGGTCAATACCATAGACTTGTTTCCTGACTACAAGCTAATTCATTCTCAAGTTTTACAGGATTGCATAAAACGGGTAAAACTTGCCTTTGATAGATGGTTTAAGGCAGACAAAAATGGACATAAATTAGGAAAGCCAAGGTTTAATGGAATTGGACGTTATCGCAGTTTTACTTATCCTCAAATCAAACTTGACTGCATTCAAGGAAATAAAATAAACTTACCCAAAATAGGAAAAGTAAAGTTAATTCAGCATGGTCCAATACCAGAAGGGTTGACAATTAAAACAGTGACGATTAGTCGTAAAGCAGGTGGTTATTATGTGACTTTATCCTTAGAAGACAAATCAGTTCCGGCTTTAACAACTGAAGTGGAACCTACATTAAAAAATACTCTGGAAATCGATATGGGACTGAAGGAATTCTTAGTAACAAGTGAAGGAGAATCTGTCCCCATCCCTCATAAATATCGAAAATCTCAGCAGAGATTAAAGGCTCTACAAAAACGTTTATCCCGTAAAAATAAAGGCAGCAAAAGATGGTTAAAAGCTCTTCTAGCTGTAGCTAAACAACATAAAAAAGCGGATGCGAACCCGCGACGACGCCAGCTCGCTTGCGGAACGCCGACCAAGAGAGGGAATGCTGACCAAGAGAGGGAACGCGCACCAAGCAGTGGCCGATAAACGTAAAGACTTTCATTTCAAAACATCCAATGAATTATTATCAAAAGCTGAAATTATCGCCCATGAAAACTTAAACATTAAAGGACTAGCAAAAACCCGTTTAAGTAAATCAATTAACGATGCGATTTGGGGGTCAATTCCTGTCTATTTTGACTGTCAAAGCCGGAAATGCTGGAGGTGAAAACCATAGCAGTGAACCCCAAAAATACTAGCCAAGATTGCTAAAACTGTGGGGAAAAAGTTCTCAAAGAATTAAATATACGAACTCATTCTTGCTCACATTGTGGTGTTGTAATTGACCGCGATGTGTTTGCGTTTGCGCAGCATCCCGTAGGGAAGCATGACAAACGGAAACGCGGCGATCAATATCAAAAATAGGGCGGTAGGGCCCAGACGTCCTTAAAGCACGCGCTTGCCCGACGGAATACCGGGGCAGGGAAACGAGAAGCTCACAATATAGCGCCATCTTAGTGTGGGAGTATGTCACTCATTTATTAAACCTGCCTCCTTTTTTTGAATAATTAATTTTTGATGAGATGCGGAAATCAGATAAATTTCTCCTATATACCTCATCTTTTTAATTTACAGCGTATTCAGTGGTTTATGAAGTACAGCAGGGAGTAGAAAAAAATACAGTTTTTCATTTCCTGGGTATTTTGAAGCTTTCATCTAAAACTCAAAGCAATAGCTGATGGCTGATAGCTGACGGCTGAATGCTTACTTAAAATCTCTTTTCAAACCATCAATTATTGATAGTTATTTTCCGATAATTATGGGAAAATTATCAATACTGAATTCTGTTGACAAATAACGACAAAATAACAAAAAAATTATATGAATATTGCAGTTGTAGGACTTAGTCACAAAACAGCACCCGTTGAAGTTAGAGAAAAATTAAGTATTCCAGAAACACAAATAGAAAATGCCATTACTCAATTATGTGGTGGAACTTATACTCAAGAAGTTGGCATTCTTAGTACCTGTAATCGTTTAGAAATTTATGTAGTTACTAATGAAATGCAGCCTGGTATTCGGGAAGTAATTCAGTTTCTTTCTGACTCTAGTAAAATACCTTTAAATTTACTCCGTCCTCACCTATTTATGTTGCTCCATGAAGATTCTATTATGCACTTAATGCGAGTTGCTGCTGGATTAGATAGTTTGGTATTAGGTGAAGGGCAAATTTTAGCTCAGGTTAAACAAACTCATAAACTTGGGCAACAATATAAAGGTATTGGGCGGATTCTTAATCGTTTATTTAAGCAAGCTGTAACTGCTGGAAAAAGGGTGAGGACGGAAACAAGTATTGGTACTGGTGCTGTTTCTATTAGTTCGGCAGCGGTGGAATTAGCTCAGATGAAATTAGAGGATTTATCTAATTACCGAGTGGCTATTGTTGGTGCTGGTAAAATGTCAAAGTTACTGGTACAACATTTATTAGCTAAAGGTGCAAATAATATATCAATTATTAATCGTTCTATCGGACGCGCTCAGGATTTAGCAAATAGTTTTAAGGATGCAGATATAAATGTTTATTCTATGTCAGAAATGGATCGGATTATTGCTAATTCTGACTTAGTATTTACTAGCACTGGTGCAACTCAACCAATTTTAGATAAGGCTAAATTAGAAGGAATTTTAGCTCCTAATCAATCTTTAATGTTGGTGGATATTTCTGTACCTCGTAATATTGCTACTGATGTGAGTGAATTGGCGAATGTTAGTTGTTTTAATGTGGATGATTTGAAGGCTGTTGTTGCTCAAAATCAAGAAAGTCGTCGGCAAATGGCGATGGAGGCTGAGGTTTTATTGGAGGAAGAGGTAGAAGCTTTTGATGTTTGGTGGAGAAGTTTAGAGACGGTTCCTACTATTAATTCTTTACGACAAAAAATAGAGACTATTCGAGAGCAGGAATTAGAAAAGGCTTTATCTCGTTTGGGTTCGGAATTTGCGGAAAAACATCAAGAGGTAATTGAGGCTTTGACTAGGGGTATTGTGAATAAGATTTTGCATGACCCGATGGTTCAGTTACGGGCACAACAGGATATTGAGGCGAGGCGTCATGCGATGCAGACTTTACAACTTTTGTTTAATTTGGAGTCAGAAATTAGTTCTGGTAAGGCTGTTTAGTTAGTTGGTGGGTTTGTTTGGTAGGGTGTCCGTGGCGTACCCTATCTTTCCGGTTTTTTGTGTTGAATAAAAAATCATGATTATGGGCGATAAACCCCCATTATATTTATCTTATCATCTTTTTCTTTCCTTGCAATCCTTACTCTCTTTCTGCTTTTTTTGTGCTTAACAAAATGAAAATTCTCATATTTTATCTCTACTCTAGGATGACTATCTATGGTCGGTCATTGTCCTGCCTAGTTATGGTGCGATCGCTCCCTTAAATATCTAGCAGGATCTAGCAGGTTGAATAAAAAATCATGCGTAGGGGCGAGCAAACCCCAATATATTTATATTATCATTTTTTTCTTACCCTGCAATTCTTACCAAGGATTGGCGGGACGTTGAAAGCCCTCTCTCTTTAGAGGAGGGATAAAAACGGACACGGCAGGTTTTAACCTGCTGTCCAGCCTTTGATTAAGTCTGGTAATACTTGCCTTAACTTCTCTTGCCAGTCTGGGACAGACTTTAATTTTTGGGCTAATTCTTCATCGGTTTTGAAACAGACTGTGGTCGTTAGGGATTGCTTTCTGTCAGTAGTAAACCCTAGTTTATGTTTTTTTGGGAAAGGCATTGTGTTAGACTGCATATATTCGTATACTTATATATAGCATCTTTCCAGGGGGTGATATACAGAATGCCTATTTATGGATGTCAGAAAAATTTAATTAACCCGGATAACGAATTGAAATCAGTACTTGAGTTTATTTGTTCCGAGTCCCATAAACTAACAAATTGTGGTATTTACTATGGTCGTCAATTATTTTTAAGAGTAAAAAGATAATTGGCAAATATGACTTAGAAAAAGAATACAAGACTAACAAACACTACAAAGTTTTGTACTCACAGGCTGCACAGCAAATATTAAGGTCTGTTGCGGAATCTTTTAAATCATTTAAAGAGCTAGATAAGAAGTACAAAAAAGGTAATTTGCATTTCAAGCCCAGGGTTCCCAACTACCGTAAAAAAGACGGTTTAGCAGTGGTAATTTATCCGTCACAGGCTTTAAGGCTTGTTGGAGACCAAATCAAAATTCCCCTGGGCACAACTGTAAAACGATGGTTTAAGTTAGATAGCTTTTTAATACCTATGCCGTCGAATCTAAAGTTTATAGATATCAAAGAACTGCGAATATTACCACGCAATCAGTGTTTCTATGTCGAGTTGGTCTATCAAAAAGAAATTCTAACTCAACATAATTTAAATCCTCAGAATGCTTTAGGTATCGACCCTGGAATCGACAACTGGTTAAGTTGCGTCTCTAATGTTGGTACTAGCTTGATTGTTGACGGTCGCAAGGTTAAAAGTCTTAACCAGTGGTATAACAAGCGTGCTTCCACACTTAAAGAAGGCAAACCGCAAGGCTACTGGGATGGCCAACTAGCCGAAATCACAGAAAAACGTAATCGTCAGATGCGTGACGCTGTGAATAAAGCTGCAAGACTAATTGTCAATCATTGCTTAGAACATCAAATTGGCATGATTGTTTTTGGTTGGAATCAGGGACAACGACAAGGGGCAGACTTGGGAAAAACAACACAATCATTTGTCCAAATTCCTACATCTAAACTCAAAGAACGGGTAAAACAGTTGTGTACAGAACACAGTATTAAGTTGATTGAAACCGAGGAATCCTATACCAGTAAAGCTAGTTTTCTAGACAGTGATTTTCTACCTACTTTTGGTGAGAAACCCGTTTGCGTAGCATTCCGTAGGAAAGGGTGGAAACCATCAGGGAAACGAGTTAAACGCGGGATGTACCGCACTGCTAAAGGAATATTAATCAACGCTGATTTAAACGCAGCTGCGAATATACTTCGCAAAGTAGAGACACAATTAGGTTTAAGCCTAGTCAAGGTCTGTAGGCAAGTTTTGGCCCTTGCTACCAGATTTCGTATCTGGGAAACCAAAGCTAAAAAGCGGAGTGGCACGGATAAATCCAGCCATGTAGCAACAGCTTAGAATCCCCTCGGCTTCAGCCAGGGGAGAGGTCAATAACGCACCTTTTAATATGGTGTGACACCAGATGCTATGAGTGATGAAGATAGAGCTTGGTGGAATTCGTATAAAAATAAAACCCCTAACAATTTAGGTTGGTATATAGATTTAGCTGTTAAAACTTGGAATTACGGAATTAAGTAAATTCGCTAATTAATCTCAGGAACAGCAAGTAACATTACAAGTATAATTTACACATTCTGATTCTTATAAAGAAGTTTATGCCATATTTAAAAGCCAAGCATTTAACAGAAGCTGAGAAAAAACGGGATGAGAAGGTAGCAAAGTCTACTCGTAACTTAGTCTTTATCAATGAAAAAATCAAATTTCAGTCAGAAGAAGATTTAGAAAATTATATAGAATTAAATTTTAACCAGATTTTTCCAGACTTAGTTTTGATTAAGCGTCAGCATACTATTAATACACAAAGGTGCGATTTACTATGCTCTATTAAATCAGTTAAACAACCTGTGATAATTGAGTTAAAAAATGAAGAGGATAGAGGTTTAATCTCTCAGCTTACTCGCTATAGGAAAGCTTTACTGATAGAAAAGCCTTTTGCAGAACAAATAGATTATTCATTACCTGTGAAATTAATAGCGATACGGCTAACGCCACGCTCCGCGAACGCTCCTATTTTCCATGAGGATAATTATACAGATAAGGAAGCTTCCAAGTTTGAGGATGATTTTTGTTTATGGGAGTTTAGTATTGATGTTGAACAGAATAAAGATATTGCTAAATTTAATCTTTCAGGAAAAACTTATGATATTCCTTATCCTATATTTGGCTTCCCAGGAAAAAATTTAAACTCTGAATCTTATAGTAAAAGTTTACCGACTTTTGCTTGGGAATTTAATTTTAGACTAGATGAAAAATACAAGAAAGATTTTCAAGCTATACGAAATCAATTAATTGCTCAACCAAAAATCAAAGAAATGGTTAGCACGAGCTATCGAAAAGTATTGTATGGAACAGGTGAGGGAAAAAATCATAAAAAATTGGCAGAAATAACTAATATTCCTGGAAAAAATGTATGTTTATTTCTGTGGTTGCCGACATCTGTAGATACAAAGTCAGAAAGACCAGTAGAAAGATTTGGATTTGTTTTAAAAGATGCTAGTAATCCTTTATCTCATGATTCTGTTGTTGAGTGGTTAGTATCAACTAAAGAAACTTTGAATAATAAAAATACACCCGATATTAATTCAGAAGTAGCTGCTTATGGTAGATATGGTGGATTAAAATGGAGTAAAGCAAATTTATATTTAGCTAACGTGACTTTTCGTTACACTCAAGACCTAGCTAAATTAGAGGAGTGGAAAAGAGTAGCTAAAACATCTAAGTCTAAAGCATTAAACCAGGTAGTTAATTCATATCAAAATAATCCGACATTCTGGTTACTAATGTATGTTTTAAAAGGTGTGACACCAGAAACTATTACTGATGAAGATAGAGCTTGGTGGGAGTCATATAAAACACAAACTCCTACACATTTGGGTTGGTATATTGATTTGGCTATCAAAACTTGGAATTATCAGATAAATAAGAAAACTATTTTTCAGAAAAAAATAGCCAGTAAAATGACACTCCTTTTGCTCAAAAAATTTATGTCATATATGACAAATAAAGATTTAAAAATATTCTCCAAAAGAGACAAATAACGGGATGATGTAATATAGCAAAATTTACCCGCAATTTAGTTTGTATTAAAGATTAATCGAAAATTACCTAATTTAGTAATTTGAGAAAAAAGATATTAGTTGATGATGCAGAAAATTTGACAGCTTAAACAGAAATGCTAATTAATTCCTCAATATTTTTCTTATTGATTTTCCACATCTCCTCTTCTTCCCAAATCCATCTACTGTCAACCCGCTCCACTGTACCGTCAAAATTAAACACTGTCGCCGTTGCCAAAGTCTCAATCCACACAGTGGCTCCACAACTATGAGGTTTTTCTGGTCGATAAACAATCCGACAAGGACCGTGAATCTCAACTTCGTGACCTTTACCTAAAATCTCAGAGCCACGTTGAGCAGAAAGTACATATTCACATTTAGCTTGAGGATCGACCTTTTTGAGCTTTCGATTTTTCTCTATATTAGGCCGATTAAAATGAAGAGTATTTTTACCACAGTGGCGATGAGGAGACCAATTGGGTTTAGGGCCACGTTTTCTACCAGAGACTCTTGGTTTTCCTTTGTACAGAGGAATTCCCCAAGTCCGACCATTTATTTTCCGAGCGCCTTGAATCCGACCTTCTTTGAGCAAAACTCGGACTCGTTGAGCAGAAATACTTAATAGAGAAGCTGCTTCAGTAGTTCCAACAAACATAAGATTTAACTATTGCGTATAGCAGAATAATACTAAATAATACAAAGATTACAAAGTTATACATTTGAGGTGCTTCAGATAAAAAAATTTTCGCTAGTCTATTTTTCAAGCTAAAGAATATTCATAGCAAGACTCAAGAAGGTAGGTTCTCTAAATAGGGTTAGGGTTTGCCGAATAAAATTTTTTGCTAGGGATAGGAATCAACCCACCCCTAACCCCTGCCCTCCTGGCAGGGCTGTTTCATTCTCGATAGACACGGGGACGCGGTGACACACCAGACACGGGGATGGAAGTTTTTAATTTATGATTAAAAGTTGAGTTTTCACAATTTTAGTCAGAGCAAAAGGGACGCTTATTGGCTGAAAAATCGGCAAATTTTGGTAAATTTCACTGTTCTACGATCCTCTCATCTCCCGTTCTCCCGCTCATCGTTAATCTACAATACTTTGAAACAGCCCTGCTCCCAGGAAGGGAAGGACTGAGGACTGAGTCAGAAGAAACGGGGAATTTAGAGGAGTAAAAGTAAGAATTGTCCCTCAATTTTTCTGTCCTTGATTTCCCAAAATGCTAACTTTTTGAACGTTTTAGACTAAAACAAGGGCACTTTTTTGGAATCTCATAAGGCTAAAATCTTTATCTGTCAATACTTTGATAGTTAATCAGCAAACCTATTTACTCCTTGTTCCTTCTTCACTTTTAACAATAAAATCCTCAATTCTCCATAGTTGGAGGTTGGGCTGGAATAGCAGCAATAATTGCATCTATCACCTTAGCAATAGGCAATATTTGCATTCCTAAATCTGGCGTTTGTTGACCTTTCGGAATAATTGCCCTCTTAAAACCTAACTTCGCAGCCTCTCTCAACCTTAATTCCAACTGAGATACAGGTCGCACCTGGCCACCTAAACCAACCTCTCCCAGCAAAATAATCCTGGGGTCAACTACCCGGTCGCGAAAACTAGCCACTACTGCAATAGCAACTCCCAGGTCTGCGGCAGGTTCTTCTACACTCAACCCACCCACTGTCGCCACATAAGTATCTAACTTAGATAAAGGAATGCCGACCCGTTTTTCCAACACTGCCAAAATCTGTTGCAACCTACCACTATCAATTCCAGTAGTAGAACGTCGAGGCGCACCATGACTTGCCGGACTTACTAAAGCTTGAATTTCTACAACTATTGGGCGAGTACCCTCCATAGAAACAACCGTGGAAGTTCCCGAAGCATATTCATCGCGACTTCCTAAAAATAACTCTGAGGGATTCAATATCTCCTTTAAACCATTCGCCACCATTTCAAATACTCCAATTTCGTGAGTAGCGCCGAAACGATTTTTCATAGAGCGTAACAGACGGTGAGAGGCAAAGCGATCGCCCTCAAAATACAAAACCGTATCTACCAAATGTTCTAAAACACGGGGACCTGCTAAAGCACCATCTTTAGTTACATGACCAACTATTAATAAAGTAATATTTTCCCGCTTTGCTACTTGCATTAAAGCTGAAGTACATTCTCTCACCTGAGCAACCGAACCAGGAGCAGAAGTCAGCGAAGCAAAATAAATTGTTTGAATACTGTCAATCACAGCAAGATATGGTTTGAGAGATTCTAACTCTCTTAAAATTACTTCTAAATCTGTTTCTGGCAATAAAAATAAATTTTCCTGAGAATCTGTAGTGGAATCTTTTATAGTTTCAGCATTGTCATTGCTTTCTTGACTTTCGTTGGAGGATAAATCTTCATCCATCTCAACATTTGAAACAATATCCTTATTTTCATTTGAGGATAAATCTTCATCCATCTCAACATTTGAAACATTATCCTTATCCTCTTCCTTTACTTCTACTTTATTGAGATTAACAATTAAACGTTGCGAACGTAATTTAACCTGTTGTCCAGACTCTTCTGCCGACACATATAAAACTCGACATCTACTAGACAACTGATTAGCCACCTGTAATAAAAGAGTAGACTTACCAATACCAGGTTCCCCACCAATCAAAACCAAGGAACCAGGAACAATTCCACCACCAAGCACTCGGTCTAACTCTTCAAATCCAGAAGGCATTCTGGACAAACTTTGGTCAGAAATCTGGGATAATAGAAAAGATGCCCTTGGTTGACCATAAGACTTATCTGATTCAGATGCTTGACTGCCAATGTCTATATCAGTAAGTCCCAATCTTTGTAAAGTCGTTACAGTTTTTTGTTCTATCTCCGGTGTCATAGAACCCCAGGTATTACACCCAGGACATCTGCCCAAATGTTGAGCAGACTCATACCCACATTCTCCACAAACATACTTTATTTTCTGTTTTGGCATTTCTTAAAATAATTTAATATTCACTCGTAAATATAAAAAGCCTAAAGTTTCACTCATCCCAAGCTAAGAAGTAATACATAATGGTAATTTCTGTTGTTATTTTGATGATAGAGTTAAGAAAATTAATATAATTATAAATCTAAATGAAGGAGTGTTAGGAAAAGTGGAAAATCATAAAGAAAAAATATTGGTTGTTGATGATGAGGCAAGTATCCGTCGTATTTTAGAAACTCGGCTGTCGATGATTGGCTATGATGTTGTCACTGCTGCTGACGGGGAAGAAGCTTTGGAGACTTTTCGCAATGCAGACCCAGATTTGGTGGTATTAGATGTGATGATGCCAAAATTAGATGGTTATGGTGTATGTCAGGAGTTGCGGAAAGAATCTGATATTCCCATAATTATGCTAACTGCTTTGGGAGATGTTGCAGATCGAATTACAGGTTTAGAGTTAGGTGCTGATGACTATGTTGTTAAGCCTTTTTCTCCGAAAGAATTAGAAGCAAGAATTCGTTCTGTATTACGTCGAGTTGATAAGAATGGGAGTTCTGGTATTCCTAGTTCTGGTGTTATTCAGGTCAGCAGTATTAGAATTGATACGAATAAGCGTCAAGTTTACAAAGGGGATGAACGAATTAGACTTACTGGTATGGAGTTTAGTTTGTTGGAGTTGTTGGTAAGTCGTTCTGGAGAACCTTTTTCTCGGTCTGAAATTTTGCAGGAAGTTTGGGGTTATACTCCGGAGCGCCATGTAGATACGAGGGTAGTGGATGTTCATATTTCTCGACTGAGGGCTAAGTTAGAAGACGATCCAAGTAATCCAGAATTGATTTTAACTGCTCGGGGTACTGGTTATTTATTTCAACGTATTATTGAGCCTGGTGAAGTTGGTTGAAATATAGTTACAGTCAAATCAAAGCCTAAAAAAATAGGTAGTACTAAAAATTTAAGGATATTAGTTGCTACATCCCTTTGATTATAAGAAGGTAGACGATAAAAATCATTACTTGTTTAGCACTACTAAAAATCCTAGTTATTCAGTAATTTTAAAAATTTGCTTATCGGTATCTAAATTTATCTTTTTCTTTATGGGTTTAATACCAATTCCTAAAAATAATGCTATTTTTATTGAACACTTCAGTTATTCAGTAATGATAATTGTTCATTGATTTTTTAGCAATTATTTGTATGAATTCAAGATATCTTATTCGTCATTTACCGAATAATTAAGGTTCAAAGTCTCTCCTTTAAAGGAGAAAAAATAAAAAATTTTCCCTACCGCGTCAATCCTCTTCTTTTCAAGGAGAGGTAATTATTAATAATTATTAATAGTTGAACTACTTCCTACTCTCTGCTTTCAAGAAGATGTAGCAAAAATGCGCGATATTTGGGTATAAGATTCCACACTTCAACTGCTGTGTCTACAATTGGTTGGAGTTATCAGGCACGAAGTGGCTTGTCAAAGACTATCCCCATCAACTTTTTCCTTCTTTTTTCTTCCTTTTTCCTTCCTTTTTCCTTCTTCAATAAATTTAATGATTTAAATTATAGCTTTCAAAATTTATGTAGAGACTATATAGCAATCAGGAATCAGTTGTGAGAATTGAGGTGTTCCTTAAAAGTATAGAATATACCAGTTATCATATTCATATCATACATTTTTTTCTTATTCTCTGTTCCCAGTTATCTAAAATTTGCCAATATATAACAACTTAAATCATATTGCTATATATTCATATTTCTCAAAGATAAACACTATATTAAACCCTCTTTGTTTGATAATTTATTATTTAAAATATGGCTCAATCAGACCAAAATCAAGTCCTACGAATGCTACCTATAATAGTAGGAGGATTAGGTGGAACTTTACTCATGGTTAATCGATTTTTTACCCCTAATCTTTTAGCTTCCCAAGCTCGTTCTGATGTAGTAGGGGTAATTTTAAGTGCTTTTTTGATTTTAACTGGTTTACTTTGGCAACAGATACAACCACGTTCTCCTGATACTGTTGAATTAATTGGTGAATCAGGATTTGAACTATTGCCAGAATTATCTGACATAGCAAAAAATGAACTTGCCTGGGCTTCTAGTTTATTATTAACTAATACAGTTACTAAAACTATTATTATTTGGTATCAAAACAAAGTCTTATTAAAAAGAGGAATTTTACCATCTCACTCACAAGTAGAACCGGGAGCTATTTTTCAACAAGTTTTGAATAAACAAAAACCTATTTATTTAGTCGATTTAAAAGTTTATCCGGGTCGTATTGAATTTAATTATTTACCAGAAAATACTCAAGGTGTCATTTGTCAACCTATTGGTAAGAATGGCGTAATTATCTTAGGTGCAAATTCTCCTCGCAGTTATACTAAACAAGATGAAAATTGGATTTCAGGAATAGCAGATAAATTGACAGATACTTTGTCGAGAGAAATTAATTAGAATTAATAAGACAGGTTAATTTTTTGATTTTAATATGTTAATGGTAATTATTTATTGGCTTCTTGTAATAGTTATGTTGGTCGGTGTTGCTGGTGCTGTAATTCCAGGTTTGCCCGGTTCTAGTTTGATTTTAGCAGCCATTTTAGTTTGGAGCTTTATTCAAAATTTTACTGGGGTAGGTTGGGTGTTAGGAATGGCGATCGCTGTTCTTGTTTTGAGTACTTTAATAGATTTTCTAGCTACTTATTGGGGAGCAAAACAGTCTGGTGCTAGTAAATGGGGACAAATAGGTTGCTTCGTTGGTCTGGCATTAGGTTTTTTTGGTCTCTTACCAGCTTTACCATTCGGCGGACCTTTATTAGGGATGTTGGTTGGACCTTTTTTAGGAGCAGTTGTTGGAGAATTTTTATATCGGAAAGATTTAGAGTTTACTCAGAGGGCTAAATTATCTGTAAAAGCTGGAATAGGTATAGTGGTCGGCACAATTGTGGGAAATATAATTCAAGGAATTTTAGCGATCGCTACTGTGATAATTTTTCTTGTTTCAACTTGGCCGACCGTTCACAGTTAGTAGTTAAAAAGAATACACTCTACCAGTAGGAGAAATATAAACTGATTTATGGTCAGTTGCTTCTGAACCTGGTTTAACTCTAACTGTAACTGTATTACCTTCTGCACTATATTCATAAGTAAGTAAACTGTCATTATATATGTTTACTGTGCCATAACCGTCAGGTATACTTTGCAAGTCAACTCTGATATTTTTACTTCTTCCTGCGGGCAAAATTCTTTCTACTTCTGGAATTAAGTTATAGTTGAGAGCTTTTCCAGTCTGATTTAAAATCTTTAGTATAATTGGTTGTTTTGAATCTGCTGCTTGAGCTTCTGGTTGCCAATATCCAGGTACATAAGTAGGAGCATTTTCAGATAAAACTTCTTTGGGATAAATTATGAAGCTTGAAGTTATTAATAATGTTGTGATTAGAGCAAATTTTTTCATTTTTCCTCTTTACAAAAAATATACTACTTAATAGTCCAAAACTTTTGTTTCGGTTATTTTTGAGGTAGTCTTAACAGCAATTTTTGAGATGCTAAGGTACTGCTTAAATAATATTTCTGTTACCAGAGCGAGTATTCCCTAAATTCTTGACACTTTGTACTTCCAAGATTTGAAAACTGCTATTTATGAGATAACTTTAATAGCAATTTTTGAGATGCTAAGGTACTTTTTAAAATCTCTCTGTTTCCAGAGTAAGTATTCCTAAATGCTGAAAATTTTGTACCTCCAAGACTCTAAAACTAATGGATATAATAAATCATAGTTGTGCAAAATAAATTTTATTGTTGAAATTAGCAAAAGGGGGACGGTAGAATATGTAATTAATTTTGTCTCACTACTTAGCAATCTTAAATGCTTTATCAAACATCTACCTAGACAATTTTTCAGCATTGCCAGAAAGACAAAGCTTCTCAACTTTTTATTGCAGCCAGGAAAAACTTTACCAAGAGATTTAATCTCAGAAAAAGCTCTATCTAAAGTCTTTAAAATTTGTGGTAAGACTTGAGCATTAACGGACTTTAATCTAGGATTAGTTTTCCCACGTTATTGTTAAGTTTTTTGATAATTGTAATTATGATCGGCTGCATCAGTAGAGACTTTGAAAGTCTTATTTCTGTTCCTGCTTTTCTAGTCCCTAATTCTTAGAAATTTTACCTACAATTCAAATAAAATTTCTATATAGCAGTCGAAGGAAAGGTAAACACATATCAAAAGCTGAAAATTCAGACAATGCCAGATTTTTCCTTCACCATAGCTGCGTTCTGCTATAAAAGTAGTAACCTTGAAAGCTCTACGACTAAACTAACTAATTGACAATTAGGATAGTGGCTAGAAAAGACTACTTACAGAAAATAGAAGAGCTAGTAACTAATCATCAAAAAATATTACTAATTACCAATTACTAAATTAAGAACTTGCATAAACTTTCTGATAATAAGCTTGATATTCTTCAGATAATAATGGCTCCCACCAATTTCGGTTATTCAAAAACCAATCTACGGTCTGACGTAAACCTTCTTCAACAGTTACTGAAGGTTGCCAACCTAACTCAGTTTTAATCTTTGTAGCATCAATAGCATAGCGTCGATCATGTCCTGGTCTATCCTTAACAAAAGTAATTAACTTTTCACAAGGTTGCACTGGTAAATCAGTTGCTAATTCATCCATAATTTGACACAACATTCGCACCAAATCAATATTTTTTACCTCATTATTTCCACCTATATTATAAGTTTCTCCAGGTTTACCTTTGTGAATTACCGTATCTAATGCTCGACAATGATCTATCACATACAACCAATCTCTAATATTTTGCCCATCACCATAAACTGGCAATTGTTTTCCTAATAACATATTGATGCACATCAGAGGAATTAACTTCTCAGGAAAATGATACGGTCCGTAGTTATTAGAACAATTAGTAATAACTGTCGGGATACCATAAGTATGATAATAAGCTCTAGCCAGATGGTCACTTCCTGCTTTTGATGCAGAATAGGGACTATTTGGCGCATAAGGCGTGGTTTCTGTAAAAGCAGAATCTTCTGAGCTTAAACTACCGTACACTTCATCAGTCGAAACATGGAGAAATATACAACTCCGGTCTGGGTTTTGGGCAACAGTGGGATAATGACTTCTGAACGCCTCTAACAAAGTAAAAGTACCCACAACATTAGTTTGAACAAAAGCTGCCGGGCCAAGAATAGACCGGTCCACATGAGACTCTGCGGCAAAGTGGGCTACTGTATCTATATCCTCTTCCTGGAGTAAGCTATCTACTAATGAGCGATCGCAAATATCTCCCTGGACAAAGCGAAAATTTGGCAACTCTAGTAAATCAGCTAAAGTCTCCTTATTACCAGCGTAAGTCAGAGCATCCAATACAACTACTCGATGATTAGGATAGGTTTCACACCAATAGTGGACAAAATTAGAACCTATAAATCCAGCACCCCCGGTCACCAATAATCTACTTTCCATAATTTTCATTTCCTGAGAGTTTGCTATTAAGCACTTAATGCAAAATTAATTTAACATTTAGTCGAGCTATGTATGGAAGAAGAACTCGAATGTAGTGACCTAAGGCAGGTATCCAAATTGTTTTTGATAAATCTGTATTGACTACTCCCCGGAGGTCAGTCACGGGGAAACAAGCGCAGATACTACGCAACAGGATAAATCCATGTTGCTTCGTTTTTTCGAGCACTGACCAAAGATATACTCTTTGGGGACAATTTCCGCGGTGCCCCTACACAGTTGGCTTAAGTAGGGGCGTTAACGATAGTTATGCGCAAGCTTTCGGCCGTTCGCCCCTACAGCTTTGCGGCTTACTTTTGTGATTATATTTGCAGCCCCGTTACAGTCTGCATTTATTAACCAATTATTACTACTTCTATACAAACCACGCTTTATTCTTTTCGGTGACGGTTTCCAATCATTGGCCCGTAGGGTCGGTGCTTCCTTGCTCGGACTCAGGTTCCGAGCACCAGCACCGAGTTTTTCACCATAAATAGGCAGATAGTCACCATCTAAAAATGAAGGGGCGAATGCCATTCGCCCCTACAAGTATAACTTTCTTGGTGTTTCTATAAATATTATTCCATATTCATCGCATAAATTAGCTATTCTTTCTTTGAGTCTAGCTGTGGGAATTGGTACAAATTCTGAATTACTTTTTTTTCCTAATTTGATTTGATTTTTCTGACCTTTATTCCAACCAAATACAATTGTACCAATAGAATTTTTGTGCGCAATGATTAATGACTATTCTGGCTGCTTTATTAATTCCCAAATCGAATTTGGCGGTTACGTTTTTCTGTAATTGCAGCTAGTTTATTTGACCAAAATCCAGTCGGTTTATTTTCTTTAATGGTTGATATTTGTTTGTTGTACCAACCCACCCTATCCTCCCGGGAGGGGAACTAAAGGGGTGGGTGTTTATCATCTACAACCCGCGCTTGTACCTACATTAGATACACAGGTCAACCAATTATTTACACCGTGGTCTATTCCTAAGACATTTTCTTGATTTAATTGAGGTTTAACTACTACTTCTTTTTCATAGACACCATAACCAATAAAAACATCTGTTCCTCGGTAATATTCTCAGTTCTTTAAGAGAAGCAAAGTTGAGATTACTCGGCAATAGCAATAATATCGGGATTTTTACTTACTAAAACTTGCTGACAAGAGTACATTTGAAACGAGGGTTGGATGGCTTACCCCTGAGTAATAATAGCACAGGACCACTTTAGTTGTCTAGTCTAAACGACTCAGTTGTTTCCATCCCCCGGTTAAAACACGGGGGCCTTCAACGTAGCTCTTCGGTCAAATAAAATACATCGGATTAAAATCCGACTCCTCACCTTTGATCCATCGCTTAAAAGACGATAGCTTTAATGCTCCCGTGTTATTTAGGTAATTTCTCACCATATTTAGTTCCTCCTATAACAATGTCGTTATATTTCAGACGTTCTTCTAGAGATAGTGCTACGCTAGTTCCTCCATTTGTGAAGTCTCTGCCGTTAAATCTCGCGATTATAACGGGAACTTCTAAAACAGAGATAATTCAATCCTCGTTTGCTGAAGTTTCTTGTCTCACAGGCTGACCACCGTCTTACGCCTCCACAAGCAGACAAGATGATACCCACCTCGTTTAATGCTTTATTTAATATGTTAATTGCAGCGTTTTCATCTCTATCTAAAACCGTTTTACATTTAGGACAATTCGGGAGTTCTAACTGATAAAGTTTTAGCTACTTTTTGGCCACAATTACTACAATGCATGTGATGTATTGTGAGGATGTACGGGCGAATGGCCATTCGCCCCTACTTACATGAACACCTTAAATTATTAATAATTAAAGAATCATTCATTATTCATTATTCATTATCAACGTGCTTTTTTTCCAGTTGTTAGACCCAACTTCTTTTCTAGATACTTTTTTTTGCTTTCTTGCTAAAGAAGATTGAGATTTTCTATAAAAATTAGGAACAGATTATAACGGGAGACCCCTTGCCGAATCAAGTTGGCTAATCTCGATCAACTATAAATTTTGGTAGCTATAAGGGATTATCAGTAAAAATTTATTCTCATAAGTAGTAATATGATTGAATTTAGCTGATATTTTCGGTGTAAGGATAATAATTGTGAGTCAACAAGAAATTTTAACACGAGCAAAACAAGGAGACCCTCAAGCGATCGCTTTTCTCATCAATCAAGCATTAACAACTATTGGAGTTAAAGCTAGGGTTAGTATTCAGAAAAATAATCTGCATCTTTTACTAGAAAGCTCTCAATTGCCAGATCGCCAAGCTTGTATTAGAGTAATTCATCAAGGAATGCAGCGCCTTAACGCATCATCGATTGATTTTGTCAATCTTTACGGGCGAAGATTAGGTAACACTATCCCTGAGTGGACAGAAGTTATTGAATTATACAGACCTAGTATATACCATCCAGCCGGAGTAGGGACAATTTGGTGGCAACCAGAAAATACAAATTATTCCCAAAAATCTCTTGAACCTACTCTACCTTCCCTATTTCAACAGGTGGAATTAAATACTCCAGAAATAGTTAAGACTAATCCAGAGATAAGTAAAAGTGAAGATAAAAATGTAGATTTTTCTCCAGTTAATCTCAACGGACCTGTGAGAAAAAGAAATAATCGCTCTAGGACAAAAAAATATTTTCTTCATACAATACTTCTTGGCAATTTTTACCTAAGAAAAATCAAGCTCTTTGGCTATTAGTAAGCACTATTGGCATAGCATTAATTCCTGTATCAAATTTAGTTTTCAGTTCTAATAATTACAAGCTACCTGAAATTATTTCAAATATTTATCCACCGCAACAAAGACCTCAGTCAAGCTCTTCAATAGTAGAAGTGAGTAAGTCAGAAATATCAACTATACCTACTCCTCAAATTGTACAAACTCAAAATAAACTTAATTTATCAGAGGTTTCTGAGTTTCTTTTATCATCTATTAAATCTCCAATTAATCCTGATACAAGAATTACGATTAAAGCAGTGGGTGATATTATTCCCGGTACTAATTATCCTAGAAATAAATTACACCCAAAAAAACAAGAATTGTTTGCCTCAGTCAAACCATTATTGCAGGATGCAGATATTGTATTTGGTAATTTTGAAAGTACTTTGACGAGTTATCCCAAGAGTCGTAAAAGAATGGGCAGTGGTAAAGTTTTTGCCTTTAGAACACCACCAGAGTATAAATATTTGTTGAAAGATGCTGGTTTTGATGTTTTGAGTGTAGCAAATAATCATTCTTTTGATTTTTTTGAGCGGGGATTTGAGGATACAATCGCTAATATTCAAAGTTTGGGAATGCAAGCTGTGGGGAAAAAGGGGGAAATTGTTTATCGTCAAGTTAAAGGGATAAATATAGCATTTATTGCTTTTAGTAATTATAGTTATCATAATTCTATGCTTGACTTAGAATCTGCGAAAAAACTTGTACAAGAAGCAGATGAAAATGCAGATATTATTGTTATTTCTGTTCATGCAGGTGCAGAGGGAACTAGGGCGTTGAGAATTAAGAATAAGACTGAATATTTTTTGGTGAAAATCGAGGTAATAAAATTTTATTTTCCCATACATTAATAGATGAAGGTGCAGATTTAATTTTGGCTCATGGTCCTCATGTGCCTAGAGCAATGGAAGTTTATCAAGGGAAGTTAATTGCTTATTCTCTTGGTAATTTTATGGGATATCGCACTTTGTCTAGCAAAGCTCAGTTAGGATATTCTTTAGTATTAGAAGTAGATATTAATCCTAGAGGGGATTTTGTTTCGGGTAAAATTTTACCTGTTCATTTGAATAGTAAAGGCATTCCTTATCCTGATAAATATGGTCGGAGTATTAAGTTAATTAAGCAGCTTACAAAAAAAGATTTTCCGAAGACAATTTTAGAAATTGATGGTGAAGGAAATATGACAATGAAGAAGGAAGAGAGTTGAGGTTTTATCTTAAGAAGGAAGAGTGGCTCACACTGATTATGGCACGGATACACGGATAGGTCAGGGAGTGGGGGAGTGGCTCACACTGATTATGGCACGGATATACGGATAGGTCAGGGAGTGGGAGAGTAGTTAGGAGGAGCGGACAGAATAAAATTTAACTAGGAAGTAGTCGGATATATTTGTCACTTAATTTTTCTGCAATTATTCTGCATAAAATTCTAACTTTTTGAGGGTTTTGGACTGAAAACCAAGCACTTTTTTTAACCCAAAAAGGCTTTAGCCAATATCAGTCAATGCTTTGAGATTTAATTAGGGCTTGCTGATTAAATCAAATTTTTATTTCTGATTTAACTCTGTTGCGACATACGCAATAGATATTTTGACTTACAAAACCCTGATGGAGTTTTAATTAAATCAAATTTTTATTTCTGATTTAGCTCTGTTGCGACATACGCAATAGATATTTTGGCTGATAAAACCCTGGTTAAGTTTTAATTGAATCAAATTTTATTTCTGATTTAGCTGAATCGGCAGCAAATTGAATCGGTTCGATGCCCATTCAATTTGCAACCATCCCACCAGAAGCTTTCGCCCTAGTTGAAAAACTTGTATTATTATGTTGCTATAACCCTGGAAATTTTCCACCATGGGGCAGGGCTACGAAACGAGAAGCCGACATTATAGCGCAAGCGAGCGTGTGGGAGTATGTCACTTTTATAATCCAGTTCCGGAATTAATCGAAAATCTCTAGTTTTGCAATATTCATTTAAGAGATATTGAAAGGCAAACCGAATAGAACTTTCATTCCGAGAACCGCCATATTGAATAATACGTTCAACTTCGGTATAGTATTGATTAATTAATAATTTAGACATAGTTTGAAGAATGAAGGTGTAGGAGTTAGGACTTAGGATATAGAAATAAATTTTTCTTCAATTTAAGGAAAGTAATTGGATTTTAACCCTAGTCATACCGTTTCACTAAAGTCAAAAGTCAAAAGTTAGAAGTTAAAAGTGATATTTTCAGTACTTAAAACCTCTACTATACAGTAATTTTAGCTTATTATTTGACTTCATCAGTTACCAACTATTTGTGACATTAGCTATGATACTTAAAATTAACAATGCCAAAAAATTTGTGTAAGTTATTGTTCCATGTACCAGTTTCAAAAAATAAGCATTTGTGTAAAATAAACAGTATATTTAGAATCGACAAGGAGTACTCAAAAAGCTACAAACAAATCAAAGTTTAACTAAATAGTAAAAACACAAAAAACTTATACAAAATTCATTTCTAAGCTGCATAGAATAATATCTCGATCAGGGTTGACTGTAGATCAAGATAGACAAGTTAATAAATTTAATACAGCAGTTTCCGAAGCTATGAGGTACAGTTGTTTTTATTCTTTTCTGTTGCCTGTTGCCTTCCGGAGCTGTTGCCTCAAACCTAAAATTTTGTACCTCATAACAACGGAAAGCCCTGTAATTCTGTGCCACTTCAGATAAAATTGGTATAACACCTAATATAAAATCCGGTTGAATACTTATTATATAGTTGGGAGTGTGGGAAGGGTGAGGAGATTGAAGTGCGGGGAGATTGAAGTGTGGATAGAATTATAAACATATACTGCATAACCGGATTCTATATAATACCTACTACCTAACAACTAAGACCTACCACCACGCCACCTACGACCTAGTTCCTCACTGCTGACTAATATTGAAAATTAAAAAATTAATGATTAAAAAAAATATAGAGCGAAAAGTCCTGAATAATGGCATAGTCGTCATCACAACAGAAAATAAGACAGCGGATATTGTCTCAGCCAAAATATTCTTACGCATAGGTAGTCGTTATGAACCCAGAGAACAGGCAGGAATCTCTCACTTGTTAGCAGCAGTATTAACCAAAGGTACAGGAAAATTATCCTCTCTAGATATTGCTCATAAAGTTGAATCAGTAGGAGCAAGACTAGGTACAGATACAACCACAGATTATTTCTTACTGAGCATAAAAACCGTATCTGCAGATTTTACAGACATATTTCAACTGTCAGGAGAAATAATCAAATATCCATCATTTCCAGAAACAGAAATTGAACTAGAAAAACGAATTACTATTCAAAGTATTCGCTCTCAACTAGAACAACCTTTTACCGTAGCATTCTCTCAATTACGAGAAATGATGTATCAAAATCATCCTTATGCTTTATCAACTTTAGGCACAGAAAAAACAGTTTCTCAAATTACCCGCGCCGATCTTCAAGAATTTCATCAAACTCACTTCCGTCCAGATAATATAATCATATCTATAGTAGGCAATATTACGAACGCCAAAGCAATTAATTTAGTTGAACAAATATTAGGAGATTGGCAACAACCAGAAACACCCCCGATAACTTTAAACTTACCAAGTCTAACTCCCCAACCATCAAAAACAACAACATACCAAGAAACTCAACAATCAATTATTATGCTTGGTTATTTGGCAGCAAATGTTAATAGTTCTGACTATGCTCCTCTCAAACTAATTAATACTTATTTGGGCAATGGTTTATCAAGTCGCTTATTTGTTGAACTGAGAGAAAAACGAGGTTTAGCTTATGATGTATCTGCTTTTTATCCTACCCGTATAGATATCTCCAACTTTACAGTTTATATAGGAACTGCTACAGAAAATACAGCGTTCGCTAAAGCAGGATTAAGAGAAGAAGTGGAACGCTTAGTTAATAATCAACTTAGCTCAGAAGACTTACAAGTCTGCAAAAACAAATTATTAGGTCAATATGCTTTAGGTAAACAAACAAACTCACAAATTGCTCAAATTTTAGGATGGTATGAAATTTTAGGTTTGGGTATGGAATTTGATGCCAAATTTCAAGAAAATCTGACAATGGTAACTACTGCTGAGGCACAAAAAGTTGCTAGTAAGTATTTTATTGAACCTTATGTTTCAATTGTTGGACCGGAAGAAGATTGAGAATCACAATTGCTATAATTTGAGTCAAAAAAAGCCTACTATTTAATATCAAAGTTAAGCTATTAACTAGAACTAATAAATATATTAGACATCTCCACCAAAAGAGGGAGTAGGGAGTAGGGGAAAATAATTGATAATTTCTGTGCGATAGATTTTATTTTTTATTATAGGAGATGTCTATAATGTTAAGATTAAAAGACTTAATAAACATAGCAGTGAAAATTGGAAAAAATCAAACTTGGATATTTTGCTTAAGTTTTTTCAGCCTATTAATAATCAATTTAAGTAGGCTAACTACTACATGGGCACAAATACCTTTAGAAATTAATTCTGTACCCATTTCTATTGATCGACCAATACTCAAAACAGGTAGTCAGGGAGAAGAAGTATCCCAACTGCAAGGAGTGTTGAAATTAATAGGATATTATCGTGAAGTTCTCTCCCGTTAAATCGGAGATTATAACGGGAGCTTCTCAAACAAAGAAGCTTCTTGCGAGTGCTGGTGCAACGCTACGCGTTATATGTCGCGGAGCGAAACACAGGCTGACTAACGCCTAAGCCTCCACAAGCAGACAAGATGATACCCACCTCGTTTAATGCTTTATTTAATATGTTAATTGCAGCGTTTTCATCTCTATCTAAAACTGTTTTACATTTAGGACAAGAGTGAGTTCTAACTGATAAAGTTTTAGGTACTTTCTGACCACAATTACTACAATGCATGTGATGTATTGTGAGGATGTAGGGGCGAATGGCCATTCGCCCCTACTTACATGAACACCTTAAATAATTAATAATTAATAATTAATAATTAATAATTAAAGAATCATATCAAATCCGGTAGCATCGGTGTTATTTAATCTTTAAAGATAAGAGTCTATATTGTAGGGGGAATGGCCATTTGCCCTTACCGATTGTATGACGATCAACAGTATTATACTAACTACTGTGAAGCCAACGGATTTGATATCATTCATTATTCATTATTCATTATTCATTATTCATTATTTACCTACATCATAAATTGATTTTGAAAGTTTTGTGTTTCTAGCTAAACCTTTGATATTCAGGTCTGCCTTCGGCGCGCCGCTCCGCGTCTACAACGGCAATTAGGTCATATTTTATTGCCAATTTATGAGCAGTTTTATAGTGAAAATCTTCTGTTTGTCTGGCTATATGTTGATGTAGTCTAGCTATTCTATTTTGTGCTACCCTCCAGTTATTTGACCCTATTTCTTTTCTAGATACTTTTCTTTGCTTTCTTGCTAGATTAGATTGAGATTTTCTATAGAAATTAGGAACAGAAACAGTCTCACCAGTATTAGTAGTCAAAAACTCTAGTTGTTAAATTTCAAGAAGATGTAGGGTTAATCCCAAATGGAATTGTTGACCAAAATACTTGGAATCGTTTATTACCTGCTACCCCAACATCCTTAGAGCTGACTGAAACTACAGTAAAAGATACAGATTCAACTTGTGAGTGTGCCAAAAATAAAACTTCTGCGACTACTACAACTAATCAGTCCCCAGCCACAATTAATTCAGACATAGAAACCTCTAATCGTATAGATTTACCAACTCTCAAAATTTGGATGAGAGGTAATGCAGTTAGAGGGTGACAACAACGTCTTAAGGCCAAAGGATTTTTAAAGGGAAAATATATATCGGACATTTGGCCTTCAAACTCAAACTGCTGTTAAGATGGCTCAAAGGAAATATAAACAACAGCAAGATGGAATTGTAGATACCCCTCTATGGATAGCTTTACTACGGTGAAGTACCGCTCAACTAAACTTACTCAAACTGAACGAGAAGGTCTGAAAGTCTAGTCAAACGCAAGTGGAACGACCACAACAGGGTTAAACGACAAACCCTTTATTCCTTGGTCAAAGACATCAGGAATTACTTTTTTAATTATATTAAATGACCCATTTACATCTGCATTTAATTGCATTTAATAATTTATTTTCCCTGGTTTGATACAACCCTCTTGTTACTCTTTTTCCACTAAATTTCGGTTGTTTATCTCCATATTTCGGCAAATAATCCCCATCTAAACAGCTATCCATTACCCATAAGTCTTGAAACCCTTGTGGGGAGAAGGAGAGCAGGGAGTAGGGGAGAAAGGAGAAAGAATCATAGTCGCTAAGTAAAACTACTGAAGTTTTCAAAAAAATGTACTTTTCCATAGGTTTTTTCTCCCAAAAAAGCCGAACCAAGACTAATTCATAACTTGTCTATTTTGTCAATATTTCTGTTAAGGAAGATGTGGGTAATGGATAGACCTTATAGGAGGGGAATTCTTGCCTGTTGCTTGTTAAAGCTGAAAAACATGGACTATCCTAGACAAATATCTACAAAATGTCTATGTTTTTACGCCATTAATCTGTGTTATTATTACCTATGTCTGCTAAAACCAGAGGATTTTAGCAACAATTATGGAGTGTTTGGCACTCGACTTTTCATAAGGACGAAAACCCCAGAGGGAGTCCTAAACTCAATGTGTTTGAGCGGAACATTAACCTTCTTTGCCAGTAGACTTATGGACGGGTGAGTCGGAAAATCGCTTTTAGTCACCGATGAGTAGCGTGTCTAGGATTGTCTAGATTTTTAGAAGGTGGTCAGGTTAATCAAAAAACTGATGAACTGTGGTAAACTTAACAATGTTAACGTGGAACCTAAAATAAAAACTCGGTGTGCCCAAATCAGAACGTAAAATTCTCCTAGATTTTGAAAAGCCTCTAGCAGAATTAGAAAACCGTATAAATCAGATTCGTGAACTAGCTAAAGACTGTAGTAGTGTAGATGTCTCTGAGCAAATTAGCCAACTAGAAGCTAAAGCAACTCAACTACGTCAAGAAATCTTTAATGGTCTTTCCCCCGTACAGAGGCTACAGTTGGCCCGCCACCCAAGGCGACCAAGCACTCTGGATTATATCCAAGCTATTTGTGATGAGTGGCTCGAGTTACATGGCGATCGCGGTGGTAGTGACGATCCAGCAATAGTAGGGGGCTTGGCCAGAATAGATGGAAAGCCAACTATAATTATTGGTCATCAAAAAGGACGAGATACGAAAGATAATGTAGCCCGTAATTTCGGTATGGCCTCAGCAGGAGGATACCGCAAAGCAATGAGGCTAATGGAACATGGCAATAGTTTTGGAATGCCAATCTTGACCTTTATTGATACTCCTGGTGCATGGCCAGGTGTAGAAGCTGAAAAATTGGGACAAGGAGAAGCGATAGCCTACAATCTACGAGCAATGTTTCATCTGGATGTACCAATAATTTGTACGGTGATTGGAGAAGGTGGTTCAGGTGGGGCGTTAGGAATTGGAGTGGGCGATCGCTTACTGATGTTAGAACATTCTGTATATACAGTTGCTAGTCCTGAAGCTTGTGCAGCAATTCTATGGAAAGATGCTGGTAAAGCTTCTCAAGCAGCAGATGCTTTGAAAATAACCTCTTGGGATTTAAAAAATATAGGGATTATAGATCGTGTCATCCCAGAACCAAATGGTGGCGCTCATGCTAACCCATTACAGGCAGCAGAAAATCTAAAAAAGGCCATAATCAGCAATATAGAAGAATTAACTAAGATAAGCAGTGATGAACGCCGAAAACAACGTTATCAAAAGTTCCGTTCCATAGGAGTATTTTTGGAAACTTAAAAACTGAAATTTATTTTGTCTTCTGGTCAACCGCTTCATGGAAGTCAAAAGTCACAAATTATTATCCCATTAATAAAAGCTTGATTTTTCTGCGGATTAATCTTTTGTCTCTGTATCCAGTTAATTTTTTTGATTAAATCCACAAGATGGGTAAGAAAGATGATTGTTAGTGACTTATTATTTCTACTCTAGGAACACTAAAAAGATGATGATATACATCATAAACTGTAATAAAGTGATGATAATTTAGTATACTTTTAATAAATTGATTTTAGGCTATACTAGAAATCAAGTAATAGTGTCAACCCTAATTAAGAATAAAATAAACAGTTCTTAAAATAACCTCAGTAGTTTTTCATCCATAACTCTAGCTAGGGAAATATTGCTCTAATAACTCTTAAACATTTTATCTAGCAAAATTAATAAAATTCAACAGAATCTAGATAGAACTTTTTTTCTTTCATTGTTTTTCAATTTATTAAAGCAATCTTAATTAACCATGCACTACTAACTTTCTGGCATAATTATTAAAGTAGTGATTATGGTTTCGTTAATGACCAAGTATTTTCACAAGAGGGTGATCTAGGGTGTCCAGTCAATTTTGCTTCATAGCTCCTTATGAAATAATGACAAGAAAAGAAAGAACTACTTAGTTAGTATTCAGCCAATTCTCCCTGGGTTGATCGATACCTCTTTCTAAGGCCAAGAAACTTATTGGAATTGAGCTTAACTATTTCATCATAATAACATCCTAAAAATAGTTAGTTCCCGAGAATTCTTAATACTTTCCTGATACCAACTCAGACCGTAATTTAATTTACTTACTTCAATGATAAGTAATAACTTGTGAAAATAGATTCTTGCTCGGTGTCACACTTACAGCAGAGAAATTGAAAATTTCCCATTTTCATAGTTCATTGCTAATTAATAACTAAAACTGATTACCGCCAATGAACAGAGAGCTGCGCTCTAAGCTAAATGGCCTAGCAAAAGTTAGGTCAAGATATAACTTGCTTTTTTTTAATCTGATCCGGATCTATTATGACTCAAACTTTTTCCAACGCTTCCAATAACACAATTAGCACCAATGGTGCTAAAACTTCTGATGCAGCTACAAATGGTATTTCTCAGCGACCTGACCGCAGCTCCTCATCTAATGGTCAACCGATAAAGCAACAACCTCCTGCTGAAGAGACCAATGAAGCAATGATGGAGGCAGTACGAACAATGTTACTATCAGTAGGAGAAAATCCTGAACGAGAAGGATTACTCAAGACTCCTAAGCGGGTTGCAGAAGCAATGCAATTCCTCACTCAAGGCTATAATCAATCCCTGGAAGAAATTGTCAATAATGCCATTTTTGACGAAGGTCATAACGAAATGGTTCTAGTTAGAGATATCAATCTTTTTAGTCTTTGTGAACATCATATGTTACCATTTATGGGAAAAGCTCATGTAGCTTATATTCCCAATCAAAAAGTAGTAGGTCTTAGTAAGCTAGCTCGGATTGTGGAAATGTATTCCCGTAGATTGCAAGTTCAGGAGCGACTCAACCGTCAAATTGCTGAGGCAATTCAACAAGTTCTAGAACCAAAAGGTGTTGCAGTTGTCATAGAAGCTACTCATACGTCTATGGTAATGCGAGGAGTACAAAAGCCTGGGTCTTGGACTGTTACCAGCGCTATGCTTGGCTTATTTGAAGAAGATCAGAAAATTAGAGAGGAATACCTGAGCTTAATTCGGCATCAACCTGCATTCTTTTAACTAGCTATTAGCTATCAGCTATCAGCTATCAGCTATCAGCCTAAAAATTTGCGCATATAATTAGATATCTGTTTGCAGAGCATTTCGTCAGGAAACGCTTTTTAATGGCTAGTAATTGAATGCCCTGAGAATAAGGAAGTAATATCATGTCCGGATAATTAGTGATAAAAAAAGTTTTTGTTTGTAGTAGGGCTTTAGCCCTTACAATACTTAGTATTAGGAGTAAAGTCCAACTACGAGCCTAATTATAACTGTTCTACCGTTAGCGTAGCTCCCCCGGAGGGGGAACATGATATAACTTTTCTTATTTTCCTATCCTTTTCGATAATAATTATGTATAGAAAAGTAGGGGAAAAAGCTGAGAATTAAAGCAAATAATTAAACAATATAAAGAGATTTATAGTATGGCTAAACCAATAAAATTTGGAACAGATGGCTGGCGCGGTGTTATAGCTGATGATTTTACTTTTGAACGAGTTTCTTTAGTAGCTCCAATCGCAGCGCGAATTTTAGAGAAAAATTATGCTGGTTCTACGAATAATAGTCAAACAGTAATTGTGGGCTACGACCGTAGGTTTATGGCTGAAGAATTTGCCCAAGTTGCTGCTGAAGCTGTTCAAAATGCAGGTTTTGATGTGCTGTTAACAGAAACTTATGCTCCTACTCCAGCTTTTAGTTGGGCAGCATTTGAAAAACAAGCTCTTGGGGCAATTGTTATGACTGCTAGTCATAATCCAGGAAAATATTTAGGGTTAAAAGTAAAGGGTGCTTTTGGTGGGTCAGTTCCTCCAGAAATTACACAACAAATAGAAGATTTATTAACAGTTGAAGTAGAAAAAAATCAGCTTCAGGGGAGCAAAATAGAAAGTTTTAATCCTTGGCCGAATTATTGTGAAACTTTACAAAAAATGGTAGATATAGACAACATTAAGTATGCTATTAATGAGGGAAAATTAAAAGTTTTTGCAGATGTAATGCACGGTGCTGCTGCTGGAGGGTTGCAAAAGATATTGGGAGTAGAAATTCAAGAGGTCAATGGTAATCGCGATCCCTTGTTTGATGGTGGTGCCCCTGAACCTTTGCCTCGCTATTTGAGTAAACTTTTTAAAGAAATGAAAAGTTATCGAGCAGCAAATCAGGGAAGTTTATCCATTGGATTAGTGTTTGATGGAGATAGCGATCGCATTGCTGCTGTGGATGGTGAGGGTAATTTTCTCAGTTCCCAAATTTTAATTCCTATTTTGATAGAACATCTGACAACTAGGCATGGGTTTAGTGGGGAAGTTGTAAAGACTATTAGTGGTTCCGATCTATTTCCGAAGGTGGCAGAATTATATAATATGCCAATTTTTGAAACTCCCATTGGCTATAAATATATTGCCGACCGGATGTTGTCAACTCAGGTGCTTGTGGGTGGAGAAGAGTCTGGGGGTATTGGTTATGGTACTCATATTCCGGAAAGGGATGCTTTATTATCTGCACTCTATTTGTTAGAAGCAGTGGTAATGTCTGGTGAAGATTTAAGTGCAATTTACGGCAAACTTCAAGAAAAAACAGGTTTTAGTTCTGTTTATGACAGGATAGATTTACCTTTGCCTAATATGGAGGTGCGATCGCGTTTGTTGGAGCAGTTACAAAATTATCCTTTGACAGAGGTTGCTGGACAAAAAGTGGTTGATTGTTTGACTATAGATGGGTATAAGTTGCGGTTAGCTGATGGTCGTTGGTTATTGATTCGGTTTAGTGGTACTGAACCTGTTTTGCGACTTTATTGTGAAGCTGCGGATATGCAGCAGGTTAAGCAGACTTTGGAATGGGCGAAAAATTGGGCTAACAGTATTGCTTGATGTTATGGAAAGTTGCAAATTAATAGACATCTCCAGAAAAGAGGCAACAGCTCATCTGGCAACAGGGAGAAATAATTGATAATTTATGGATAAGAATTGATTCTGCAAATTTTAGTAATTTCTGGGCGATCGCCTACCGAGGGAGTAGAGCGATCGTTTTTGTTAATCTTACTAATTATCCAAATTTTCGGACTTCTGACATCATATCAAATCCGATTGAATACTTATTATATAGTTATATATAGTCATTCCAATTAAGATTGAGACAAGGGTTTCTTGCCTTGAAAGAGTTTCAGCTAAAAAAGTGTTCCAGTCTTATTCAGAATGACTATAGTTGAGAGTAGGGGAGTGTGGGAGTGGGGGAGTAGGGGAGATTAAATAGACATCTCCAATCATCAAAAATAAAATCAATTATCGTACAGAAATTATCAATTATTTCCCTCTACTCTCTACTCCTTATTTTGCTGGAGATGTCTATTATACTACTGCAATACAGTCAATTTCTACAAGTACATCTTTGGGTAAGCGAGCAACTTCGACACAAGCGCGAACAGGAGCGTTTTCTGGGTCGAAGTATTTGGCATAGACGGTGTTAACTGTGGCAAAGTCGTTCATGTCTTTGAGGAAAACAGTGGTTTTGACAACATTTGACCAAGTAGCTCCTGCTGCGGTGAGGATAGCTTCAAGGTTTGTCATTACTTGTTCTGTTTGTTTGGTTATGTCGTCGGTGTAGACTATTTGATTGATTCTAGTGTCGATCGCTATTTGACCGGAGACGAAAATCATTTGACCTGTGGCAGCGATCGCTTGATTATATGGGCCAACTGGTTCTGGTGCTTTGTCGGTTTTGATAATTTTGCGGGTTGTCATATTTTGATTTGTTGTTTCTTTTGTTGGTTGATTATCGGTGGGTATTTCGGCTTTAGTAAATTTTCTCCCGTCAGGCATTATAGTATCAGTAAAGTCTGCATCTTTTATGTTCCATAAATAAGTTTTAGCACCAGATAAATTTGCTTTACTAAGATTAGCTCCTTCTAAATCTGCCCTGATTAAATTTGCTCCTTGTAAATTTGCCCTTTCTAAATTAACTCCTTTGAGAGAAGCGAAATTAAAATTAGCATTACTTAGGTCTGACTTTCTCAAATTTGCATTATCTAATTTAGCGAGAATAAAATTAGCATATTTAAAATCTCCTTTACTCAACTCTGCTTCTTGAAGTTCTGCTCTACTAAAATCTGATTCTGTGCAT